>NZ_JBIWAJ010000027.1:0-116753 GCF_044759975.1 Streptomyces sp. NPDC098789
CGCACCCCGGCAAGCTCCCCAGCCCTCATACAACCAGCGAACTACCAGACACCCGACCTGACAAGACCCGCTAACAAAGCACTACTAGGGAGTGTTTCGTAAACGGTACGTCTGTCACGCTGATCGCGAATCACCCTGTTCGCCAGACGCAGGCCCGATTCACTGGATGCCGGCCCGTCTGCGATCGATGTGCCGGCGCGGTCGCCGGTGCCCGGCAGGTCCTTGGCGAGCCGGTCTGCGCGTGCGCTCACCGGGCATCGACCGGGTGAGGACGCCGAGTGCGAGCAGAGCGAGCGCCGGCAGCACGGCGACGAGGATTCCCATCGGCAAGGCGTCGGTGGCGCCACCCGCGCCGGCCAGCGGAGCGAGTGCCCCGCCGATCATGAACTGGCTGAAGCCGAGCAGCGCGGCGGCCGACCCGGCGTGTGCGCCGTGGTCGGCCAGGGCCTGGGCCGCGGCGTTCGGCATGACGAGGCCCACGCTGGAGACCAGGACGAACAGGCCGATCAGGAGCGCGGGCAGGGGTGCCCGTGTCAGCACCGCGCCCAGGACCGTGGTGCCACCGGCTGTCGCGCCCAGCAGACCGGCGAGCAGCAGCACGCGGGCGCCGGCCCGGGCCACCAGCCGGCCGCTGATCTGGGCGGCCGCGATGAGTCCGGCGGCGTTGACGGCGAACACGGCGCTGTACTGCTGCGGTGACAGGCCGTGGATTTCCTGCAGGACGAACGGCGAGCCGGAGATGTAGGCGAACATCGCTGCGAAGACCAGGCCGTTGGCCAGGACGTACCCGGTGAAGACCCGGTCGCTGAGCAGCTGCCCGACGACAGCCGGCAGCGGCTGGCGTGACGCGGAGGACCGGGTCTCCGGCAGTCCTGCGGCGGAGGCCGCCAGCATCACGGCGCCGAGTACGGCTAGGCCCACGAAGATCCCCGGCCAGGTCGTGACGCGTAGCAGCTGGCCGCCGAGGACCGGCGCGAAGACCGGCGCCAGGCCGGTGATCAAGGTCAGTGTGGAGAAGAGACGTGCGGTGCGGGTTCCGGAGGTGCGGTCGCGGACCATGGCGTTGGCGATGACGATGCCGAACGCCCCGCCGATGCCCTGGACCAGGCGTAGCCCGACGAGGGTCCGGACGTCGGGTGCCACCGCGCAGAGCGCGCTGGCGATCGTGTAGAGGGCGAGGCCCGCCAGCAACGGACGCCGCCGGCCGTAGATGTCGCTCAGCGGCCCGGCGATCAGCTGCCCGATGGCCAGCCCGGCCAGGCAGGCGGTGATCGTGAGCTGGGTGGCCGCGGCGCCGGCGCGCAGGTCGCCGGCGAGGTCCGGCAGTCCGGGCAGGTAGCCGTCGATGGACAGTGGTCCCAGGGCCACGAGCGCTGCGAGCAGGACGACGAATCGGGTGTGCCGGCCGGCGGCGTCATTGCTCACGGCTCAGTACGCCACGGTGATGCGGCGGCGGATCGCGGTGCCGCTCTCGATCGTGTCGGCCAGGGCGATCGCGTAGTCGGCGTACGAGATGCGGCTGTTGCCGTCGTCGTCGGTGAGCAGGGTGTCCCCGGCGCTGCGGTAGGCCCCGGTCCGCTCGCCCGCCGCGATGACTGCGGCGGGCGACACGTACGTCCAGTCGAGGTCGTGCACGCCGCGGTAGAGGTCGAGCGCTTCGGACTGGGCCTCGGCGTTGGCCTTCCACAGCGCGGGGAAGTCCGGGTCGTCCATGACCCGGGCGCCGGTCGGCGTACGGAGGCTACCGGCGCCGCCGATGGTGACCAGGCGGGTGACACCGGCTCGGCGGAGTCCGTCGATCAGCGCACGGGCGGCACCGACGATCGTGGCGCGGTCGTTCTCCTGGCCGATCCGGGGGCCGACGGCCGACAGTACGGCGTCGTGGGAGGCGGCGAGGCCGGCGACGGCGGCGGCGTCGGTGACGTCACCGGTGGTCACGGTCAGGGCCTTGTGCTCGATTCCGTCGATGTGGCCGGCTCGGGTGACCGCGGTGACGGTGTGGCCGCGGCGCAGTAGTTCCTCGGTGGTGGGCCGGCCGATGTTGCCGCTGGCACCGAACAGGACGATCTTCATGTGTTGCTCCTTGTTTCTGCTGGTCACAGGACGGGCTGGCCGTCGGCGACGATGGCCGCGGTGATGCCGCGCTCGTCGGCGGCGTGCTGGAAGCGCTGCTCGATGTCGGGTTGTTCGGTGTAGAACGGCGGGTTGTGGAACAGGCCGTAGTGCATGGCGCAGACGGTGTCGGCGCCAAGTGCGACGGCGGCCTCGACGCCCTGCTCGGGGGTCATGGTCGCCGGGACGTTGGCCGCGTAGCCCTCGAAGTGCGCGATGACGCCGTTGACCGGGACGAACGCGACGTCGAACGGGCCGTGGTCGCGGGCGATCTGCCACCAGCTGCCGTGCCACTGGGTGTCGCCGCAGTGGATGACCCGCCGGCCGGCGCCCTCGACGACCCAGGCGACCTGGTCACAGTCGTTGCCGCGCCAGTCCAGCGAGGTCACCGGGGTGACGGTCAGCTCTCCGATGCGGCGTGACCGGCCCAGGTCCTGGGCGACGGGGGTGATGCCCGCCTCGTGCAGCGCCGCCGCGCTGGGGGTGTGGCAGCCGATCGTGCCGGTGGCCGCGATCCGGGCGATCAGGTCGTGGTCGTAGTGGTCGGGGTGCAGGTGGGTGATGAGGGCGTGGGTGCCGGGCGGGGTATCGACCGGGTCGACCGGCCGGTGCGGCGGCCCCATCACCGGCGCCAGCGGAGCGACGTTCTCGAGCGGGTCGATCAGCAGACGGGTGTCGCCGAGACGGATCTCGACGCCGGCCCAGGCCAGCCGACGCACCGAAAGGGTGGGGGTCAGGGTGGGGGTCATGGGCAGCGACGCTAGACGGACCTTGTTGAGAAAGTCAACAAGAGAGTTTTGAATCTCAACACCGCGATGTAGGCTGGTGGCATGCGCACCTACGGGCAGTACTGCGGCATCGCGAAAGCACTGGACACCATCGGCGACCGATGGACCCTGCTGATCGTCCGTGAACTGCTCGCCCTGGGTCCTTGCCGGCACACCGACCTGCGCAACGGGCTGCCCGGGATCGCCAGCAACCTGCTGGTCGACCGGCTCCGCGAACTCGAGGAAGCCGGCCTGATCCGCCGCGAGGCCGCCCCGCCGCCGGTGGCCACCACCCTGTTCTCCCTCACCGAGCGCGGCCGCACGCTGGAGCCGGTGCTGCAGGAGCTGAGCCGGTGGGGCGTGCCGCTGATGCGTGAGCCGGGCGGCAACGACACCTTCCGCACCCACTGGCTGGACGTGCCCGCCCGGGCACTGACCGACCACTGCCCCGACCAGCCGGCAATCGCCCTGCAACTGCACGCCGATGGCAACGAAGACCTGGTCATCGAAGTCAAGGACGGCTCGGTGCACACACACGCCGGCCGGGTCGACCACCCCACCGCGTCACTGACCGGACCGCCGCACCTGCTGGCCGCGACTCTGCTCGGCGACCTCGATCTGAGCGCCGCGGTACAGCAAGGCCTGCGGCTCAGCGGCGAACGCGCGGCAGTAATGCGCATTCTGCCCCGCTGAACGTTCGCCGCCATGGGCGAGACCGAGCGGGAGAACATCCGCGAGGCCGCCCTCGAAGGACTCGACCCCGCGGCGGGCAAAGGCAAGCACGGCGGCCGACCCGCCGTCATCACCAAGGACATGCTGCACGCCGTGCTGCGCCGTCGGGCCCACGGGCGATCAAGGAGCGCCCCGCCTGACCGTGCGAGCGGGCCGCCCCCGCCCCGGTCGGTGTCGGCGGGGGCGGGGGTGGCTGCAGCGCGGGTCCGGCCGGTGCGGTCAGGCCCGGCGCAGGCGGACCGTGAGGATCTGGAACGGGCGCAGCGCGAGGGTGACCGCTCCGTCCGGCCCCGGCCCGGCGACCGCCGCGGATCCGGGCAGCGGGCGCTCCAGCAGATCGCTCTCGACCGCGGCCGAGACGGCGAAGCCGGGGGTCAAGGTGGCCCGCGCGCGCCCGCCGCGGGACTCGTAGAGGCGGACGATCACGTCGCCGCCGCGGTCCTCGGCCAGCTTGACCGCCTCGACGACCACCGCGTCGTCGTCCACCACGACCAGCGGGGCCACCGGGGCGGCGCCCCTGCGGCTGCGCTCGGGCAGGTTCAGCCAGTGCCCCTCGCGCACCGCGTCCCCGACCGCCGCGCCCGGGGCGAGCGAGAAGCGCAGCGTGTGCTCGCCCTGGTCGGTCTCCGGGTCGGGGTAGCGCGGAGCTCGCAGCAGGGACAGCCGGACCGTGGTGGTCTGGCCGCCGTCCGCGCGCACGTCACGGGTCACGTCGTGGCCGTAGGTGGAGTCGTTGAGGACCGCGACGCCCCAGCCGGGCTCCTCCGCGTGGATCCAGCGGTGGGCGCAGATCTCGAACTTCGCCGCCTCCCAGGAGGTGTTGGTGTGGGTGGCCCGGTAGACGTGCCCGAACTGGGTCTCGGAGGCGGTGCGTTCGGCCTTCACGTCGAGCGGGAAGGCGGCCTTGAGGAACTTCTCGGTCTCGTGCCAGTCCACCTCGGTGACGATGTCGACGGTCTTGGCGCCGGCCCGCAGGGTCATCGACTGGACCGCCTTCGAGGCGCCGAAGGAGCGCGTGACCCGGACCGTGACGGCCTGCGGAGTGTCCTCGCAGAGCTCCATCGCGTCCAGGTCGACCAGGTCGGTGACGTTGTTCCGGTAGAAGGCGTCGATGTCCCAGGCGTCCCACATGTTGGGGAAGTCGGGGTGGATCTGGAGCAGGTTCGCGGCCCCGCCCGGCGCCAGCGACTCGCGGCCCGCCTCGACGTCGTACGCCGAGACGATCAGTCCCCGGGCGTCGACGGCGACCCGCAACCGCCCGTTGTCCAGGACGTGGCCGCCGCCCTCCCGCTCGCGCGCGCTCACCGGCGCGGGCGCCGCGACGGCCGGCGCCGCGCCGCCGGCCGGGACTCCGCTCCGGGCGTGCGGGGCGCAGTTGAAGACCAGCTCGGTGCTCCCCTCGCCGGCCAGGGCGCGCTGGGCCGCGTCGGTGATCGCCTCCAGTTCCGCCCGTACCTTCGCGTAGGTCGCGCGGGCCTCGCGGTGCACCCAGGCGATGGAGGAACCGGGCAGGATGTCGTGGAACTGGTGGAGCAGCACGACCTTCCAGATCCGCTCCAGGTCCGCGTGCGGGTAGGAGAATCCGGGGACCCGGACGGCGGCGGTGGCCGCCCACAACTCCGCCTCGCGCAGCAGGGATTCGCTGCGCCGGTTGCCCTGCTTGGTCTTGGCCTGCGAGGTGTAGGTGCCGCGGTGCAGTTCCAGGTACAGCTCGCCGGCCCAGACGGGCGCGTCCTCGTACTCGGCGTGCGCCTTCTCGAAGAAGGCGTCGGGGCGCTCGATCTCGACCCGGGGCGAGCCCTCCAGATCGCGCTGGCGCCGGGCGCGGGCGAGCTGTTCGCGGGTGGGGCCGCCGCCGCCGTCGCCCCAGCCGAAGGGCGCCAGGGAGCGGGAACCGCGGCCCTTCTCCTGGTAGTTGCGGGCGGCGTGCGCCATTTGCTCGCCGCCCAGATCGCTGTTGTAGGTGTCGACGGGCGGGAAGTGCGTGAAGACCCGGGTGCCGTCGATGCCCTCCCACCAGAAGGTGTGGTGGGGGAACTTGTTCACCTGGGACCAGGAGATCTTCTGGGTGAGGAACCACTTCGAGCCGGAGAGCTTGACGATCTGCGGCATGGCCGCGGTGTAGCCGAAGGAGTCGGGCAGCCAGACGTTCTGGGTCTCGATGCCGAACTCGTCCAGGAAGAACTTCTTCCCGTAGAGGAACTGCCGCGCCATGGCTTCGCCGCCGACCATGTTGGTGTCGGACTCCACCCACATGCCGCCGACGGGCACGAACTGGCCGTCCGCGATCTTCTTCTTGATCCGCTCGAAGAGTTCGGGCCGATAGGTCTTGATCCAGTCGAGTTGCTGGGCCTGCGACATCGCGAAGAGGAACTCGGGGTGCTCGTCCATCAGGCCGAGCATGTTGGAGGTGGTCCGGGAGACCTTGCGGACGGTCTCGCGCAGCGGCCACAGCCACGCCGAGTCGATGTGCGCGTGGCCGATCGCGCTGATCCGGTGCGCCGAGGCGTTGGCGGGGGCGGCGAGGACCCGGGCGAGCCGGGCGCGGGCGGCGCCCGCGGAGCCGGGGACGTCGGCGAGGTCGACCGCGTCCAGGGCGGAGTCGATGGCGCGCAGGATCTCGTACCGGCGGGCGTCGCCCTCGGAGAGCTCCACCATCAGGTGGTGGAGGACTTCGAGGTCCTGGACCAGCTCCCAGACCTCGGTCTCGAAGACGGCGAGGTCCATCCGGGCGAGCCGGTAGAGGGGCTGGTCGCCACTGGTCTCGACGTCGCCCTCGTAGGTGACGCTGTGGTCGACCAGGACGGGGTTGGAGGCTCCCTCCACGTACCACTCGACGCGCTCGCCACCCTCGGCGCGGTCGGCGACGCGGACCCAGTCGTTGTAGGGGTTGAGCGCCTTGACCTCGACGCCGTCCGCCGTGTGGACCAGACCCTCGCACTGGAAGCCGGGCATCATGCGGTCGAATCCGAGGTCGAGCACGGCCTCGACGGTGCGCCCGGCCCACTCGGCCGGGACGGTCCCGGTGAGCCGGAACCAGGTGGTGCCCCAGGCCGGCCCCCACGTGTCCCCGACCGCGCAGGGCCCGTACGGCGCCGCCAGCCCCTCGGCCACGGGGACGGGCTCGCCCGGGGCCTCCCAGCGCTCCACGGTCAGCGGGACGGAGCGGGAGCGGACGGCGGGCTTGATGCGCTCCTTGAGGACGCGGCGGAGGCGGTGTTCGGTGATGCTGCGGTCGTCGTGCATGACGGCTGCTCCAGGTGAGGGGGCGGCGGTGGTGGGGGCGGGGGCGCGGTGGCGGGGGCGCGGTCGTTGTGGCGGGGGCGCGGTGGCGGGGCGGCGTTCAGGTCTTGACGGCTCCCTCGCCGACGCCCTTGAAGAAGAAGCGCTGGAGGGCGAAGAAGAGCAGCATCATCGGGATGAGCGCGGCCATCGCACCGGCCGCGATGATCCGCTGGTCGTTGACGGTGGTGGCGCCGGCCAGGGACTTCAGGCCGAGTTGGAGGGTGTAGTGGTCGCTGTTGGTCAGGACCAGCAGGGGCCACAGGAAGTCGTCCCAGGCACCCATGAAGCTGGTGATGCAGACGACGGCGAGCGCGCCCTTGGCGGCGGGGAGGAAGACCCGGGTGAAGCGGGTCCATTCGTTGGCGCCGTCCAGGACGGCGGCTTCCTCGACCTCCTTGGGCACGGAGAGGAAGGACGCCCGCATGATCATGATGTTCAGGACGGAGACCGCGCCGGGCAGCCAGACCCCGACGAGGGTGTCCACCAGACCCATCTCGCGGACCGTGAGGAACATCGAGATCATCACGGACTCGAAGGGGAACATCAAGGTCGCCACGAGCACCGTGAAGACGGCCTTGCGGCCCTTCCACCCGGCCCGGGACAGGGCGTAGCCGCCCATCGCCGCGAAGAGCATGTTCGAGGTGATCGCGAGCACCGCGACGGTGAGCGTGTTGCCGACGTACTGCAGGAGCGGGAAGGAGTCCGCGACGCGGACGTAGTTGTCGAGCGTGGGCTGCGAGGGCAGGACGCCGTCGTAGACGTTCTCGGTGCGGCCGCGGATCGAGGTGAGGAACTGCCAGACGATCGGCCCGAGCATGACGACGAGCATCAGGACCAGCGTCAGGTAGCGGGCGCCCAGGCCGAGCAGATGGCGGGTCCGGTCGCGGCCGACGCGCTTGACGACCTTGACGGTCCTGGCGCGCTTGGCGGGCCCGGCGCGCTCGGCGCCTTTGGCGGGCCGGGTGGACCCGGTGGACCCGGTGCGTTCGGCGGGCTCGGCGGGCTCGATGGGCTCGGCGCTCCTGGAGTGGGCCGGGGAGGCGCTCAACTCTCGTCTCCCTTCGAAAGACGGCGGCCCAACAGGCTGAAGACCAGCGTCAGGAGGAACAGCAGGATGGAGATGGCGGCCGCGTAGCCGGTCTCGCCGGAGAATCCGAGGCCCACCTGCCGGATGAGGAAGGGCAGGGTGCGGGCGCCGCCGCCGGGACCGCCGCTCTCGCCGCCGAGGATGTAGATCTCGGTGAAGACGCGCAGCGCGGAGATCGCGGAGAGCGTGCCGACCAGCAGCATCATGGGCTTCACCTGGGGGACGGTGATGCTGAAGAACCGCCGGACCGGCCCCGCGCCGTCGATCGCGGCCGCCTCGTAGAGGGAGGTGGAGACGTTCCCCAGGGCCGCGAGGTAGAAGACCATGTAGTAGCCGAGGCCCTTCCACACGGTCACGATCATCGCGGAGACCAGCAGCATGGTGCTGTCGGTCAGGAACGGGATCGGCCCGGACACCACGCCGATCTCCTGGAAGACCGTGTTGACCAGTCCGTCGCTGCGCAGCACCCACTGCCAGATCAGGCCGACGACCACGGCCGAGGCGATCACCGGGGTGTAGAAGGCCGACCGGAAGAACCCGATGCCGGGGATCTTCGTCTGGACCAGGACGGCGAGGGCGAGCGGCAGGAAGACGAGGCACGGGACGACGACCACGAGGTACAGCACGCTGTTGCCCGTGGCGACCCAGAAGTCCGGATCGGCGAAGGCCCGGTCGTAGTTGTCGAAGCCGACGAAGGAGCCGCCGCGCAGGATCTGGGCGTCCGTGAAGGAGAGGATCACGGTGTTGACGAAGGGCCAGAGGCTGAACAGCACGACCATGACCAGGCCGGGGGCGAGGAAGAGGTACGGGGTCCACCAGGCGCGGTGGCTCAGGCCCGGGTCGCCGCCGGCGTCCGGCTTCGCCCTCCGCGGGCGGCGCCGCGCCGCTTCCCCGGCCCGTGTGGTCGGCATCCCCGGTGTGGTCGGCATCCCTGGAGTCGTCGGCATCTCCGGTGTCGTCGGCATCCCCGGTGTCGTCGCCGTCATTTGCGTGCCGTCTTCGCCAGCAGCGCGTTGGCTTCCTCCTGCGCCTTCTTCACCGCGGTACGGGCGTCCTGCTCCCCGTTGATCGCCTTCTGTACCTCGCGGACCACCGCGTCGCCGACCTGGTTGGTCCACTGGACGGGCGTGTTGGCGTCGAGCTGGGCGGTCTTCAGCGATTCGGCGCCGATCGCGCGGGCCGTCGTCTCGGCGTCCGTGCCGTCGCCCCGGTCCGCGAAGTACGGGTCGGCGAGCCCCTTGGCGTTGGACGGGTAGATGGTGGCGTTCTTCGAGAAGGCCACCTGGTTGGGCCCGTTGGTGACCCACTTGGCGAACTCGGTGGCCGCGTCGAGGTGCTTGGTGTCCTTCTTGATGCCGAGGGACTGGGCGTAGATGCCGATGTGGCCGAGGGTGCCGGTCACCGTCCCGGCGACCTGGGTGTGCGCGTAGACCTGCGGGGAGTTCTGCTTGACGTCCTTGATGAAGCCCGGGGAGCCGGGGCCGAAGACCAACTTGCCCGCGCCGTAGAGCTGGTTGATGTCGTCCGACTTCAGCAGGGATTCCTTGGGCATCGCCCCCTTGGCGTACAGGTCCTTCATCCGCTCGACCCAGGCGACGGCCTTGTCGGTGTCGAAGACGAAGCCGTCCTGCTTCTCGTTGAGGATCGGGACGCCCATCTTCTGCCAGTCCCCGGGCAGTCGACCCTTGGGGTCGGCCATGAAGGCGGAGTACTGGCCGCCCGACGTCGCCGCTATCTTCTCCGCGTAGTCGAAGAACTGCTCGACGGTCGTGGGTGGCTTGGCCGGATCGAGTCCGGCCTTGACGAAGAGGTCCTTGTTGTAGGTGAGGATCTCGGGGGTCACGTACCACGGGTAGGCGAACACGCCGTCGCCCTTGCCCGGGAGCTTGAACTGCTCCCAGGCGCCCGGCACGTAGTCCTTGGCCACCTCGCCGTCGAGCTTCGCCACGTCGGCGAGCATCCCGCGGTCGCCGAGGAGCTGGAAGGAGTCGGTGGACAGGTTCACCACGTCCGGGAGGGCCCCGGCCTGGGCGTCCGCGACGAGCTTCTCGTTGTACCCGTCGCCCGGGACGTCCTCCCACTTGACCTTGACGTCCGGGTACTTCTTCTCGAAGGCGTCGATGACGCCCTGCACGTACCCCGTGAACTTCGGCTTCAACTGGAGGGTCCGGAAGGTGATCTCACCGGCCACCTTGCCCGTCTTCTCCGCCTCCTTCACGTCCCCCCCGCCACTCAGGCCGCACCCGGAGAGGGCGCCGGCCAGAGCCACGGCAATGGCCATACGGGTCAGGTTCGAACGGGTCATCGTCGCCGCCTTCGGGGAGTCCCGGCCTCGCTGCCGGTGAGCGATGCCCACGGTCGTCCGAAATGAAGATCGCGTCAATGTGCCCAAGGTCCCGACGGCCGGATGTCCGCACGCCCTGAATCACTACGGACCACTTCCATAGCGCGCAAATGCCCCTCAATCAATAGCACCCTGACCTGCACTGATGCGCTTTAGTTCACATGCACCGTACAGTGGTATCGATTCGATAACGAACCTGCCGCGACGTCACCGTCCAGCCTCTTTCGGACAGTTCCGGAGCGCCGCACTAATGCGCTTTACCTCCGAGCCGACAAAACCGCTTTACCTCACTCCACGACCTGGGTGTGGGCCGGGCCCGAGTCGTAGCGGTCGAGGAACTCGTTCGCCGTGAGGTCGAGCGCGTGCAGCTTGGAGAACACCTCGGTGCCCTCCCCCACCGTCTCCTCGCCGTCGGAGATCCGGTAGACCTGCACCATGTCGAGGACGTCGAATCCACCCTCCCGCGCGTACGCGGCCGACTCCCGCTCGGCCAGCTCGATGGCTTCGTCGAGGGACCGCGCCCGGAACAACACGACGCGCTCCTCGTAGGGCCGGGTCTCCCAAGTGGCCCACTGGTAGAAGGTCCTGGCCCCGTACCACTCCTTCGGCCCATCGGACCCCTCCGGCCCCTGCGACCGCTCCACCCGCTCCTCCACCTGCTCCTCCATCGCCCCTCCGTCACCTCTTCGCGGCGCACCGCGATCGCCACCCCGATCGCCACCGCGGAAGATCCGCCGAGCCACCGACCCTAGGTGCGAAGCCGACGCTCATCCCATCGACGACCCTGCCCGAGTGGGTGTCACGCCCGACGAGCTCCCCGCTACGGCGAGCCGGGTTCGGGCACCGAGCGGGCCCGGGCAGGTGCTTCCCGCCCTCATCGGTCGAGTTGTGGGGCGCCGCTCAGCGACCGGCTGGCGGAAGCGCGCGCAGCAGGTCCCACAGGGGGCGGGAGCCGCCGGCCCATTCGGCAAGGAGATGGCGGTCGACGAGGTGGAGGCGTTGGGACTTCGCGAAGGTGGCGGCGTTGTCGGTGATGCGGCCGTTGGTGAGCATGACCAGGACGTCGCCGTCGTGGATCTGCCTGCCGGTGCCGTTGAGGACGTGCAGGTCGGGGGTGCCAACGGGCTTCCCGGACCATCCGTCCTTCCTGTGTTCGCACTGGATGACCCAGCGCCGTCCGTAGGGGTCGGTGGCTTTGGCTGAGCGCTGCCGCCGCCCCGAGAGCGGCGGGAAGCAGCTGCTCAGGACCAAGCGTTCGGGGACCTCAGGTACGCCACCACCATCGAGCAGGCAGCGGTCGGCCAGTGCTGACCATCCGTTTCGGAGGGTCCGTCCTCGTGTCAGGTGCTACCACCCTCACCGCAGCCGTCGCCCAGGTGCTGATGGTCGGCGTTGCCGCTGTGTGGAGGGAGGGGGGAATAGGGTGCTAAGAGGGAGTATCGGCACGAAACGTGAGGAAGTCATCGTGGTGGAGCAGACCGAGCCCGTGATCGTCGTCGGCGTGGACGGTTCGAACCATTCCAAGGAGGCCCTGCGCTGGGCGGCCGGCCAGGCGCGGGGCGTGGGCGGGCGGGTGCTGGCCGTCATGAGCTGGGACTGGAGCCGCAATCCCTTCGACTTCGGCCCCGGCCTGGCCGACGGCTCGGGGGATGCGGAGGCCGAGCTGGTCGGGGCGGAGGAGAAGGCCCGGCAGAAGCTGAAGGAGACGATCACCGACGCGCTCGGCGCCGACCCCGGGGTGGTGGTCCGTCAGCGGGTGGTCCGGGGAGCACCGGCCCAGGTGCTGGTGGACGCCTCGAAGGGCGCCTCGCTGACCGTCGTCGGCACCCGGGGCTACGGCGGGTTCAAGGGCGCGCTGCTGGGCTCGGTCAGCCAGCAGGTGGTGCAGTACGCGGCGAGCACCGTCGTGGTCGTGCGCGACAACGGCGACGGCTGAGGGCCGCCGCGCCGTCCCGTCCGTCCGGGCGGGCGGGCGGGCGGGCGGTCGGTCGGTCGGTCGGGTGCCGTCAGAGGTCCCCGGGGTCGGTGTTCGCCCCGCACAGGACGACGGCGACCCGCTCGCCCGGTGCGGCCGGCAGGACGCGCAGCGCGGCGAGCGCGGTCGCCGCGCCCGCTTCGACCACGATCCGGTGCTCCTCCCACAGGGCCCGCCGGGCGGCGGTGATCCCCGCGTCGGGGACCAGGACGGAGGTGACGTCCGGGTGCCGGGCCGCGGCCAGGGCGTCGGCGGAGGCGCGCGTGGCGCCCAGCGAGTCGGCGACCACCGACTCCACCGGTACGTCGACCACATGACCGGCCGTCAGGGCGGCGTTCAGGGCACGAGAGTTGTCCGGCTCGGCCGCGATCACCCGTACGCCGTGCTCGCGCGCGGCGGTGGCGACCCCGGCGAAGAGCCCGCCGCCGCCGACCGCGACGACCACCGCGTCCAACCCCGGCAGAGCGGCCCGGATCTCGTCGAGGAGGGTGCCCGCGCCCGCCGCGATGAGCGGGTGGTCGTAGGCGTGGCTGCTCAGGGCGCCGGTGGCCGCGGCGAACTCCTGGGAGGCGGCCAGCGCTTCGGCGTACCGGTCGCCGACGAGCCGGACCTCGGTCCCGTACCCGCGGAGCCGCTCGACCTTGACGCGCGGGGCCGTCTCCGGGAGGAAGACGGTGGCCCGCACGCCCTGGGCGCGGGCGGCCCAGGCGCAGGCCAGGCCGGCGTTGCCGCCGGAGGCTATGGTCACGCCGGCCTCCGGCAGGGTGCCCGCGGCGCCGTGGGCGGCGAGGAAGTTGCGGGCTCCGCGCGCCTTGAAGGAGCCCGTGTGCTGGAGGTACTCCAGGGCGAACCAGACCCCTTCGGCCGCGGGAACGACGGCGGCGGGGCGGACGGCCCCGGCGATCCGGTCCGCGGCGGCCCGGACGGCGGCGTAGTCGAGCTGCGTTTCCATGCGGGTGGCGCTCCGATCAGGTGGGGCCGTTCAGGGTGGAGGCGTGCGAGACGTACGAGGCGTACGAGCGGCGCACGGAGTGCACGGCGTGCGAGGTGTTGCCGTCGCGGCCTACGGGCGGCGGGTGGGGTCCGCCGCCTCGATCAGCTGGCGCAGGGCGCCGTAGTACACCTCGTGGTCGGTGAGCGGGGGCAGTACGTCGGCCACCGCGCCGGTCAGCGCGGGGAAGCGGGCCGGGTCGAGCGCGGCCAGCGCGGCCCGGGACGCCTGGGTCGCCCCGACCGGGTCGCGGTGGTCGACGAAGGCGGCGCTGCCGAGGGTCAGCAGGTACATCCGGCGGTAGCAGGTCATCGCTTCGGCGGCGGTCATGCCGGCCGCGATGCTGTCGGCGATGGCCGGTTCGACCAGCCGGGCCAGCAGCTGCCGGCCGAGCCAGGGGCGGCCGCCGCGCAGCACGAGCAGCCCCGGATGGGCGGTCAGCAGTTGGTAGAAGCGGGTGAAGCGCAGCTCCGCGGCCTCGGCCCAGCCGGTCCCCTCCGGCACCTGCGGCAGCTGGCCCGCGAGGTGTTCGGTGCACAGGTCGAGCAGGCCCGCGAGGTCGTTGCAGCGGCGCTGGACCGTGGCGTGCGAGACGCCGAGCCGGTCGCCGAGGGCGCGGAAGCTCAGGGCCGCGGGCCCTTCGTCGTCGAGGATCCGCAGCGCGGCCACGGCGATGACATCGGGTGTGGCGCGGTCCAGGGCCATTGATCGTCTCGGCATGAGATACATCGTAACATACGTCGTATCCCGAGCCGCCCCGGTCGCCCCGCTCGCCCCGGCTACCTCGATCGCCCCGGTCACCTCGGGGCAACTGCCTTCCCGCGCCCGCGGCTACACCCATATTGCTGGTAATCGATCCCTACACATCGACATATGTTGACACTGGGTAGTCGCCCGGCTGCACTGGGCGCACGACAGTCCCTGTCGGTACGCCCCACGTCAAGGAGTCCCCGTGCCGCCTCGCCTGCGTGCGTCGCTCCCCTGTCTCATCGCGGCCGCCCTGCTCGCGCTCCCGCTCGCGTCCGGTCCCGCCGCGGCCGAGCCCACCGCGACCTGGGACACCCCGCTCGCGCTCACTCCGCCCATGGGGTGGAACAACTGGGCGCACTACATGTGTGCCATCGACGAGCAGACCGTCGTCGCCAACGCCGACGCCCTCGTCGCGACCGGACTGGCCGCCAAGGGCTACGACACGGTCACCGTCGACGACTGCTGGATGACCAAGGCGCGGGACAAGAACGGCGACCTGGTCACCGACCGGGCCAAGTTCCCGCACGGCATGGCCTGGCTCGGCGAGTACCTGCACGGCAAGGGGCTCAAGTTCGGCATCTACGAGGACGCCGGGTACCTCACCTGCGAGCGCTACCCCGGCAGCGGCACGCCGAACGGCGGCGGCCGTGACCACTTCGCGCAGGACGCAAGGCTGTTCGCGTCCTGGAAGGTCGACTACGTGAAGATGGACGGCTGCAACCTCTACGTGCCGCCCGGCACGACGAAGGAACAGGCCTACCGCGACGCGTACGGGGCCGCGGCCCGCGCCCTCAGGGCCAGTGGCCGCGCCATGGTGCTCTCCGCCTCCGCCCCGGCCTACTTCCAGAAGGGCGAGTGGGGCAGCGCCGACTGGCACAAGGTGCTCGGCTGGGTCGGCGAGAGCGGGCAGCTGTGGCGCGAGGGCAAGGACATCCAGGTCTACAAGCCCGCCGCGCCGACCGCATCGCGCTGGGCCTCGGTCCTCGGCAACTACGGCTACAACCGTTGGCTGGACCGCTACGCGAGCCCCGGCAACTGGAACGACCCGGACTTCCTGCTCGCCGGGGCGCCCGGCCTGACCGACGCGGAGGGGCGCAGCCAGGTGGCCCTGTGGGCCATGATGGCGGCGCCGTTCATCCTCTCCTCGGACGTGTCGCAGCTGACGCGGGGCGGGCTCGACGCCCTCGGCAACGAGCGGCTGATCGAGCTGGACCAGGACCCGATGGGTCGTCAGGGCGCCGTCGTGGCCTCCAGCGGCGGGTACGACGTCCTGGTGCGGCCGCTGGAGAACGGCGACCGGGCCGTCGCCGTGCTCAACCGCTCGGGCAGCGCCAGGGACGTGTCGCTGCCGCTCGCCGACCTCGGGCTCGCCGACCGCGGGCTCGCCCGCTGCTCGGCGTCCGCGCGCGACCTGTGGTCGGGCGCGGAGGAGGACGTGGCGCACACCCTGGCCGCCACGGTCGACGCGCACGACACGGCCGTCTGGCGGCTCGCCCCGGGCGCCGGCTGCGCCGAACCCGTGCCCACCGGGCAGCTCACCGGCGACGGCGCGCGGTGCCTGGACGGGGTGAACACAGTGGGCACGGACGCGGTCGTCCTGTCCGCCTGCACCGGCGCCGACGACCAGCGCTGGGTACTGCGCCAGGACGCGACCGTGCGGCTCGGGGGCAAGTGCCTGACCGCGACGAGCGCCGACGAGCCGGTGACACTGGGCGCCTGCCCGGCCGAGGACACCGGGACGACGGCGCGCAGCAGCCGGCACTGGATGGCGCAGCGCGACGGCTCGCTGGTCGAGAGCGGCACCGGCAAGTGCCTCCAGGCACCGGGCGCGGCCGACGCCACCGGGCAGCTGCGGCTGGCCGACTGCGGCGACCACCGGATCGACCAGACCTGGGCGTTGCCGGTCTGACCTGGGCGTTGCCGGTCTGACCCGGTCGGTGCCGTGCTGAACCGGGCGTTGCCGGTCCGACCTGGGCGATACCGGTCCGACCCCGGCACGTCGGCGCCATGTGCGTACACCACCACCACTGCGGCGATCACGTCATACGGTGGTCATCACCCTCCCGTGGGAATCTCGGAACCCGTGCGAGGGAGAGGGCCACATCCGGTTGGCCGTACGGGCGGCCGTACGGGTTCACTGGCACGGACGCGATCAGGGGCGGTCGTCGGAGACATCCGGCGGCCGCCCCTTGTGACGCCCGTGCATCCCATCCCGCCACCATCCCGCCACAGGAGTGAACCCATCATGTCCGAGACCGAGCAGGAGCGGACGACGCCGACGGATCCGGCCGCCGACGGGAGCCGGCGGCCCGCAGCGGCCCTGGAACTGCTGACCTTCCTCGCCGCCGGAGTAGCCGACCTGGCGCTCGACCAGTTACGCCAGTCCAGCGAGCGGGCCCAGGACGTGATGCGCCGCTCCGATCTGCGCGAGCTGCTCACCGACGGCGTCGTCGAACTGCGCAAGCGCGGCGAACTGGCCACGCAGCGCGCGACCATGGGCTCCGAGAACTACCTGGAGACCATGGCACGCCGGGCCGCCGAGCGGGCCGGTCACCCGCGTGCATGACCACTCCGGCTTCAAGGTGCGCATCGACGAGGTGCTCGTCCGGCTCGCCGACGAGGAGGAGGCCGCGCTCCTCGGCCTGCACGTCGAACTCTCGCCGCTCTCCGAGCAGTTGCGCCGTTCCTTGGCCCGGGGGAAGCGGATCCGGGCCGCGTTCCTGTACTGGGGGTGGCGGGCGGCGGGCCAGCCCGACTGCGAAGGCGTGATCCGGGCCGCGGCGGCGATGGAGCTGGTGCACGCCGCGGCCTGCACCCACGACGACATCATCGACGACAGCAGGATGCGGCACGGCCAACTCACCGCGCACGCCGCCTTCGCCGCGTCGGGGCAGCGGTCCACCGCCCTCGCGATGATCCTCGGCGATCTCCTGATGGGGTACGCGGGGCACGTCTTCACCTCGTGCGGACTCCCCGGCGCCTATCTCGCCCGCACCGGACCGCTCTGGTCGGCCCTGCTGCGCGAGACGATGGCGGGCGAGTTCCTGGAGGTCCTGCGCACCGACGCACCGGCCCGCCCGCTCCAGGTCGCCGAATCGCTGGAGGTGGCCCGGTACAAGACGGCCAAGTACACGGTGGAACGGCCGCTGCACCTGGGCGCCACGCTCGCGGGCGGATCACGGGCCCTGCTGGACGCCTTCTCGGCCTACGGGCTCCCCCTCGGCGAGGCGTTCCAGCTGCGCGACGACCTGCTCGGCACCTTCGGCGACCCGTCCGAGACCGGCAAGTCGAACCTGGACGACCTCCGGGACGGCAAACCGACCGCGCTGCTCGCCCTCACCGCGGCGGCCGCCGACGAGGACGACCGCAGACTGCTCGCCAAGCTCGTCGGCAATCCCGCCCTCGGCGAGGAAGAGGCGGCGAGCGTACGGGAGTTGATGGAGCGCTGCGGCGCCCGCCAGCAGGTCGAGTCGATGATCGCCGAACGCATCGCCCGGGCCGCGGACGCGCTGGACGCCGTACCGATGCCCGCCGAGGCCCGCTCCGCGCTGCGCGCACTGGCCGACGCGGCGGCGCTCCGGACGATCTGACCCCGGCCCCGCGGATCCGGCGTCCCCCGCGCGTCCCCGGGGCGTCCCCGCGCGTCCCCGCCCGCCCCTCCCCCGTACCGAAGAGAAGGACTCACGTGAACGCGAACACCACCGCTCCACCCCGCGCCCGTTACGACGACGCCGTCCTCGACGCCCTGCGCGAGCAGGGGGATCCGCTCGCCGACGAGACCGTCGCCGCGATGTTCGAGCGCAAGGAGGTGGGGGACCTCAACACGCTGATGCGGTTCTTCTCCACCACCGGGGACAAGCTGCCCGAGAAGCTCCCGGCCGCCGCCGCCGCGTACTTCGAGGCGACCGCCATGCCCCCCAGCTGGGTGGACTGGGACGTGATGGAGCAGGCGCGGCTGTTCTTCATGGACAACGCGGCCCACATCAACACCGGCCTGTCCTTCGCGGCGATGCCCGCCACCTACGCGATCCCCCGGCTGTCGCGGCTGCTGTCCTCGACGCACTCGCTCTCCTACCCCTCCCGACGGATGGCGAACACGGGCCAGTTCGTCACCTACCTCATGCAGACCAACTCCTTCGCCGAGGGCAGCAAGTTCATCCCGGCCGCCCAGAAGGTGCGGCTGCTGCACGCGGCGGTCCGCCACCACCTGCGCAGCGGCGGCCACTGGGACGTCGCCCGGGACGGCCTGCCCATCTGCCAGGAGGACATGATCGGGGGACAGATCTGCTTCTCGATCCTGGTCCTCGACGCCATGCACCGGCTCGGGGTGCACATGAGCGAGGACGGCGCCGACGCCTACTTCTACGCCTGGCGGGTCGTGGCGTACATGCTCGGCTGCGACATGTCGGCCGTCCCGGAGAACCTCACCGAGGCCCGCGCCTACTGCGACCTGTACCTGCTGCGCAACCTCGGCCCCTCCCCCGAGGGCGTCGCGCTCAACGCCCAGCTGATGCGGATGTACGAGGACGTGGTCCCGGGCACGCTCTTCGACCCGATGGTGCCGGCCACCGTCCGGTTCCTGGTCGGGGACACCATCGCCGACTGGCTGGAGATCCCGCGCAGCGGCTGGGACACGGCGGCGAAGGCCGTGCCCGTCGTCCTCGGACTGCTGGAGACCATCGAGGACAGCAGCCCGTACGCGGAGTGGGCGCTCGACAAGGCGGGCTCCCTGCTCGCCGGGTTCGAACTGACCTCGCTGACCCGGGGGCGCGTCATGCACCACGCGATCCCGGCGGAGCTGAAGACCGAGTACGACGTGCGGTCGCCGCGCACCGGCCGCTGGGTCCCGCCGCCGCCGACCTCCGTCGGCCTGTAGCGGGCCACCCCCAGTCGGTCCCCGTCCGTCCCGGCCGAACTCCGGGCGGTGTCGACGGGTACGGCCCGCCGTACGGTGGCAGGATCGCCCCGTGGAAGACGTGCTGCGCGCCGACGGGGCCCTGTCCGCCCTCCTCGGACGGGTCGCCGAGGGTGACGAGGCCGCCTTCGTCTCGGTCTACGAGGCGGTCAGCGGCTCCGTCCTGGGCCTGGCCCGCGCGGTGCTGCGCGACCGGGCCCAGGCCGAGGAAGTGGCCCAGGAGGTGCTGGTCGAGGTCTGGCGCACCGCCGGGCGCTACCGCAGTGACCGGGGCGGCGCGATGGCCTGGATCCTCACGATGGCCCACCGCCGGGCCGTGGACCGGGTCCGCTCCGCGCAGGCCGCCGCCGACCGGGACCGCCGGGCGGCCCGCCTGGAGACCGCGCTGCCGGCCTTCGACGAGGTCAGCGAGGCGGTGCAGGACCGGCTGGAGCAGGACCGGGTGCGCCGCTGTCTGGCCGCGCTCACCGAGTTGCAGCGCCAGTCGATCACCTTGGCGTACTACCGCGGGCTCACCTGCCGCGAGGTGTCCGACGCGCTGTCGGTGCCCTTGGGTACCGTCAAGACACGGCTGCGCGACGGACTGCTGCGGCTGCGGGGCTGCCTGGGGGTGAGCGGGGAATGAGCACGGACGGGACCGCCTCGGGCCGCGCGGACGCGGCCGGGCACGAGGACCCGCACGGGGCGAGCGGCGCGTACGTCCTGCACGCGCTCGACCCGGCGGAGCGCGCCGCCTTCGAGGCGCACCTGGAGACCTGCCCGGCCTGCGCGCGAGAGGTGCGGGAGCTGTCCGGGACGGCGGCCCGGCTCGCCCTCGCCGTCGCCGTCCCCCCGCCCCCGGAGCTGCGCGAGGCCGTGCTGCGGCGCATCCGGGCCGAGGGTCCCCCCGTACGGACCCCCGCCCCCGGGTCGGCGTCCGCGCCCGGAGCGCCCCCCGGCCCCGCGCACCGCAGGGCACCGGGCCGAACGACCGGGTGGACCCGGTGGGCGCTGGCCGCGTGCCTCGTGGCGGCGGCCGGGCTCGGCGGGCTGGCGCTGTGGCAGTACCAGCGGGCGGACGACGCCGTGCGGGCGGCCCGGACCGCGCAGGCCCGGGCCGCCGACCTGGCCGGGATCCTGTCCGCACCGGACGCCCGGCTGGCCACGGGCCGGCTCGCCCCCGGCGGCGCCACCGGGACGGTGGTGCTCTCGCGGGAGCGGGACCGGGCGGCCTTCGTCGCCGCGGGCATGACGACCCCGCCCGCGGGCCGGGTCTACCAGCTCTGGTTCGCCGATCCGGCCGGGTCGATGCGCCCGGCGGGGCTGATGGACCCGGCCCGGCCCGACGCCCCGGCCCTGCTGGCGGGCCCGGTGGGCGCGGCCACGGGTGTCGGTGTCACCCTGGAACCGGCGGGCGGTTCGCCCGCCCCGACCTCGCCGCCCCTGATGGTGCTGGCCTTCCCGGCCGCCTGAGCGGTCGACTGGAGGGCCGCCGGAGAGCCTCCGGAGAGCCGGTTCCGGCCGGGCGGTGCGGGCGCGGCACCGGTGTGCGGTCGTCGGGTGTGCGGTCGTCGCACCAAACCGGGCGGGCGGTGGCTCCGAATGACCCGTGTGAAGGCGGTCGGACAGCGACGGCAACGCGTCTACGGCGCCCTCGGCGGTGTGGTCGCCGGCTACGCGGGGCTGAGCCTGTCGGAACTGGCCGCGGCGGCCGTGCGGCCCGAATCGGGCCCGGTCACCGCGGTCGGGGGCGCGCTGGTCGACCGCACTCCGGCCGCCGTCAAGGACTGGGCGGTCCGCCAGTTCGGCACAGCGGACAAGACCGTGCTGCTGCTGGGGGTGCTCGCCGTCCTGGCGCTGGTGGCCGCCGCGGCCGGGGTCCTCGCGCTGCGGCGGCGCGCCGCCGGGGCCGCCGTCGTGTGCGGCTTCGCCGCCGTCGGGGCGGTGGCCGCGCTGAGCCGACCCGAGGCGACCTGGCAGGACGCGCTGCCCTCGCTGGCGGGCGGGGCCGCCGCGATGTGGGTGCTGTACCTCCTGACCGGCGCGCTGACCCGCCCGACGGGCCGCCCGCCGGCGCCCGGCTCCGGCGCGGACCGGGAGCCGGCGCGGGGGCTGGACCGGCGGGGCTTCGGCCGGATCGCCGCCGCCGCGCTGGCCGGGTCGGCCGCGGCCGGGTACGCGGGCCGGCGGCTGACCGCCCACGGCTCGGCCGGCGCGACCGCCTCCCGGGCCGGGCTGCGGCTGCCGCCGCCCGCACGGCCCGCGCCGCCGGTGCCGGCCGGCGCCGACGTGGGTGTCCCCGGGGTGTCGGCGTTCCTCACCCCCGTGGCCGACTTCTACCGGGTGGACACCGCCCTGGTGGTCCCCCGGATCGACGCCGACGGCTGGCGCCTCGACATCCACGGGGACGGGGTCACCCGGCCCCTCAGCCTCGACCTGCGGGAGCTGCTGGCCCGACCGCTGGTCGAGCACGACGTCACGCTCACGTGCGTGTCCAACGAGGTCGGCGGACCGTACGCGGGAAACGCCCGCTGGCTCGGCGTGCGCCTCGCCGACCTGCTGCGCGAGGCCGGGGTCCGGCCGCCCTCCCGGGGCGGTCCGGCCGACCAGCTGGTGGCCCGTTCGGTGGACGGCATGACCCTCGGCACCCCCGTCGAGACCGTCATGGACGGCCGGGAGGCGCTGCTGGCCGTGGGGATGAACGGCGCGCCGCTCCCCTTCCGGCACGGGTTCCCCGTGCGGATGGTCGTACCGGGCCTGTACGGGTACGTCTCGGCCTGCAAGTGGCTGCGCGAGCTGCGGCTGACCACCTTCGACGCCTACGACGCGTACTGGGTGCGCCGTTCCTGGGCGGCCCGGGCCCCGATCAAGACCCAGTCGCGCATCGACACCCCGCGCCCCTCGGCCGAGCCCCGCGCGGGCCGGGTGCCGGTGGCCGGGGTGGCGTGGGCGCAGCACCGCGGGATCGCGCGGGTCGAGGTCCGGGTCGACGGCGGCGCGTGGCAGGAGGCCCGGCTCGGGGCCGAGGACGGCACGGACACCTGGCGCCAGTGGGTGTGGGAGTGGCCGGCCACCGCGGGCCGCCACACCTTGGAGGTCCGCGCGACGGACCGGTCGGGCGCCGTCCAGCCGGGGCTGCGCTCCGACACGGTCCCGGACGGGGCGACCGGCTGGCACGCGGTGGAGGTCCGGGTGCGCCCCGCCTGAGGGCCGTCCGCGCCCCGCGAACGACCGCCCTGGTCCCGCGCGCCCGCCGCGCCGGGGGCGCCCGCCCGTCGTAAATTGGCGGGACAGGCGCGTCGCACCGCGGTCGGGCGGGCGCGTCACGCACGTCAGGAGCCGATGCCGTGGAGCTGACCAGCACGTCGTTCCTCGTCACGCTGGTCGTCGTCACGGCGCTCGCCATGCTGGCCGCACTGCTGCTGTGGAACCGCGTCCCCGGCCCGGCCTGGGTGCGGTGGCCCGCGCGGTTGCTGATGCTGGGGCTCTGCCAGCTGACCGCCATCTGCGTGGTGGCCACCTGGATCAACGGCAGCTACGGGCTCTACGCCTCCTGGGACGACCTGCTCGGCACCGAGAACGGCCAGGGCTCCGCCACGATGACCGGGCCGCCGCCGGGGCGCGCCAAGTTCACGCTGGGCTCGGACGGCACCCGCAGCACCTACTTCCGGGGCACCCACTCCAAGCTGGCCGGCCAGGTGATCGTGTGGACTCCCCCGGAGTACGACGCCCCGGGCGCGGAGAAGACCCGCTTCCCGGTGCTGACGCTGCTGCACGGCTTCCCCGGAACGCCCCGGTCGTGGTTCGAGGCGGGGTCCATGCCGGGCGCCCTGGAACAGCTGGTCCAGCTGGGCGCGGCGCACCCGTTCATCCTGGTGGTGCCGGAGATGTATCCGGGCGGGGTGAACACGGACTGCAGCGACACCCCGGGGCACAAGGTCGCCACCTGGCTCGCGGACGACGTCCCGGCGCTGGTCGCGCGCAACTTCCGGACCCTGCCCGAGCCCAAGGGGTGGGGCCTGATGGGCTACTCGACGGGTGCGTTCTGCGCCGCGAAACTGCCCTTGCAGTACCCGAAGGTGTTCGCCGCGGGCGCCGCCCTGGATCCGGACCCGCTGACCGGGGATCCGGAAGTGCTCACGGACCCCGTGCTGCGGGAGCGCAACAGCCCGCTGTGGCTCGTACGGCACGCGCCGAAGGCGGACGTCGGACTCTTTCTCGCCACTTCGGCGCAGGACAAGGACAGTCCTCCGCAGCAGTTGGACGACTTCGTCAAGGCGGCGGCGGGCACCGGGGTCCGGGTCAGGACACTGGTCCGCCCGGCGGGCGGTCACAACTTCCAGACCTGGGCCGGGATGTATCCGGACGCCCTCGGCTGGCTGAGCACGGAGCTCTCCCCGCCGGGCGGCGGTTGAGCCGTCGGGAGCGCGGGCGGGGCGTCCGCTAGGCCGCTCGATGATCGCCGGAACTGATCGCTGCACTTGATTCAACTCCCTTGAACGACAAGCCCGTTCGGCTAGCGTGTGGCCGCGGCAGCCGATCGGCGGCCGGACTTCGATACGGGAGACCCCCCACATGTCGTTCATACGCAAGGCCGCCGTCGTGGCCGCTTCCATGATCGCCGCGACGGCGGCCGCCGTGATGCCGGCGAGCGCCGCGACCGCCGCGAGCCCTGGGTGCGAAGTCCAGGTGTCCTCCAACCAGCACATGGCACAGACCAGGTGTTACGACATCGGGTACACGCACTACGCCGTCAGGGTCACCGTCTGCGACGGGCGGGCCTGCGCGGAGCGCACGGGCCCCTGGCGGAAGACGAACAGCGGCGAGTGGTCCAGGCTTGAGGACAATGCCACCTGGATCTTGGAGGGCAAAGTCGTCTACGCCAACAAGTAGCCGTCGCGCCAGGGCCGTACGTCGCGGTACCGGGATTCCGGCGGATCCCGGTGCCGCGGCCGCGTTCCGCCTCAGAACCAGTTGATGGTGAGGGGGAAGGTGGTGGTGGCGTTGGTGGGGGTGGTGTCGGTGGCGGTGATGGTGATCTGGGTGGTTCCGCTGCTCCAGGGTTTGCCGGTGATGCGGCCGGTGGTGGTGTCGAGGGTGAGGCCGAAGGGCAGGCCGGTGGCGCTCCAGCGGATCGGGGTGCGGCCGCCGGTGGCGGTCAGTTGGAGGGTGCAGATCTGGTTGAACTTGCAGGTCTGCGGGCCCGGGTCGGTGACCTTGAGGTCACCGGAGGTCGGGGTAGGGGTCGGCGTGGGAGTGGGAGTAGGGGTCGGCGTCGGCGTCGGCGTGGTGCCGCAGCCCGGGGCGGCTTCGGGCGGGAGCGGGACGCGCCAGATCTGGGGGTCGTTCTCCGAGCCCACGAGCAGGGTCGAGCAGTCGGCGTACGTCACGGTCTCGCCCTGGGACTGCGCGGGGAGCGGGACGTCCGCGAGCTTGGCCCCCGTGGAGGCGTCGTACACGGAGGCGGTGTCGGCGCCCAACGGCCCGCCGCTGCGCAGTGCGTAGGACGCGCCGGAGGGTGAGAACGCGCCATCCGTGGCGAACACGGGGCCGGGCCGTACCGGGGTGAGGGTGTTCACCTGACCGGGCCGGGGCGGCAGGGGCGCCTTGTACAACTGGCCCGCTGCTCCGAAGAGTTTGCTGGCGACGTACAGCTGCCCGGTGAGCGGGTCGGCCAGCAGGGACTCCGCGTCGTGTCTGCCGTCGGAGTAGGTGAAGCGGTAACTGACCGGTGTCACCTCGGCGTTCACGAGCCGGTCGGGCTCGGGGAAGCTGTGGACGGTGATCTCCGACCGGCCGGAGAAGTTGTCCCCGATGTCACCGACGAGGAGCACGGGGGCGCCCGTCGCGTCCCTGCCGAGGGCCAGGGCCTCCCAGTCGGTGTTGGGCACGCCGGAGACGGTCAAGGTGGCCTTGAGCTGCCCGGTGGCCGTGGAGCAGTCGACGGCGAAGACCTGGTTGGTGTTCCCGCTGTCGTTGACGGCGTAGAGGATGCCGGGGTGCTTGTGGCTGGCGGCGAGGCCGCTCAGTTCGGTGAGCCCGCCCGGCATGACGCACTTCTTCTCGGGCGCGGACGCCGGCGCCGCGGCGGGGGCGGCGGCGGACGGGGCGGGACGGTCGGCGCCGGCCGCCCAGGCCACCGTGGGCAGGACCGTCGCGAGGGCCGCCGTCGCCAGCGCGGCCGCCCAGGGGGATGTGAGGAGTCGAGGCATGCGCTCAATGTGACGGCCCGTCACTCAGCGGGCCAGGGCGGTCCGCCCACTGTTTGAGCATGGTTCGATGCCGACCGGGCATGGCGCGCCCGCCACGACCGGGCTCGCGGCGCCCGGCGTCAGCGGGCCGGCTCCCGCACCGGCGCCTTGTGTCGCGCGTGGGCGATGAACGCCCGGGCCGCCCGGCTGAGCGGCCGCCGCGCGTGCGCGATGCCGACGGGCCGCAGCAACGGCGGCGTGAAGGACCGGACCTCGGCCCGGTGCCCGAAGGCCCGCGCCACCACGTCCCGGTACCAGATCAGGGAGCCGCGCCCGTCCGTCACGCCGGTCACCCAGGCCAGCCGCTCGTCGACCTCCAGGCAGGGCACGGGACGGACGCCGAGGCAACTGAACATGGCCTCCATCTCGGTGCGCCGACCCGTCCCCGGCGACGGCAGGACCATCTCCAGCCCGTCGAGCACCCGGAACGGCAACGGATCGGGGAGCCGGGAGCCCGGCGGGGAGATCAGCACCACCTCGCGCTCCTGGATGTGGTGGGTCGTCAGTTCCTTGTCCACCGGCAGGTCGACCAGGGCCAGCTCGGCCCGCCCTTCGAGGAGTTCCCGGGTCAGCACCTCGCGGCTGTCGTACTGCTGGAGCCGCACGTCGATGCCCGGGTGCCGTTCGGTGAAGGCGGGGACCAGGTCGGCGGCCAGGTCCAGGGCCAGCGTGGGGGTGGCGACGACCACGAGGGTGGCCCGGGCGCCGCCGGTGGTGGCGGCGCCGATGTCGTCGATCGCTTCGACGGCGTCGAGCACGGTCCGGGCGAGCCGCACGACCCGGGCCCCTTCGGGGGTGAGGTCCACCCCCCGCCCCCGGCGGGCGAGCAACTCCACCCCCAGGTCCCGCTCCATGGCCTGGACGGCCCGGGAGAGCGCGGACTGGGCGACGAAGACCGAGGCCGCGGCGCTGGTGATGGAGCGGCAGTCCGCGACGGCGACCAAGTAGCGAAGCTGCGCGAGTGTGGGGGTCATGACCGGACGGTAACCGCGCGATGACCCAGGTGTAAGGGGCTACGGGGTGAACAACTTCCCGCCCCCGCACCGCTGTCATACCCGGTCGGCGACAAGACGTACCGCCGCGGCATGACTCGCGCCGGGCCGGTGGGGCGAGCCGCGCACCGCCGCGTCCCGCTCCCTCGGACGAACGTGCAGGCCAGCATGGTGCCAGCGGCCGGATCCCGGCCCAACGGCGCGCTCCGGCGCGGCGGTCCGGAAATCGACGGGTGCGAAAGCCCCTCCTCCGCATGCCCGTTGACAGTGCAGGACGCCGACCGCACGATGCATCGCGGCGCCAGGGAATGTGACCACCGTTCAAGCCCGCCGGGTCCGTGGCGGGTCGCCCGCAACCGCGTACGTCCGAACCCCGTACGTCCGAACCGCGGTCACCCCGTACCGCGGACGCCCGAACCGTGGCCGGCGCGGCCCGCCCCGCACCCCGCCACCCGGCGGCCCCGGTCCGTGGCCCCGGTCCGTGGGGTGCCCGGTCCGTGGGACCGGTCCGTGTCGCCGTCCGTGCGCCCCGGGCGCCCGATGCCGACCGTACTGCCGTGCCGCGTCACGCCAGCGTCACCACGCACTGCGACATGTCACACAGCACTGATTCTGTCCCCCACCGGAAGAGGAACGCCCGTGACCCCCCAGGCCGCTCCGTCCGCCGCCACCCGTGACCTGGTGGTCGCCCTCAGCCCCTTCGAGGAGCCCAACCAGCGGATCGTGACCGCCGCCGAGCGGGCCGGGGCGCTCGGCCTCCTCGACCTCGGCCGGGACCCCGCCGCGGCCCGGCGCGCCTTCACCGAGCTGGCCCGCCTGCTGGGTCGCCCGTACGGGGTCCGGGTGCCCCACGGCTGCCCCCTCGGCCCCGCCGACCTGCCCGCCGAAGTGGACACCGTGCTGCTGGCGGACCCGCGGACGGCGCCGGGCGGCTGGGCCGTGGCCGGGCGGCGGGTCTGGGCGGAGGTCACCGGACACGGGGAGGCCGTGGCCGCGGTCGCCGCGGGGGCGGTCGCGCTCGTGGCCAGGGGGCACGAGTCGGGCGGCCGGGTCGGCGGCTCCACCACCTTCGTGCTGCTCCAGCACCTGCTCGGTGAGCCGCGGATCACGGTTCCCGTACTGGCCTGCGGCGGGATCGGCCCGCACACCGCGGCCGCCGCCGTCGCGGGCGGGGCCGCCGGCGTGGTGCTCGACGCACAACTCGCCCTGACCACCGAGGGCGAGGCGGCCCTGCCCGCCGACGTGTGCGACGCGCTGCGGGCGATGGACGCCTCCCAGACCCGGCTCACCGACGGCCACCGGGTGTACGCGCGACCCGACCTGCCGCTGCCCGAGGGGCCTCCCGCGCTCCTCCTCGGGGCCCGCGGCCTCGCGCGGCAGCTGCTGCCCGTCGGCCAGGACGGAGCCTTCGCCGCCCGGCTCGCGGCGCGCCACCGCACCACGGGCGGGGTGCTCCAGGCCGTCCGGGCCACCGTCCTGGAACGGCCGGCGACGGCGGCGCGCTGCGCACCCCTGCGCCCGCGCCCCGACGGCCACCACCTCCCCGTCGCCCAGGGGCCGATGACCCGGGTCAGCGACCAGGCGGCCTTCGCCGAGGCCGTGGCGGACGGGGGCGGGGTGCCGTACCTGGCGCTCGCGGTGATGGCGGGCGCGGACGTACGCCGCCTGCTGGCCGAGACCGCCGACCGGCTGGCCGGTCGCCCCTGGGGCGTCGGGCTGCTCGGTTTCGCCCCGCCCGAGCTGCGCCGGGAGCAACTGGCCGCGGTGGCCGACGTACGCCCTCCGTACGCGATCGTCGCAGGCGGCAGTCCGGCGCAGGCCGCTCCGCTGGAGGCGGCGGGGATCGCCACCCACCTGCACGTGCCCTCGCCCGCGCTGCTGGAGCGCTACCTCGCCGAGGGGGCCCGGCGCTTCGTCTTCGAAGGGCTGGAGTGCGGCGGGCACGTGGGGCCGCGCGCCTCCTTCCCGCTGTGGGAGGAGCAGCTGGAGCTGCTGCTCGCGGACGGCGAACCGGGCTCCCTGGACGTGCTGTTCGCGGGCGGGATCCATGACGCCCGGTCCGCGGCGATGGCGGCCGCCGCGGCGGCGCCGCTCGTGGAGCGCGGCGCCCGGTTCGGGGTGCTGATGGGCACGGCGTACCTGTTCACCGAGGAGGCCGTCGCGGCGGGCGCGGTCCTGCCCGGATTCCAGCGGGCCGCCCTGGAGTGCGTGGACACCGTCCTGCTGCACACCGCGCCGGGCCACGCCACGCGCTGCGCGCCCACCCCGTACGCCGGGGCCTTCGCGAGCACCCGGCGGCGACTGGAGCGGGAGGGGGCCGAGCCGCGTCGGGTGTGGGAGGAGCTGGAACGGCTCAATCTCGGCCGGCTGCGGATCGCCAGCAAGGGTCTGGGGCACCCGGCGGGCGGGGCGGCTCCGGAGCCGGTCGGCGAGGAACAGCAGTGGGCCGAGGGGCTGTTCATGCTCGGCCAGGCGGCGACCCTGCGCAGCGGCACCACGACGGTGGCCGCACTGCACCGCGAAGTGACCGCGGATGCCTCGGAGTTGCTTGAGGAGCGGGCCCGGCAGTTCGCGCGGGTCGCGGAGCCGGGCGGGGACGGCGGGGCGGCCGATCCGCTGGACGTCGCGATCGTGGGGATGGCCTGCGCCTATCCGGGTGCGCTCGACCTCGACGCCTATTGGGCCCAGGTGCTCGCCGGGACGGACGCGGTGACGGAGGTCCCGGCCGGGCGGTGGGACCCGGAGCTGTACTACGACGCCGACCCCGCCCGGGCCGGGGAGCGCACGCCGTCCCGCTGGGGCGGCTTCCTCCCGGCGCTGCCCTTCGACGCGCTCGCGCACGGCATCGCGCCCGCCTCGCTGTCCGGGATCGAGCCGGTGCAGCTGCTGGCCCTGGAGATCTCCGCGCGGGCCCTGGCGGACGCGGGCTACGGCGCGGGGCGCGCCTTCGACCGGGCGCGCACGTCGGTGGTCTTCGGCGCGGAGGCCGGTACGGAGCTGGCGGGGGCCTACGGGTTGCGCGCCCTGCACCCCGCCTATCTGGGCGCACTGCCGCCCGAGCTGGACGAGCAGCTGCCGCGGCTGACGGAGGACTCCTTCCCCGGTGTCCTCGCCAATGTGATCGCGGGGCGGGTCGCGAACCGGCTCGACCTCGGGGGCGCGAACTGCACGGTCGACGCCGCCTGCGCCTCCTCGCTCGCCGCCCTCGACCTCGCCTGCCGTCAACTGCGCGACGGGGACAGCGACATGGTGCTGTGCGGCGGTGCGGACGTGCACAACGGGATCAACGACTACCTGATGTTCGCCTCCGTGCGGGCACTGTCCCCCGGCGGGCGCTGCCGGCCCTTCGACGCGGGCGCCGACGGGATCGCGCTCGGCGAGGGCGTCGGCGCGCTGGCGCTCAAGCGGCTGGCGGACGCGGAGCGGGACGGCGACCGGGTGTACGCCGTGATCAAGTCGGTGGGCGCGTCCAGCGACGGCCGCTCCCTCGGCCTGACCGCGCCCCGCCCGGAGGGGCAGCGCCGGGCCCTGGAGCGGGCGTACGCGCGGGCCGGCGTCACTCCGGCCGAGGTGGGGCTCGTGGAGGCGCACGGCACCGGCACGGTGGTGGGCGACAGTACCGAACTGGCCGTGCTCAGCGAGGTGTTCACCGATGCGGGAGCGCGGGCCGGCGGGTGCACGCTGGGGTCGGTCAAATCACAGATAGGGCACACCAAGTGTGCGGCGGGGCTGGCCGGGCTGATCAAGGCCGCCTGGGCGGTGCACACGGGCGTGCGGCCGCCGACCGCGCTCCTGGAGACGCCGAACCCGGCCTGGCAGGGCGCGTCGAGCCCGTTCCGCTTCGACACCGAGGCCCGGCCGTGGCCGGTACCGGTGGAGCGGCGGTTCGCGGGGGTCAGCGCCTTCGGCTTCGGGGGTACCAACTACCACGCGGTGTTGGCCGGTTACCCGGGGGCACATGAGCCGCGGCACGCGGTGGCGGCCTGGCCCGTGGAGCTGTTCTGCTTCCGGGGCGCGGACCGCCGGGCCGCCGGGCGGGCGATGGCCCGGCTCGCCGCCCGGCTGGAGGAGAACGAGGGCGCCGGGCGGCCGTGGGCGCTGCGGGACCTGGCGGCGGAGGCGGGGCGCGACTCCGGTCCGGTGCGGGTGGCCGTGCTCGCGAGCGGGCTTCGGGAGCTGGCGGACCGGCTGGAGCGGGCGCGCGCCTTCACCGCGGGCGAGGGGGTGTACGTCCGGCCGGAGGGGACCGACCCCGGGCGGGTCGCCTTCCTCTTCCCCGGCCAGGGCAGTCAGCGGCCCGGCATGCTGGGCGACCTCTTCGTGGCGTTCCCGGCGCTGCGCGGGCTGCTGGACCGGGCTCCCGCGGCGGTCACGTCGGCGATGTTCCCGCCGACCGCCTTCACCGGGCCGGGCCGCACCGGCCTGCGGGACGCGGTGACCGACACCCGGATCGCGCAGCCCGCCCTCGGGCTGGCCGGGGCGGCGGCGCACCTGCTGCTCGCGGAGCTCGGCGTACGGCCCGACTGCGTGGCGGGGCACTCGTACGGCGAGCTGACGGCCCTGTGGGCGGCCGGCGCCTACGACACGGACGGCCTGCTGCGGCTGAGCGCGCGCCGGGCCCGGGCGATCCTCGACGCGGCCGGGGCGGATCCCGGGGCGATGGCCGCCGTGGCGGGCGCGCCCGAGGAGGTCCGGGCGATCGCGGAGCGGGCGGGCTGCGTGGTGGCCAACCACAACGCGCCCCGCCAGTGCGTGGTGTCGGGCCCGACGGCCGCGGTGGACACGGCGGTGCGGGAGCTGCGGGCCGCGGGGCTCTCGGCCCGACCGCTGCCGGTGGCCTGCGCCTTCCACAGCCCGGTGGTCGCCGGGGCCGCGGACGCCCTCGCCGCCGAACTGGCCGCCGTGGAAGTGACCGACCCCGCCGTGCCGGTCTGGTCGAACGCCACCGCGCGCCCGTATCCGGCGGGGGCGGACGCCGTGCGGGAGGAGCTGGCCCGTCAACTGGCCCGTCCGGTGCGGTTCGTGGAGCAGATCGAGGCGATGTACGCGGCGGGCGTGCGGACCTTCGTGGAGGCCGGGCCCGGGCGGGTGCTGAGCGCGCTGGTGGAGAAGATCCTCGGTCCCGAACGCCCGTGCACGGTGGTCCCGTTGGAGGTGCCCGGCGAGCACGGCCTGGTCCGGCTGGTCACCGCGCTGGCGGAACTCGTCGCCGCGGGGGTGCCGGTGGCGCCGGACGCGCTGTGGCGGGGGCGGACCGCCGCCCTGCCGGAGCGGGCTCCGCGCCGGCCGGGCTGGCTGGTGGACGGCCACCTGGTCCGCACGGTCGACGGCGAACCGGTGGCGGGCGGCCTGCGACCGGCGCGCCGGGTGACCCCTCCCCCGGCGGCCGAGCTGCCCGGGCCGGCGGGGAGCGACGCCGGCGCCCGGGAAGCGGCGGTACTGGCGTACCTGAACGGCACCCGGGAACTGGTCGCGGCCCAACGGGACGTCCTGCTCGGCTTCCTGGGTGCGGGGGCGGGGGCGAGTGCGAGTGCGGCCACGGGTGCGATGGTCCCGGCCGCCCCCACCGCCTCGGATTCCGTGGCCGCGGCGGCCGTGCCGGTGGCCGCGGCGGACCCGGCCGCCCCCACCGTCGTGACGGCCGCCGGGGTGATGGAGGTGGTCCTCGACATCGTCCACCGGCGGACCGGCTACCCGCTGGACATGCTGGACCCGGAACTCGACCTGGAGGCGGACCTGTCCGTGGACTCCATCAAGCGCGTCGAGATCATCGGCGCCCTGGCCGACCGGATCGGACTCCCCCGCACCGCCGACGGCTCGACGGAGTCCGCCGTCGAGGAGCTGGCCCGGATCAAGACCCTGCGCGGCATCGTGGAATGGATCACGACCCGCCGCGCCGCGGACCCCGACCGGGCACCGACCGAGGGGACCGACCCCGCCCGGGGCGCGCCGCGGGAGCGGTCGACGCGGACGGCGGACCGACCGCCGGAGCCGGTACGGTACCGGGTCCGCGTGCGACGGATGACGCCGGCCGTGGTGCCCGCCGAGCCGACCCGGCCCGCGGTCGACGACCTGGCCGGACAGCGGTACGCCGTGGTCGGGGACGGCCAGGGCGTGGCCCTGGCACTGACCGCCCTCCTGCGCGCCCGCGGCGCGGAGGTCCACGGCCTGCCCGACCGCCCGGAGGCACCGGCCCCGGTGACCCCGACGGGCGCGCCGGACGGGCTGGACCGGCCGGATGCGGCGGGCGGCTCGGACGGCTCGGGCGGCTCGGGCGGCTTCGATGGGATGGTGGATCTCAGTGCCCTGCGGGGCGGGGCCGAGGCGGTGCTGCCCGGGAGGTTCGCGGCGATTCGGCGGGCGCTGATCGGCGGGGTGCCGCGGCTGCTGTTGGTCAGCGGGGGCGGAGGGAGGTTCGGGCACCGGGCGGGCGGCGCCGCCGATCCGACCGCCGGGGCGGGGCTGCACGGCTTCGCGCGCAGTGCGGCCCTGGAGTACCCGGGCGTGCTGCTGCGCGCGGTGGACGTCGACCCGAAGGACCGTCCCGACCGGCTCGCGGCCCGGCTGCTCGCCGAACTCGGTTCCCCCGGCGGTCCGGTGTCCGTGGGGTACGGCGCCGACGGGGCCCGGGTATGCCTGCGTGCGGTCCCGGCGGACCTCGCCCCCGACACCGACCCCGACCCCGACCTCGCCCCCGGCTCCGACTCCGACCGGCCGCCATTGGGCCCGGACTGCGTGGTGCTGCTGACCGGCGGCGCCCGCGGGATCACGGCGCGCGCGGCCCTCGCGCTGGCCCGTACCACCGGCTGCCACGTCGAGCTGCTCGGGCGCAGCGCCGAACCGGGGCCCGAGGAGGCCGCGTTCGCCCAGGCGCACGACCGGGTCGCGCTCCGCGCGGCGCTGATCTCCGCGGGGCTGCGCAGGCCCGCCGAGATCGAGGCGGCCGCCTCGCGCATCCTCGCCGAGCGCGAGGTCCGCGCCACGCTGCGCGCCCTCGACGGGTCCGCCGCCTCGGTGCGCTACCACCGTGCGGACGTCACCGACGAGAGCGCGGTGCGGGCCGTCGTGGCCGACGTACGCGCCCGGCACGGCCGGCTCGACGGCATCGTCCACGGCGCCGGCAGGCTGCGCGACGCGCTGCTGGCCGACAAGGAACCGGACGCCTTCGCCGAGGTGTTCACGACGAAGGTGGCCGGGGCCCGGCACCTGGCGGCCGCGGCCGCCGAGCACGGCCCGACCCCGCCCCCCTCGTTCCTCGTCCTGTTCGCCAGCGTCGCCGGCGCCTTCGGCAGCCGCGGCCAGTGCGACTACGCCGCCGCGAACGACGCCCTGGACGGCTTCGCCCACACCTGGGCGGACACCTTCCCCGGCCGGGTGCTGGCGATCGACTGGGGGCCCTGGGCCGCCGCATCGGGCGGCATGGTCACGCCCGAGCTGGAGCGCGACTACGCCCGGCGCGGCATCCCGCTGATCGGCCCCGAGGAGGGGACGCGGGCCTTCCTCGCCGAGATCGCGCGCCTCACCGGGCCCGCCGGACGGGCGGACGCGGAGCGGGACGCGCAGGTGGTCCTGATGGCCGACGCGGAGCCGGGCCAGGTGGACGGCCGTGGCTGAGCCGCGCCGCGGACCCCGCCCGACGGACGCCGCGATCGTCGGCATGGGCGCCGTCTTCCCCGGGTCCGCCGACCTGTCCGCCTACCGCCGCAACCTGTTCGCCGGTACGGACGCCATCGGCGACGTGCCCCCGGACCGCTGGGACCCGGAGGTCTACTACGACCCGTCGGGCGCCGAGGGGCCCGCGGTCGGCGACCGGTTCTACTGCCGCCGCGGCGGCTTCGTGGACGGGCTGGCGACCTTCGACCCGACCCGGTTCGGCATCATGCCCGCCACCGTCGAGGGCGCCGAGCCCGACCAGTTGCTCGCCCTGCACGCGACGGCCGAGGCGATCGCGGACGCGGGCGGGGACGACCGGCTGCCCGCCGACCGGTCCCGGATCGGGATGGTGCTCGGGCGCGGCGGCTTCATGGGGGTCGCCACCGCACGGCTCGACCAACGCGTGCGCACCGCGCACCAGTTGGCGCAGACGCTGCGCGAGCTGGCGCCCGACCTCGGCGAGCGGCGGATCGCCGAGGTGCGCGCCGCCTTCCAGGACGCCCTGGGCCCGGAGCGCCCGGACGCCTCCATCGGGCTCGTCCCCAGCTTCACCGCGGCCCGGACGGCGAACCGGCTGGACTTCCGCGGACCCGCCTACACCCTGGACGCCGCCTGCGCCTCCTCGCTGCTGGCGGTGGACCAGGCCGTGGCGCTGCTGGCGGGCGGGCGGTGCGATCTGGTGGTCGCGGGCGCCGCCCACCACTGCCACATCGCCACGCTGTGGAGCGTGTTCACCCAGCTGCGCGCGCTGAGCCCGAGCGAGCGGATCCGCCCCTTCGACCGCCGGGCGGACGGCACCCTGCTGTCGGAGGGCACCGGGGTGGTCCTGCTGAAGCGGCTGGCGGACGCGGAGCGGGACGGCGACCGGATCTACGCCGTGGTCCGCGGCACCGGGGTGGCCGGGGACGGCCGGGCCGCGAGCCTGATGAGCCCGCTGGTCGAGGGGCAGGTACGGGCGTTGGAACGGGCCTGGCGGGAGGCCGGACTGGACCCGCTGGCCGCCGACGCGGTCGGCCTGCTGGAGGCGCACGGCACCGGCACCCCGGTGGGTGACGCCGCGGAACTCGACACCCTGGCGCGGGTGTTCGGGCCGCCCGCGGCCGGGCGGCGGCCGGTGGGGCTCGGCTCGGTGAAGTCGATGCTCGGGCACACCATGCAGTCCTCGGGCATGGCGGGCCTGATCAAGGCGGCGCTCGCGGTGCACGAGGGGGTGCTGCCACCGACCCTGCACCTGGAGGAGCCGCACGAGGCCCTCGCGCGCACCCGGATGCGCCCGGTGACGGCGGCCGAGCCGTGGGAGCGGGGCACGGCACCCCGCCGGGCGGGCGTGAACGCCTTCGGCTTCGGCGGGATCAACGCGCACGTGGTGCTGGAGGAGGCCCCGGGGGCGGGAGCCACCCGGCGCGCGGTTCCCGGGCGCCGGTTCCTGCCGCTCGGCGCGGGACCCGGCGCAGGCGGGTCGGGGGGCACATCGAACACCGGCGCGCGGGACGGCGTGCTCCTGCTGGGCGCGAGCACCCCGGAGCGGCTGGCGGAGCTCCTCGCGGAGGCGACCCGGTCCGGTGGGGCCCTGGACGGGGACCGGGGCGCGGGCGCGGGCCCGCACGAGGGCCCGCACGCGGGCGCGGGATCGGGCGCGGGATCGGGCGCGGACCAGGGGGGTCCGTACCGCCTCGCCGTGCTGGGACCGACCCCGCAGCGGCTCGCGCTGGCCGCGAAGGTGCTGGCGCGGGGTCGGGCCTGGCGCGGTCGCGGCGACGTGTGGTTCACCCCCGAGCCGCTGCTGGCCGGGTCCCGCGACGGCGCGCCCCGCGGCCGGGTGGCCTTCCTCTTCCCCGGCCTGGAACCGGAGTTCACGCCCGTCCTCGACGACGTGGCGGACCTGTTCGCGCTGGAGCGGCCCCGGCTCGGCCGGGGCGGCGAGCTGATCGAACGGGCCCTCGACGCCATCGCCACCGGCCGCTTCTTCGCCCGCGTCCTGCCGGAACTGGGCATCGAGGCCGATGTGTTGGCGGGCCACAGCCTGGGCGAATGGGCGGCGATGGTGGCCGCCGGGATGTATCCGCAGCAGGCCGTGGACGGCTTCCTCGGCTCGCTGCGGCCCGGCTCGCTCACCGTCCCCGACCTCGTGTACGCCGCCCTCGGCTGCGGGGCGCAGCGGGCCGGGGCGGCCCTGCACGGTGCGGACCGGGTGGTGGTCAGCCACGACAACTGCCCGCACCAGTCGGTGATCTGCGGAGACCCCGTGCAGGTCGCCGCCGTGCTGGAGCGACTGGCCCGGGAGGGGGTGCTCGGTCAGGAGCTGCCGTTCCGGTCCGGGTTCCACACCCCGATGTGGGAGCCGTACCTCGGGCAGGTGCGCGCCGCCTTCGACCGGCTCCCGTTGACGCCCGCCACCGTACCGGTGTGGTCGGCGACCACCGGGGCGCCCTTCCCGCAGGCGCCGGGCGAGGTGCGCGAGTTGGTGGTGCGGCACCTCCTGGAGCCGGTCGACTTCCGGACCCTGACCCTGCGGCTGTACGAGGAGGCGGGGGTACGGGCCTTCGTGGCCATGGGCCCGGGCAGCCTGCCGGGGTTCGTCGAGGACACCCTGCGCGACCGGCCCCACCTGGCGGTCGCGACCTCGGCCCCGCGGCTGACGGGCACGGCGGCGCTGCGCCGCACGGCCGCCGCGCTCTGGGCGGAGGGATCGGCCCCGCGCTGGGAGCGGCTCGCCGGGCCGGCGACCGAGCCGCCGAACGGGCCACCGGGGGAACCGGTCGCCCGACCCGCTCCCCCACCCGCCGCCGCGCGGCCGGCCCGGCCCGCGGTGCCGCTGGACCTCGGTTCGCCGCTGGTCCGGCTCGGTGGCGCGGCCCGCGGGCTGCTGGCCCCGGCGGCCGGCGCGGAGACCACCCGCGCGGCGGACCCCGCCCCGCCCGGGCCCGTGCGCCCCTCGGCGGACGCGACACCCGCCCCGGCCCTGCTGTCCGCCCTGGACGCGGTCCTCGACGAGGCCCGCGCGGCCGCCCGGTCGGTCACCGAGGCCTGGCGCCCACCGACGCCCGGGTCGCGGCCGCGGGCGGCCGCCTCCCTCACGCTCTCCCTGGAGACGCTGCCGTACGTCCGGGACCACTGCGTCTACGAGCAGCCCGCCGGCTGGCCCGTGGACTCCGACCGCTTCCCCGTCGTCCCCATGACCACCATGCTGGAGCTCGCGGCCGACGCGGCCCTGCGCACCGCGCCCGCCGGCAGCGTGGTGCTCGGCTACGAGGACGTGCGGGCCCTGCGCTGGCTGGCCGTCGAGCCGGCCGTCCGGATCGAGGTCGGCGTGCGGTCGGACGGGCCCGGCCGGGTCCGCGTCACCCTCGGCGACGGCGCCGTGCTGACCGTGCTGCTCGGCACGCGGTACGACCGCCCGCCCGCCCCGCGGGAGCCCGGCGGGCCCCGGCCGCTCACCGACGAGCAGCCGGCCCCGGTGAGCGCGCGGGCGCTCTACCGCGACCGGTGGATGTTCCACGGGCCGGGGTTCGCCGGGGTGCACGAGGTCGGCGCGGTGGCCGCGGACGGCATCCGGGGCGTGCTGCGCGCGCTCCCCGCCCCCGGCGCGTTGCTCGACGCCGCCGGACAGCTCTTCGGCCACTGGATGCAACTGCGGCTCCCGGTGGACCGGTTGGTCTTCCCCGCCACCATCGAGCGGATCCGCTTCTACGGCCCCCCGCCCGCCCCCGGCACCCTCGTCGAGGCGGTCGCCCGGGTCCGTGAGGTCCGCGACCTGACCGTGCTCGGCGACGTCGAGCTGCGGTGCCCGACCGCCGGTGCCGGGGGCGGCGGCCGGGCCTGGGACGCCACCCGCGGCGCCCTGTGGGCCCGGATCGAGGGGTGGACGTACCGTCGCTTCGCCGCCGACGAGCGGGTGTGGCCGATGAAGTTCACCCCGGAGGTGTGCGGGATCGGCGAACCCCAGCCCGGTGGCTGGTGCGCGGCCCGGCGCCGCTGGACCGACCCCGCCTCGCAGGAGCTGGTCATGCGCCGCTACCTCGGCGCGGCCGAACGCGCCGTCTACGAGGGGCTCGCGCCGCGGGCCCGCGCCCCCTGGCTGTTGGGGCGGATCGCCGCCAAGGACGCGCTGCGCCGGCTCCTGTGGGACGGCGGGGCGGGTCCCGTGTTCCCGGTCGAGGTGCCCGTCGGCAACGACGCGCACGGCCGGCCGGTGCCCGGGGGGCCGCTCGCCGCCGGGGTGCACCTCTCGCTCGCGCACAAGGACCGGCTCGCCGTCGCCCTCGCGCACCCCACCGGCCCCGTCGGCATCGACGTGGAGACGGTGAGCACCGACCCCGCCGCCCTGCTCCGGATCGCGTTCGGGCCCGAGGAGGAGGGGCTGGCACGGCAGTTGGCGGAGCGGGACGGCGTCGGTGCGGCGACCGCGCTCACCGCGCTGTGGTGCGCCAAGGAGGCGGCGGCCAAGGCGGCGGGCACCGGGCTGGGCGGCCGGCCGCGCGCGTGGCGGGTGACCTCGCTGGAGCCCGACGGACTGCGGGTGCTGGCCCCGGACGGGCGCGCCCGGCTCGTACGCACCGCGGTACTGCCCGCCCCGAGCGGCCCGCCCCTCGATCACATCGTGGCGTGGACCACGCCCCCGACCGGATCCCCCCGTCCCCCCGCCCACCCAACGGAGTTCAGCCATGGCATCTGACGCCCCCGTCCCCGCTCCCGGCCGCACCCTCCCTGCCGCTCCCGGCGCGGCCCCTGCCCACGCCCGGATCCTCGCCGAGATCACCGGCATGCTCGTGGAGATCGTCGGCGACGAGTTCCTGCTGGCGGAAGAGGTCTCGATGGGCACCACCTTGAACGACGACCTGGCCCTGGAGAGCATCGAGTTCGTCGCCCTCGCCGAGCAGCTCCACGAGCGCTACGGCGCCGACGTCGACCTGATGGGCTTCCTCGCCGAGAAGGACATGGAGGCCATCCTCGCCCTGTCCCTGGGCGACCTCGTCACGCACATCGGGCGCGTCGCGCACCGCTCGCCCGCCGGATCCGGCGGGGCCGCCGCCGCACGCACCGTCACGGCCGGCTGAGGCCGCCGTGGCACACGTCCTCGCCGACGCCGTCGACTTCCACGTCCAGCGACTGCCCGCCGCCGCGGGCTCCGACGACGCGGACCGGCCCGTGGTCGTCTTCCTGCACGGGCTGGTCGTCGACAACCTCTCCTCCTTCTACTGCCCGCTCGCCGTGCCCGTCGCCCGCTCCGGCCACGAGGTGGTCCTCTACGACCTGCGCGGCCACGGCCGCACCGGGCGGCCGACCTCGGGGTACGACAGCGGTACGGCCGTGCGCGACCTGGTCGCCCTGCTCGGCGCCCTCGGCCTGGCGCACCGATCCGTCCACCTGGTCGGCAACAGCTACGGCGGCACGCTCGCCGTGCACGCCGCGCTCGCCAGACCCGACCTCGTCGCGGGTCTCACCCTGCTCGAACCGCCGCTGAGCGGCGCCTGGGTGGAGAACATGGTGGACACGCTGTCGGCCGCCGCGCTGAGCCTGGAGGACAGCGACGTGCCCGCCCAGCTGCGGGCGCTGCGGCTGCGCAAGGCGGCCGCCCTCACCTCGATCGCCGATGAACTCCTCAACCGCACCACGCTGATCGACGACGTCGCGGCGGGGCGGGTGTTCACCCCGGCCGACTACGCGCGACTGCGCTGCCCGGTGCTCGCGGTCTGCGGCGAGCACTCCGAACTAGTCCCGGGTGTCATCGAGTTGGCCGAGCACGCGACGGGTCCCTGCTGCGTCGAGATCCTGCCGGGCCTCGGGCACGACGTGCTCAAGGAGAGCAGCGGGGCCCTGCGCAAGTCCGTACTCGCCCACCTCGACGAGGTCGCGGCGCTCCGGACGGGAGCCCTGGTCCGATGAGGGTGCTCTTCGTGGTTCCGCCGCTGGCGGGGCACGTCAATCCGACGGCCGCCGTCGGCGCCGAGCTCGCGGCCCGCGGGCACGAGGTCGCCTGGACGGGGCCGGGCGCGGCGCTGGCCGCCCTGTTGCCCGACCACGCCCGCGTCCTGCCCGCCGGGGACGCGGTCCCGTCCGGGTCGGGCTCCGCGGGCGGGGGCGGGTACGCCGATCTGCACGAGCGCTGGCGCGACCTGCGCGGGGTCGGCGCGCTGCGCTTCCTCTGGGAGGAGGCCCTGGTGCCGTTGGCCCAGGCGATGGCGCCGGGGGTGACGCGGGCGGTCCGCGACTTCCGGCCGGACCTGCTGGTCGCCGACCAACAAGCGCTGGCCGGACCGGTGGTGGCGCACCGCCTCGGCGTGCCCTGGGTCACCTCGGCCAGTACGTCGGCCGAGTTCGCCCGCCCCTTCGAGGGGTTCCCACGGGTCGGGGAGTGGGTGGCGCAACAGATCGCGGGCCTACTGGCCGAGCTGGGGGCCGGCTCCGGGACGGGCGGGGGCGCCCATGGCGGCGACGGGGCGACGGGCTGGGACCCGCCCTTCTCGGACCGGCTCGTCCTGGTCTTCTCCACACCGGAACTCGTCGGTGCGCAGGGTGGTTTCCCCGCGCACTACGCCTTCGTCGGGCCGGCCTTCGGGGCGCGTCCGGCCGGGCCCGACTTCCCCTGGCGGCGACTCGATCCGGACCGGCGGCGCGTCCTGGTGTCCCTCGGGACGCTCAACGGCGCCGCGGGCGCCCGGTTCTACGCCGCCGTGCTGGGCGCGGCCGAGCGGCTGGGCGGCTCGGTGCAGCTGGTCCTGGCCGCGCCCGCCGACCTGGTGGGACGACTGCCCGGGCAGGCGCGTCCACAAGCTGCCGACGGGGCCTTGCCCTTCGACACCGTGCTGCTCCAGGAGCGGGTCCCGCAGCTGGAGTTGCTGCCGCACCTGGACGCGGTGATCTGCCACGCGGGACACAACACCGTCTGCGAGGCCCTCGCGCACGGACTGCCCCTGGTGGTCGCGCCGATCCGGGACGACCAGCCGATCGTGGCCCGCCAGGTCACCGACGCGGGCGCCGGGGTACGGGTGCGGTTCGGCCGGGCCCGGGCCGAGGAAGTGCGCGACGCGCTGACGGCCGTGCTGGACGAACCCGGCCCGCGCCGGGCCGCCCGGCGCATCCAGGCCTCCTTCGCCGCGGCGGGCGGAGCCGCCGCCGCGGCCGACCGGTTGGAGAAGACGCTTTGACATCCTCCCCTCCCTGAAGGGAGGGGATTCCTAGCTCACTTCGCCTGACACCTAGCAGGTGGCGGGGCTTACAAGATCAGCACCAGCCGGGTTGAGACCAGCCCGGACGAGCATTACGCGGGCGGAGTTCTTGTCCCTGGGGGACACGGTTCCGCAGGCAGTGCACGTATATGTTCTCTCGGAGAGGGGGAGGCGGTGCTTGGCTCTCGCTCCGCACTGTGCGCAGTCCATGGTGGTGTGCGCGGGGTGGACCAGGTGGACGGTGCGGCCGTGCTTTCGGGCCATTTCGACCAGGATGGTCTTGACGACGCCGATCGCGGCGTCGGCGGCCTTGCGGGCCATGGTGGACTGGGCGAGGAACTTCGGCTTGAAGTCTTCGACGGCCAGGGTGTCGTGGTCGCGGACCACGGTCTTGGCCCATTTGCGTCCGGTGTCCTGGCGTTGCCGGGCGATCTTCTTCGAGACCTTCGCCGCCGCGCGGCGGGCCTTCTTGTATCCGGCGGTGTCGGGCCGGTTCTTCGGGGTCCGGCGGCGGGTCATCTGCCGCTGATAGCGGGCGAGTTTCGCGGCGGCTGTCTTGCCGTGCTGCGGGTGGGGCAGATCGTGGGTGTCGCTGGTGGTGGTCGCGGTCTCCTTGACTCCCCAGTCAATGCCGATCACACGGCCGGTGGCGGGCAGCGGCTCCAGGGCGGTGGGAACAACGAAGCTCGCATACCAGTGTCCGAGGCTGTCCCGGTACACCCGCACCGACGTGGGCGCGGACGGCAGTTCACGCGACCACATGATTGTCAGCACGATGCCACCGGCCAGGTGCAGACGCCCGTCCCGGATACGGAATCCGCGCTGCGTGTAGTTCAGCGACGGGGCGGCCTCGCGCTTCCGCTTGATGCGGGGCATCCCGGCCCGCTGCCGCATCGGCAGCTTCGCCTTGATGTCCTTGAGTGCCGTGGCCCGGGACTTCGCGAAGTCCCGGATGATCTGCTGCTGCGGAACCGAAGCGCCCTCACGCAGCCAGTTCATCGCGGCACGGGCCTCGGTCAGCATTTTGTCCAGCTGGGTCGGCCCGCACGTGATCTTCTCGTCGGCGGTGTTGTTCAGGCGGTGGACCTTGCGGGACATCGCGACCGACTCGTTCCACACCCAACGGCACCGCGCCCACTCCCCTTCCAGGGCTATGAGCGCGGTGGACGACACGCGCATCCGGTAGGTGTACCGGGCATGCCCGGCCCCCTCGGCCATCGCTGTCGTCGTCATGATGCTGAAACTATCCGACCCCACTGACAACGAATGAAAGTGCAGGTCAGCAGATGCGCAGAGAACTCCGCCGCTACGCGGCTCCGCCCCAAGGGCCCGTTCCTCCCCGGCCTGAAGGCCGGGGCGTCCTGAGAGAAATCAGGTGAATGACGCTGTGAAGCCGATCGTCACGCCCCGCTCAGCGGCCCGCTCGGCGGCCCGCGCGCCCTGGGTCTCCGCACTGCTGATCGCCGCCCTCGGCGCGGGCACCGTGCGCGCCCGCCGCCGGCTCGGATCGATCCCCGTCCTCGCCGGCGGAGCGGCCGCGGTCGGGGCGCAGCGGCCCGCCGGGTGGCGGCTGTTCACGGCGCGCGGGGTCGAGCCCGACTCCGCCACCTTCCGCAGCGCCTGCGCCCACGCCGAACGGGAGGGGCTGCGCGTCCTGGACCTGCTCCCGGGCGACCTGGGCGCCGAATCCGCCCTGGGCCTCCTGCGGCTGGTGGACCCGGCCGGGTACCGGGACGACCGGCTCGCGCGGGGGTGCGGGGCCGGCTACGCCGTCCTGGTCGCCGAGGAGGTGCTCGCCCGGGCCGGGCTCGACCTCGACCCGGGGGCGGGGGCCGACCCGGCACGGCTGGTCACCCTCGTCCGCACGCTGAAGGAGTACGCCCCGGACGCCACCTCGATGGCGATCGCCCCGGGCCTGTCCTGCGGTCCGGGGCCACGGCGGGCCGGCGCCGCCGAGCTGCGCGCCCACGGGCTGGCGCCGGGACCGCTGGCCGCGGCGCAGTGCGCCGGGCTGGCCCTGCTCGCCTGGGCGTCGCTGCGCCGGGGTCCGTGGGGCAAGGTGGCGGCGGGGCTGTACTGGCTCCAGCCGTACGCCGTCCTGGGCGGCCCGGCCGGACCCCTGCGGCCCGCTTCACTGGCCCGGGACACCGCCGCCCGGCCACTGCGCTCCATCGACGCCGCCCTGCGCACCGCCATCGCCGCCGCGGCCACCACGGCCACCGGCGAGGCCGATGCGGACGGGGTGCGGGGCGGCGACCACCGCGACCGCAGCGACCGTTACGGGCGCGAACTCGCGGCCGGGACCGACCGGTTCCTCGAACCGCGCCGCACCGACTGCCCCTGGTGCGGATCGGAGCGGCTCGCCGTCCGGGTCACGGTGCCCGACCTGCTCCAGGGCAAGCCGGGCCGCTTCGTCCTGGAGCAGTGCGGGGACTGCGCCCACGTCTTCCAGAATCCCCGACTGACCCCGGAGGGGCTGGAGTTCCACTACCGGGACTTCTACGACGGCCGGGGCGGCGAGGGCGCGGGCACGGTCTTCGGCAGCATGGGAGGCACCTACCGGGACCGCGCCGACATGCTGCGCCCGCACGTCGGGGCGACCGGTCCCGGCTCCTGGCTCGACGTCGGTACCGGGCACGGCCACTTCTGCAACGCGGCGCGGTCCGTCTGGCCGCGGACCCGGTTCGACGGCCTGGACATGGGCGACGGGGTCCGCGAGGCGGAGCGCCGCGGCTGGGTGGACGTCGGATTCCAGGGCCAGTTCCCGGAGTTCGCGGCGAAACTGGCGGGGCAGTACGAGGTCGTCAGCATGTACCACTACCTGGAGCACACCCGGGACCCCTTCGCCGAGCTGGACGCGGCCCGCGCCGTGCTCGCCCCCGGCGGGCACCTGGCCATCGAACTGCCGGACCCCACCTCCCGGATGGCACGGCTGCTCGGCCCGGCCTGGCTGCCCTGGTTCCAGCCCCAGCACCAGCACCTGATCCCGGCGGCGAACCTGCGCGGGGCACTGGCCGAGCGCGGGTTCACCGTGCTGGCCGAGGAACACGGGCCGGCGCACCAGGGCAACGACTTCCTGGGCGCGGTGGCGCTCACCGTGACCCGGCTCGCCCCGGATCCCGACAGCCCCTGGTCGCCCGCCGTCCCGCGGGGCCGGCGGGCCCTGCGCCACGCGGTCCGGGCGGCCGCGCTGCCCTGCTTCGCCGGCGCGGCGGTGCTCGACGCGGTCCGCAGCGCCGCCGCCCGCCGCGGGGACGGCGGCAACGCCTACCGGATGCTGGCGCGCAAGGACCACCCCGCGGCCGGGGCCCCGGGAGCCGGGCGATGACCGGCGTGGCGGGCGGGCCGGACCTGGCCCGCAGCGCCACCGCCGACCCGCTGTTCCGCCTCGTCGCCTACGCCCTGGAGGCGGCGCACGGCAGGCCGCCCACCGCCGTGTGGAGCGCCCCGCACGCCTTCCGTCTCGGTGCGTCCGGACTGGTCGCGGCGGCCGGGTGGCCGGTGGCCGCCGCGGCGGCGCCCCGCGAGGACGGCGTCGTACGGCTCAGCTCGCTGAGCCATCCCGCGCACGGCTGCGATCTGCCGCTGGCCCTGTCGGGGCCACCGGCCACCGCCCCGGCCTGGGCCGAGCGGCCCTACGCCCTGCTGCGGGCCCTGGCCCTCGCGGGGTACGGGCGCGGCGGGACCGACCTGCACGTGCAGGGCTCGCTCACCGCGGCCGCCGGCCTGGCCGTCGCGGAACCGGCGGACTGCGCGGTCGCACTGGCCGTGGCCGACGCGCACCTGCGGGCCGATCCGGACGCGGAGCCGCCGCGGGCCGGCCTCCGCCGGCTGCTGGCGCGGGCGCTGCCGGACGGGGACGACGCGCTGCGCCGGGCCGTGCTCTTCGCCCGGCCGGGCCACGCCCTGCGGACCGCCGCCGGGCCGGACGCCGGCGGGCCCCCGCACCACGTCGTCCTCGACCCCGCCGGGTCGGGGAGCCGGCTGGTGCTGGTCGCCCTGCGCGGGGCGCCTGCCGATCGGGCCGCGGACCGGGACCGGGCCGCGGCCGGCGCGCGGCGGGCCGGGGCCCTGGACGTCTGGCAGCCGGGCGCCCGCCCGGGGCGGGCGCTGCTGCTGCGGCTGCCCGAGGAGCGCGTGGCGCACGTACGGGCGGCGGTGGCGGCGGAGTTCCGCACGCTCGACCGACCCGTGCCGCGGTTCCTGAACATCGCCGTGGCCGGTGCGGCCCGGCGCGAGGAATGACCGGAGCACGAGAATCACCCGTCACCACCCCTCACGAAGGAGACCCGCCCATGCCCGTACCGGTGCCCGAGACACCGCCCACAGCCGTTCCCACCTCCAGACGCGCACCGAGCGGCGCGCCCCGACGCGGGGTCCGGACCTCGCGGGCCCGCTGGACCGGGCTCGGCGCGGCGCTCGGCGCGCTCGGCCTGCTCGGAGCGTTCGCCGTGGCCAACTCGCAGGCCGCCGTGGCGGGTTCCGCCGCCGCTGCCGCGCTCCCCGGCTACGACCACGTGGTGGTCGTCGTCTTCGAGAACAAGCAGTACGGCGACATCATCGGCAACTCCGGCGCGCCCTACATCAACCAGCTGGCGAACGGCGGCGCGAGCCTGACCGGCATGAAGGCGCTGACGCACCCCAGCCAGCCGAACTACTTCGACCTCTTCTCCGGGGCCACCCAGGGCATCACCGGCGACAGCTGCTACACCGCGCAGTCGATGACCGCGGCCAACCTGGGCCAGGAGGTCATCGCGGCGGGGAAGACCTTCGCGACGTACAACGAGGACCTGCCCGCCGAGGGGTCCACCACCTGTTCGAGCGGGAAGTACGCGCAGAAGCACAACCCGTGGTTCGCGTTCAAGAACGTACCGCTGAACACCGGGAAGACCTGGTCCCAGTTCCCCCAGGGGAACTACGGCGCGCTGCCGCGGCTGTCGTTCGTCGTGCCCAACCTGTGCAACGACATGCACGACTGCGCGGTCGGTACGGGCGACACCTGGACGAGGAACGGGCTGGACGGCTACGCGCAGTGGGCCAAGGCCAACAACAGCCTGCTGGTGCTGACCTGGGACGAGGACAACTACCTCGGCTCGAACCAGATCGCGACCGTCTTCTACGGCGCCCAGGTGAAGACGGGCCGGTACGCCACCGCCTACAGCCACCACCACCTCCTGCGCACCCTGGAGGACCTGGCGGGGAGCACCACCCACGCGGGGAACGCCGCCAACGTCCAGCCGATCAGCGAGGTCTTCGCGGCGGGCACCGACCCCACTCCCACGCCGACTCCCACTCCCACGCCTACCCCCACCCCCACCCCGACCTCCGGTGACCTCAAGGTCACCGACCCGGGCCCGCAGACCTGCAAGTTCAACCAGACCTGCACCCTCCAACTGACCGCCACCGGCGGCCGCACCCCGATCCGCTGGAGCGCCACCGGCCTGCCCTTCGGCCTCACCCTCGACACCACCACCGGCCGCATCACCGGCAAACCCTGGAGCAGCGGAACCACCCAGATCACCATCACCGCCACCGACACCACCCCCACCAACGCCACCACCACCTTCCCCCTCACCATCAACTGGTTCTAGGAAGGCCCCCCGTGTACCTGTCGACCGGCCGCGCGGCGGACGCCGCCCGGGGCCTCCCCGCACCCGCGGCGGCCCGGCGGCGGCCCGTGCCCGCCACCGTCCTCGCGCTCGGTCTGGTCAGCATGGTCACGGACGTCTCCGCGGAGATGGTCACCGCCGTCCTGCCGCTGTACCTGGTGACCGGGCTCGGCATGTCCCCGCTGGCCTTCGGCGCCCTGGACGGCCTGAACCAGGGCGCCACCGCCCTGTTCCGGCTGGCCGGGGGCCGGATCGCCGACCGTACCCGGCGCCGCAAGCTCGTCGCGGGCGCCGGGTACGCCCTCTCCGCGCTGTGCAAGGCGGCCCTGCTCGCCGTCACCACCCCGTGGCAGGTGGCGGCGGTGCTGGCCGCCGACCGCACGGGCAAAGGGGTGCGCACGGCTCCGCGCGACGCGCTGATCTCGCTGTCCTGTCCGCCGGGGGAACAGGGCCGGGCCTTCGGCGTGCACCGGGCGATGGACACCGCGGGGGCGCTGCTGGGGCCGCTGGTGGCCTTCGGGGTGCTGTGGCTGGCCGCGGACGGCTACGGAGCCGTCTTCACCGTCAGTTTCTGCGCCGCCGCGCTGGGCGTCGTCCTGCTCGCGCTGTTCGTGCGCGAGGGTCCGGATCCGGCGCCGCGGCTCCCCACCTCCGCTCCCCCGGCCGCGCTGCGGAGCCTGCTGCGGATCCCGGGGCTGCGCCGCCTGTGCGCCGCGGCCGCCCTGCTCGGCCTGTTCACGGTCGGCGACGCCTTCGTGTACCTCCTGCTCCAGCGCTGCCTCGAACTCCCCTACACCGCCTTTCCGTTGCTCGCGGCGGATACCGCGGTCGCCTTCCTGCTCGGCGCGCTGCCGATGGGGCGGCTGGCCGACCGGGTCGGGCGCCACCGGGTCTTCCTCGGCGGGCACGCGCTGCTGGCGGGGGCCTGCCTGCTCCTGCTCGCGCCCGCTCCGGCGGGGTCACCGGTCGCCGTGGCAGCGCTCGTCGCGGGGGTGCTCGCACTGGTCGGCCTGTTCTACGCGGCGACCGACGGCGTGCTCATGGCCGCCGCCGGTCCCCTCCTGCCGGAGGAGGCCCGCACCACCGGGCTCGCGGCGCTCCAGACCGTGCAGGCCCTGGCGCGCTTCGCGGGATCCCTGCTCTTCGGCGGGGCCTGGACCCTCTGGGGACCCGGCCCCGCCGTCGGCGCGGCGGCCGCCGCCCTCCTGCTGTCCCTGGTCGCGCTCGGCACCCTCGCCGCGCTCCCCCGAGCCCGCTCAGGGCCCGGCGCGACGCCCGGCTCCGGCTCCCGCTCCGGTCAGCGGCCGACGTAGAGCCGGGAGTGGTACCACCCCTCGCTCTCCTTGCCCGTAGGGTCCTCGCCCAGCGCGATGACGGTCTCGACCGCGCGCCGCTGCTCGTCCTCGTCCGTGAAGCGGCGCTGCGGGTAGGTACCGTCACTGCGCTCGACGGTCAGCCCGTGCTCCTCCAGCCGGGCGACGACGCCCCCGAAGTCGCAGGTGCGCAGCACGAAGGCGGCCACCGGCACCGGGTGGCCAACCGCGGAGAGGAGCCGGCCGAAGGTCCGCTCGGTGAGGAAGGCGACCCCGCCGGTGACGGTGATCAGACCGACCCCGCCGGCGGCCCGGCGCAGCTCCTCGTCCGGCTCGCCCGTCTCCAGGTCCTCGCAGTAGCCCTCGTCGAGGAGCCCGACGGCGAGCGCGTACGCCACGGCGGGCCGCGACACGTCGATCCCGATGGATCCGACGGCTTCGGGCAGCCGTCGGGCGGCGTAGAACTCCCGGTCCCACTCGATGAGTTCGCCCGTGCTGAGCTCGGCCGCCTTGGTGGAGGTGTAGCGCTGGTAGAGCTCGTCGAGGGTCACGTCGTGGTTGACCAGTGCCGCGTTGATCCCGTAGGAGCAACAGATGTCGAGCATCACCCGTGCGTCCGGCGGCAGTTCACCGATCAGTTCTCGAAAGACCCGCTGCCCGTGGTGCGGCGCGCGGTAGTCGTACGGGCCCAGTTGGGCGAAGTACCCGCGCGGGTCCGGCAGTCCGTAGACCTCGTCGAAGCTCGTCATGTCCGATGCCGTCATGGCCGCAGGTCTATCCGGCGTACGCCGGGCGCGGAAAGACAGCCGTTCCGGCCACCCGCCCGACAGGAGATCGACAGGCAAACTTGTCAGTTTGCCTGTCGATCACCTACGGTTGCGGCATGGCTGACGAACAGCGGGAGCTGCGGGAACTGCGGGAGACCGCCGAGGACCTCCAGCTCGCCGTGCGCATGGTGGTGCGCCAGATGCGGGCCGCGACCTCCGAGGGGTTGTCGTTGTCGCAGGTGGCGGTGCTCAAACAGCTCGACAGCCGCGGCCCCGCGACCGCCGCCGAGCTGGCCCGGGTCGAGCGGATCCGACCGCAGTCGATGATCGCCACGGTGCATGCGCTGCGCGCGGCCGGATACGTCGAGCGCAGCGCCGACCCCACCGACGGACGGCGACAGATCATCGCGCTGACCGAGAGCGGCCGTGACACCGTCCGCGAGCGCCGGGAGGCCGGCTACGAACGCCTCGCCGAACTGCTGGCCGAGCGCCTCAGCGAACCCGAGCGCGCGACCCTGCGCGAGGCGATCGGCCTGCTCATACGGCTCGCCGAAGGCTGAGCACCCTCGGTCACCCGGCCCATCCCCGCCCGATCCCCGACCACGAGAAGGAACCGAGATCCTCATGAGCGACCTGCTGCTGGACGCGCGCACCGCCCTCGTCCTGATCGACCTCCAGCAGGGCATCCTGGCCCTGCCGACCGCACGCCCCTCCGACGAGGTCCTCGCCAGGTCCGTCGAGCTCGCCCGGGCCTTCCGCGCCGAGCGGCTCCCGGTGGTCCTGGTCAACGTCGCCTGGTCCGCCGACGGCGGCGACCTGCCCGTCGCCACGACCGACCGCCCCGGTCCGCTCGCCGCCCCGCCCGCCGCCTTCAGCGAGATCTCCCCCGCGCTCGCCGCCGAGGGCGACATCCGCATCACCAAGCGCCACTGGGGCGCCTTCACCGGCACCGAGCTGGACCTCCAACTGCGCCGTCGCGGGATCACCCGGATCGTCCTCGCGGGCATCTCCACCAGCATCGGTGTCGAATCCACGGCCCGCGCGGCCTGGGAGAACAGCTACGACGTGGTCTTCGCCGAGGACGCCACCACCGACACGGACGCGGACTCGCACGCGCATTCCTTCGGCAAGATCTTCCCCCGCCTGGGCCGGGTCAGCACCACCGCCGAGATCATCGAGGCCCTCGGCGCCGGCGCCTGAGGCCCCGTACCCGCCGCGCACCCGTCCCGGACCCGCCGCGCACCCGAGCCGTCCGCCCGGGACGGCGCGGCGCCGTAGGCTCCCGGCATGACGGAATCACTGGCTTCACCGCCCGGCCCGCACCCGCCCGGGGCGCTGACGGGAAGGGTCGCCCTCGTCGCGGGGGCGACCCGGGGCGCGGGTCGTGGCATCGCCGTGGAACTGGGTGCGCGCGGCGCCACCGTGTACGTGACGGGGCGCAGCACCCGGGGCAGGCGTTCGGAGTACGACCGGCCCGAGACCATCGAGGAGACCGCCGAGCTGGTCACGGCGGCCGGTGGCAGGGGCATCGCGATCGTCGCGGACCACCTGGTGCCGGAACAGGTCGAGGCGGTGGTCGGCCGGATCGACGCCGAGCAGGGCCGGCTGGACGTGCTCGTCAACGACATCTGGGGTGCGGAGCGGCTCTTCGAGTGGGAGAGCCCGGTGTGGGAGCACGATCTGGACAAGGGGCTGCGGCTGCTGCGGCTCGCGGTCGAGACCCACGCCGTCACCAGCCACTTCGCGGTGCCGTTGTTGCTGCGCGAGCCGGGCGGGCTGGTGGTGGAGATGACGGACGGCACCGCGGAGTACAACGCGAGCCGCTACCGGGTCTCCTTCTTCTACGACCTGGCCAAGTCGTCCGTGCTGCGGATGGCGTTCGCGCTCGGGCACGAGCTGGGGCCGCGCGGGGCGAGCGCGGTGGCGCTCACCCCGGGCTGGATGCGCTCGGAGATCATGCTCGACGCCTTCGAGGTGACGGAGGCGACCTGGCGGGACGCCCTGGTGAAGCAGCCCCACTTCGCGATCTCGGAGACCCCGTCGTACGTGGGCCGGGCGGTGGCGGCGCTGGCCGGCGACCCCGAGCGGGCGCGCTGGAACGGACAGTCGCTCTCCAGCGGGCAGTTGGCCGGGGTGTACGGCTTCACGGACCTCGACGGGAGCCGCCCCGACGCCTGGCGGTACATGGTCGAGGTACAGGACCCGGGGCGCCCGGCCGACGCCACCGGCTACCGCTGATCGGTACGGCTCACCAGGCGCAGTTCGCGGTCGGCGCCGAGCGGGGCGAAGTACCGCTCCACCTCCGCGTCGGACACCCCGGCCAGCTCGGCCGGGGACCAGCGGGGCGTGCGGTCCTTGTCGACGACCTGGGCGCGGATGCCCTCCACCAGGTCGGGCGAGCGCAGGGCGGCGCAGGACACGCGGAACTCCTGCTCCAGCGCCCGCTCCAGCGAGCCGAGGCCGCGGGCCCGGCGGACGGCCGCCAGGGTGACCTTGAGCGCGGTCGGGGACTTGGCCAGGATCGTCTCGGCGGTCTGCTCGGCCCGCGGGTCGCCGTGCCGGGACAGCCGCTCGACGATCGCCTCGACCGTGTCGGCGGCGTAGCAGTGGTCGATCCACTCCCGCTGCCCCGCCAGTTCGCCCTCCGGGGCGGGGACGGCGTACCGGGGCAGTACGTCGGCCACGGGCGCGGCGGCGAGGTCCGCGGCCAGTTCCGGCAACAGGCGGGCGGGCACGAAGTGGTCGGCGAGCCCGCACAGCAGCGCGTCGGCGGCGCCGATCGCCGCGCCGGTGAGCGCGAGGTGGGTGCCCAGTTCCCCGGGGGCCCGGGCCAGCAGGTGGGTACCGCCGACGTCGGGGACGAAGCCGATTCCGGTCTCGGGCATGGCCACGCGGGAGCGTTCGGTGACGATCCGGACGCTGCCGTGGGCGGAGATCCCGACCCCGCCGCCCATCACGATGCCGTCCATCAGGGCGACGTACGGCTTGGGGTAGCGGGCGATCCGGGCGTTGAGCCGGTACTCGTCGCGCCAGAAGTCCACCGAGGCCGTGCCGCCCGCACGGGCGTCGGCGTGGATCGCCCGGATGTCGCCGCCCGCGCACAGGCCGCGCTCCCCCGCCCCGACGACGAGCACCTGGGTGACCCGCGGGTCGTGCTCCCAGGCGGTGAGCGCGGCGGAGATCCGCAGCACCATGGGGCGGGTGAGGGAGTTGAGGGCTCCGGGTCGGTTGAGGGTGATCCGGCCGGTGCGGCCCTCGGTGGTCACCAGGACCGTGTCGTCCCCGTCGCTCATCGGCGTTCCTTCCCTCATGATCCGAACCGACATTATGTCCGGGGGCGGAGGCGGGGGCGGGACGCGGAGGCGGAGGCGGTCGGCCGGACCCGTTCCCGCCGCGGAGCCGTGGGCCGCCGCGACGGGAGCGGGGATCGGGTCAGCTCGGGCCGTGGAACCACACCGAGCGGACCTTCAGCTGCTCGGTGGCCGGCTTGCCGTGGGCGCGCAGCTTCCACTCCGGGCCCGTGCAGTTGGCGCCCCTGAAGACCGTCACCAGCTCGTCCGTGGAGTTGTGCGGCGAGTGGCCCGGCTCGACCCACTCGCTGCCGACGTAGGGCAGGTTGACGCACTCCTCGCTGCTCGGGTCGTGCAGGGCGACGGTCAGTACCCGGCCCTGGTCATCGGTGAAGGTGTAGCTGAACTGGCCGGTCGCGGCGAAGGCGGAGCCGGGGACGGCGAGGGCGAGCACCAGCCCGGCCAGGCCCGCGGTGACGGCACTGCGAAGCTTCACGGAAGGTCTCCTCAAGATCGGCGAGGGGTTCGAGGCGGACCGTACGCCGCGCCCCGGCAGCGAATCGGTTCTCCCTGCGCCGACCGCCGCGGGTTCCACCGGGACGGGTGAAACCGCACGGCGACGACGGGTGGCGCGCCGTCCCGGGCGGCCCGAGCTGGTAGTCCGGGGAGCACGACCCCCTGGTCCCCCCACCAACCACCGCCGGATTCCGGCCGATTGTCCTGATGCGAGCTCGTCCGCACGGCGGATACGGACCGACGCTTCGGGATGATTCGCCCGCTCGGCCCGTAGGCGAAGGTGGCAGGGAACCGACTCCTCCGAAAGGAACGGCTCCTCGTGCGCACGAAACGCATCGCGCCCCTGCTCGTCGCCGCCGGACTCCTCGCCACCACCGTCCCGCTCCTCTCCGCGACCGGGGCCGCCGCGGTCGACCACCGGCCCGCCCCGCCCTCGTGGCACCGCTGCGCCGCCGACCGTCCGGCCTCCTTCGAATGCGCGACCATCAAGGTCCCGCTCGACTACGCACGCCCCCGGGGCCCCTCGCTCGACCTCGCGATCTCCCGGGTCCGCAGCGAGAAGCCCGCCGAGCGGCGCGGTGTCCTGCTGCTCAACCCCGGCGGACCGGGCGATCCCGGGCTCGACCTGCCCCTGGGGATCCTCGACGTGCTGCCCCGGGAGGTGCGCGACCAGTACGACCTGATCGGCTTCGACCCGCGCGGCGTCGGGGCCAGCAGTCCGGTCGGTTGCGGGCTGCGCGACGACGAGGAGGGCCTCGACCGGCCGTACCACCCGGAGACCTTCGCCGCCGACGTCGCCTGGGCGCGTACGGTCGCCGACAAGTGCCGGGAGAAGGCGGGGGCGGTCCTGCCGTACCTCACCACCCGCAACACCGCCCGCGACATGGACGCGATCCGCTCGGCCCTGGGCGAGCCGAAGATCTCCTACCTGGGGTACTCGTACGGGACCTACCTCGGCGCGGTGTACACGCAGCTCTTCCCGGCCCGCACCGACCGCTTCGTCCTCGACAGCGGGGTGGACCCGCACCGCGTGTGGCGGGACACGATCCGGACCTGGGCGACCGAGGCGGAGCCCGCGTTCGCCCGGTGGACCCGGTGGACCGCCGAGCGCGACGCCGAGTACCACCTGGGCGCCTCGCCGGCCGCGGTCTCGCGGACGTTCTGGGACCTGGTGGCGCGGGCGGACCGCGACCCCATCGAGTACCACGGCGAGAAGCTGACCGGCGACACGATCCGGTCCGTCCGCGCGCTGTTCTTCTACCCGGCCCGGGCCGCTCCCCTGATCGCCGCGGTCAAGGCGGCGGCCGACGGGACGCCGCCGCCCGCGTCCGTCCCCTCCCTGCGGGACGCGCTCGCCGGCGCGCGGTCGGCGGCGGGCGAGCCGCCCTCCGACAACGGCATCGCCGTCTTCTGGTCGGTGATCTGCGGGGACTCCGACAGTTGGCCGCGCGACCCCGAGCAGTACCGGCGCGACGCGGTCCGGGACAAGGCCGCCTACCCGCTGTACGGCGACTTCGCCTCCAACATCAAGCCGTGCGCCTTCTGGCAGCGGCCCCGCGAGGCGGCGACCCCGATGCGCACCCGGGCGAACGTGCTGACCGTGCAGAACGAATGGGATTCCCAGACCCCGCTGGCCAGCGGCGAGGGGCTGCACCGGGCGCTGAAGGGCTCGCGGATGGCGCTGGCGCTGGGCGGCGAGGGCCACGGCGTGTACCTGGCCGATCCCGACTCCTGCGTGACCGCGACCGTGACCGGTTACCTGGCCACGGGCCGGCTCCCGGCCCGGGACGTCAACTGCCGGGCCACCACGCCGCCGCCGGGCGGGCGAGCCACGCCGCTCCCCCTGCTGCCGACCCCGGACCGCTTCTGACCCCGGGCGGGGTGGGACCCGTACGCGAGGCGGTGGCGCGTCAGGCGCCGTCGGCCACGGCGGGTCCCGCCCCGTGCCGGATCCACACGTTGGGCTCGACGTAGACCGCGTACCCGTGCGCGGCGTCGCAGCGCAGCGGGACGAGCGCGCCGGGCACCTCGACCGCGCCGTCCGCTTCGAGGGGGAGGCCGGTCCACGCGCGCCACTGGTCCAGGGAGCCGCTGACCGTCATCGACGCCGGGGCGATCCGTTCGATGACCCCGCCCGCGCGCACGTGCACGCGCAGCCACGGGTCCTGCGGCAGCCCGTCGTCGCGCACGAGCCGGACGTACTCCGTCATGGGCAGGTGCGGCCGCAGGTGTTTGGCGGTCGGGCGGACCGGGGCGAGGAAGTCCCGGTGCCCCTGGTCCCCGGCCGCGCCGCGCAGGGCCGCCAGCATGCGGTAGGAGAGTCCGCGGCCGAGGTAGTCGCGGTCCACGGTGATCTCCAGCGCGCTGGCCGCGGTCACTGCGGCGCCGCCGCGCCGGTCGCGCATCGCCCACACCAGGACCCGGTCCCACCCCTGGTCCGGCATCTCCTCGCGCCCGTCCGACGCCGCGTCGAAGGGCACGCCGAAGCCCCGGGCCACGACGCGGTCGCCGTCGGTCGCCACGACGCAGTACTGAGGGAACTCCTCGGGAACCCGGCTCAGCAGGGCTCCGGCGACCGGCTCGTGCGGGATGAACGCGGGCCAGTCGTCGGCGATCTCGTAGAGCCGGCGGGTCAGTTCCGGGCGCTCGGCGAGGGTGCTGATCTTCAGGCCGTCGGCAGGGGAGGTCTCATGAGGTGTCACAGGTCGAACCTGTCACAGCTGCATGACCGTGACCAGCGGATTCCTCCGCGCCTCGGGAGACCGGCAGCGCACCCTCACGTCACCGAGGAGGGGACCAGCCCCCCCGGGCCGGTCCCCTCCTTGAGTGCGGGCTCGGGGCCCGCCCTTCAGTCGTTACCGACTTCAGCAGCCGCTGAAGTGGATGCGGCAGCCGGTGATGAGCGCCGCCGCGTGCTCCTCGCCCAGGTCCTCGCTGGCCAGGTCGGCGGGGAGGACCTGCAGGGCGTCGATGTCGTGCTCCATCATGATGGGCTCCTTCTGTCGGGAGGTGTACCGGTCCGTGCGGACCGGCTACCGGTGGCCGGCGGCCACCGGAAGTTCAGAGGTGGGTGCGCGCACCCTCGGGCAGCCAGGCGCGGGGCCCGCCGGAGCGCATCCGCAGCAGCAGCGAGAGGCTCCCGGCCAACCCGGTGGCGTACTCGGCGAGTACGCCCCTGCGGTTGTCGTCGGGCACCAGCAGCCGGCCGTCGCGCAGGACCGCCTGCGCCGCCAGGTGCTCGACCAGCAGTTCCGCGCCCGCCCGGTGCTCTTCGTCGCCCGTCAACTCGGCGGCGTCGAGCAGGAACTCGGCGTTGCCCGCCAGCCCGTGGCACGCGGCGGGCGAGTCCCCGAACCGTCCGGCCCGCACGGCGAGCGCCGCGCCCTCGACCAGGCCGCGGGTGACGTCGTCGGTCCCGCCGGTCGCCGCCCAGAGCCGGACCAGGAAGGTGGCGACCCCGGAGGAGCCGTTGCACCAGTGCCGGGCGAGGTCCGGCGAACCGGCGAGGTGCCGGGCCCGGTCCACCGGCCACATCGTGCCCGCCGGCCCCTTGCGGGCGGCGGTCGTCAGCGTGGTCCCCGCCTCGACGGCCGCCTTCAGGAAGCGGTCCTCACCGGTGGCTTCGGCGGCGAGCAGCAGGAAGGTGGCGACTCCGGCGACGCCGTGGGCGAAGCCGTAGTGCCAGGCTCCCGCCAGCCCGGAGTCGAAGTCCTCCGGCACCGGCCAGAAGATCCCCTCGGGGGTGTGCCGGGCCGCCGTGAGCAGCCCCTCGGCGACCTGGGCGGTCCGCTCCAGGAAGCGCGGGTCGCCGGTGGTCCGCCAGAAGTGCAGCTGGGCCAGGCCGGATCCGGCGGCGCCGTGGCAGACGTCGGGGTTGGGCCACTCGACGGGCAGCGTGAGGGCCAGCGCGGACGCCCGCCCGGCCAGGGCCGGGTCGTCCAGCGCCCCCGCGGCGTCGAGCAGCGCCCAGGCCGTTCCGGAGCGGCCGAAGTGCAGTCCGGGCAGGATCCAGGGCAGGGCCTCCTGCCGGTCGGCCGTCCACAGCGCGGCGGTGCGCAGCCCCTCGCGCAGGGTCTCCCGGGTGAGTGCGCCCGGCCCGTCCGGCGCCCCGGAGAAGTGGTCGTCCCAGCCGTTCAGGGCCCGGGCGAGTACGGCCACCCCGCCGGCCGAACCGTGTTGCACGGCCACCGGGTCGCAGGTCACGCCGAAGGTGTCGGACGGCCAGAGCCGGTCGGCGTCCCGCGCGGCGGCGGTGGCCAGGAGGTGGGCCACGCCGTCGCGCACCAGACGGGCACGGACGTCCTCGACGGGGGTGCCGGTACGGGTGCCGGTACGGGTGCCGGTCGGCTCGCCGGCCGGGTGCGCGGCGGGGCGGTCCGCGGCGCGGAAGGAACGGGCCGCCTCCAGCGTCCAGCGCTCGGCGGGCTCGTCCCGCATCAGCCCGAGGACCAGCGGGGCGAAGCGGCGCACCGCGCTCTGGTCCCGGGCGAGCAACTCGACCAGGTGCGCGAGGCGTTCCTCGTCGGGCCGGGCGGCCGCCGCGGGCCGGTCCGCCGCGAACAGCGGGTCGGCCCCGCTCAGTGCGTGCAGGACGGTCGCACCCAGGGCGTACAGGTCGACGGCGGGGCCCATCGCGGGCGCCACCTGGGGGGCGGCGCGCAGTTCGGGGGCGGTGTAGCCGGGGGTGGCCCCGAGGACCCAGCGCTCGCCCTCGCGGGCCGCCATCTCCAGGTCGATCAGCAGGAGCCGGCCGTCCGGGGTGACCATGACGTTGTTCGGGTTGAAGTCGTGCAGGGTGACGCCCAGTTCGTGGGCGGCGGCGACCAGTTCGTGGGCGGCGGCGACCAGTTCGATCAGCTGCCGGACCAGCGAGTCGGCCGTGGCGTCGTCCGGGCAGGCCGCGCCGGTCCGGACGAGGCGCTCGGCGACCGTACGGCGCAGCGTGGCGCCGGGGACGGTCCCCGCCGCCAGGAACACGCTGCCCTGCTGCTCGAACACCTCGGCCAGCCGCGGGACCCGGTCCGGGAAGACCTTGCCGAACCGCTCCAGCAGGGTCGCCTCCCGGCGCAGCAGGTCCCGTACGTCGAGCCCCTCCAGACCGGCGGCCACGTGGGGCCGGGCCTGCTTGAGGACGACCTGCGCACCGGTCTCGGTGTCCTCGGCCCGGTACACCCCGCCCTTGTTGGAGTGTTGGATGGCGCCGCGCACCAGGTACCGGCCGCCGAGCAGGACCGGCTTGGCGGTGGCGGCGCTGCGGACGGGAGCCGCCGCACGCTCCGGGAAGGGATCGCCCGCCCAAGCGGGCGGACTGAACCAGGCGTTGCGCTCGTCGGCCACCTTGCGCCCCTCGGGGTCGGTCAGGAGAGTGGCGAAGCAGCCGTCGGCGGTGAGCTCCTGGACGCCGGCGAACACCCCGAAACGGTAGGAGACCTGACTGTCCGGCAGGTAGCGGCGGTCGGAGAGGACTGCGGGCCCGGGCAACCCCAGGGTGGCCCGGTGGAGTTCCTCGGCGAGCACGCGGAACTGGTCGTCGTCCGAGGGGTACACGGTGATGAACTTGCCGCCCCCGCCCCGGGCGAAGCGCCCCGAGACCAGGGCCGCGACCCGGGCCGGCGTCCCGGCGAACTTGAAGGCGGCGCGGTGGGCCACCAGCACCTCGGCGGCGCGGGCCAGGGCCAGCGGCGCGGCCAGCGGGGTGGCCGAGACGTGCAGCTTCCACCCCTGGGTGCGCCGGACCGGGGCGCCCGGCATCACGTGGCACCAGAACTCACCAGGAGTCACCGCCCAGTCGACCGTCCGCGCACCCTCGCCGTCGGACCCCGCCGAGCCGCCGTCACCCCGCTGCGCCCGCGGCGCGGACCGGGCGATCACGGCGCGCACCAGGTCGGGCAGGAGCGCGAGGTCCGCCGGACTCTCGGCCCCCTCTCGGGGCCCGTGTCCGGACCGGGAGGGGGTCACAGGCAGGGATGACACGTTCTGGGGCCTTTCACTTCGGGTCGGACGGGACTGGGGTGCGACCCCCTAGTGCTGCGGCGCGATGTAGCCGTCGCCCCAACTCGTGTCCAGGGGCCTGGCCGCGAGCGTGTTCACCGCCGCGGATCCGTCCCGGTGCCCCGCGGCGCCGGGTCCGGGCCCGTCCCCCACGGTGAGCGCGGACGCACCGCACGCCAGCAGGACCGTGAGGGCGAGGAAGCAGCGGCTGGCTCCGGGCATGGTGCGACTCCTGAGTCGGGAGGTGGTTGCATGGATCGCGAACACCACCGGTGGGGGATTCGCCATGCGATGTCCGCCTGAGGGGGTTTGTGTGGCGGACACCCGAATCTCCTCACGCCACGCCCCGTGGGTCCAGCGCTCCGATCTGGCAATACCCTGCAGGGCACGGAAGTAGCAGGGCCGCATAGGGGGTACGAGCATCGATACCGGGACAGAATTGACCGACTTGCCGCGACTGGACGCGGCTGCCGTGGCCGTCTTCGAACACGTCCTGGCTCGGGGGGCCCTCCCGCGGTACCCGCTCGACGTCCCCTCTGACCTCGGCTTGAGCACGCAGGAGGCGGAGCGGGCGTGCCACACGCTGCTCCGGCTGCGGCTCCTGCGCACGGTCCCGGGAAGCCCGGACGAGCTGATGGCGGTCAGTCCGGACGCCGCCGCGGCGGAGGCGGTCGGTCCGCTGGAGGCGCGGCTCGCGCGCAGCGCCGCGCACGCCCAGTCCGTCCGGGACGACCTGCGTTCCCTGATGCCGCGCTACCGGGCCACCCGGCACGAGCAGGCCCGCCGCGAGGGCATCGACTCGCTGCCCGACCTGGCCGCCGTATCGGCCCTGCTCGCCCAGCACTCGGCGCGGTGCCGGGAGGAGGTCTTCACCATCCAGCCGGGCGGCGGGAGGCCGCCGCACCGGCTGGGCGACGCCATCGAGCGGGACCTGGCGATGCTCGACCGGGGCGTGCGCATGCGCACCCTCTACCAGCACCCGGCCCGCTCCAACCTGGCCACCCAGGGGTACGTGGAGACGCTCACCGCGGCCGGCGCGGAGTACCGCACCGCCGCCGAACTCCCCGACCGGGCGATCGTGTTCGACCGCAGCGTGGCGTTCCTGCCCCGTCGTTCGGACGGCGGGAGCGGCGAGGGGGCCGTGTTGGTCCGGGACCCCGACGTGGTGGCGTACCTGTGCCGGGTCTTCGAGCAGCACTGGTCCGCCGCGGACCCCTTCCTGGGCAGCAGCGGAGCCGCGTACAAGGAGGTCGGCCACAGCCTGCGGCGGGCCCTGGTGCGGCTGCTGGTGGAGGGCGCCAAGGACGAGGTGATCGCACGGCGGATGGGCATGTCGCTGCGCACCTGCCGCCGCCACATCGCGGAGCTGCTGGAGGAACTGGGCGCCGAGAGCCGCTTCCAGGGCGGCGCGCTGGCCGAACGGGCCGGCCTGGCCGCCCCGGACGCACCCGCCCCGGAGGACGAAGCCCCGGTGGCCGGCTGTCCGGACGCACCCGGGCCGGACGTCCGCGGGTCGGACGACCTCCTGCCGGACGAACTCCTGTCGGACGACCTCGTGTCGGAAGCGCGCGTCCAGGAGGCCCGCGCCCGGGAGGCCCTCGCCCCGGACGCCTGACCTGCCGCGCGGGCCGCGGTCCGGCCGGCGGCGGTGCTACTTCGCCGACAGCACGATCCGGACCAGGTACGGCAGTACCTCGTTCACCCGGGCGTCGTGGTCCAGCAGCACCGCGACCGGGCTGTGGCCCTCGGAGTGCAGGGCGTCCAGCGGGCGGGACCACTGGGCGCAGGGGGCCGGGCCGGGGGCGTCGCTCTCGCGCTCCCGGCCGACGGCGGGGAAGGCGCGCGGGACCGGGCGGCCGGCCTCGTGGGCCCGGCGGCGCGACAGCGCGCGCTCCACCGCGGTACGGGCCGCCTCGGCCAGGGTCGCGCCCGTGGCGATGACGGTCTCGCACCCGCCCTCGCGGCCGTCGCCCCCGGGGCGCGGGGCGAGCGCGACGGCGCAGGCGGGCAGGGAGAGCAGCTCGGTCAGGTCGTGCGCGGCGGGCTCCCCCTCGGCGTGCACGTCGCGCAGCAGCGCGTGGGGCACCTCGACTCCCCCGTCGCCGAGGCGCAGCCGGGGCACCCGGGTCCCGGGGGCTTCCAGGCGGCGCGCGAGGAGCGCCGCGCAGTGCTGGGCGAGACCCTCTTCGAGCGCGCCCACCCAGGTCAGGCCCGCCGCGACGCCCACCGGGGAGCCGGACCCGGCGACGCGCACCCGGCGCAGCCCGCCCGTGGCAAGATCGAGGCCCCAGGAGGTGGGTTGCGCGGACCCGGCGGGGCCGGCCGCCACCGGGTGCGTCGCCGCGCGGGCGGCGAGGTGGCCCAGTACCGCCTCGATGTCCGTGGTGGCGGCGTCCACCGCGCCGGGCAACAGTTCCGGAGCCCGCTCCAGCACCGTGCGCGCGCCGACCGCCGGGCCGCCGGCCCGGGAGAGGAAGGCGGCCCGGGCCTCGGCTTCGGTCACGGCGGCGGCCTGGGCCGCGGGCCGGTCGGCGGTCAACTCTTCGGTGCTCATCTTCGGTCGTCCCTCTCCACGGCGTTCTTCACGGGGCCCATGGAAGCGAGGGAGGATATTCACCGGATAGACGCGCGATCTCGGCCACCCGCTCGCACGGCGGTGGCCGGGCCCGCGTCTCAGTGCGCGGACAGCACCAGGCGTCGGGCGTCGTTGCGGTAGCCCACCCGCTCGAAGGCAGCGGCCATCGGCACGTTGGTCAGGTCGGTGTCGGCGCGGACCTTCTCCGGATCGGTTTCGACCACCAGGATCCGGGTGATCTCGGCGAGGATCTCGTCGGCGTACCCATGACCCCGGTGCTCGGGGACCACGCCCAGGTATCCGACCACCGGAAAGGCGTGGTTGCGGGAGGGGAGGCCGAAGCCGACGGGCTCGCCCTCGGGCGTACGGGCGACCCGCCACCAGGAGCGGTCCCCCGGCATCGTGTCGCGGTAGAACTCGACGTCCCCGCGGGCCTGGGCCTCGGCGCCCATGCTCTCGGCCTCCTTGGTGGAGTCCGTGTCCAGACTGTCCGTCAGGACCCGGCGGAACAGGTCGACGAAGACCTCGTCGTCGGGCTCGGCGGCGAAGACCAGGCGCCCTTGGGGCTCCGGAAGACCGCACTGCGGCGTCCATTCGTAGCGCAGCCGCTCCAGCGACACCGGGAGCCCCGCGCGGCGGGCCGCTTCCCGCCGCCAGGTCACGGCCTCGACCACATCGGGCCGTTCGCGCCAGTCACCGGGGAGGGAGAGGTGGTAGTCGGGCGCGGTATCCGCACCGGCGGCGGCGTAGGCCTCGTGTCCGGCGGCGAGCAACTCCGCCGCCCATCCGGTGCGTTCGGCGGCGGGCCCGGTCGACTCGGCGACGAAGAGGCCGTCCAGGGCGTTCGGCAGGGCGTCGTCCGGGCCTCCCCACCACACCGCGAGGGCGAGCGGTGCGCCGCCCGCACCGTCTTCGGCCACCCAGGTCCACTCGGGGCGGTACTCGCCCGCGGCGAGCCGGGTCGTGTAGGTGTCGGCGGTCATCCCGCCCGCCGCGTCGGTGACGATGAGCGGGAGGAAGCGGTCGAGGTCGGACGCGAGGGTGGGGCGGAAGATCACAGTGACTCCGGATCGGTGGGAGGGAGATCGGTGGAGGAGGATCGCGGGACCCCGAGCCTAGGGGGTGTCCGACGGATGTCCGCGGCGTCGCGGCGCCCGGCACGCACTCTCGCCGCACCGACCGAAAGCCCGAGTACGTCCAGTACGCGGACTTCCGCTCGGCACGCCGAGAGCACGCACCGGACACCGCTCCTTCCCCACGGACATCCGTCGGACACCCCCTTGGCGGATCAGGCCGTCGGGGCGGGGCGGGGCGGAGGATGCGGTGCGCAGGCGCTCAGGGGCGGGCCGCAGGGCCCGTGGCGACCGGGGGCCCGGCCCCGTCCGCCGCGCCGTCCGGTTCCGCGGGTGACGGGCCCCGCGCGGCTGACGCCGTCCCGGTGGGCGTCGCCCCCTCGTCCGGTGGCGCCGGCAGGGCGGTGATGGTGTGGCGGCGCCCGATCAGGGCGGTGACGGCCAGGATCAGTCCGGTACAGCAGAGGAGCAGGGCGCTGCCGCGGTCGCGGGTCGAGCCGAGCAGCCGGCCCAGGGTGGCGGCGAGCGGTCCGCCGGGGTCCACCAACGGGCCGAACACCTGCGAGGCGAGCGGTCCGGCCAGCAAGTAGCCCAGCAGGATGCCGCCTTGGGTGAACATGCGCCGCAGGGCGAAGACCCGTCCCTGGGCCTCGGCCGCCACCGCGGACTGCCAGAGCACCTGCGCACAGCTACTGACCACCGGTAGGCCGAGGAAGAAGGTGAAGGCCGCCGCCGCCAACGGGACCGGGCGCGGGAAGAACCCGGCTTGGAGCACCGCGAGGCCGCTCACGAGGGTCGCGGCGGTGACCCAGGCCAACGGGCGGCGCGGGGTCCCCCAGATGGACATGGCGATGCTGCTGATCGCGAGGCCGAGCCCGCCGGCGGTGCTGACCATGGCCACCGCGGCGTTCTGGTCCGCCTCGGGGGTGGCCGCCAGGACCAGGGGGAGCAGCAGGGCGGTGGCGGTGGCCTCGGCCGCGTTGAGGACCGTGACCAGGCGGAGCAGGTACTTCAATCCGGGTTGGCTGGTGAGCAGCCGGCGCCCTTCGGTCAACTCCGCTCGCCAGCCCGGGCCTTGTTCGTGCGGTCCGGCGCGTTTCGGGGAGCCGGGCGGTTCGGGGAAGCGGGCGGCCAACAGGGTGAGCACGCCCAGCGCGAACGAGATGACGTCGACCACCAGGACGGCGCGGAGCCCGCCCGCGCCGAGGAGTACGGCGGCGAGCATCGGACCCAACAACTGGGCTCCGGCGAGCGCGGTTTGGGTCATCGCGCTGGCCCGGCCGCGTTGTTCGGGCCGGACCATGCCGGTGACGGCGGCGGCGAGCGCGGGCCATTGGAAGGCCGCGCAACAGGATTCGACGACGATGACCGCGTACACCTGCCAGACGGCGAGGTGCCCGGTCGCTTGGGCGGCGAACAGGGCCACCGCTCCGAGCATGGCCACCGCGTCGGCGCAGAGCAGTACGATGCGGCGCCGGTGCCGGTCCACCAGCACCCCGGCGACCGGGGCGGCCAGCATCCCCGGGGCGAAGGCGAGCAACAATCCGGTGGCGAACTGGGTGACGGAGCCGGTCTGTTGATAGATCCACAGGCCGAGGGCGAAGCCGGAGATGCTGGATCCGAGTGCGGTGACCAGGCGGCCCGCCCAGACGAGCGCGAAGGTGGTCATGGCAGGCCCACCAGGGGCGGGGCGAGGGACAGGGTCAGGGGCAGGGGCACGGGTGAGCTCCGTTCGGGGGCCGCGGCGGGACGGGACGTCATGGGCCGGGCTGGGGGGCGGTACCGAGGGCCGGGCAGGGGAAAGCGCGTCCGGGCAGGACGAAGCGGGGCAAGGCGAAGCGGGGCGAGGCGAAGCGGAACGGGGCCTGAGGGGGACGACACGGGGCCGGGCAGTGCGCCGGGCGGCATGCGGTCGGGCGCGGCGGGGCGGGTGGCGGGGCGGGGCCGGGCGGCGCGCCCGGCGCCGGTGCGTGGGGCACCGGGCACCGGACGCCGGACGCCGGACGCGTCACCCTCGGGGCGGCCGGTCAGCGCAGGTGGGCGGCGAGGACCGGGCCGATCTCGGCGAGTGCCTCGGGGGTGGTGAAGCGGCTGTGCGGGATGTCCAGCGGGTGGTTCTCGACCGGGCCGTCCACGTGCGCGGCCCACAGCTCGGCCAGCGGGGTGCCGTCGGCGCCCCGGCCCGGCAGGGCTTCGAAGAAGAGCACGGGACCCCGGTAGCGGCCCGGCCGCTCACCCTGGGCCAGCGCGATGTTGTTGGCCGTCACCCGCACCAGCCGAACCAGCGCCGCCGGATCCAGGCCGCCCAGCACGCTGCCGCGCTCCCGCAGCAGCTCCAGCACGGCCGTGGCACCGGGCAGACCGTCACCCAGGGCCTCCTCGCCGTCCTCCGGGGCGGTGGCTGCGAGGGCGTCCAGCCCGTCGAGGTCGAGTCCGTCCAGCGCGAGGGAGAGGATCTCCTTGGCGCTGGGGCGGCCGGCGTGCCGGAAGCGGCCCGTCGGGTGCGAGTCGAGCATCGCCAGCAGCGCGACCTCCTCGCCCGCCTCCTGCAGCTGTCGCGCCAGCTCGTGCGCGACCGTACCGCCGAAGGACCAGCCGAGCAGGTGGTACGGGCCCTCGGGCTGGACCTCGCGGATCAGGCGCAGGTAATCGGCCGCCATCTCGGGTACGGAGCCCGGCAGTTCACCCACGCCGTCGAGACCACGGGCCTGGAGGGCGAACAGCGGCCGGTCGCGGTCCAGGTGGCGGGCGAGGCCCGAGTAGCACCAGCCGAGGCCGCCGCCGGGGTGCACGGCGAAGAGCGGGGCACGGGTGCCGCCGGTGCGCAGCGCCAGCATCTGCCCCAGGCCGTCGGAGGATCCGGCGCCGCCGTCAGCGCCGATCCGCTCGGCCAACAGGGCCACGGTGGGGGTCTCGAAGAGGGCCCGCAGGCCGATCTCGACACCGAGTTCCTCACGGACCCGGGCGGTGAGTCGGGCGGCGAGCAGGGAGTGGCCGCCGAGGTCGAAGAAGTTGTCGTCGATGCCGACGTGGTCGACGGCGAGGGTGGTGGCGAAGAGGCCGCAGAGGACGTCTTCCCGCGGGGTGCGCGGGGCCCTCGTGGGGGCGGTGGTCGTGGTGGGGGCGGGCAGGGCCCGGCGGTCGAGCTTGCCGTTGGGAGTGAGCGGGAGCGTGTCCAGCAGGACCACGGCGGAGGGCACCAGATAGGCGGGCAGGTGCGCGGCGGCGTACGCGCGCAGCTCCGCCGCGTCCGGCACCGCACCCGAACCGGCGGCGGGGTCGGCGGCGGGGACCAGGTAGGCGACCAGGCGCTGATCGCCCGGGTTGTCCTCGCGCAGCAGCACCGCGGCCTGCGCGATGTCACCGCGGCCCGTGAAGTGGGCCTCGATCTCCGCCGGTTCGATCCGGAAACCGCGCAGCTTGATCTGGTCGTCGGTACGACCCAGGAACTCCAGCCGCCCCTCACCCCGCTCGTCGTACTGCCAACGCCCCAGGTCACCCGTGCGGTACATCCGCCCACCCGGCTCACCGAAGGGATCCGGCAGGAACCGCTCCGCCGTCAGCCCCGGACGCCCCAGATAACCCCGGGTCACCAGGTCGCCGGCGATGAAGAGCTCGCCGCCGACCCCGACCGGAAGCGCCCGGAAGGACTCGTCCAGCACGTACATCCGGGTGTTCCAGATCGGACGCCCGATGGTGATCACGCCGGAGGGCGCGGTGTCGCCGGGCTCGATGCGGAACTCGGTGCAGCCGACCGTGGTCTCGGTCGGGCCGTACTCGTTGATCACGGTGGCACCGGGGTGGTGGCGCCGCCACTCGTCCAGCACCTCTCCCATCAGCGATTCCCCGCCGAGCACGAGCTGCTCGCTGGGCGAGAAGCGCTCGGGCAGTGCGGTCAGCAGGGCCAGGTGGCTCGGCGTGGCCTTGACGAAGGTCGGGCGCTCCCACTCCCCCGCCGTGGCCGCGCGCTCGTCCAGCTCGATGAGCTGTACGGCGCCACCACTGGTCAGCGGGGCGAACAGGCCGGTCACGGTGAGGTCGAAGGAGACCGGCGAGTGGACCAGGGCCCGGCCGGCGACGCCGGCGTACGCCTCACGGGCCCAGGCGAGGTAGGCGTCCAGGGAGTGGTGCTCGACCACGACGCCCTTGGGGCGTCCGGTGGAGCCCGAGGTGTAGATCACGTAGGCCGGGTTGCGCAGCGACAGCGGAGCGGACCGGTCGTGGTCGGTGAGGTCGTGCGCGGGCAGGGCGGCCAGCGCGGCGGCCGTGTCCGGCGCGTCGAGCAGCAGGAGCGGGTCCTCGGTGACGGGCAGTTGTCCGGCCGCCCCGACGGTGGTGAGGACGCACAGCGGTCGGGCGTCGGCCAGGGTGTAGGCGATCCGCTCGCCGGGGTGGGTGAGGTCGATCGGCAGGTACGCCGCCCCGGACTTGAGCACCGCCAGCACGGAGACCAGGGTCTCCACAGAGCGCGGCACGGCCAGCGCGACCAGGCGCTCCGGGCCCGCTCCCCGGGCCACCAGGTGGCGGGCCAGGCGGTTGGCGGCGGTGTCGAGCTGGGCGTAGCTGAGGCTGCCGCTCTCGCAGACGACGGCGGTGGCGTCGGGGGTACGGGCGACCTGGGCGGCGAACAGCTCCGGCAGGGTGCGGCCGGGGAGGGCGCGCGACGGGCCGTTCCAGTCGGTGAACAGGGCCCGGCGCTCGTGCTCGGCGAGCAGGTCGATGTCGTGGAGGCGGGTGTCGGGGTGCTCGGCGGCGGCGCGCAGGATGCGCTGGAACTGCTCCGCCAGCCGGGCGATGGTGGTGGGATCGAACAGGTCGGTCGCGTACTCGATGGTCACGGTCAACCCGCCCTCGGCGCCCTCGGCGTCGTGGTGCTCGGTCACCGTGAACGACAGGTCGAACTTCGCCGCGCCCTCCGACGCGACATCGCTCTCACCATGGCCGTCGGCGGATCCGGCGGCGCTGTTGAAGGTGAGGACGGTCTGGAAGAGCGGGTGCCGGTGCGGAGCACGGCCCGGATTCAGGGCCTCCACCACACGCTCGAACGGCAGGTCCTGGTGCGAGAGCGCCGCCAGGTTCACCTCACGCGCACGACCCAGCAGCTCCGTGTGCGTCGGATTGCCACGCGTGTCCGTCCGCAACACCAACGTGTTCACGAAGAATCCGATCAAACCGTCCAGCTCACGGTGCCCACGACCCGCAGTCGGCGTACCGATCGTCACGTCCGTCCCCGCACCGTTGCGCGTCAACAACACCGCCAGAGCCGCGTGCACCGCGTGGAACACCGTCGCCCGCTCACCCCGCGCATGCGCCGCCAGCTTCCCGTGCACCACACCGTCGACGAACCCGGTGTGCACCCGAGCCCGCAGCGTAGGCCGCACCGACCGGGAACGGTCCACCGGAAGCGCGATCTCCTCCGGCAACCCCGCCAACTCGTCGCTCCAGAACGCCAACTGCTCGTTCAACACCGTCCCCGGCGTCTGCGGATCACCCAGATACCGGTGCTGCCACAACGCGAAGTCCGCGTACTGCACCGGCAACGGCGCCCACCCCGGAACCTCACCCCGCACCCGAGCCCGATACGCATCCGTCACGTCCCGCGTCAACGGACCCATCGACAAACCGTCGCCCGCGATGTGGTGCAACACCACCACCAACACGTGCTCCCGCTCGCCCAACACGAACAGCGCGGCACGCAAAGGCAACTCCGACGACAGATCGAAAGGCCGCGCGGACAACTCCGCGATCCGCTCCCGCGCACCACCCTCGTCCGTCACCACCACCTCCAACGGCACCAGAGCGGCAGCCGCCGGCAACACCACCTGGCACGGCTCACCACCCGACTCCGGGAACACCGTCCGCAACGTCTCGTGCCGCTCCACCACATCGTCCAACGCGGCCTGCAACGCCACCGCGTCCACCGCCTCCGCCAACCGCAACACCACCGGGATGTTGTACGAGGCGCGCTCGGTCTCCTCCATCCGGTTGAGGAACCACAGCCGGGCCTGCGCGTAGGAGAGCGGTACGGACTCCGGGCGGGGCTCGACGCGGGTCAGCGGCGCCACCGCGGCGGCGGTGTCGGCGTCGCCGATCAGCTCGGCCAGCAGGGCCACCGTCGGCGCCTCGAACACGTCACGGACACCCACCTCCACGCCCAACTCGCCCCGCACCGCGGCCACCAACCGCATCGCCAGCAGGGAGTGGCCGCCGAGGTCGAAGAAGTTGTCGTCGATGCCGACGTGGTCGACGGCGAGGGTGCTGGCGAAGAGGCCGCAGAGGACCTCTTCCCGCGGGGTGCGCGGGGCCCTCGTGGGGGCGGTCGTCGTGGTGGGGGCCGGCAGAGCCCGGCGGTCCAGCTTGCCGTTCGGAGTGAGCGGGAGCGTGTCCAGCAGGACCACGGCGGAGGGCACCAGATAGGCGGGCAGGTGCGCGGCGGCGTACGCGCGCAGCTCCGCCGCGTCCGGCACCGCACCCGAACCGGCGGCGGGGTCGGCGGCGGGGACCAGGTAGGCGACCAGGCGCTGATCGCCCGGGTTGTCCTCGCGCAGCAGCACCGCGGCCTGCGCGATGTCACCGCGACCCGTGAAGTGGGCCTCGATCTCCGCCGGTTCGATCCGGAAACCGCGCAGCTTGATCTGGTCGTCGGTACGACCCAGGAACTCCAGCCGCCCCTCACCCCGCTCGTCGTACTGCCAACGCCCCAGGTCACCCGTGCGGTACATCCGCCCACCCGGCTCACCGAAGGGATCCGGCAGGAACCGCTCCGCCGTCAACCCCGGCCGCCCCAGATAACCCCGGGCCAGTCCCGCGCCGGCGATGAACAGTTCGCCGGGCACGCCGGGCGGGACCTGTCGCAGCGTCGGGTCCAGCGCCTGGACGCGCATGTTGTCCAGCGGGCGGCCGATCGGCACGGTGGCGCCGAGCGGGTCCCCGGCGGTGATGGAGTGCCGGGTGGCGAAGACGGTGGTCTCGGTCGGGCCGTAGCCGTCGACCACCCGCAGCCCCGGGTGGGCGGCGAGCACGCGGCGCACGGCGGCCGCCGGGACCACGTCTCCGCCGGTCATGACCTCGCGCACGCCGGCCAGGCTCTGCGGAGCGTCTTCGGCGAGCAGCCGGAACAGGCCCGCGGTGAGCCAGAGCGCCGTGATCCGGTGCTCGGCGACCAGTCGCCCGATCCGCTCGGCGTCCAGATCGCCGGCGGGCGCGACCACGACCTGGCCGCCGCTCAGCAGCGGCACCCACAGCTCGTAGGTGGCGGCGTCGAAGGCCTGCGGGGAGTGGAAGAGCACCCGCTCGTGGTGACCGAACCGCTGCCACCAGCGGTCGGTGGCCAGCGCGGCGACGTCCGCGTGGGTGACGGCTACGCCCTTGGGGGTGCCGGTGGATCCGGAGGTGTACATCACGTAGGCGAGCCGGTCCGGCTGGACCGCGGGGACGGGGCGGGCGGGGGCGTCCGGCAGCGGGGCGCTGACGTCCACCACCCGCACCCCGGCGGCGGCGCGGGCCCGTACGACCGGCAGGTCGCGGGTGGCCGCGTCCACCAGCAGCAGTTCGGCGCCGGTGTCGGCCAGGACGAGGGCGACGCGCTCGTCGGGCCAGCTCTCGGACAGCGGCACGTACGCGCCGCCCGCCCGCACCACGGCGAGCGTGCTGGTCACGAGCGCCGCCGAGCGCCGCATCAGCAGGGCGACCCGGTGCTCCGGGCCCGCGCCGAGGGCGGTGAGGTGGCGGGCGAGCCGGTCGGTGGCGGTGTCGAGCTGGGCGTAGCTGAGGCTGCCGCTCTCGCAGACCACGGCGGTGGCGTCGGGGGTACGGGCGACCTGGGCGGCGAAGAGTTCGGGCAGGGCGAGCGCGGGGAGCGGGTGCACCGCTCCCGTGGCCAGGGCGGCCAGTTCGGTGCGGCCGGTCGCGCCCAGCAGGTCGATGTCCTGGAGGCGGGTGTCGGGGTGCTCGGCGGCGGCGCGCAGGATGCGCTGGAACTGCTCCGCCAGCCGGGCGATCGTCGCGGGCTCGAAGAGATCGGCCGCGTACTCGATCGTCACGGTCAACCCGCCCGCGGCGCCCTCGGCGTCGTGGTGCTCGGTCACCGTGAACGACAGGTCGAACTTCACCGCACCCTCGGACGCGACATCACTCTCACCCCCGCCCTGCTCCTCGGCAGTCCCGGTCACGCTGTTGAAAGTGAGGACGGTCTGGAAAAGCGGGTGCCGGTGCGGAGCACGCCCCGGATTCAACGCCTCCACCACACGCTCGAACGGCAGGTCCTGGTGCGAGAGCGCCGCCAGGTTCACCTCACGCGCACGACCCAGCAGCTCCGTGTGCGTCGGATTGCCACGCGTGTCCGTCCGCAACACCAACGTGTTCACAAAGAATCCGATCAAACCGTCCAGCTCACGGTGCCCACGACCCGCAGTCGGCGTACCGATCGGCACATCCACACCCGCACCGTTGCGCGTCAACAACACCGCCAGAGCCGCGTGCACCGCATGGAACACCGTCGCCCGCTCACCCCGCGCATGCGCCGCCAACCGCGCATGCACCCCACGATCCGTGAACCCCGTGTGCACCCGCGCCCGATGAGACGGACGCACCGGCCGCGAACGGTCCACCGGAAGCGCGATCTCCTCCGGCAACCCCGCCAACTCGTCGCTCCAGAAAGCCAACTGCTCGTTCAACACCGTCCCCGGCGTCTGCGGATCCCCCAGAACACGGTGCTGCCACAACGCGAAGTCCGCGTACTGCACCGGCAACGGCGACCACCCCGGCACCTCACCCCGCACCCGAGCCCGATACGCGTCCGTCACGTCCCGCGTCAACGGACCCATCGACAAACCGTCACCCGCGATGTGGTGCAACACCACCACCAACACGTGCTCCCGCTCGCCCAACACGAACAGCGCGGCACGCAACGGCAACTCCGACGACAGATCGAAAGGCCGCGCGGACAGTTCGGCGATCCGCTCCCGCGCACCACCCTCGTCCGTCACCACCACCTCCAACGGCACCAGACCCGCAGCCGCCGGCAACACCACCTGGCACGGCTCACCACCCGACTCCGGGAACACCGTCCGCAACGTCTCGTGCCGCTCCACCACATCGTCCAACGCCGCCTGCAACGCCACCGCGTCCACCGCCTCCGCCAACCGCAACACCACCGGCATCGCGTAGGCGCTGGTGTCGCCCTCCATGGTGTTGAGGAAGCGCAGGCGCCGCTGGGCGAAGGAGAGGGGCAGGACCTCCGGGCGCTCCGCCCGGACGAGGGGTGCCAGGGTGGTGGCGGGGCCGGACCCGGCGATCAGCTCGGCCAGCAGGGCCACGGTCGGCGCCTCGAACACGTCACGGACACCCACCTCCGCGCCCAACTCGCCCCGCACCGCGGCCACCAACCGCATCGCCAGCAGCGAGTGGCCGCCGAGGTCGAAGAAGCTCTCGTCGATGCCCGGCTCGCGCTCGGTGCCCAGCACCTCGGCGAAGACCCGGCACAGGGCGGCCTCGTGCTCGTCGCGCGGGGGACGCCCGGCGGCGGCCTCCTGGCGTGCGGGGGCGGGCAGGGCCCGGCGGTCCAGCTTGTTGTGCGCGGTGAGCGGCAGCGCGTCGAGGACGACCAGCGCGGACGGCACCATGTAGCCGGGCAGTGCCTTCGACAACTCGCTGCGCAGGGACGGCGGTTCGAGGTCGACGCCGGGCTGCGGGACGACGTAGCCGACGAGTTGACGGTCCCCCGGCCGGTCCTCGCGGACCACCGCGGCCGACGCGGCCACCGGCGCCAGGGCGGCCAGCGCCGCCTCCACCTCGCCCAGCTCGATCCGGAAGCCGCGGATCTTGACCTGGTCGTCCAGGCGGCCGAGGAACTCGATCTCGCCTTCCGGCAGTCGGCGGGTCAGGTCGCCGGTGCGGTACATCCGGGCGCCGGGGGCGCCGGCCGGGTCGGGCACGAACCGCTCGGCGGTCAGGCCCGGGCGGCCCAGGTAGCCGCGGGTGACCTGGGCGCCGCCGATGAAGAGCTCGCCCGGCACGCCGACCGGGACCGGCTCGCCCCGCTCGTCCAGGACGTACGCCCGGACGTTGCCCAGCGGCCGGCCGATCGGCACGGTCGGGGAGCCGGCGAGTTCGGCGGCGCGCGGGCGGTGGGTGGTCACGCCGACGGTGGTCTCGGTCGGGCCGTAGTGGTTGAGGACCGCGCACTCGGCCCGCTCCAACAGGTCGCCCACAAAGGTGCTGGTCGAGCCCTCGCCGCCGAGGATCAGGCCGCGGCGGGGCAGGACCCGGTGGGCGCCGCCCGGGCCCTCCAGGGCCGCGAGGTGGGAGGGGCTGATCTTCAGGTAGTCGATCGCGTGCTCGGCGAAGTAGGCGGCCAGCAGCCGGCCGTCCGAGGCGGTGTCGGCGTCCACCATGTGCAGCGTGCCGCCGCCCAGGAGCGCGGAGGCCAGGACCGTGACGCAGGAGTCGAAGGTGAACGGCTGGACCATCGCGTATGCGGCGGGCTCCAGGCCCAGCGCGGACCCGACCGCGGTGTGGTAGTTGAGCACCTGGCGGTGCTCGACGACCACGCCCTTGGGCCGTCCGGTGGAGCCGGAGGTGAAGAGCACGTAGGCGGCCTGGCCGGGGTCGACGGTCACCGCGGGGGCGGTGTCGGGGGCCGCGTCGAGGGTCAGTTCCTCGACCGCGACCGCCCGCACGCCCTCCGGGAGCCGGTCGGCGAGGTCGCGCCGGGTGATCACCACGGGGGCGGCGGTGTCGGCGAGCATCATCGCCATCCGCTCCTGCGGCTGGGCCGGGTCGACCGGGACGTAGCAGCCGCCGGCCTTGAGCACGGCGAGCAGGGCGACGACCGTCCAGGCGCCGCGTTCGAGGCAGATGCCGACGGGGGTCTCGGCGTTGACGCCGAGCCCGCTCAGGTGGTGGGCGAGGCGGTTGGCCAGCCGGTCCAGTTCGCGGTAGGTGTGGGTGGCGTCGGCGCCGACCACCGCGACGGCGTGCGGGGTGCGGGCGGCCTGTTCGGCGAAGCGTCCGTGGAAGGTCCCGGCGGGCACGTCGAGGGCGGTGGCGTTCCAGGTGTCGAGCAGCAGCGTGCGCTCGTCCTCGGCCAGCAGCGGGAGGTGGGCGACCGGGCGGTGCGGGTCGGCGCAGACCTCGCGCAGCAGGGTGGCGTAGTGGGCCAGCAGCCGCCGGGCGGAGCGCTCCTCGTAGCGGTCGGCGCGGTGGACGAGGGTCAGCGTCAGCGTGTCGCCGGTCTCCGAGACGGTGAAGGTCAGGTCCCGCTTGGCGTCGGCCGGGCCGGTCCCGTCCAGCGGGCGCAGGACCAGTTCACCGGCGTCGGCGGTGTCCGGGGCGGCCTGCGGGGCGCCCTGGTCGAGTACGAGCATGGTGCGCGCCAGTCCGTCCGGCGAGCCGGCGCGCAGCTCGGCGGCCAGCTGCTCGAAGGGCACTTCCTGGTGCTGGAAGTCGCGTCGGGTGGCTTCGGTGGCCCGGTCCAGCACGGCGGCGAAGGTCGGCCGGCCGGAGAGGTCGCCGCGCAGCAGCAGGGTGTTGACGAAGCAGCCGATCAGGCCTTCCAGTTCGCTGCGCCCGCGCCCGCCGACCGGGGTGGCGATCACCGGGTCGGCGCCGCCGCCGTACCGGTGCAGGAGGACCTGGAGGGCCGCCAGGGACACCGTGAAGAGGGTGGTGCGGTGCCGGGCGGCCAGGTCGCGCAGGCCGGTCGCGATCTCGGCGGGCAGCTCCAGGGTGTGCGTGCCGGCCGCGGCGGCGCCCTCGGGGCGGCCGGTGGCGGTGGCGCGCGGCGGGGTGTCCGTCAGGCCGGCGAGCCGCTGCCGCCAGTAGCCGAGGCTCTCCTGGTGAGCCGCTCCGTCGAGGCGGCCGCGCTGCCAGGTGGCGAAGTCGGCGTACTGCACGGGCAGCGGGGGCAGCGCCGCGACGGCCGCGTCCGCCAGCCGGTAGGCCGCCCCTGCCTCGGCGAGGAGCACGTTCACCGACCAGGCGTCGGCGGCGATGTGGTGGATCGTCAGGAGGAGGACGTGTTCCTGCTCGCCGGTGCGCAGCAGTGCGGCCCGCAGCAGCGGTCCGGTCGCCAGGTCGAAGGGGGTGTTCGCCTCCTCGGTCAGCCGGGCGCGCACCCGCTCCGCCCGCTCGGCCGCCGTCAGGTCCCGCAGGTCCGTCACCGGGAGGACGAACCCGGCCTCCCGGTGCACGTGTTGGACGGGCAGGCCGTCGGCGCCGGGGGCGAAGGTGGTGCGCAGCACCTCGTGCCGGTCGATCACCGTGCGGAAGGCCCGGGCCAGGCGTGCGACATCGAGGGGGCCGGTGCAGGTCAGCGCCATCGGCACGTTGTACGCGGCCGATCGCGGGGCGAGCTGCTGGGCCAGCCAGATCTGCTCCTGGGTGAGGGAGAGCGGCGCCGGCGCCCCTTCGGGGCGGCGCGGCACACCGGTGGGTGCGGCCGGGCGGCCGGCCGACCGCTCGCGCAGACGGGCCTCCAGCCGGGCCCGCAGCTCGGGCGACAGCTCGGCGATGCGGCGGGCGGTGTCGGCGGTGGTGGCGTCGGCGGCGATCTGGGTGGTGCTCACGGTTCTCTCCCCGGAGAAGGTCTGTTGGGCCCTGAGGCCCTGGGGCCTGTCGTCGAAGTCGGGTCGTCGCCCGGAGGGCGGCCCCGCGGCGTCTGGTGCGTGCTCTCGGTCCGCCGGGCGGAAGCCCGTGTACTGGTCGTACTCGGGTTTTCGCCCGGTGGAGCGAGAGTGCGTGCCGGACGCCGCGGGGCAGACGCGACTTCGACGACAGGCCCTAGGGCCGTGGGTGGTGTGCGGAGTACTGTCGGCGGCGGACGCGGTGGGCGCGGCCGACCGGTCCCGGTCAGAACAGGACGCGGGAGGCGGCGGTGGCCCGCGCGTCGCGGGACTTGCGCAGGTCGCGGGCGACGTTGACCCGCTTGAGCCAGCGGTCGGTGCCGTCGAAGCGGGCCGCGAAGGAGCTGCGTCCGTGCACCGCACGGTAGTTGTCGACGAAGACGATCTCGCCGGTGTCGAGCGCCGCGCCGCCGAGGCGGCGGTCGATCTCGTCGGAGAGCCGCTGGAGGGCGCCGCGGGCCTGCGGGTCCAGTCGGTCCAGGTCCATGAAGTACGGGTCCAGGCACAGGTACGGGTCGGTCTCCGAGCCGAACAGCACGGGGACCGGGGCCGCGTCGTCGCGCATCTGCTTCAGGCGCTCGTAGGCCGCGTCCAGCAGCCGCGTACCGCCCTCCAGGGGGCGACCGGGGCCGGCGTCGAGCATCTGCAGGTGCGAGTTGTCGGGCAGCATGTAGAAGCGCGGCTCGGCCAGCACCCGCCGGTCCTCGGCGGAGATCTCCAGGTCCTGGACCCCGACGAAGGTGGTCGGCACCCGGTCCGGGTTGCGCAGGCAGAGCAGGCCCACGTAGTCGCCCCGGTAGGGGTGGAAGGCGTCCTCGACGTGCCAGAAGATGGTCTGGTTGCTGCCGGTGCCGATCTGCTCGTCCTCGTGGCCCTTGACCGGCAGGACGTCGTGCACCAGGTAGCCGTCCTGCTGGGTGGCCCAGGCGACCGGTTCGCCGAGCAGCGCGCCGCACAGCAGCAGGAAGATCTCCTCGCGCAGCGCCGGGGAGACCCCGGTGCGGTGCTGCCAGTGCGCGGGGGTGGCGCCGATGCGGTCCTGGTCGACGCGGTAGCCGGAGACCACGCAGGCTCCGGCGGGCTCGTGCAGTCGGAAGTCGGTGAGGAAGCGGCGCAGTGCGAGCGGCAACCGGTGCGACTGGACGGTCAGTTCGTCCTGGAGCGCCTGGTCCTCGACGCTGTCGTGCCGCTCGGCGAGTTCGTCGAGCAGGACGCTGATCGCGTCGGCGTCGACGGGGTCGAGTGTGAGGGTGTGCATGGGGTGGATCACCTCGGGAATCGGGTCTGCAGAGTGCGGGTGCGGAGGGCGCGGTGCTCAGCGCGGGTCGGGCAGCAGCGCGGCGAGCCGGTCGAGCCCGGCGGTCAGCTCGTCGGCGGGTCCGCCGAAGCCGAGTCGGATGTGCCGCGGTGCGCCGAAGCAGGCGCCGGGTACGACCAGCACGCCGTGCTCGCGGTCGAGCCGGTCGGCGAAGGCGCTCACGTCGGCCACGGTGGTCAGCTCGGGGAAGGCGGTGACCCCGCCGGCCGGGAGGTCGGCGGAGACCCGGTCGCGGTGCGCGGCCAGCCAGTCGGCCAGCACGGCCCGGTTGGCGGTGGCCTGGGCGAGGCGGGGGCGCATCAGGTCGTCGGCGTGCCGGACGGCGTGCGTGGCCACGGCTTCGACGAGCGGCGACAGGGCCAGGCTGGTGTAGTCGCGACGGCGCACGCAGCCCGCCAGGACCTCGGGCGCGGCCAGGGCCCAGCCGACCCGCAGGCCCGGGAGTCCGTACGCCTTGGAGAGGGTGCCGAAGGAGATCGCCCGGGGGTAGCGGGCGGTCGGGTCGGGCAGCGGCCGGCGGTCGTACACCAGGTGCTGGAAGGCATTGTCCCAGGCGAGCCAGGTGTCGTGGCGGGCGCAGGTCTCGATGATCGCGGCCTGCTGGTCCTCGGTGACGGTGGCGCCGGTCGGGTTGTGCGGGAAGTTGACCACGACCATGGCGGTGTCCGGCGTGATCAGGGAGAGGAGTTCGTCCTCGTTGGTGACCACGCCGTCCTCGGTGCGCATCGCCCAGGGCACGAGTCGGCAGCCCAGCGAGGCGGCCACCTCGACCAGTGCGTGGTAGGCGGGGGTCTGCACCACGACCTCGTCGCCGGCCTTCAGCAGGGCGTGCATGACCAGGTAGATGGCCTCGCTGGAGCCCTGCGTGGCGATCACCGAGCCGGGGTCGGTGTCGTACCGCTCGGCGAGGGCCGCGCGCAGCGGCTCCCCGCCCAGCGAGTGGCTGTCGCGGAACATGACCCCGCCGAGGGAGGCGGCGGTGGTCCCGGCCAGGGCGAGCACCTGGTCGACGGTGTAGTTCTCGACGCCGCTGCTGCTGATGTCGTAGGTGGTGGTGAAGTACCGCTCGCGGAGCCAGTCCTCCAGCAGGGCCGGGGCGATGGGCATGGGTTCCTCCAGTGGCCGGAGCGGCCGGGGTTCCAGGGGCTCCGGGGTGGGTGGGGCGGGGCGGGGCCGCCCGGCGGGCGGGCGGCCCCGGACGGGGCGGGCGGCCCCGGACGGGGCGGGTGGTGCGGGTGGTGCGGGGGGGCTCAGGCGGTGGTGAGGCCTTCCTCGGCCTCCAGCTCGGCGAGCAGCCGCAGCAGCTCCTCCGGGTCGCTCTCCTCGGCCTGGAGCTGGACGACCCGCAGGGCCAGCTCGGCCACGGTGGGGGCCTCGTAGAAGACCCGCAGGGGCACCTCGACCCGGCAGGTCTCGCGCACCCGGGCGGCGAACCGGGCGGCCAGCAGCGAGTGCAGGCCCAGGTCGAAGAGGTCGTCGTGGACGCCGACGGCCGGCAGGCCGAGCAGTTCCCCGGCCAGCTCCGCGATCTCCGTCTCCATGGGGGTGCGCGGCGCCACCGCCGCGGCGCCGGTCAGCTCGGCCCGGCCGGGCCGGGGCAGCGCGCCGCGGTCGAGCTTGCCGTTGCCGTTCAGCGGCAGCTCGGGGAGCAGCACGATCGAGGACGGCACCAGGTACTCGGGCAGCCGCTCGCGCAGCGCGGCGCGCAGCGCGAAGACGTCCGGTGTGGTGTCGGGGGCCGCCACCACGTAGCCGACCAGGCGCTTCTCGCCCGGCTCGTCCTCGCGGACCACCACCGCGGCGGCGCCGACCTCGGGCCGTTCGGCGAGCCGCGCCTCCACCTCGCCGGGCTCGATCCGGTGTCCGCGGATCTTGACCTGCTGGTCCGCGCGGCCGATGAACTCCACGGCTCCGTCGGCCCGGTGGCGCGCCAGGTCGCCGGTGCGGTAGAGCCGGGATCCGGGCTCGCCGTACGGGTCCGGGACGAAGCGTTCGGCGGTCAGGCCGGGGCGGCCCAGGTAGCCGCGGGCCAGACCGGCGCCGCCCAGGTGGAGTTCGCCCGGTGAGCCGATCGGTACGGGCGCCGCGGCCGCGTCGAGCAGGTAGACGGTGGTGTTGGCCAGCGGGTGCCCGATCGGCAGTCCGTCGCCGTCCACCGCTTCGGCGCCGACGTGCAGGGTGGTCGAGGTGCAGGTGACCTCGGTCAGCCCGTACACGTGCACCAGCTCCACCCCGAGCCGCTGCCAGGAGGCGAGCCGGTCCCGGCGCACCCGCTCGCCGCCCATCGCGACGAACCGCAGGTCGGCGGGGAGCTCGGCGCCGGTGCGCGCCAGCTCGGCGGCCCAGTCGTGCCAGTAGGCGGTGGTCAGTTCCAGGCCGGTGATCCGGTGCTCGGCCAGGTAGCCGGTCAGGTCCACGCCGGCGGCCAGCAGACGGGCCCCGGGCAGCACCACGGTGGCGCCGGCGGCCAGCGCCGGGAACAGCTCCTCCAGCAGCACGTCGAAGCCGGTGGAGGCCAGTTGCAGGAAGCGGTCGCCGGGGGCCAGGCGGAACTCCTCGGCCATGGCGAGGGTGAAGTTGACCAGGCCCTCGTGGGTGAACATCGAGCCCTTGGGGGAACCGGTGGTGCCGGAGGTGAAGAAGACGCAGGCCAGCGCGGCGGGTTCGGTCACGGCGCCGGTCGTCGGCACGCTCCCGCCGGGAGCTGCCGGCGCCTCGATCGGTGCCACCGGGACGGTGTCCAGGAGGGCGCCGCGGGCGTCGCCGTCGCTCAGCACGAGCTGGGCGCCGGACAGTTCCAGCAGCAGCCGCAGCCGCTCCTCGGGCAGCGCCGGGTCGAGCGTGGTGAACGCCGCGCCGGCCTTCAGCACCCCGAGCAGGGCGGTGACCAGCCGGGGCGTCGGGGCCGCGTGGACGGCGACGACGCTCTCCGCTCCGATGCCCAGGTCGCGCAGCCGGGCGGCGCAGCGCTCGGCGTCGGCCTCCAGCTCGGCGTAGCTGGTAGTCCGGCCCTCGTGCTCCAGTGCCGGGGCGCCGGGGGTCCGGGCGGCGGCGGCCGCCACCAAGTCGTGCAGGCCGCCTGTGGGCAGCGGACGCTCGGTGGCGTTCCAGTCGGTGAGCGCGGTGCGGCGCTCCTCGGCGTCCAGCAGCGGGAGTCGGGACAGGGCGGTGCCGGGGGCGTCGGCGGCGGCCTCCAGCAGCAGGCCGAAGCGGTGTGCCAGGCGGGCGACGCTCGGGGCGTCGAACAGGTCCGTCGCGTACTCCACCGTGAAGGCGGTGGCCCCGTCGCGCTCCGCGGCGGTGAACATCAGGTCCATCAGGCAGGAGCCGGTCTGCGCCTCCACGGGCTCCACGCGCAGGCCCTGGAAGCCGGCCCGCGGCGGGCGGGCGCTCTGCAGGGTCAGCATGGTCTGGAACACCGGGTGCCGGGCGGGGTCGCGCTCGGCGCCGACGGTGTCCAGCACCTGCTCGAAGGGGACGTCCTGGCCGTCGAAGTCGGCGAGGACGCGGTCGCGGGTGCGCTCCAGCAGCTCGGCGAAGGCGGGGTCGCCGGACAGGTCGCCGCGCAGCGCGAGGCTGTTGACGAAGCAGCCGACCAGGCCGTCCAGTTCGCGCTGACCGCGGCCCGCGACGGGGGTGCCGACGACCACGTCGTCGGCGCCGGAGAGCCGCCCCAGCAGGGTCTGGTAGCCGGCGAGCAGCACCATGAACAGAGTGGCGCCGTGCCGGGCGCCGAGGGCGCGCAGCCGTTCGGTCAGCTCGGCCGAGAGGTGGAACTCGTGGACCGCGCCGGCCAGGCTCGGGGTGGCCGGGCGGGGCCGGTCGGTGGGCAGTTCCAGGACCGGCAGCGGTCCGGCGAGCCGGCCGCGCCAGTGCTCCAGCTGCGCGTCCCAGCGGCCCTCGGCCGCCCGGTCGGCCTGCCAGCGGGCGTAGTCGGCGTACTGGACGGGCAGCGGCTCCGGCGTGTGGCCGTCGTAGAGCGCGGCCAGGTCCTCGACCAGGACGCCCATCGACCAGCCGTCGAGCGCGATGTGGTGGATCACCAGGACCAGCAGGTGCTCGGTCGGGCCGGTGCGCAGCAGCAGGGCCCGCAGCGGTGCCTCGGCCGCCAGGTCGAAGGGGCGGGTGACGAAGGCGTCGACCAGGTCCGTCGCCCGCTCGCCGGCGGCGATCTCGCGGACGGTCAGCGGGGCCTCGCCGACCGGCAGGACCCGCTGGACCGGGGCGCCGTCGGTCTCCGCGACCACCGTGCGCAGCACCTCGTGCCGGGCCATCAGGGCGCGCAGGGCGGCGGCCAGGGCCACCGGGTCCAGCGGGCCGTCGATCCGTACCGCGGTGGGCACGTGGTAGGCCGGGTTGCCGGGGGCGAAGCGGTCGAAGAGCCACATCCGCTGCTGGGCGAAGGAGAGCGGCAGGGGGCGGGAGCGGTCGGCGGGGGTGACCGGCGGCAGCGGGGCCGGGGCGGGGTCGCCCTCGGCGGAGCGCAGCCGTCCGATCAGCGCGGCCTGCGCGGCCACCGTGGGGGCGGCGAAGACCTCGCGCAGCCGCACCTCGACGGCGAACTCGGCGCGCAGCCCGCTGACCAGCCGGTTGGCCAGCAGCGAGTGGCCGCCGAGGGCGAAGAAGTCGTCCAGCACGCCGACCTCGGGCAGCTCCAGCAGCCGCTGCCAGATCGCGGCGACGGCGGCCTCGTCGGGGGTGCGGGGGGCGAGGCGGTCCGCGGTGTCGGGCGCCGCCGCCGGTTCGGGCAGCGCGGTCCGGTCCACCTTGCCGTTGGGCGAGAGCGGCAGGGCCGCCAGCTCGGTCCACAGCGCGGGGACCAGGTGGGCCGGGAGCCGCTCGCGCAGCCAGGCGGCCAGCTCGGCCCCGCTCGCGGGGGCGGCGTCCTGGCTGGTGGCGTCCGGGCGGGTGGCGTCCGGGCGGGCCGCGGGCACCCAGTAGGCGGCCAGGCGGCGTTCGCCCGGGCCGCTGCCGCGGGCCACCACGACCGCGTCGGCCACGGCGGGGTGCCCGAGCAGGACGGCGGTCACCTCGCCCGGCTCGACCCGGAAGCCGCGGATCTTGACCTGGTTGTCGGAGCGGCCGAGCAGTTCCAGCTCGCCGTCGGCCCGGCGTCGGGCGAGGTCGCCGGTGCGGTAGAGGCGCTCGCCCGGCGCCCGGCCGTGCGGGTGCGGCACGAAGCGCTCGGCGGTCAGGCCGGGGCGGCCCAGGTAGCCGCGGGCCAGGCCCTCGCCGGCCACGCACAGCTCGCCGGGGACGCCGACCGGGACGGGCCGCAGCAGCGTGTCCAGCACCAGCAGCCGCTGGTTGAGCAGCGGGCGGCCGTAGTGCACGGGGCCGGCCCCGGCGTCCTCGGGGACCAGGTGCTCGTTGTTGCAGAAGGCGGCTTCGGCCACGCCGGCCGAGTTGACCACCCGGCAGCCGGGGGCGGCGGCGCGCAGGCGCGGCGGCAGCGCGGGCGGCAGGACGTCGCCGCCGATCATCGCGGTGCGCAGGCTCTCCAGGGCCAGGCCGTGCTCCTCGGCGGCGGCCAGCATCGCCTCGGTGCCGGCGGGTCCCATCGACCACACGGTCACCCGGTGCCGGGCGACCAGCTCGGCCCAGTGCCGCGGGTCGCGGTTCGCGCCCTGCGCGGGGAAGACGGCGGTGGCTCCGACGACGAGGGGGGCCAGGCAGTCGTGCACGGCCGGGTCGAAGCTCGGCGAGTGCAGCGCGATCATCCGGTCCCCGGGGCCGAAGCCGTGCGAACGGGCCAGTCCGGCGAAGGTGTTGGCGATGGCGCGGTGCGTGACGGCGACGCCCTTGGGGCGTCCGGTGGAGCCGGAGGTGTACACGAGGTAGGCGAGGTTGGTCTCGCCCGCCGTCGTCGACTCCCCCGCCGGGGAGCCGGGTTCGGCCGCGGTACGACCGAACTCGGCTCCGTCGTCGGCGATGTCCTCCAGGAGCAGCACCGGGGTGCCGGGCGGCAGCACGCCGGCGGTGGACCGGTGGGCCAGCACCACGGCCGGGGCCGCGTCGGCGAGCATGTAGGCCAGCCGGTCGGCCGGGTAGGAGGGGTCCAGCCCGAGGAAGGCGCCGCCCGCGCGCAGGGTGCCCAGCATGGCGGCGCTGAGTCCCGCCCCGCGCTCCAGGCAGAGCGCCACCGGCACGTCGGGGCCGACGCCGGCCGTCCGCAGCCGGTGGGCGATCCGCGCGGCCCACGCGTCCAGGGCCCGGTAGGACAGGGCGCCGGTCGCGTCGATGACCGCGTCCGCGTCGGGGGTCCGGGCCGCCTGGCGGGCGAACAGCTGGTCCACGCGCAGCCCGGCGGGCAGCTCGCCGTCGGTGTCGTTCCAGGTGTGCAGTTCCCGCTCCAGCTCGGCCGCGGTGAGCATCGGCAGTGCGGACAGCCGGGTGTCGGGGGCACGGACGGCGGCGCCGAGCAGGGTGGTCCAGTGGCCGAGCAGTCGGGCCACCGACGGGGCGTCGAACAGGTCGAGGGCGAATTCCGCGAACCCGGTGAAGCAGCCGTCCTCTTCGGCGAGTTGGAGGTCGAGGTCCATGTGCGCGCTGTCCCGGGTCACGGGCACCGTCTCGACGGCCAGGCCGGTGAGCTCGGGGGTGGTGGCGGGGGCGTTCTGGAGCACGAAGCCGACCTGGGCCAGCGGGTTGCGCGACAGGTCGCGGCTGGGCGCCAGCTCCTCGACCAGCCGGTCGAAGGGCAGCTCCTGGTGGTCGAAGGCGTCCAGCGCGGTGCCGCGCACCCGTTCGACGAGCTCGGCGTAGGTGGGGTCGCCGGCCAGCGAGGTGCGCAGCAGCACCGTGTTGACCAGCGAGCCGACGAGCAGTTCGGCGCCCGGCGCCCGGGTGGCGGGCCCGGTCGCCACGACCACCTCGGCGGTGCCCGCGTGCCGGGCCAGTACGGCCTGGAAGGCGGCGAGCAGCACCATGAAGGGGGTGGCGCCCGCGCTCTTGGCCAGGTCGCGCACCGCCCGGGAGGCGGCCGCGTCCAGCCGCACCGGCACGCTCGCACCGCGGAAGCTGCGCACCGGCGGCCGGGGCCGGTCGGTGGGGAGCTCCAACGCTTCCGGGGCGCCGGCGAGTTGACCGCGCCAGTAGCCGAGCAGCCGGTCGCCGAGGGCGCCGTCGAGCAGGGCCTGGCGGCCCGCGACGTGGTCGGCGTAGCGCACCGGCAGCTCGGGCAGCCGCGGCTCCCGCCCCTCGGCCCGGGCGGCGTAGGCCTCGGAGAGTTCGGACATCAGCAGGCCGAAGGACCAGCGGTCCACCACGATGTGGTGCAGGACCACGACGAGCAGGTGCTCCGCGGGCCCGAGGGAGATCAGTTCGGCCCGCATCAGCGGCCCCTTGGCCAGGTCGAAGGGCTGCTCGGCGAGCCGGCCGGCCAGCGCGCGGACCTCGTCCTCGCCCGCCCCGGTGGCCTCCGTCAGGCCCAGCTCGAAGGCGCGGCGCGGCAGGACCAGCTGGACGGGGGCGCCGTCGCGGGCCGGGAACACGGTGCGCAGGGCCTCGTGCCGGTCGACGAGGAGCTGGAAGGCCTGGCGCAGGTGCTCGGTGTCCAGCGGTCCGCGCAGCCGCAGTGCGGCTGCGGTGTTGTAGACGCCGCTGGGCCCTTCCAGGCGGTCGACCAGCCAGAACCGGCGCTGGGCGGCGGAGGTCGCGAGCACCTCGACGGTGCGGGGGGTGGTGGCCACGGGGTGCTCCTTCACGGGGGTGGGTTCGGGGTTCGGGGCGGGGTTCGGGGCGGACGCGGGGTCCGGGGCGTGGGTCCGGTCGGGGGCGCTCACAGCTCCCCGCCCATCAGCGCGGCCAGGTCCTCGGCGGACAGGTCGTCGAAGCCGGCGTCGGCGGCCGGTACGGCCTCGCGCACCGGTGCGACCGGCTCGGCGGGGACTTCGGCGACCGGGGCTCGGCGCACCGCCTCGGCGTACTCGCCGAGGACCGGCGCCTCGAACAGCGCCCGTACGGTCAGCTCGCGGCCCAGCGCCTCGCGGACGGCGGCGGTCACCTGGACGGCGAGCAGCGAGTGGCCGCCGAGGTCGAAGAAGTCGTCGGCGAGACCGATCCGGGCCACGCCGAGGACGGCGCTCCAGATCTCGGCGAGGGCCCGTTCGGTGTCGTCGCGCGGGGCGAGCAGGGCGGAGGAGCCGGTGGACCAGTCCGGTGCGGGGAGCGCGGCCCGGTCGAGCTTGCCGTTGGCGGTCAGCGGGAGCGCGTCCAGGGTGACGAAGGCCTCCGGAACCATGTACTCCGGCAGCCGTTCCCGCAGGTGGGTGCGGAGCCGGGGCACCAGGCCGCGGGCGGCGCGGCCGCGGTGCGGGTCGTTGGCCCAGTGCGGCCACGGCAGGCCCGCGCTGTCCCCGGCGGGCGCCGCGGCGCTCTCCCGGGTGGTCCCGGCCGGGCGGAAGGCCGCGTCGAAGCGGCCGAGCGGGTCGCCGCCCGCCCAGCTCAGGTCGACGGTGAGACCGAGCGCGTCGGCCAGCTCGCGCAGCTCCTGCGGGTCGAGGGCAGTGGTGTCCTCGGCCTCGCCCGCGGCGGTGGCGGCGAGGCGGGCGGCGGTGCGGGCGTCCGCGTGCACCCGGGCGTTGGGGATGCCGGTGACCACGAGCGGGGAGCCGTCGAGCAGGGTCCGGAGGTCGCCGCCGGTCCACGCCACCGTGCGGGCCGGGGCGGTGGGCTCGGGCGCGGTGTCCAGGTGCAGCACCACGTCGTAGCGGTAGCGGGTCATCTCGTTGGGGTCGCGGCCGGGCTTGAGCGTCACCTCGACGCGCCCGATCCGCGGGATCTCCCGGCGTAGCGCCTCGAAGAAGCGCGGGTCCAGCAGCAGTTCGTCCTCCTGCCGCACGGCGAGGCGCACCTGGCGGGCCAGCTCCGACCCGGCCGCTCCGGCGGGCAGGCCCGGCCGCAGGACCGAGACCTGGAAGGCGTCCAGCAGGGCCAGGTGGCGCACGTCGCCGACCACGATGCGCCCGCCCGGGGCGAGCACGGCGGCGGCCTTGGTGAGCACCTCGACCAGGTAGCCGGCGCTCGGCAGGTACTGCGCCACCGAGTTGACGATCACGGTGTCGAACTCCTCGGCCGCGAGGTCGTCCACCTCGTGCCCGGCCCGGCGCAGCAGCCGTACGTGCTCCCAGTCCTCGGGCAGGTGCCGGCGGACGTGGGCGACCGCGGTCTCGGAGAGGTCCAGGCCCGTGTACCGCTCGCAGGCGCCCGCCAGCCGGAAGAGGAGCAGGCCGGTGCCGCTGCCGATCTCCAGGACCCGGCGCGGGCCGGTGCGGCGGACCAGCTCGACGGTGTCCTCGACCCAGCGCCGCATCTCCTCGGCGGGGATCGGCTCGCCGGTGTAACTGCTGCTCCAGCCGCGGATGTTGAAGGTGGGGTCGGCGCCGCCGACCTGCTCGTACTGGTCGTAGGCGGTGTCGAAGACGGTGCGCCACTGGGCGACCTGGGCGGTGTCGGCCGCGCGGACCTCGTCCCGCTCCGGCCGCTCTCCCGCCTCCTGGTCGGGGACCAGGTAGGCGACGAGTCCGGTGGCGCCGTCCGGGGCCCGGCTGGGCAGCACGGCGACGTGCCGTACGCCCGGGGCCGCGCCCAACTCCGCTTCGATCTCGCCGAGTTCGACCCGGTGGCCGCGGACCTTGACCTGCTGGTCGATGCGGCCCAGGTACTCCAGCGTGCCGTCGGGCAGCCGCCGGGCCAGGTCGCCGCTGCGGTACAGGCGCGCGCCGTCGCCGAGCGGGGAGGGCACGAAGCGTTCGGCGGTCAGGCCGGGGCGGCCGAGGTAGCCGCGGGCCAGGCCCGGACCGCCGACGCACAGTTCGCCGGGGACCCCGGGCGGCACGGGCTCGCCGCGCCGGTCCAGCAGGTGCACCGCGAGGTCGGCGAGCGGGTGGCCGATCACGCTGCCGGGGGCGGCCAGGTCGGCCGCGCCGAGGGTGTGCGCGGTGACGTGCACGGTGGTCTCGGTGATGCCGTACATGTTCACCAGGCGCGGTCCGTCGGGGTGCCGGGCGGCCCAGTCGCGCAGCGTGCCCGGTTCCAGGGCCTCGCCGCCGAACACCACGTGCCGCAGCGCGAGCGGGCCGGTGTCGCGGGCGCCGGCCGCGGCGTCCGCGTCGGCGAACTGGCGGAACGCGGTGGGCGTCTGGCTGAGCACGGTGACGCCCTCGGCGCGCACCAGCGCGTGGCAGGCGGCGGGGGTGCGGCGGGCCTCCTGCGGCACCACGGCGATCCGGCCGCCGTGCAGCAGTGCGCCCCAGATCTCCCAGACCGAGAAGTCGAAGGCGGCCGAGTGGTAGAGGGACCAGACGTCGTCCGGGCCGAAGGACACGTCCCCGGCGGCCGCGTCGAACAGCCGCAGCACGTTGGCGTGGGTGAGCAGCGCGCCCTTGGGCCGGCCGGTGGTGCCGGAGGTGTAGATCACGTAGGCGAGGTGGTCCGGCCCCAGCGGGGCCGGCTCCAGCGGCTGCGCGGACAGCGGCTGGTCGGCGTCCAGGACGGGGATGGCGGCGGCGCCGTCGGCGCCGGCGGCGAGTCCGGCGTGCTCCGGGTCGGCGACCAGGGCCGTGGCGCCGCAGTCGCCGAGGGTGAAGGCCAGTCGATCGGCCGGGTGGCGCGGGTCGAGCGGGACGTAGGCGCCGCCGCTCTTGAGGATGCCGAGGATCCCGGTGACCAGGCGCACCGAGGGTTCGACGCAGATCGCCACGCGGCTCTCCGGCCCCACCCCCAGCTCGCGCAGCCGCCGGGCCAGCGCGTCCGAGCGGCGGTCCAGCTCGGCGTAGGTCAGCCGCTCCTCGCCGCAGCCGACCGCGATCGCGTCGGGCCGCAGCCGGGCCTGGGCGGCGAAGGCCGCGGGCAGGTCGGCGGGCCGCGCCGCGGCGGGCCGCCGGGCCGCGCCGGCATCGAGTTCGGCGCGGCGCTCGGCGCCGGTCAGCAGCGGCAGCGCGTCCAGGCGGGTGTCCGGGGCGTCGACCGCGGCCGCCAGCAGGCACAGCCACTGGTCGATGAACCGGCGCACGGTGCGCTCGTCGTACAGCTCGGTGCTGTAGTCGGCCAGGCCGGTCAGGCCCTGCGGGGTCTCGGTGACCTGGAGGTGCAGGTCGAACTTGGCGGTGCCGGTGTCCACCGCGGCCACGTCCATCCGCAGCCCGGGCAGCTCGATCCGGGTCTCCGGGGTGTTCTGGAGGACCAGCAGCAGGTTGGCGAAGGGGGTGCGGCCGCCCGCGTCACGGTCCGGGCGGGTCTCCTCGACGATCCGCTCGAAGGGCACGTCCTGGTGGGCGTAGGCGGCGAGCGCCGACTCCCGCACCCGGGAAGTCAGTTCGCGGAAGGTCGGGTTGCCGGAGAGGTCCGCGCGCAGCGGCAGCATGTTGACGAAGAAGCCGATCAGACCCTCGGTCTGGGGGTGGTTGCGGTTGGCGATCGGCGAGCCGATGACCAGGTCCTCCTGCCCGCTCCAGCGGTGCGCCACGGCCGTGAAGCCGGCGAGCAGGATCATGTAGAGGGTGGCGTCGTGCTCGCGGGCGAGTGCGGTCAGTCGGGTGGCCAGGTCACCGTCCAGCCGCCAGGGGAAGCAAGCTCCCGCGAAGCCCTGGCGGGCGGTGCGCGGCCGGTCGGTGGGCAGGTCCACGGTGCTGGGCGCGCCCGCCAGCCGCTCGCGCCAGTGGGCCAGTTGGCCCTCCAGCGTCTCGCCGCCGACCCGCTCGTGCTGCCAGAGCGCGAAGTCGGCGTACTGCACGGGCAGTTCGGGGAGCTGGGCGGCGTCCGCACCGTAGTGGTGGGCCAGTTCGCGCACCAGGATGTCGAGGGACCAGCCGTCCGCCACGATGTGGTGGACGGTGAGCACCAGGACGTGCTCCTCCTCGGCCAGCCGGACCAGCACGGCGCGCAGGAGCGGTCCGGTGGCCAGGTCGAAGGGGCGGCGGCTCTCCCGCTCGGTCAGCTCGGCGAGCGCGTCCCGCCGCGCGTCCCCGGTCAGGTCGGACAGGTCGGTGAGCGGCAGCGCGATCCCGGCCGGGGCGAGGACGACCTGCTCGGGGCGGCCGTCCTCGACGCGGAAGGTGGTGCGCAGCGCCTCGTGCCGGGCCACCACCCGGCCCAGGGCCCCCTCGAACGCGGCGGCGTCCAGCCGTCCGGTCAGCCGGACGGTGCAGGCGATGCTGTAGAGCGGGCTCGGACCGGCGAACTGCTCGACGAACCAGAGGCGCTGCTGGGCGAAGGACAGCGGCAGCCGGACCCCTTCGGGGCGCCGGGCGATCAGGTCGGCGGCGCCGGCGCGGGCGATGCCCTGCTGCTGGAGCAGCTTGGCGAGCAGCCGGCGCTTGTCGGAGGAGAGCGCGGTGCGCTGGGGTGACTGGCTCATTGGGTGGTCCCGGGAGGGTCGGTGGCGGGAAGTGGGTCAGGCCGGCAGGTGGTGCGGCATCGGGAACTCCCGGCAGAGCCGGGTGACTTCGCCCCGCACCTCGGCGCGCACGGCGTCGTCGAGGGTGAACTCGCGCTCGCCTCGGGGCACCACGGCGGTGAGCACCCGGTCGATCAGCGCGGCGCAGCGGCGCATCTCGACGGGGCCCATGGCGCGTAGCGCGAGGGTGTTGGTGCCGAAGCGGATGCCGCTGGTGACCCGGGGGCCGTGCGGGTCGTCCGGGATCCGGTTGCGGTTGACGACGATCCCGCACTCGGCCAGCGCGGATTCCGCGATCGCACCGGTCAGACCGCGGGGGCCGAGATTGAGCAGCACCATGTGGTTGTCGGTGCCGCCGGTGACCAGGGTGTGGCCGAGCCCGGTGAAGGCGTCCGCGAGTTCGCGGGCGTCGGACACCACGCGCTCGGCGAGGGAGCGGAACTCCGGCTGGGCGGCGATGTCGAAGGCGCGGGCCTTGGCCGCGACCGCGCCCAGGTCCGGGGTGCCCTGGAGGAAGGGGAAGGTGCCGTGCGACATCGCCTGGGCCAGGGTGCGCCGGGTGCCGGGCACGGGCAGGTCGGCGTCGCGGCCGAGCAGGATCAGGCCGCCGCGGGGCCCGTACAGCTGCTTGTAGGTGCTGGTGGTGGTGGCGTGCGCATGGTCCACCGGGCTGGGGTGCAGTCCGGCCGCGACCAGGCCGGCTATGTGGGAGATGTCGGCGAGGAGGAAGGCGCCCACCTCGTCGGCGATCTGCCGGAACCGGGGGAAGTCCACGGTGCGCGGGTAGGCGCTGGCGCCGCAGACGATCACCTTGGGGCGGTGCTCCCGGGCCAGTGCGGCGACCTGCTCGTAGTCGAGCATGCCGTCGGCGTCGGTGCCGTAGCCGACCGCGTGGAAGAAGCGGCCGGAGACCGAGGCCGGGGAGCCGTGGGTGAGGTGCCCGCCGGCGCTGAGCTCCATGCCGAGCAGGGTGTCGCCCGGCTTCATCAGGGTGCACAGGACGATCTGGTTGGCGGTGCTGCCCGAGTGCGGCTGTACGTTGGCGTACCGGGCGCCGAACAGCGAGCGGGCCCGGGCCACCGCCAACCGCTCGACCTCGTCGACCAGTTCGCAGCCGGCGTGGTAGCGGGCGCCGGGGTAGCCCTCGGTGGTGACGTTGGAGATGCTCGCTCCGGCGCAGGCCAGGACCGAGGGGTCGGCGCTGCTGGAGGCGGCCACCATGGCCAGGGTGTCGTTCTGCCGGGCGTGTTCGCGCTCCAGCAGGTCGCTGAGCAGCGGGTCGGCGGCGGCCAGGCGCTGGGCGCCGTAGCCCGCGTAGTCGGCGAGGACCCCGGTGCCCGCGGTCGTTGTGGTGGTGCTCATGCCATGCTCTCCTCGTGTTCGGCGAGCAGCCCGAGGGCCTCCTCGTCGGTCATCTCCAGCAGTCCGGCCGCGATCTGGGCCACGGCCGCGACGTCCGTTCCGCCCTCGTGGCCCCGGGCGACGAGGCGCTGCGCCTGCTCGGCGAGGGTGGACGCCTCGAAGAGGTCGCGCAGGGGCAGTTCGACGCCGAAGGTCTCCAGCAGCGCCGAGGCGAGCCGGGTGGCGAGCAGCGAGTGGCCGCCGAGTGCGAAGAAGTCGTCCTCGGCGCCGACCCGGTCGGTCTCCAGCAGCTCGGCCCAGAGCGCGGCGAGCACCAGTTCGACGTCGTCGCGGGGGGCCACGTACGCGGCGCTCGCGCGCTCGGCCAGGCCGTCGGGCTCGGGCAGCGCGCTCCGGTCCACCTTGCCGTTGGGCGACAGGGGCAGCGCGTCCAGCGTGACGAAGGCCGTCGGGACCATGTGCTCGGGCAGCTCCGCGCCCAGCAGTGCGCGCAGTTCGGCGGCCGACGGGACCGCGGCGGCGTCCCCGGTGGGCACCAGGTAGCCGATCAGGCGCCGGTCGTCGCCGCTGCCGTGGGCGCTGACCACGGCCCGGTCGATGTCGGGGTGGCGGCGCAACACGGCCTCGATCTCGCCGAGTTCGATGCGCAGGCCGCGCAGTTTGACCTGGTGGTCGAGGCGCCCGATGAGTTCGATCACCCCGTCGGCGCGGGTGCGGGCGAGGTCGCCGGTGCGGTACAGCCGCGCCCCGCTCGGCACCGGGCCGGTGCCGGCGCCCGGGTGCGGGCGGTAGCGGTCGGCGGTCAGCGCGGGTCGGTGCAGGTAGCCGCGGGTCAAGCCGGTGCCGGCCAGGCAGAGTTCGCCCGGCACGCCGATCGGGGCCGGTGCCAGGCCGGGGGTCAGGACGACGGCCTGCTGGTTCACCATGGGGCGGCCGTAGGGGATGCTCGTCCACGTCGGGTCGGTTTCGATCACCGGGTAGGTGATCGAGTGGATGGACGCCTCGGTGGCGCCGCCGAGCGCGATGAAGGCCAGGTCCGGTGCGAGGCGGCGCAGCCGCGCGGGCAGCCCCACCGGGATCCAGTCGCCGCCGAAGAAGGCCGCCTTGAGCCGGGGCAGTCGGACCCCCCGCTCCTCCCCCGCCCGGACGAAGGCGTCGGCCAGGGCCGGCGCCGAGTTCCACACCGTCACCTTGTACCGGCGCACCAGGTCCACCCAGTGGTGCGGGTCGCGGGCCCGGTCCGGGTGCGGCATGACCACCGCGCCGCCCGCCGCCAGGATGCCGAGCGTCTCGTAGACGAACATGTCGAAGCTGGGGGACGACAGGCCGAGCACCCGGTCGCCGGCCTCGATGCCGTAGGTGTCGTTGAGGTCGAGCAGGTTGTTGACGACGCCGCGGTGCGGGACGGCGATCCCCTTGGGGGTGCCGGTGGAACCCGAGGTGTAGATGACGTAGGCGAGGTGGTCCGGGGCCAGCGCGGCCGGCCGCTGCCGGGTCCCGGGCCACCGCTCGGCGTCCTCCACCTCCAGCACCTCGGCCCCGACGGCGGGCAGCAGCTCGGCCAGCGCCCGCTCGGTGAGGACCACGGGCGGGGCCGCGTCCCGGAGCATGAAGGCCAGGCGCTGCGGGGGATAGGTCGGGTCCAGCGGCAGGTAGGCGCCGCCCGCCTTCAGCACGCCGAGCACGGCCGCCACCAGCGCCGGGCCCTTGGACAGGCAGAGCCCGACGGTGGTGTCCGGGCCCACGCCCAGCTCGGTCAGGCGTCCGGCGACCCGCTCGGCCAGCGCGTCGAGCCCGGCGTAGGTCAGCTCGCCGGCGGGGCCGACGACGGCCGCTGCCTGCGGGTCCGCGGCCGACCGCCGCTCGAAGAGCTCGTGCAGCAGGGCCCCGCCCTGCGGGTGGACGTGGGCCGTGTCGTTCCACTCCACCAGGGCCTGGTGCCGCTCGGCCGGGGTGAGGACCGCCAGTGCCGTCAGCCGGGTACCGGGCTCGGCCACCGCGGCCGCCAGCAGGGTCTGCCAGTGGCCGATCAGGCGCTGGACCGTGGCCGCGTCGAAGAGGTCGCTCGCGAACTCGATGGTTCCGGTGAACGCGCCGTCCACCTCGCGCAGTTGGAGGTTGAGGTCGGTCTGCGCGCCGCCGCGCGGCACTTCCCGCACGGCGACCGAGAGGCCGGGCAGCTCGGGCGCGGCCAGCGGCGCGTTCTGCACGAGCAGCAGTGACTGCACCAGCGGGTTGTGACTGAGCGCCGGGGCCGCCGGCCGCTCCGGGAGCATCCGCTCGAAGGGCAGCTCCTGGTGCTCGAAGGCGGCCAGCGCGGCCGCACGGACCCGGCCCAGCAGCTCCTCGAAGGTCGGGTCGCCGGCCAGCGAGGTGCGCAGCGGCAGGATGTTGATGAAGCAGCCGATCAGCGTCTCGGCCTCGGGCGGGCGCACGGCCGCGCCGGTGCCGACGACGACGTCCTCGCTGCCGCTGTGCAGGCCCAGTACGGCTTGGAAGGCGGCCAGCAGCGCCATGAACGGGGTGACCCCGGCCCGCCGGCACAGGGCCCGGACCCCGGCGGACAGCTCTGCCGGGAGCTCCACCGCGAGCGTGTCCCCGCGCAGCGACTGCACGGCCGGGCGCGGCCGGTCGCCGGGCAGTTCCAGCAGTTCGGGGGCGCCGGCGAGCGCCCGGTGCCAGTGGGCCTGGCCCGCCTCGTCGACGGCGGCCCGGGCATCGGCCTCCCAGACGGCGAAGTCGCCGTACTGAATCGGCAGTTCGGGCAGTTCGTCGGCGCGTCCGGCATAGCCCTGGGCCAGTTCGGCCAGCAGGATGCCGATCGACCACATGTCGGCCACGAGGTGGTGCACGGTGACCGCCAGCACGTGGCGCTCCGGCGCCAGCCGGTGCAGGGCCGCGCGCAGCAGCGGGCCGCGGGTCAGGTCGAAGGGGCGGGCGGCGTCGGCGGCCAGTACGCGCTCCAGCTCGGCGGCCTCGGTCTCCCGCCGCTCCAGGGCGAACGTCGCCCGATCGTCGACCAGTTGGACCAGCTCGCCGTCCACCTGCTCGAAGCAGGTGCGCAGCGACTCGTGCCGGTGGACCAGCCCGGTCAGCGCGCCCTCCAGGGCGGCGGTGTCGAGCGGGCCGTCCAGGTGCAGGGCGAACGGCAGGTGGTAGGCGCTGGTGCCGGGGATCAGCCGCTCCACCAGCCAGATCCGGCGCTGGGCCGAGGTGGCGGGAAAGGCGAACTGCTGCATGGTCTGCTCTGCTTTCTGCCGACCGGATGGGACGGGGACGACGTCAGGGGCGGTGTCGGGAGCGATATCGGGAGCGGGGAGGTGCGCGGGGGTGGCGCCGGGGGTCGGGGTCGTCATGCGCCGGTCACCAGGTAGGCGGCGGCCTCGGCGCCCAGCCCGGCCGGTATCCGCAGGTCGGGGTGGACCGGGACGGGCGGGTGGGTGCGCGCGCGGCGGGCCCGGCCGCCGCCGGTCACGTGCAGCAGTACGGTCTCCTCGGGCCGGATCCGGCCGGCGGCGACCGCCCGGCACAGTCCGGCCACGGCGACCGCCGCGGCGGGTTCGATGTCGATGCCCTCGGCCGCCGCGAACAGCCGCCCGGCGGCCACCGCTTCGGCGTTGTCCACCGCGCACAGCTCGCCACCGCTCTCGGTGACGATCTCGCGCACCCCGCCCGCCACCGCGTACGGCGGCTTGCGCGTGGTCAGTTCCGGGGCGTGTACGGCGGCCACCGCCGCCCGCACCTCGGGGCCGCAGCCGATGACCGGCGCGTCCAGGCCCTCCAGCCACGCATGGACCATCGGCGCGAAGGGCGCGTTCTGGCAGAGCGTCAGCCGCGGCAGTCCGCCCGCCGCGGCGCCCGGGCGCCGGGCCGCCGGGAAGCCGGCCGCCAGCAGCCGCCGGGCCGCCTGGTGCGCGGCGATCGCGCCGGCCCCGCTGCCCACCGCCTGCACGTAGTGGTCGGGCAGGCGGCCGATGGTCTCGGCCGCGGCGAGCAGCGCGGTCCCCAGGCCGTCGCGGCGGGCCACGTTGCGGGTGCCGCCCTCGGCCTGGAATCCGGGCCGGGCGCAGATCGCGTCGGCCAGGTCGATCGCGTCGGTGTAGTCGCCGGCGACGGTCACCAGGCGCACGCAGTCGGCGCGTTCGCCCGCGGCGCCGAGCGCGGGCAGCGCCGCCTCCGGCACCACGAGCACGCAGTCCACGCGCTGGCGCGAACAGGCCCGCAGGAAGGCCGCGGCGGTGTTCCCGGCCGAGGCGACGACCAGGACCGGCGGGCGCTCGGGCAGCCGGGCCAGCACCGCCTGCGCCTCCAGCTCCTTGAAGCTGCCGGTCTCCAGCGCCGCGCCGCGCTCGGGCCAGTAGCCGCTGAAGGCGACCCACAGCTCGGGCAGTCCCAGCTCGCGGCCCAGGGCCTCGGCCCGGTAGGTGGCGCCGATGGCGCCCTCGGGCAGCTCCCGGCCGGCGGTCGGCAGCCAGCAGGCGTAGCGGAACGGGCCGGTGCCGGGCCCGGGGGTGAAGGGGCGGGCGTACTCGGTGGTGAGCAGGCCGGGCCGGTGCGCCCCGGCGCAGTCCAGCCGCAGGCCGTCGTCCTCGTGGCTCTCGCGGCAGACCGGACATCGCAGCAGGTACGAGCGGTCCACCGGGGAGCCGCCGGGGCCGGCGTGCGGCCGCTCGGCCCGCTCGGCCGGGAGGTAGGGGACGGAGGTCATCGCGCTTCCCCCTCGGCGACCGCGCCGGTGAGCACCGGGCGCAGCGCGCCGTCGGACCCGCGGCTGACGGCGTAGCGGCCGCGGTCCACCCGGACCGGGGCCGGCCGCGCCGCCGGGACGGACCCGGGGCCGCGGTCCGCGGCCTCGACCAGGGCGGCCACTGCGGCCACCGTGGGCCGGTCGAAGAGCAGGTGCAGGGCCGGTGCCGCGCCGAACTCGGCCCGCAGGCGCTCGGCGAAGCGTGCCAGCAGCAGCGAGTGCGCGCCGCGGTCGAAGAGGTCCTCGTGACGTCCGATCCGCTCGGCTCCGAGCAGCTCGGCGAGCATGGCGGCGATCCGCTGCTCGGTCGGCCCGACCGGTTCCTCCACGACGCCCGACGAGCGGACGGTCTCCGGCTCGGGCAGGGCCCGCCGGTCCACCTTGGCGTTCGCGGTCAGCGGGAGTTCGTCCAGCGTCACCAGCAGCGAGGGGACCGCGTAACCGGGCAGGGTGCGCCGCAGTTCCTCGCGCAGGGCGGCGGGGGTCGCGGGGCTGCCGTGCTGTTCCAGGTAGCCGACCAGCCGGGCCCGCGCGCCCTCGCCGTCGACGACGACCGCGGCGCGGCGCACCGCGGGCAGCCGCTCCAACGCGGTCTCGATCTCGCCGAGTTCGATGCGGTGTCCGTGCAGCTTGATCTGGGTGTCGGAGCGGCCGACGAAGAGCAGCTCGCCGCCGAGGCCGCGCCGCACGAGGTCTCCGGTGCGGTAGAGCCGGGCGCCCGGGACCGTGCCGAAGGCGTCGGGGACGAAGCGTTCGGCGGTCAGGCCGGGCCGGTCCAGGTAGCCGTGGGCCAGGCCGTCGCCGCCGATCAACAGCTCGCCGGTGACCCCGTCCGGGACCGGCTGGAGGAGCGGATCGACCAGGTAGAGCCGGGTGTTGGCGACCGGGGTGCCCAGGGGCAGTTCCCCGTCGGCCGCGGTCAGTTCGCCGCGCGCCGACCACACCGTGGTCTCGGTCGGCCCGTAGACCTGCCAGAGCCGTGCGCCGCGGGCCAGCAGTTCCGCGGCCTGCTCCACGGGCAGCCGCTCGCCGCCGCACAGCGCGGTCAGCCCGGAGGTGCCCGCCCAGCCGGCGTCCAGCAGCAGCTGCCAGGTGACCGGGGTGGCCTGGAGGTGGCTGATCCCACCGGTCTCCAGGCAGGCCCGCAGCCGGGAGCCGTCGCCCGCCGTGGCCGCGTCGGCCAGGTGCACGGTCGCGCCGTGCACCAGCGGCAGGAAGTACTCCAGCGCGGCGATGTCGAAGGCCGGGGTGGTGACGGAGAGCCAGCCCGCGCCGGGGGCGAGCCCGAGGTCGCGCTGGAAGGAGGCCAGCAGGTTGGCCAGGGCCCGGTGCGGGACCACCACGCCCTTGGGGCGCCCGGTCGAGCCGGAGGTGTGCAGGACGTACGCCGCCGATTCCGGCGCGATCGTGGTGTCGGCGTCGCGCTCCGCCTCGGCGATGGTGTCGAGCGCCAGCACCGTCCAGTCCCCGGCGGGCACCCGGTCGGCGGGCAGGTCGCTCAGCACCGCCGCGGCGGCGCCGTCGGCGAGCACCAGGGCCAGCCGGTCGGCCGGGTGGCCCGGGTCGAGCGGCAGGTAGGCGGCGCCGGACTTGAGCACGCCGAGCAGGGCGGCGAGCAGCCGCGGGGTGCGCGGCAGCAGGACGGCCACCGTGCGGCCGGGGCCGATGCCCAGGGCGCGCAGCCGGTCGGCGACGCCGTCGGCGAGCCGGTCCAGGGTCCGGTAGTCCAGCTCCTCGCCGCCCTCGGGGCCGGCGGCGCGGACCGCCACGGCGCGCGGGGTGCGGGCGGCCTGGGCCTCGAAGCGGCGCACCACCCCGTCGGCGGGGTCGTAGGCGAGGGCGGTGTCGTTGCCCGCGGCGAGGACGGCGGCCCGCTCGGCCGGGGCCAGCAGGGGCAGTTCGCCCGCCGGGCGGGCGGCGTCGGCCGCGATCTCCGCCAGCAGGGTGGTGAAGTGGGCGGCGAAGCGCCGGGCGGTCGCCGGCAGGTAGCGGTCGGTGTCGTAGCGGACCGCGCCGGCCAGGCCGCCCGCCGCCTCGCCCAGGGTCAGTTGGAGGTCGAACTGGCTGCCGCCGACCGGCAGCGCCAGCGTCGAGCAGTCCAGGGCGCCGAGGGCGAAGGGCACGCCGCCCTGACCGGTGGCCATCGCCACCAGGGCCTCGGCGTGCTCGCCGGGTGCCTGCTGGAGGCTGAACAGGCTGCGCACCAGTGGGCGGCCGCCCTGGTCGCGGTCCGGTCGGATCAGCTCGACCAGAGCCGGGAACGGCACCTCGGCGCCGTCCAGCGCGAGCCGCGCGCTCTCCCGCACCCGGGCCAGCAGGGCCGTGAACGGCTCGGCGGCCTCGATCCGGACGCGCAGCGGCACGGTGTTGACCAGGCTGCCGACCGTACGGGCGAAGGCGGCGTCGTCCCGCCCGTGGGTCGGGGTGCCGACGACCACGTCGTGCTCGCCGGTGCTGCGGGCCAGCAGGAGCTGGAAGGCGGCCAGCAGCACCGTGTACAGGGTGCTGCCCTCGCGCCGGGCAAGCGCCGTCAGCGCTTCGGTGGTGGCGGCGTCCACCTCCAGCGGCAGCGCGGCGCCGCGCATCCGCTGGCGCCGGGGCGGCGTCAGGTCGGCGGGGAGGGAGGTGCCGGAGCGGACCCCGGCCAGGGCCGTGCGCCACCCGTCCAAGCGGCGTTGCCCGGCCGCGGTGTCGAGCAGGGCGATCTGGCGCCGGGCGTACGCCGCGAACGGGGCGCCCGCCTCGGGATCGGCGGTGGCGGCGGCGGTCGCAGCCGCGTCGCCGACGGCCAGTTCGTCCAGCAGCAGGGACAGCGACCACAGGTCGCCCACCAAGTGGTGGGCGGTCAGGACCAGGTGGTGACCACCCTCGGCCCCGCTGAAGAGCCGGGCCCTGAGCAGCGGTCCGACCTCCAGGTCGAAGGGCTGCTCGGCGGTCTCGGTCAGGCGGGCGGCCAGCTCGGTCGCGCTCCAGCCGGAGGCGTCGACCTGCTCGAAGGCGGGCGGGAGGTCGGCGTGCACCCGCTGGACGGGTCCGGAGTCGGTCCGGGGGAAGGTGCTGCGGAGCACCGCGTGTCGCCGGGTCAGGCCCGCCAGGGCGGCGCCGAGGGCGCTCGGGTCGAGCGCGCCGTGCACGCGGAAGGCGGTGGAGACCAGGTAGGCGGGGCTCTCGGGGGCGACCTGGTGCAGCAGCCACAGGGCGGCCTGGTTCGGCGAGAGCGGGTGGTCCCCGGGCTCGGTGGGAGCGGTGGGCTCCTGCGCACCGGCCGGTCCGGGCGCGGCGCCCGCTTCCTCGAAGCGCTCGGCGAGCAGGGCGGCCAGTCCGGCCAGGTCCAGCGCGAGCGCCTCGGTCAGGGTCAGGTCCACGCCCAGGGCGGTGTGCAGTTCGTGCCGCAGCCGCACCGCGCCGAGCGAGTCCAGGCCCAGTTCGGCGAGCCGGTGCTCGGGGGCGAGGTCCGCCGCGTCCAGTCCGAGCCGGGCCGCGAGCAGGGAGCGCAGGGCGGCCAGCAGCACCGCCGGGCGTTCGGCCGGCTCGGCGCCGCGCAGCGCGGCGGCGTCCAGGGCGGACGCCCGCTCCACGGAGGCGCCCTGCGGGCGTCCGCTGTGGGCCAGCGCGGTGAGGTCGCCCTCGCGGTAGGAGGCGGCGCACACGTGGCGCTGCACCTTGCCGCTGGAGGTGCGCGGCAGCGTCGCGGCGCGGATCAGCACCACCGCGGCCGGTCGTATCCCGTGCGCCTCGGCGACGGCCTCGCGGACCGCGCGGGCCAGCGCGCTCAGGTCACCGTCCTGGTGGTCCCGGGACACCTCCTGGACGATCACCAGCTCGGCGGTGCCGGCCAGTTCGACCTGGACGGCGGCGCCGCAGTTGGCGCGCAGCGCGGGGTGGACGGCGGAGACGCTCTGTTCGATGTCCTGCGGGTAGTGGTTGCGGCCGCGGACGATGATCAGGTCCTTGAGGCGGCCGGTGACGTACAGCTCGCCCTCGTGGAGCAGGCCGAGGTCGCCGGTGCGCAGGAAGGCTGGGTCCTCGTCGGTGGCCGGGCCGGTGGGCTCCCCGCCGGTCGCGTCGGTGGCGAGGCGGGCGCCGAAGGTGGCCGCGGTGTGCTCGGGCCGGTTCCAGTAGCCCTGGGCCACGCTCGGGCCGGCGAGCCAGATCTCGCCGATCTCCCCGGCGGGCAGCACCCGTCGGGTGACCGGGTCGACGATCTCCAGCCGCTGCGAGTCGTCCGGGCGGCCGCTGCTGACCAGCTCGGTGGTCCCCTCGGTCCCCTCGGTCCCCGCGGTCGCCGGCTCGGTGACCAGCTCGTCCGCCGCCCCGCCGGTTCCGGCGAGCAGTGCGTTCGGGGCCGAGAAGCGTGCCGGGGCCGTGCCGTGCGGCTTGCAGGAGACGATCAGGGTGGCCTCGGCCAGCCCGTAGCAGGGGGTGAAGGCCTCGGCCCGGAAGCCCGCCGGGGCGTACGCCTCGGCGAACCGGCGGAAGGTCTCGGCGCGCACCGGCTCGGCGCCGTTGAACGCCACCTCCCAGCTGCTCAGGTCGAGTCCGGCCAGCACCTCGGGGGTGGCCAGGTCGGCGCACAGGTCGTAGGCGAAGTTGGGGCCGCCGCTGACCGTGGCCCGGCTGCGGCTGATCTCGCGCAGCCAGCGCAGCGGGTCCTGGGCGAAGGAGGTGGGGGACATCAGCGAGCAGGAGCCCTGGTAGTACAGCGGCTGGAGCATGCCGCCGATGAGTCCCATGTCGTGGAAGAGCGGCAGCCAGGACATGCCGCGGGTGGCGCCGGTGGTGCGGAAGGCGCGCTGGATCAGGGCCGAGTTGTGCAGCAGGTTCCCGTGCGTGAGCACGACACCGCGCGGCGCCGAGGTGGAGCCGGAGGTGTACTGGAGGAAGGCCACGGTGTCGGGGCCGACCCGCGGGTGCTGCCACTCCCCCGCTTCCTCGTCCGGCACCCGGTCGGTCGCCAGGAGGCGCAGTACGTCCATCACCGCGCCGTCCGGGTCGTCGGGCAGCAGCCGGTCGCGGACGGCGGCGGTGGTCAGCGCCACCGTCGCCCCGCAGTCCGCGACGATGTCGACGAGCCGCTCCAGGGAGCGCGGCCGACGGTTGGGCGGGTAGACCGGCACCGCGACGGCCCGGGCGTACAGGCAACCGATGAAGGAGACGACGTAGTCCAGACCCGGCGGCTGGAGCAGCAGGACCGGGCGGTCGGTCAGACCGAGGCGCTGCAACCGGGCCGCGACGGCGCGGGCCCGCCGGTCGAGCTGTCCGTAGCTGAGCCGCTCGACCGGCGCGTCCTCCTTCCCGGAGAACTCGAAGGCCGTGCGGTCCGGATCGGCCGCCGCGGTGGCGGAGATGGCCGAGATCCAGTCCTGATGCTCAAGTCGCGGGTCCACGCGTTGTTCCCTCACCGTTCGGTGTCCGATGCCCTGTTCCTGCTGCCGCCGTCGGCGACCGTTGCGCCCTCAGGCGGTCGTGCTCGGCGCGTGCTCAGCCCGCGGTCGCCGGCGCGGCGGCCTCGGCGGCCTGCCGCTCCATGGCCACGCGCAGGCTCAGCGGCCGCATGTCGGTCCACACCTCGTCGATGTGGGCCAGGCACAGGGCCTTCTCGCCCTGCGGACCCTCGCCGCGCCACCCGGCCGGCAGTTCCCGGTCGGCCGGCCAGATCGAGTACTGCTCCTCGTCGTTGACGACGACCTGGTAGACGGTGCTGTCCTCGCTGCTCATCACTGCGCTCCGATTTCGCTGGGTGGGTTGGTGCCGGCGGGCCCGTGTGACCGCCCGGTGCGGTGCTGGCCGTACGGGCCGGCCGTTCTGTCTTCGATGCTGTCGCCCGGCCCTGATCGGGATCTGGGCCCGCGCTGGGCCCGCGCTGGGCCCGCCCTGGCCGGGCGCGGACGTTCTTCCGGCGGCTTCCGGGCGCCGGTCCGGCGCCCGGCCGGCGGCGCGGTGACCGGTGCCCGGCGACTCACTGACGGCTCACTGAACGCCGACTGAAGGCCGCGCGGCCGGGCCGAGGGCGGGGAACAGCCGGGCCTCGGCCGCGTCGCGGAGGTAGGAGGCTCCGGCGGTGCCGCCGGTGCCGCGCACCTTGCCGATCACCTTCATCGTGATGCCCCAGTGGGTCCGCTTCATCGCTCCCCAGGAATCGTCCAACTTCCGCATCGTGGAGTGGAGTTCCTCCTCGGCGAGCGGGCCGCGCAGCAGGGCGCGGTGCAGCTCCGGCGAGGACTGCTCGACGGTCCGGTAGGCGATGGACTGCACCGCGCTGCGGCCGTCGGTGTTGGCGCGGATCACCGCGAAGGCGTCCTTGGGCATGGTGGTCAGCACCCGGAACACCGCGGAGGTCCCGGTGACCTGCCGCGTCGCGTCCGTCAGCAGCTCCCGGGCCAGGTCGGCCCGGCCGGTGGCCACCGCGTCGGTGGCGGCCCCTATGGACCGGGCGACGGCGGCGAAGACCGCCTCGAAGACCTGGATGATCCGGATGAACATCTGCTCGTCGTGGCAGCGGGTGGTCGGGGTCAGCGTCAGTTCCACCGCCCGCAGCACGTCGGCCGGCACCGCGTCCCGCGCCGCCGCGACCGCGTCGGCGCAGGCCCGGACCAGCTCGGCCGGATCGTCCGGCGCCGCCTGCGGCCCGGCGGCGTCCGCGCAGCCGGCCGGGAGACCGGCCGCGGCGGTGAGGGCGCGCAGGGCCGCCCGGGTACGGGCCCGCCCGGCCGGGGCTCCGACCAGCGTGGCGGCCTCGACGGCGACCACGTCGGCCAGCAGGGCGGTGATCACCTGCTCCGTGCGGGCGCCGGCCCCGGAGGCGGACAGGGACGCGGCCGCGGAGCCGGAGCCCGACGCGGCCAGCGAGGCGTAGACCGGAGTGCCGAGGTAGCTGTCGTAGTCGCCCTGCGCACCGTCCACCACCTGCGGCAGCCAGTCCGCGAGCAGCCGCGCGGCGGCCCCGTCCGGCGTGGCGGGTGCGACGGCGCGCAGGGCGCCCAACAACTCCGCGCCGACCTCGTTCTTGCCGACGGCCCGGTAGTGGCCGAGGACCGCGCGGTAGGGGAAGCGGGCGGCCTCCCGGCCCTCGACCCGCCAGTGCGCCAGTGCGCGCAGCGCGCGGTGCGGGTCCAGATCGGCCGGGTCCGGCCGGGCGGCGGCCAGGCTGGGGCCGCCGACACCGGGCGCCCGGGTCGGGTCCACGGCCGGTTCGAGGGCCGGGGCGGTGGCGGGAGCGGTGCAGACGGCCCCGGCGGCGGGGGCCGGGGAGAGGGCGGTGGTCACGGGTGGCTCCGATCGGTGGACGGCCGGGCCGGGAACGGCCCGGTGGGGCGGCGGCCGCGGGACAGCGGCCTGCCGGTGGTTGCGGGGAGCGCCGCGCACGGCATCGACGTACGGGCGCAGGGGCATGCCGGCGTACGGGCGTACGGGCGTACGGGTGCAGCGGCGTACGGGCGTACGGGCACGCAGGTGTCCCGGCCGACCGGCGGACCGGCGTCGGGAGGTGCGCCCGCACGCGGGCGTGACGGCGCAGCCTGGCCGGGGCCCAGGAAGGGCCGCCCCGGCCAGGCTGCGGAGGTGGTGGATCAGGCGGGGTGCGCGGCGGGGCCGGTCGGGTCGGCCAGCACGTAGCCGTCGCCCGCCCGGTGGGCGCGCGAGCGGCGCAGGTCGGCGAGGACGAAGGTGCGCTGGAGCCAGCGGTCGGTGCCGTCGAAGCGCGGGCTGAACGCGGTGCGCCCGTGCACGGTGATCCGGTTGTCGACGACGGCGAGGTCGCCGGGCTCCAGCCGGGCGGTCCGGGCGGTGCGTTCGAAGAGGAGTTGGAGCTCGGCCAGCGCGGCCGCGGCCCGCTCGGTGAGCGGTTCGGTGGCCGCCATGTCCACGCGCAGGTCCGGGTCCTCGTACGCCCCGGTGAGCACCGCGTGCGGTGCGGCGGGGCCGACGCCGACGCCGAAGGACGGCGGCGGCGCGGTGCGGAACTCCGGCCGGTGCAGCGCCGAGCGGGTCTGCGCGTCCAGCAGCGGCAGCACCTCGCGCACGCAGGAGGTCCGCAGTCCGGCCAGCCCCTCCGGGTCGGCGCGCAGGCACAGCAGCATGACGAAGTCCGGCCGGTGCGGGTGGAAGGCGTTCTCGTTGTGGAAGGTGAGCAGCACCGAGCCCGCGTTGCCCTGGAACTCCTCGCGCCCCGGCACCGGGACGACGTCCTGCACGAGCGCGCCGGTCTTCTCGGGCCGGAAGGCGGCGGGGTCGCCGAGCCCGCAGGCGACGAGCATCAGCACCGACGCCGGTACGGTCGCGGTGCGCTGCACCGAGCCGTCGCTCAGCGGTGTGTCGCCGAGCTCGGACCCGGCGACCGGCAGCCCGCGCACGAGCAGGGCGCCACCGGGTCCGGGCGCCCGGCGGAAGTCCCGCAGGGCCCGGCGCAGCCGGGTCGGCAGTTCCTCCCAGTGGTCACGGGCCGAGTCCACCCAGGCGGGGTCGTCGACCAGGGTGCCTTCCGGCCGGTCGCGGAGCAGTGCGGCGACCCGTGCGGTGGCGGCCGTCTCGGCCCCGGTGAGCACCAGGTCCGGTGCTGATATTTCGATGTCCAGTGATACCGGCACGGATGCCAGCCTTTCTCTCAGCGGTGGTGTGCGTGCCGGTCAGCGCGGTACGGCCGGGTCCAGCCGCCCGGAGACGACCTCCCACAGGCTGCCGACGGTCTCGAAGGCCTCCGGGCCCAACTCCTCGTCCGGGATGGACACCTGGTAGGCCTCCTCCAGCCGCACCAGCAGCTCGACGATGGCCATCGAGTCCAGCCCGGCGCCGCGCAGCCCGGCCTCGGCGGACAGCGGCCGCTCCTCGGCGAGCCGCGGCAGCAGCTCGGCCAGGACGTCCTCGTACCGGTCGTCCCAACGGGGTCGTGTGGTCATGCGGTTCAGCTCCTTGCGGTGCGACCGACGAGGTCGCGTCGGTCACTCTGGTGATCGTTCTGGTGGTGGTCGTTCTGGTCGTGGTCGCTCTGGTCGTGGTCGCTCTGGTCGTGGTCGTTCTGGTGGTCGGGCCGGTCATGGACGGGCAGCGGCCGGCGGGTCAGGGCCAGCCGGTCGGCGCTGACCACGCGGCCGTCCCGGACGGTGATCTCCGCCGGGGCCGGACGGCCGAGGAAGCCGAGCAGGCTCGCGGTGGCGCCGTACGCACCGACGTTCGGCACGGCCAGCAGGGCGCCGGGCCGCGGCACCACGGCTTCCGTGGCCCGGCTGATCACGTCGGCGGGGGTGCACAGCGGCCCCACCAGGGCCACCCGGCGGGTCACGGGGCCTGCCACCGCCGGGTCGGCGTCCGGGTCGGGGTCGGGGTCGGTGAGGTGCAGGGGTTCGGCGCGCAGCGAGGGCAGTCGGCCCACCCCCGACAGCCCGCCCAGGTGGTTGATCCCGCTGTCCAGCACGCCGTAGGTGGTGCCGCGGCTCTCCTTGACCTCGGTGACGGTGCAGACCAGTCGTCCGCTGTCGCCGACGAGGTAGCGGCCGGACTCGAAGGCCAGCTCCAACCGCCCCCGCCAGCCCGGCAGGTGCTCGTCCAGCGCGGCCTCCAGCGGTGCGCGCACCACGTCGTAGAGCGGTCGCTCGCCCGGCGCCGCGTACGGGCAGGCGAAGCCGCCGCCGAGGTCGAGCATCCGCAGCGGACGGCCCCAGTGGGCCTCCAGCGCGGCGGCGGTGCGTATCGAGGCGACGGCCTCCGCGAGCAGCCCCTGCGGATCGACGGCATTGGTCAGCGGGAAGAAGTGCAGCCCCCACAGCTCCGTACCCTCGACCGTGAGTTCCGCGATGTCGGGCAGACCGTCCGCGATGTCGTGGCCGAACTGCGAGGCGCCGCCGGTCATCCGCAGACCGACGCCCGCTCCCGCGCCCGCACCGTTGATCCGCAGCAGGCAGCGCGCCGTCACGCCCCGGGCGCGGGCGGCGGCGCCGACCCGGCGCAGGTCCGCGGGCGACTCGACCGAGAAGGTGCGCACTCCCGCGGCCAGGGCCTCGCCCAGCTCCGCGGCGGTCTTGCCCGGGCCGCCGTAGAGGCAGTCGGCTCCGTCGAATCCCGCGGCCAGGGCGGCGGCGAGTTCGCCGGTGGAGCAGATCTCCGGGCGGCAGCCGGCCAGTCGCAGGGTGCGGACCAGCTCGGGGTGCGGGTTCGCCTTGAGGGAGTAGTACAGGTGGGAGCGCTCGGGCAGGGCGGCGCGCAGGTCCGCCGCGGCCCGCTCGACCCGGGTCAGGTCGTACACGTACAGCGGGCTGCCGTAGCGCAGCGCCAGCTCGGCGGCCAGCACGTCCTCGGCGCGGGGGTCGGTCGTGGGGGGCGTGGTGGGTGGGGTCGTGGCGGGTGGGTCAGTGCGCATCGCTCTCCAGCGCCTTTCGGTCGGTCTTGCCGTTGGGGGTGAGGGGCAGCCGGGCGACGACCCGGCAGTCGGCGGGCACCTTCGCCGCCTCCAGGCGTTCTTCGAGCCCCTCGATCACCCGGCGGGCGGTGAGCCCGTCCGCACCGGTGACGACCAGGCGCAGGTCGAGCCCGTCCCGGGGCGGCAGCGCGGCGGCGGCCCGTACGCCGGGCACGTCCAGCGCGGCCGCCTCGATCTCCGTGGTGCTCATGCGGACGCCGCGCCGCTTGAACTGGTCGTCGACGCGCCCGCTGATGTAGAGGTGGCCGTCCGCGTCCAGCCGGCCGTGGTCACCGGTGTGCAGTCGGGTACGCCCGGTGTGCGGGTCCGGGCGGTAGCGGCCGGCGGTCGGTCCGGGCGCGTTCCAGTAGCCGGTCATCACGTGCGGGCCGCCGACGACGATCTCGCCGACCTCGCCCGGCGGCAGGGGTCGGCCCCGCCCGTCGAGCACCTCGACGGTGGTGCCGTCCAGGGGCAGGCCCACCGACCCGGGGCGTTCCCGGTCGACGTCCGGTTCGGCGATGGTGACCCGCTTGCACTCGGTGATGCCGTACATCGCCACCACGGCCGCACCCGGGAAGCCGGAGCGCAGCGCCTCGATGGTGGAACCGGCCAGTGCGGCGCCGGTGTTGGTGAAGAGGCGGACGTGCTCCGGCGGCGCGCCGCGGGCCGCGAGGCGGCACAGCATCTCGGCGAGCGAGGGCACCACCGGCACCACGGTGGCCCGGTGCGTGCGCAGCAGCGTCAGGACGCGGACCGGCGCGGCGGCGTCCGCCAGCACCACCTCGGAGCCGCCGATCGCGGCCAGCAGGAGTTGGTAGAGCCCGTAGTCGAAGGAGAGCGGCAGCGCGGCGAGCACGACGTCCCGCGGTCCGTAGCCGAGCCGGTGGGCGATCGCGCGGGCAGCGAAGACCACTTGGCGGTGGGTGCAGACCACGCCCTTGGGGGCGGAGGTGCTGCCGGAGGTGTAGATCAGCTGGGCGATCGCGTCGACCGGCGGCCGGCCGTCGATCGCGCGGGCCGCCCCCACCTCGGGTCCCGCGTCCGGGGCGGGGCCCCGCAGGAGTTCCTCGGGCGTGACCGTACGGGCGCCGCAGGCGGCGACCGCCGCGCGGACCGGCTCCGTCTCGGCCGGGTCGAGCACCACCACCGCGGGAGCCGCGTCCGTCAGCACCCCGCCCAGCACGAAGGCCTTCAACTCCGGGTTCAGCGGCACCGCGACGGCGCCTGCGCGCAGGACGCCGTAGTACAGCGCGACGAACTCCCGCCGGTTGCCGAGCCGCAGGACCACCCGGTCGCCGGGTACGACGCCGGCCCCGTCGCGCAGCCGGGCGGCCACCGTGCGGCTGGCCGCGGCCAGTTCGGCGTAGCTCCAGGCGCCGGAGGCGTCGCGGACGGCGCTCGCGGCGGGACGGGCGGCCGCCGCGGCGTCGAGCAGGTCGACGACGAGCGTGCCGTCGTCGGACGCGGGCACGGGCACGGGCGCGGGCTCGGTGGCGTCGCCTCGCGTGCCGAGGGCGGTGGCGCTCATGCGGACCAGCCCGAGGGGTCGGTGATCTCGACGACCGCGCTGGTGCAGCTGTAGCCGGTGCCGCCGCCGACCAACAACACGCGCTCCCCCGCGCCGACTTCGCCGGTCTCCAGCAGTTCGTTCAGTCCGGCGAAGTGGTCGCCCGCGCCCAGGTGGCCGACCTCGCGGCAGAACTCCCAGTTGGAGTACTTCTCCTCGATGCCCAGTTGGTGCTCCAACTGCCAGGTCAGCCGCTGGCGTCCGGTGGCGTTGAGCACCACCCGGTCGATCCGCTCGATCGGCGTGTCGGCATCGGCCAGCGCGGCCCGGATCGAGTCGGCCGCCACCTCGGCGGTGCGCAGCGTCGCCGCCCGCATGTTGCGGTGTGCGCGGAAGTACTCCTCGGCCCGCGTCCCCAGGTCGACCGGCCTGGGCTCGTCCTGCGGCCCGGACCGGAAGCCGGCGCCCCGGGCCAGGCCCTCCAGCGAGTTGTCCACCCGGGTCGCGGTGGCCAGCAGGCGGGCGGTCGCCGCTTCGGGCGAGGAGGTCAGCACCAGCGCGGTGCCGCCGTCGCCGTAGACCATGCCCCGTTCGGCCCGCCACCGGTCGAAGGCCGGGGGCGCGAAGCGGTCGGCCGTGGTCAGCAGCACGGCCTCGTCCTCGCCGGCCGGGCGCGAGCGCAGCTGGCGGGCGGCCAGCTCCAGCCCGGCCAGGCCCGCGTTGCACTGCTGCAAGAGGTCGAAGGCGGGCACGGCCGACCCGACCGCGTGCTGCGCGACGTAGGCCGCGGACGGCCACAACTCCGCTCCTTGGAACCACAGGTAGCTGTGGAACACGGCGGCGACCCGCTCCGCGGCCGGGCCGGAACGGCGCAGCGCGGTGCGGGCCGCGCGGACGGCCATTTCCGGTGCCGACAGGTCGTCCGGCCCGTCGGCCACGGCCGAGCTGACCGAATGGATCTGGTTCACGGCGTGTTCCGCGGCGTCGTACGCGCCCGTCGCGACCGCCTCGGCGGCGTTCGTGCGGTCGGCCAGCCAGACACCCGTGCCTGCCAGGTACACCTGCTCCCAGCGCATGTCTCTCCGATCTCCGGCCCCGCGGCAGGGCGCCCGGGGCGACTGTCGGTCCCGATGTTTCCGCCCGCCGCCTGCCGCACGGTTGCCCTGCACTGACGGCCCGGTCGGTGTCGCCCTGACCGCGCACCGACCGCGCGCTGGCCGGGCACTGGCCGGGCACTGGCCGGGCACTGGACCCTTGCTGGCCCGTTGCTGACGGTGCGCCGGCCATGTGCTGGCCGTGTGCTGACCGCGCGCCGACCGGGCACGGGCGAGGAAGTGACGGGGTACCGGCGGGGCGCCGGTCGCGCGCTGACGGGCCGCTGACGCACGACGGGCCGTCGACGGTGACACCGCCGACGGCCCGCGTGTGCCGGACCGGAGTCCGACGGAAGCCCTGCTGAATCGCTACTGAAGCCCTACTGAATCCCGCCGCCCTACGAGGGGGCGACCGCGGGGGTGAGGCGCAAGCGATCGCGCGCCGCCGCTTCCACGGCCGCCGCTCCGTACGGCCACGGCAGGCTGCCGCCCTTGACCCACGGGCCGATCTGGTCGGTGTAGGTGTCCGCACCGGCGTGGCCCGACGCACCGGTCAGGTTGATCCAGCGGGAGCGCTCGAAGTCCGCGAGGTCCACCACCATCCGCATCGACGGCACCCAGATCACCTCGAAGCCCTTCTGCGGGTCCCAGCCGTTGGCCAGCACCGAGTCGGTGCCGCCGCCCACGCCGACCGGGTCGGCGTTCAGCAGCCACTGGAGCGGCGCGGGACCGCCGGCGCCCAGGGTCGGGTTCTCCAGCGTGAGGGTGTGCAGGGCACCCCACTTCCACTTCTTCGGATCGGCGCCGAGCCGCCCGCGCAGCTCCTTGGCGGCCTCCTCCATCGCCTTGCCCAGCATGGCGTCCCGGCCGTGCACGGACGGGTCGGTGGCGCTGGTCCACCAGATGCTGTCGGGCCGGTCGAGCAGGCCGCGCACCACGTCGAACCAACGACCGCCGCCGTCCGGGTAGGCGTAGCCCTTGACCCCGGCCTCGGCGAGACGGTCCGTGAAGGCGCTCTTCAGCAGCTCGCGCCAGACCGCGTTGAAGTAGGCGGCCGGCGCCGAGTCGGCGCCCTGGGAGAAGTCCCAGCCGCGCAACAGGTCCTGGGCTGACTTGGCGTCCGCGCCCACCTCGACCTGGAGCAGCCGCGGCGCCAGGGTGGCGGCGTTGCCGTTCCAGCTGTCCTGGGTGATCCGCTCCATGGCCGCGACGTCCAGCTTGCCGCCCTGCTCGATCAGCTGGGCGATCCGCTGGCTGCGGTAGCCGGTGCCCCAGCTGCTGCCGATGAGGTGCGGGTAACCGGGGCCGACCACCGCGTTGTTGGCGGTGACGATGTAGCCCTCGGGCGGATTGAAGCTGGTGGGCAGCTGGTCGAAGGGCAGGTAGCCGGTCCAGTCGTAGGCCCCGGTCCAGCCCGGCACCGGGTGCCGGCTGTCGCCCGCCTTGCGGACGGGTATGCGGCCCGGGGTCTGGTAGCCGATGTTCCCGGCCGTGTCCGCGTAGATCATGTTCTGCACGGGCGAGGCGAAGACCGCGGCGGCCGCGCGGAACTCGTCCCAGTTCTTGGCCCGGTCCAGGGCGAAGAGGGCGTCCATGGTGGGGGCCGGGTCCAGCGCCGTCCACTGCATCGCGACCGCGTAGTCCTCCTGCGGGCCGCGCGGCGGTACGTCGGGCTCCTTGCCGTCGTCGGCCACTTCGTCGGCGGACTTCAGCACGTCGGAGATGAGCGGGCCGTGCAGGGTCGAGCGGACGGTCAGGTCGACGGCGGGGGCGCCGGCCACCTTGATCCGCTCCTGGCGGACGACCAACGGCTTCTGCTCGCCCTGGTGTTCGTAACTGGAGCCCTTGACCTTCTCCACGAAGAGGTCCGAGTCCGCGGCGCCCAGGTCGGTGAAGCCCCAGGAGATGTCGGCGTTGTGGCCGATCACCACGCCCGGCATCCCCGCGAAGGTGAAGCCGGTGACGTCGTAGGGGCACTCGGGGCCGACCCGGTTGCAGTGCAGGCCGACCTGGTACCAGATGCCCGGGAGGGAGGGGGTCAGGTGGGGATCGTTCTCCAGCAGCGGCTTGCCGGTGGTGGTGCGACTGCCGGACACCACCCAGGAGTTGGACCCGATGCCGATGCCCTGCGGGCCGAGGACGGCGGCCAGCACCTTGCGCACCCCGGCGCTGTCGGCCAGCGCTGTCGAGGCCCCGGCGGGAACGACGGGCGCCGCTCCGGCGGCGGGCGCGGACGGCGCGGCGGGCGCCGCGGACGGGGTCGACGCGGCGGACGGGGTCGCGGTGACCGGAGCGTTCGCGGGAGCGTTCGGCGGGGCGGGCGCCCGGTCGGGGACGATCGGCGACCAGCGCGTGAAGTCGTAGCCCGGGTGGAGGTCGTCGGCCGTGCCGGCGGGCAGCTTGGCCGCCAGCATCGCCTGCTGGAACTGGTCGATCATGCCGGTGTTGAGGTTCCAGGCCATGGTCTTCAGCCAGGACACCGAGTCGGCGGGGGTCCACGGCTCGGGCCGGTAGTCGCCGGAGACGAATCCGAGCACCGGGTACTCGACCGACAGCTCGGCGCCCTTGTTCTGGGCGAGGTAGGCGTTCACCCCGTCGGAGAAGGCCCTCAGGTACGCCTGCGTCTGCGGTGACAGCATGGCCACCTCCTGCTCGGCCACCCGGTACCAGCCGAAGGTGCGCGCCACCTTGTCGGTCTGCACCTGGCTCGGGCCGAACATCTCGGCGAGCCGGCCCGCGGTGACGTGCCGCTGGGTGTCCATCTGCCAGAAGCGGTCCTGGGCCTGCGCGTAGCCCTCGGCCATGAACAGGTCGTGCGCGGTGTCGGCGTAGATCTGGGGGATCCCGGAGGCGTCCCGCACGATCCGGGCCTCGCCCTTCAGGCCGGGGACGCTGGTGCTGCCGGCGAGCTGGGGCAGCGAGCGCTGGACCGTCCACTGCACGTACCCGGCCAGGCCGGCGACCGCCAGCACCAGCAGCGCGGTGAACGCCACCACGGTGCGCAGGAGGATCCGCCGCAGCCGACGGCGGCGGGCGGGGCGCGCGGGGGCCGGAGCGTCCTGGTCGGGGGTCCCGGGGTCGGCCGGTGTCACGGCGGCCCCGGGGCCGGGGGCCGGACCGGAACCGTCCGGCGGGGCCGTGTCGGCGGTGTCGGCCGTTTCGGGCTGGACTGTCATGGGGTGGCGCTTCCTTGTCTTTGCGGATCCACGGATCCACGGATCTACGGATCTACGGATCTACGGCCATGGCGAACACCGCCGTGCGCGGGCCACGGGCGCGGCGCACGGCGGTGGGGCGACGGACGGGGTCGGGAGGGAGAGGGAGAGAGGGATGGAGGGAGAACGGGGTGGGCGGGCCGGCGGCCTCAGCGGGCCAGCCGGGCCGCGCCTTCGGCCCAGGGGTCGCGGGCGGGGGCGGTGGGGGCGGGCCCGACCAGGGTCAGGTGGGGGCGGCCGGTCTCGGGCCCCGCGCCGAACGGCGCGGCCGCCGCGCCGGTGTGGCCCGGTTCCCCGGCCGCCGCGGCCGGGGCGAGGCGCGCGAAGGGGTCGGGGCGGCGCGCGAGGATCGCCTCCTCGATGCCGCGCAGTTCGGGTCCGGGCAACAGCCCTAGGTTCTCCATCAGGGTGTGCCGGGCCCGCTGGTAGGCGGCCAGCGCGTCGGCCTGACGGCTGCCCCGGTAGAGCGCCACCATGAGCAGGGCCCAGAGGCGTTCGCGGTACGGGTGTTCGGAAGTGAGGACCAACAGGTGGGGCACCAGACGGGCGTGGCCGCCGAGTTCGAGCGCCAGCTCGGTGTGCTCCTCGACGACCGCCAGGCGCAGCTCCGCGAGCCGGGTGCGCTCGACGTCGAGCAGCGGGCCGCTCACGCCCGTGAGCGCGGGACCGGGCCAGGCGGCCAGGGCGGTGGCCAGCGTGCGCTCGGCCGCCTCCGGTCGGCCGCCGGACCGCAGCGCCCGGGCCTCGGCCACGGCCTGCTCGAAGCGCCCCAGGTCGCACTGCTGGGGGCCGATGGAGAGCCGGTAGGAGGCGCCGACCCGGGTGAGGACGCCCCCGGCGGTGCGCGGCGCCCGGTCGGGCTCGACGAGCTTGCGCAGTTTGGACACGTACGCCTGCACGAGGTTGGCGCCGTCCAGCACGGCGGTGTCGCCCCAGATCCCGTCGATCAGGTGGTCACGGCCGACGGGCGAGCCCGCGCGGAGCAACAGGACGGCCAGCAGGGCCCGCTGACGGGGAGCACCGAGCGGGAGTTCGACGCCGTTCCGCCATCCCCTTACCTCGCCCAGCAGTTCGAAGCTGAGGTCGGCCGGGTGCGCGGCAGAGGTGGGGTGCGCGGTCGAAGGAGACAGAAGGGCAGTCATGGCAACCTCCGCTGGCCCGGGTCCATCGTGTGGCGGTTCGGGGGCAGCTGTGGGGAGTACGGTGCGGGGTCGGGTCGGCCGGGGCCGGGGTGCGGTGCGCGGTCCGGACGGACCGGGTGGGTCCGGCGCCAGGCACCGGCCCAGTGGCCGACCACCGCACGGTTGGAATGGTGCACCTGGCGCATATACGGAGGATCCTCGGGCGCGCAGACAACGGGCGCGACAGCGGTGATCGCGCATATATCCGTCGTAGAGCGGCCTGGATCACTCTTGTTCCAGAGCAGCCGGAACCGACACGGTGTGACCGGCTCTCCCCTACATACGCAGGCATCGATCCACGAAGCGGACGGCAACCCCATGAAGCGCTCCATCACCACCCTGGCCCTGCGCAAGACCGCGATCGTCCTCACCGTCGGCTGCGCCGCCGCGCTGTTCTCGGTGGCGGTCTCCCCCTCGGACGCCCCGGCACCGGGCCACGCGGTGACCGTCGTCGCCGGCGGCCCGGTCACCCCGACCGAGTGGAACAGCCAGGGCTGATCCGCGGCCCCCGCCGCACGCCCCGTTCAGCCCGATCAGCCCGTAGAGCCGCTCGCGCTCACGGGCCGACGGCGTTCACGGGCCGATGGTGTTCACGGGCCGGCGATGCTCACGGAGCGGTCGCCAGCTCCAACGACCGGGCCAGCTCCTCGGCCTGGTCCACGTCCGGCAGCCCGAGTTGGGCGTAGACGTCACGGGCCTGCTGGGCCCGGGCCGACGCCCCCGCGGTGTCCCCGGTCTCGGCCAGGGCGCGGGCCAGGGCCAGCAGGCAGTGCCCGCGCTGCTGTTGGGAGCCCAGCTCCTCGCTCAGCGCCAGGGCCCGCCCGGCCTCCGCGAGGGCCTCGTCGTAGCGGCCCAGGTCCAGCAGGCTGCCCGAGAGCATGAACCTCGCCTGGGTCTCGCGTCCCCGCAGCCGGGCCGCCGCGCACACCTCCAGGCAGGCGGTGTAGCTGACGACGGCGTCGGCGTGCCGCCCCAGCTCGTGCAGCGCCATGCCGTGCACGTACCAGGCGTACGAGGTCACGTGCGGGTCCCGCTCGGTGCGCAGCCGGTCCAGCGCGGCCTCGCACACCTCCACCGCGTCGACGGGGCGGCCGCTGCGCACCCGGGCCTGGGCCGCGTTCAGTTCGGTGGTCAGCTCCCCCGAGCGGTGTCCCAGCCTCCTGGCGAGCTCCACCGCCCGGTCGTAGAACATCGCCGCGTCCGTGAAGCGCCGCTGCCACTGCGCGATCAGCCCGCGGTCGTTGAGGATCTGCCGCAGGATGACCTCGTCCCCGGCCCGCGTACAGGCCTCGGTCGCGAGGCGGGTGTGCAGCTCGGCCTCGGCCAGCCGGGTGTACTGCAGGGCGGCGTTGCCGCACACGAAGCGCGCCCGTGCCTCGGCGTGGTCGTCGCCGCGCGCCGCCGCCGCGTCGGCCACCTTGCGGGCGGCGGTGGCCAGTTGCAGGTAGGGGATGTCCTGCCCGAAGGGGCTCATCGCGACCAGCAGGTCGGCCGCGGCCCGCAGGGTGCGGGAATCACCGCCCGCGGGGCCCTGCGCGGCCAGGGCGGCCGCGTTGGCGGCGCAGTCGAACTCCTGCGTCACCCAGGCGCGCGCGTCGGCGAGCGCGGCGAAGCGCGGCCCCGCCTCGGGCCGGCCGCCGAGGATCGCGCCGACCGGGTCGCCCGGCACCATCGTCTGGAAGGCGGCGCACGAACCGTCCAACAGGAAGTCGAGGAGCCGCCCCAGCGCCGCCGCCCCGTCGTCGCCGTCCGCCTCGTCGGGTCCCGGCTGCTCGGGCCCGACGAGCTGGAGCGCGAAGGAGCGCACCAGGTCGTGGTAGCGGTAGTGGCCGGGCCGCGGCGCCTCCAGCATCGCCGCGTCGACCAGCGCCTCCAGCAGCTCCTCGGCGTCGTACTCGTCCATGCCCAGGGTCGCCGCGGCGGCGGCCGTTCCGATGCCCTGCCGGGTGACCGGCGCGAGCAGCCGGAACGCCCGTGCCTGGGCGCGGGTCAGCTGGCGGTAGCCGAGCTCGAAGACGGCCGCGACGGCCAGGTCACCGGCGCGCAGCTCGCCGATGCGCAGCCGTTCGTCGGCGAGGCGGCCGGTCATCGTCGCCACCCGCCAGCGGGGCCGGGCCGCGAGCCGCGCCGCCACGATGCGCACCGCGAGCGGGAGGTGCCCGCACAGGGCGACCAGCTCGACGGCGGCCTCCGGCTCCTCGTCGATGCGGCCGGCCCCGACGATCGCCCGCAGCAGGGCGATCGCCTCGCCGGTGTCGAAGACGTCGAGGTCGCTCTGCAGGGCGGTGGAGAGCCCGGCGAGCACGGCCCGGCTGGTGACGATGACCCCGCAGTCGGCGGAGCCGGGGAGCAGCGGCCGGATCTGCGCGGGGTCGCGGGCGTTGTCCAGTACGACCAGGATGCGGCGTCCGTCGAGGGTCGTGCGGAAGAGCAGCGCCCGGTCCTCGGTCGAGGCGGGCATCCCGTGGCCGGGGATGCCCAGCGCGGTCAGGAAGCTGCCCAGGACGGCCCCCGGGTCGGCGGGCTCCAGGCCGTTGCCGCGCAGGTCGGCGTAGAGCTGGCCGCCCCCGAATTCCGGTTTGGCCTGGTGGGCGACCTGGAGGGCGAGGGTGCTCTTGCCGATCCCGCCCATGCCGGTGACGGACACCACCGCGAGGGAGGGGCGCGCCGGGTCGGTCAGCGCCCGGTAGAGGCCCTGGACCTGCTCCTGGCGGCCGGTGAAGTCGGAGATGTCGGCGGGTAGCTGGGCGGGCCGGGTGGGTGCGGGCGCCTCCTTGGACGCCTCGGCCACCGGTTCCGGTTCGGGTCCGCCGGGATCGGCCGGGTGGTCCCGGACCTCGGCCGGCTGGCCCATCAGGAGCGGGTCGTTCGCGAGGATGCGCTCGTGCAGGGCGCTCAGTTCGGGACCGGGGTCGATGCCCAGTTCGTCGGCCAGCACCCGGCGGGCCCGGCCGAAGGCGGCGAGCGCGTCGGCCTGGCGGCCCATCGCGTACAGCGCGCGCATCAGGAACCCGTACGGCCGTTCCTGGAGCGGGTGTTCGTGCGTGAAGCCGATGAGGTCGGGGATGACGAGCCCGTGCCGCCCCTGGCGGAGGTCGTGCTCGAAGCGCTCCTCGACCAGGGCGAGCCGCAGCGCGGAGAACCGCGAGCGCTGCTGCTCGGCGAACGGACCGGGCACGCCCGCCAGCGGCTCGCCGCTCCACAGGGCGAGGGCCTCGGCGAGCAGCCTGCCGCACTCCTCTTCCTGCCCGGTCGCCCGGGCGCGCGCGGCCCCGGCCGCGAGCTCCTCGGCGTACAGCGCGTCCACCGAGCGGGGCGGCACCAGCAGCTGGTAGCCGTCGCGCAGCGATACGAGGACCTTGGGCGCGGAGCGGTCCTCCTCCACGATCTGGCGCAGCCGCCAGGCGTGGGTGCGCAGGCTCGACAGGGCCGAATCGGGCGCTTCCTCGCCCCAGATCGAGGCGAGCAGTTCGTGCGCGGGCGTGGCCCGGCCCGCGCGCAGCAGCAGCGCGGTCAGCAGGGCCTGTTGCTGCGGCGATCCGGTGGTCAGGGCGCACCCGTCCCGAACGACCCGCACGGCTCCGAGCACGGTGAACCGGATGCCGGCTTCCCCCATGAGTCCCGATTTCCTTCCCCACTGGTCACGTGAGATCGCGGTGGAGCGCCCCCCGGCAACTCCACCGATTCAACCTGGTCGTCACACCATAAAGTGAGACGAATCCATCGTCTCAGAGCCGTCCGGGCGAATGGGTGGCCAGTACACGGCATCCACCCCAGGAGACGGGAAACGGCCGTTGCGGGTTCCTCCCGAACGGCCGGACTGCCGTCTGACCCGTTCTGACCGCCTTGGTCCCACTGGTCTCCGACAACGACCAAGGGGCCGTTTCAGATTGCTCTGAAACGGCCCCTGATCTGCGACTACGAGGCGAACCTCTAGTCGGGACGACAGGATTTGAACCTGCGACCCCTTGACCCCCAGTCAAGTGCGCTACCAAGCTGCGCCACGTCCCGGTGCCCCTGTCACCTGGGGTTTCCCCCGGGTGGCGGTGCATGGGAAACATTACCCCACGTCGGGGGGTGTGCACGCACCGGCGAGGGGCCGGGGGGAGGATGGGGGCGTGGACGCGGGAGCGAGGGACCGGGACGGTGAGGGACGGGCGCGCAGCGCGCGGCCCCGTGACGGGCTGGGGCGACCCCTGCCGTACGGGGCGGCGGGAGTCGAGCGGCAGCCCGAGGGCGTGGTGCGGACCCCGGAGGCGACGGTGCGCGAGGCGCAGCGGTTGCTGGACGCGGGGATGCCGTTCCACGCGCACGAGGTGTTCGAGGACGCCTGGAAGTCGGGCCCGGCGGAACAGGCCCCGCTGTGGCGGGGGCTCGCGCAGCTCGCGGTCGGACTGACCCACGCGGCGCGCGGCAACGCGGTGGGCGGTGCCCGGCTGTTGCGACGCGGCGCGGCCTCCCTCGCCGGGGTGCGGGGCGCGCACGGCATCGACGTACCGGGGCTGGTCCGGTGGGCCGACGAGCTGGCCCACCGGGTGGCGGCCGGTCCGGCCGGCGGTCCGGCCGTCGACCCGGTGCGCGAGGCGCCGCGGCTAGGCAGTGTCTGATGGCTCTTGCCCTGCATGGTGGATCTACCGCTGTTCCGGGCAGGAGTCGGTCATGGTGCGTCGGCATGAACTGACGAATGCTCAGTGGGAACGCATAGCCCCGCTGCTGCCGGAGACCGGGAACCCGGGTGGGCGGTGGGCTGATCACCGCACCGTGGTCAACGGTGTGTTCT
>NZ_JBIWAJ010000028.1:0-96881 GCF_044759975.1 Streptomyces sp. NPDC098789
AGAACACACCGTTGACCACGGTGCGGTGATCAGCCCACCGCCCACCCGGGTTCCCGGTCTCCGGCAGCAGCGGGGCTATGCGTTCCCACTGAGCACTCGTCAGTTCATGCCGACGCACCATGACCGACTCCTGCCCGGAACAGCGGTAGATCCACCATGCCGGGCAAGAGCCATCAGACACCGCCTAGGGCGACCCGCACATGGCGCGAAGCGGCTGGCCGCCCCTGCGCGGGGGCGGCCAGCCGCTCGCCGTGCCGGTCCGGGCCCTCAGGCCCGTCTGCGGCGGCCGGCCGCGATCAGGGCGTAGGCGATCAGGAGCACGACGGTGAAGGCGAGGCCCACCCCCGCCGCCTGGCGCATGTCCGGGACCTCGATCGCGGTGGCGGCGACGGCGAGGACGCCCGCGCCGGCCACCACCGCGAGGACCGGACCGCCGGGGACGCTGAAGCCGGTGAAGTCCGCCGGGTGCGCGTCCCGGTGGCGGCGGAAGGCGACGTACGAGGCGAGGATGAGCAGCCAGACGAGCAGTACCGCGAACAGGGCGATGGACATCAGGATGCCGAAGATGCCGCCGACGTCGTAGAAGGCCAGGAGCGCGGCGACCGCGATGCCCAGGGTGGACGCGGCCAGGGCCGCGGCCGGCACGCCCCGGGCGGTCAGTGCGGCCAGCGGGGCCGGAGCCAGACCGTCGGCGCCGAGCGAGTGGAGCAGGCGGGAGGCTCCGTACAGGTGGGCGTTGGCCGCGGAGATCGCCGCGATGAGCACCACGAGGTTGGTCAGGGTGGCCGCGGCGGGCACGCCGACGTCGGTGAAGACCCGCACGAACGGGCTCGCCTCCACGCTGCCGTCACCGGCGGCGAGGCGCTGCCACGGGATCACGGCCATGACCAGGGTGATGGACAGGACGTAGAACACGCTGAGCCGCCATGCCAGTTGTCGCATCGCGGTACGGATGGTGCGCTGCGGGTCGGTCGCCTCGGCGGAGGCGATGGCGACGACCTCGAAGCCGGCGTACGCGAACATCACCACCGACATGGCGATCCAGATCGACTTCGCACCGTGCGGCATGAAACCGCCGTCGTCGGTGAGGTGCGCGAAGCCGGTGGCCTCGCTGTCCGGCAGGCCGAAGAAGACGAGGAACGCGGCGCACAGGATGAAGGCGCACAGGGCGGTCACCTTGATGGTGGACAGCCAGAACTCGGTGGTGCCGAAGGACTTCACGTTGATGACGTTGACCGCGAGGACCACCGCCGCGACGGCGAGGATGGCGGCCGTCATCGGCACGCCCGGCCACCACCAGCGTATGTAGAGCGCGGAGGCGACGACCTCGGTGCCGATGACGACGACGGCGCTGAACCAGTACGTCCAGCGGGTGAGGAACCCGGCCCAGGGACCGAGGTACTTGTGCGCGATGACCCCGAAGGAACCCTGGACCGGGTGGGCCGCGGACATCTCACCGAGCAGTACCGCGATGATCGCGACGAGGACGGCTCCGATGGCGTACGAGACGATCGCGGCCGGACCGGCGGCGCCCATCGCGGAGCCGGAGCCGAGGAAGAGGCCGGTGCCGAGGGCCGAACCCAGGCCGATCATGGTGGTCTGGCGGTGGGTGAGCGACCGCACCAGGCCCGGCTGCTGCGGGGACGGGCCTTCGGGGGACCCGGCGGGTGCGGGTGCGGGCACGGGTGAGGGCGCGGGGGCGGGTCTTTCCGGAGCGGCCATGGCGGGGACGTCCTTCTCTACGGAGAGCTGGCGGTGAGGGAGCGGGGTGCGAGCTGGGTGGGAGATGGGTGGGAGATGCTCAGAACTCGCTGTTGCGGAAGGGCTTTTCGGGGCGCGTCAGGCGCGGCTGTCCCAGGACCTGCTGCGAGGACAGCGCGTAGATGCCGTGATTGGTCAGCACCCAGGCGATGTTGCGGTCCCACTCCACGTACACGCCGTGGGTCTGGTTGCCGTACGCGTAGTCCGGGGTCTCGGGGCCGTACGCCTTGGGGACGAAGTACGCCTCGATCTCCGGCTTCGCCGGGTTCTTCACGTCGAAGAACTGCACGCCCGCGTTGTAGAAGCCGTACCCGAGGACGCCCGCGTCGTGCTGGCCGGGGTTGGTGTAGTAGCCGGTGCGCTTGGGGCCGAAGCTGCCGCGCCGCTGGCAGAAGTCCTGGAAGCCGGCCGCCTTGGGCGGGGTCGGGCGGGGCAGGGTACCGACAACGCGCGGGTGCTTCGGGTCCTTGGCGTCGATCTGGTAGACGTCCTTGTAGGGCTCGTAGCAGTCCTCGGTGAGCGGGTAGCCGGAGTAGTAGATCAGCCCGGTCTTCTCGTACTGCGACACGTCGATGTTGTCGCCCTCGGTGCCCGAGACGGAGGGCGGCAGGTCCAGGTGGCCGACGGCCTTCATGTCGGCAGGGTCGGAGATGTCGAGGACGGTCAGGCCGTAGCCGCCCATGGCGGCGAAGGCGTAACGCCCGCCCTGTTCCACCGGCTTGGGGATGAACAGCGGCATCCGCGCGCCCATCCAGCTGGTGCGGTTGCCACAGCGCGGGTTGGTGCGGTACGCCGCGTCCTCGCCGGTGCGCTGGCCCGGCAGGTGCCAGGTGTCGAGCAGCTTCGGGTGCGCGGGGTCGGACATGTCCCAGGACTGGTAGCCGGCGGAGTGCAGGTTGGTGGGGTACTCGGTGCCGGAGTAGGTGTCGTTCGGGGCGGTGGCGATGAACATGTACTTCTCGCCGGTCCAGTACGGCACGTCGAGCGAACCGGAGCCCTGCTGGGCCTTGTTCGGGTCGGAGGACAGCGGGTCCCGCTGGGTGGAGTCGGTGGAGACCGTACTGAGGAGCTTCCAGTCCTTCTTGCGGGGGCCGTCGAGGCGGAAGACCTTGAAGCCCTTCAGTCCGGGCTTGCCGCGGAGCTTCTCGACGCCGGCCGGGTTGCCGTACTTGTCGTGGCCGGGCTCGTCGGTGAGTTCGGAGATCTGCCGCTTGTCCTCGAAGCTCTGCACCATCACGTAGGCGCGCAGCTTCTTGTTCCACTGGATGGTGGAGGCGCCCCAGTAGTCGTTGGCGGCCCAGGACGCATTGGCCTTGGTCTCGTCGCCGCCGATGTCCGCGCGCGACATCTTCTCGACGACCGTCACCTTCTTCACGTCGGTGATGTCGTAGACGCGGCCTTCCGAGCGGTCGTACTGGAAGAGGTAGCGGCGGCCGTCGAAGTCGACGACGTTCTGCCAGGTGTGGAAGAAGTCGGGGGTGAAGTCGGCTCCCTCGTAGGCGGCTTCGACCTTCATGTTCTTGATGTACGAGCGGGTGTCGTAGTTCTCGTTGCGCCCCGGGAAGGAGTGTTCGTGCTCCTCGTCGACCGGGGTGAGGGCGGGGTGGCGGAAGGTCCCGTCGAGCTGCACGCCGTACGCGCCGGGGTCGGCGGGGCCGGGGCGGCGGTCCTCGCAGACGTCGGGGATGTTCGGGTCCTTCGCGGTGGTCGCCGTCGAGGCGGTGGTCGCGGTGGCGCCGGGCGCGAGCAGGGTCGCGACGGTGGCGACGGCCACGGCCGTGGCCAGTGCCGCTGTGGTGCGCAGGGATCTCATGTGAGTCCTCGAAGGTCTCGGCTGCGGGGGGGGAGGCGGAGAATGAAGGGGAAGCGGTGGCGGAGGTGGGGCCGGGCCCGGTGCCTCAGGTGACGGTGGGGCGCTGCTGGAACTCCGGGGCCCGGTGGGCGGACGTCGTCGCGATGTCGCGCAGCTCGCGGACGGCGTGCAGTACGTCCGCATGGGTGAGGTAGAGCGCGTTGAAGCCGAAGCGCAGCAGGTCGGGGGCCCGCATGTCGCCGATGACGCCGCGCGCGGTGAGGGCGGCGACCAGCGGGTACGCCTCCGGGTGGCGCAGCGCGACCTGGCTGCCGCGGCGTTCGGGGTCGCGCGGGGTGGCCATGGTGAAGCCGAGGCCGTCGAGGAGCGCGTCGGCGCATTCCTGGAAGAAGCCCGTCAGGGACAGGCTCTTGGTGCGTACGGCCGCCATGTCGACGCCGTCGTAGGCGGTGAGCGCCGCTTCCAGGGCGATCAGCGAAAGCAGCGGCGGGGTGCCGATGCGGGCGCGGGTGATGCCGGGCGCCGGGGTGTACGTACCGGACATCGCGAACGGCTGCGCGTGCCCGTGCCAGCCGGTGACGGGGTGGTCGAAGTCCTCCTGGTGCCGCCGGGCCAGGTAGGCGAAGGCGGGGGCGCCGGGCCCGCCGGAGAGGTACTTGTATCCGCAGCCCACCGCGAAGTCGGCCCCGATGGCGTCGAGTTCGATGGGTAGCGCGCCGGCGGCGTGGCAGAGGTCCCAGTGGACGAGCGCCCCGGCCGCGTGGGCGGCGGCGGTGAGGGCCGCCATGTCGTACAGCTCGCCGGTGCGGTAGTCGACAGGGGCGTACGCGGCGACGGCGACCCGATCGCCCTCGGCGGCCAGCACCCCGGCGGCCTCCCGGGCGGGGACCCGGCGGACGTCGAGGCCGAGCAGCCGGCCGACGGAGTCGGCGACGTACTGGTCGGTGGGGAAGTGGTCCGGGTCGGTGAGCAGCAGGCGGCGGTCGGGGCGCATGCGGGCGGCGGCGAGCAGGGTGTTGAAGAGCTGGACGCTGGTCGAGTCGCCGACGACGACCTGACCGGGGGCGGCGCCGACGAGGCGGCCGATGGCGTCGCCGGTGCGGACGGGGGCGCCCCACCAGCCGTTGGCGTTCCAGGAGCGGATCAGGTCGGTTCCCCACTGGCGGTGCAGGGCGTCCTCGACCGCGGCGGGGACGGCGGTGGGCAGGGCGCCCAAGGAGTTTCCGTCGAGGTAGACGACGTGCTCGGGGAGGGTGAAGCGGTCGCGCACGTGGGCGATCGGATCGGCGGAGTCCAGCTCGGCGGCGCGCTGTTTCAACATGCGGGTACGTCCTCCGTACAGGAAGGGGTGGCGCTGTGGGCGGGGGCTGGGGTGGGGGTGACGGTGTCCGCGCCGCTTTCCCGGCGCAGGTCGAGCGCGATGTCGGTGAGCAGGTCCTCCTGGCCGCCGACGAGCCTGCGGCGGCCCGCCTCGACGAGCAGGTCGCGGGTGTCCAGGCCGTGCCGGGCGGCGGCGCTCTCGGCGTGCCGCAGGAAGCTGGAGTACACCCCGGCGTAGCCGAGGGTCAGCGTCTCGCGGTCGACGCGCACGGGCCGGTCCTGGGTGGGGCGTACGAGGTTCTCCGCGGCGTCGGTGAGCGGGAAGAGGTCGCAGCCGTGCTCCCAGCCCAGCAGGTCGAAGACGGCGACGACGGGTTCCAGCGGGGCGTTCCCGGCGCCGGCGCCCTGTCCCGCGAGCGAGGCGTCGACCCGGTGCGCGCCGGCCTCGACGGCGACGATGCTGTTGGCGACGCCGAGGCCGAGGTTGTGGTGGGCGTGGATGCCGATCTCGGTGCCGGGTTCGAGGACGTCGCGGTAGGCGCGGACCCGGTCGCAGACCCCGTCCATGGTGAGGCGGCCGCCGGAGTCGGTGACGTACACGCAGTGCGCGCCGTACGACTCCATCAGCCGTGCCTGGACGGCGAGTTCGGCGGGCTTCGCGAGGTGGGACATCATCAGGAAGCCGGCGACGTCCATGCCCAGCTCGCGGGCGAGCCCGATGTGCTGGGCGGAGATGTCGGCCTCGGTGCAGTGGGTGGCCACGCGTACGGAGGTGACGCCGAGGGCGTGGGCGCGGCGCAGGTCCTCGGCGGTGCCGATGCCGGGCAGCAGGAGCGTGGTGAGCCGGGCGCGGTGCAGGACGTCGGCGGCCGCCTCCAGCCATTCCCAGTCGGTGTGGGCGCCGGGCCCGTAGGTGACGGAGGAGCCGGACAGGCCGTCGCCGTGGGCGACTTCGACGGCGTCGACGCCGGCCGCGTCGAGCGCGGCGGCGATGGCGCGGACCTGGTCGACGGTGTAGCGGTGGGAGACGGCGTGCATGCCGTCGCGCAGGGTCACGTCCTGGACGTAGACGCGGGTCATCGGGCCGGGCTCCGTTCGGCCAGGCGCTCGGCGGTGCGCAGCGCGGCGGCGGTCATGATGTCGAGGTTTCCGGCGTAGGCGGGCAGGTGGTGGGCGGCGCCCTCGACCTCCAGGTACACCGAGACCAGGAGGCGGCCCCCGCCGGCGAGGCCGACCAGGGGGTCGTCGGCGGCCAGGGTGCGGAACTGGGGCCGCTGCTTGAGCCGGTAGCCGGGGACGTAGGCGGCGACGGACGCGGCCATCTCGCGCACGGAGTCGGCGACGCGGTCGGTGTCGCAGTCGTCGACGATGCAGTGCACGGTGTCGCGCATGAGGAGCGGTGGTTCGGCCGGGTTGAGCACGATGATGGCCTTGCCGCGGGTCGCGCCGCCGACCTGTTCGATGGCGCGGGCGGTGGTCACCGTGAATTCGTCGATGTTGGCCCGGGTGCCGGGTCCCGCGGAGCGCGAGGCGATGGAGGCGACGATCTCGGCGTAGTGGACCGGGGTGACGCGGGAGACGGCGGCGACGACGGGGATGGTGGCCTGGCCGCCGCAGGTGACCATGTTGACGTTCGCGGCGTCGAGGTGCTCGTCGAGGTTGACCGGCGGGACGACGTAGGGGCCGATGGCCGCGGGGGTCAGGTCGATGAGCGTCTTGCCGTGGGGCGCGAGGGCGGCGGCGTTGGCGCGGTGGGCGGCGGCGGAGGTGGCGTCGAAGACGATGTCGATGTCGTCGAAACCGTCCAGGGCGATGAGGCCCTTCACCCCGTCGGCGCTGGTGGGGACGGAGAGGCGGCGGGCGCGGGCGAGCCCTTCGGAGTCGGGGTCGATGCCGATCATCGCGGCGGCGGTGACCACGCCCCGGCCGCGGATCAGTTTGATGAGCAGATCGGTGCCGATGTTGCCGGAACCGATGACGGCGGCCTTCATCGCGCGGCCTCCTTCTCCATGTCGTGTGCGGTGCGCTCCGGGGTGTGGTCCCGGTCCCCCACCAGGTCCTCCAGCCCGAAGAACCGGACGGCGTTGCCGCCCAGCACGGCCTCCTTCTCCTCCACGGTCAGCCCGCTCTCCCGCACCAGCCGACCGATGTCCTCCTCGCCCAGCGGGAAGGGGTGGTCCGAGCCGAGCAGCACCCGCTCCACGCCCATCACGTCCACCAGCAGGCGCAGCGCGCCCGGGTCGAAGACGGCCGAGTCGACGGAGAACCGGTCGGTGTAGGCGGACGGCGGGCGCGGGCTGTCGGCGCGCACCAGGTCCCGTCGGTGCCAGGCGTTGTCGGCGCGGCCGAGCAGGTACGGGAAGCTGCCGCCGCCGTGCGCGAACAGCAGCCGCAGAGAGGTGGGCAGCCGCTCGAAGGCGCCGGAGAGGATCAGCGACAGGATCGTCAGGTGGGTCTCGGCCGCCATCCCGGCGAGCCAGGCGAGCATGTAGCGGGAGAACCGCGGTCCGGTGGGCAGGTCCCAGGGGTGGACGAGGACGGCGGCGCCCTCGTCGGCGCAGTGCGCGAGGAACTCCACCAGGGCGCCGTGGTCGAGGTCGCGGTCGCCGAGGTGATTGCCGATGTGGACGCCGCGGAAGCCCTGGCGCATCGCCTCGGAGAGCGTGGCGCAGGCCGCCTCCGTGTCCTGCAGCGGCACCTGGCACAGGGGTGCCAACCGGTCCGGAGCGTACGAACTGTAGTCGAGCAGCGCGGAATTGACGGCACGGCACCAGTCGACGGCGCGTTCGGCGGGCAGCGAGTAGCCGAACATCAGCGGGGTGCTGGACAGCACCTGCACCGCCACCCCGAGGCGGTCGAGGTCCGCGACGCGGGCGGCGGGGTCCCACAGCGTGCGCCGCACCGGCCGGTACTCTTCGGCGCCGGCCATCATCATCCCGGCGTCCGGGCCGTCCGAGGTCCGCAGCCAGGGCGCCTCGTCGGACCCGGTGAGGCTCCGCGACCGGGCCCGGGTGATCTCCGGGAAGACGTGGGCGTGGATGTCGACGACGGTCATGCGTCCGCCCCGTCCCGCCGGGTCCGCGGACGCATCTCCTCGGGCCACTCCTTGCCGGGGTGCACGGCCCCGCAGTTGCCGCAGGTGCGGGCGGACTCGTCGGCGTAGAAGGCGTTGAAGATCGGCGGCAGGTCGTCGACGATCGAGGTCAGCTGCACCTCGCTTCGGTGCACCAGGTGGTGGCACCGCGTGCAGTACCACTCGAAGGCGTCGAGGCTGCCCTCGGGGCGGGCGAACTCGACGACCATGCCGATGCTGCCCTCTTCCGGGCGCTGCGGCGAATGCCGTACGTGCGGCGGCAGCAGGAAGACGTCGCCCTGCCGGATGTGGATGTCGCGCGGGGGTTTGCCCTCCTCGTCCATGACCCGCAGCACCATGTCGCCCTCCAACTGGTAGAAGAACTCCTCGATCGGGTCGTCGTGGAAGTCCGTGCGCCGGTTGGGGCCGCCGACGATGGTCACCATCAGGTCGGCGTCCTGCCAGATCTGGACGTTGCCGACGGGCGGTTGGAGGAGGTGGCGGTGTTCCTCGATCCAGGCGTGGAGGTTGAACGGGGTCGCGGTCATGCGTGCAGCTCCTGCGGCAGGTGGGCGATGGCACTGATCTCGATCAGCAGGTGGGGGTGCGGGAGTTGGTGGACGGCGACGGTGGTGCGCGCCGGTCCGTCCTCGTCGAAGTACTCGGCGTAGACCTCGTTGTAGCCACCGAAGTCGTTCATGTTCACGAGGTAGGTGGTGACGGAGACCAGGTCGGCGAGGCCGCCGCCGGCGGCGCCGAGCAGAGCGCCGATGTTCTCGATGACGGCCCGGGTCTGGGCCCGGACGTCCAGGTCGGTGACGCCCATCGAGTCGGCGGCCGCGCCGACGAAGGTGCCGTCGGGGCGGCGCGAGCTGGTGCCGGAGACGTAGACGAGGTCGCCGGCCCGGCGCAGGTGGGGGAAGCGGCCACGGGGCTCCGCGGCACCGGGGACGATCATGCGGACTCCCCCGTAGCGGAAGGGACGGACGCGGTGGCGGCGGTGGGGGCGGTGCTGAACCGGACACTGCCGAGGGTGGCGACCGTGGCCCGTACGTGGGTGCCGGGCGGCAGCGGTACGGCGGCGGTGGCCGCACCGGCGAGGATCACGGTCCCGGCGGGCAGCTCCCCGGCGAGCCGGGCCGCGGCGGCCAGGGCCCGCAGCGGGTGCCCCAGGATCGCGGCGGTGGAACCGGTCTGGGCCGGGCGCCCGTCGATCTCCAGCAGCACGCCGAGGTTGGCCAGGCCACCGGGGTGCGTCAGCCCGCCCGCGGCGGTCCAGGGGCCCACGGCGTAGCCGGCGGCGGAGGTGTTGTCGGCGATGACCTCGGGCAGGGAGAAGGCGAAGCCGTCGTACCGCGAGTCGATGACCTCCAACGCCGGGGCCACCGCGGCGACCGCGGCGACCGGGTCCCCGCCGGGGACGAGGGTGTCCCCGAGCAGGAAGGCGATCTCGGGCTCGACGCGCGGATGGATCAGACCCGAGACGTCGTACCGACCGCCGTCGGTGATGTGCATCCGGTCGGTGATCCGACCGTGGATCAGGTCGGACACCCCCATCTGCCGCATCTTGGCGAGGCTGGTGAAGCCGAGCTTGAAGCCCGTGATCCGCTCGCCGCGCGCCCTCATGCGGGCCACCAGCGCCCGCTGGACGGCGTACGCCTCGTCGGTGGTGGTGAGCCCGGTGCTGCCGCCGGCGACCGTGCGGGCGCCGAGGGCGGCGGTGTCGAGCAGCTCGGCGAGGGCCGCGACGTCGAGGCCGGTGGGGGTGTGGGCGCCGGCGGGGGTGCGGGCGTCGGCGGGGGTGTGGCTCATCGGGCCTCCCCCGCCGGTACCCGCGCCGCGTCGGTCCCGAAGGCCGCGCGGACCGAGCCGAGACCCTCGATGCGCGCTTCGAGCACGTCACCGGGGGCGACGGCCGCCATGGGACCGAGGGCGCCGGTCAGCACGGTGTCCCCCGCCCGCAGCGGACGCCCCAGGCGTACGAGCGTGTCGGCGAGCCAGACCGCGGCGTGCAGCGGATTCCCGAGGCAGGCGGCGCCGGCGCCGGTGGAGACGGGTTCGCCGCGCCGCTCCAGGACCATGCCGGCGGTGCGCAGGTCGAGGTCGCGGAGCAGTACGGGCCGGTTGCCGAGGACGTACGCGCCGCTGGAGGCGTTGTCGGCGATGGTGTCGACGGCGGTGATGTCCCAGTCGCGGATGCGGCTGCCGACGATCTCGATGGCGGGCAGCACGAAGGCGGTGGCCCGGATGACGTCGGCGACGGTGTGCCGCTCGTGGTCCAGGTCGCTTTCCAGGACGAGGGCGACCTCGGCTTCCGCCTTGGGCTGGAGCACGGCGCCCCAGGGCAGGTCGGCGCCGTCGGGTACGGCGGTGTCGTCGAACAGGGCGCCGAAGTCCGGGGTGTCCACGCCGAGCTGGGCCTGGACGGCGGCCGATGTCAGGCCGATCTTCCAGCCGGTGATGCGCCGGCCCTCGGCGAGGCGGCGGTCGGTGAGCAGGGCCTGGACGGCGTAGGCGCTGTCCAGGTCGCCGACCGGCAGGACGTCACGGACGGGGGCGCAGGGCACCCCGGTGCGGCGCGCCCGGTCGAGGAGCTCGGCGGCCCGCGTCACGGGAGCGGACGCGAGGGCGGACAGGGGGACGGGCACGGGGGCGGGTGTGGGGGCGGGGGCTGTCACAACAGGGCGGCTGGTCACAGTTTCACGCACACGTTCATCGGCTCGGAGAAGAAGTCGAGGGAGTGGTCGCCGCCCTCGCGCCCGATCCCGGAGGCCTTCACGCCGCCGAACGGCGTGCGCAGGTCGCGCAGGTTCCAGGTGTTGACCCAGGCGATGCCCACCTCCAGGGCGGGGGCGACCCGGTGGGCGCGGGCGAGATCGTCGGTCCACACGGTGGCGGCCAGGCCGTACGGGCCGGCGTTGGCCAGGGCGAGCGCCTCCGCCTCGGTGTCGAAGGGCGCCAGGTGCACGACGGGGCCGAAGATCTCCTCGCGCACCGCCGGGTGGTCCTCGGGCAGTCCGGTCAGCACGGTCGGCTCGACGAAGAAGCCGCCGTCGCGCTCGTCGCCGAAGCTCGGCACGCCGCCTCCCGCGAGGACCTCGCCGTCGGCAGCCGCCTTGGCCACGTGGCCGAGCACCTTGTCGCGGTGGGCGGCGGAGATCATCGGCCCGTAGCCGCTGAGCGCCCGCGCCCCGTCGGCGAGCCGCTCGGCGAACTCGTCGAAGACCGGGCGCTCGACGTACAGCCGCTCGGTGCACAGGCACACCTGGCCGCTGTGGGTGAAGGCGGACCGGAGCGTGCCCGCGACGGCCCGGTCCAGGTCCGCGTCGGCGAAGACCAGCCCCGCGTTCTTGCCGCCCAGCTCGAAGGAGACCGGTGCGAGGCGGGCCGCGGCGGCGCGCATGATGGTGGTGCCGGTGCCGGACTCGCCGGTGAAGGCGATCGCGTCCACACCGGGGTGCTCGGTGAGCCACTGGCCGGCGGCGTCGGCGCCCGGGCCGTGCACGAGGTTGAAGACCCCGGCGGGCAGTTCGGCCTCGGCGGTCACCTCGGCCAGTAGACAGGCCGTGCCGGGCGTGAGCTCGGAGGGCTTGGCGACGACCGTGTTCCCCATCGCCAGGGCGGGCGCGACCTTCCAGGTGAGCAGCAGCAGCGGCAGGTTCCAGGGCGAGATCACGGCGACCACGCCGAGCGGCTTGCGCACGGTGTAGTTGAGCGCGCCGCGCCCGTCGGGGGTCCCGGTGTGCCAGGACTGCTCGCCGCGCCCGGCGAGGAGCTCGGCGTACGCGCGGAAGTTGGCGATGGCCCGCGGGATGTCGACGGCGGCCGCGAGCTCGCGGGGCTTTCCGGTGTCGGCGCACTCCGCGGCGACGAACTCCTCGAACCGCCGCTCGATGCCGTCGGCGATGCGGTGCAGTGCCCGGGCCCGGTCGGCGGGGCTCCACGCGCCCCACGGCCCGCGCAGCGCCTCCCGGGCGGCGCGCACCGCACGGTCGACCACCTCGGCGGGGGCCGAGGGCACCTCGCCGACGGTGCGTCCGTTGACCGGGTCGACGAGCGGGAACGGATCGCCCGACGCGTCGAACCCGCCTCCCACGTAATGCCGCACAGGTGCGCTCACCTTGCAGACCTCCCCTAACAGGCCGGGGCGTTCGGTTCTGGACCCCGGATCGTGCGGACATCATGCGCCGACATCGGTATGCCTAACCAATGCCAAATCAGGTAGTTCCCATACCGGTTCGGATATGGAAGGGTCGGATGCGGCCTGCAAAACAGCTGGGAACCGGCCAGCACCGCACCCCGACGCGATACGCACGAGGCAGCGAACCCTCTGGAAGGAGCGGCCCCGATGGACCTACTGGACGGCCGGTTGAAGTTCCGGCACCTGACCCTCCTGGTCGCGATCGTGCAGCACGGGGGCGTGGCGCGGGCGGCGGAGGCGCTGCACCTCACGCAGCCCGCCGCGACCCGCACCCTGCGGGAGCTGGAGGCCATCGCCGACCTGCCGTTGTTCGTGCGCGAGCCGCGCGGCATGCGCCCCACCGTCTACGGGGAGGCACTGACCGGCCACGCCCGGGCGGTGATCACGGAGATCCGCCGGGCCGGTGAGCACCTGGACGGCCTGCGGCAGGGCCACGAAGGCACGGTGACGGTGGGGACGTTGCTGGCCGGTGCGAACGTCCTGCTCCCCCGGGCCATCGCCCGCCTGAAGCAGGAGCGCCCGCGACTGACCGTGGTCGTCCGCGAGGGGACCGTCGACGTACTCCATCCCGCCCTGCTGGGCGGCGAGTTGGACGTGATCGTGGGTCGGGTGGGCCCGGCGCCGAAGGAGGGCGAGCGGCTGCACCAGCGGATGCTGTACCGGGAGCGGATCATGCTGGCGGTCCGCGCCGGACACCCCCTCCTGACCCCGCAGCCGGGCACGCAGGCCGAGCCGCTCACGCTGCTGGACGCGCTGGAGCACCCGTGGATCCTGCCGGTGGAACAGACCGCACTACGGCAGGAACTGGAGGCCCTGTTCGTGGAACAGGGCCTGGCGCTCCCGGTGGACCGGGTGGAGTGCACGTCGATCCTGACGATGCGCGCCCTGCTGCTCCAGACGACCATGGTGGCGCTGCTGCCCGAGCTGGTGCTGCGCGACGACGAACGCCTGGCGGCGCTGCCGGTCGACCTCCCCTCGGTGAGCCGGACGGTGGGCACGACGGAAGCGTCGCACCGCACCCGCACCCCCGCCCTCCAGGCCCTGCTCCAGCACTTGGACGAGGAGGCCGCCCACCTGGTAGGCCAACACCGATCGCCGTAGCGGCGAATTCCCCGGTTCCGGGAACGCCGACCGAGGCGTCGTCCTATGCTCTGGTGGACCGCGAGGGGCTGGGGGCCATGGTGCAGATCCTGATCCGCTGTGTGACGGAGGACGACGGCGACGACGTCTCATCCGAGTTGTACGAATGGCTCGTGGACGACGCCGGCGCGCGCCGGCACGCCACGCCCGAGCTGAGGCAGGACGCCCCCGAGCCGGGGCAGCTGGGCACCCTGGAGGTCGTGCAACTCGCCCTGAGCGGCGCCTTCAGTGCCACCTCGCTCGGCGTCCTCATCGCTCAATGGCGCGAGCAGCGTCGGATCGCCGCCGCCCCGAAGATCACGATCACCGTGGAGAAGGACGGCAAGCAGTTCGCGGTGACGGGCTCGGACCCCGAGGAGATCAAACAGAGGCTCGAAGAACTGGATGCGGCCTGACCCGATCATGCGTGCGTTGCGCCCGAGCGAGTCCCGGGCGGTGCTGATCGGGGTCGCGGACTACCCGGACGGCGGGGTCTTCACCGGCGTGGAGGCGGCGCTGCACAACGTGCTGCGCCTCAAGGGCATCCTCACCGATCCCGCGTACGCGGGCTTCGGCCGCTTGCCCGAGTACACGCGACCGGTGCTCAACCCGCAGACCGGTGAAGGGATCCGTGCTGCCGTCAAACGCGCGGCCGAGCAGGCGACGGACGTCCTCTTCGTGTACTACGTGGGACACGGCTCGCGCGTGGGCGCCGAGCGCGAGCTGTACCTCACGTCGTGCACCACCTCCAGCGCCGAGTCGGTCGAAACCACGGGACTGCGCTACACGGTCCTGCGCAGCGTGCTGCGCGCCGCACGCGCCCGCGTCGTCGTGCTGGTCCTGGACTGCTGCTTCAGCGGCATCGCGACCAAGGTGCTCGGCGACGGGACCCTGACCGAGGAGAACCTGGCCGAGGACGAGCTCCTCGACCGGGCCGCCGCCGCCTACGACGTCGACGAGGGCCTCATCGACGGAGTCTGCGTCCTCGCATCGAGCGGACCCGCGCAGACCTCGGGTGCGTCCGACACGGTCGGGGAGACCGACTTCACGGCATTCACCGGGCACCTCGTGGCCGTGTTGGAGCAAAGGCGGGGCGACGCCGGGCCCTTGCTCCTGGGTGAACTCTTCCAGCGCACCGAAAAGCGCATGGGGAGGTACGACGTCGGACACCAGCCGTTGATGGCCTCCGTGGGAGCGGCCGGCAACCTCGTGATGCGGCAGGCGCTGGCGCGGCCTCCGGAGACGACGCTGGAGACACCTCCGCAGACGGCGCCGGCGATCGCAACGGCAGCTACTGCTGCCGGCGCTGATGCTGATGCTGATGCTCCCGATCTGTCCCCGAGACGGCTCCTGACCTGGCGCACGCCCGCCGGTCCTCTCGACGTCTTCGACCAGGATCTCGCCAACCGGATCATCGGCATGCTGGAGAGATCCGCATCCGAAACGCCGCAGCACGGCGAGCGGACGACCACACGAACACCGCCGGAGGGCGGACACCATGGGGCTTAGCACACAATTCCGGCTCCTGCTGGAAGCAAGCCGGCAGGCCGAACAGACCCCCGGCGGGTACGCGCGGTGGGCGGATCTCGCCCTGCTCATGAGCCAGCGCTGGCTCGCCACGGGGGAAGCGAAGAGGGCCGTGGCGGGCGCCCAAGAAGCGGTGCGAGCCAGCAGACTCGCGCTGGCGGAGAACCACCAGGACGCCGACGAAGTACGTCTAGGCCAAGCTTTGTTGGCACTCACCGCCACCTTGACGGCGGACGGTTCGGTCGATGAGGCACGGGACATCGTCGGCGAAGCCGTGGAGATCTCCAGGAAGCATGCGGCCAAGAACGCCGGCGCTACCGACGCTACCGGTCCGCGGCTGATGCTGGCCGGGGCACTAGACGCGCTCGCCGGGCTGGTAGCCGCTCAAGGCGACGTCGCGTACGCGTTGACGGTGGCCGGCGAGGCGGTAGCCCTGTACCAGGCACTCGCAGACACATCGGGCCACGGGCCGACGGAGACCTTGCTTCTCGCCAGGGGACTGAACAACTGGGCCGTCACCGCCGCGGCCAACGGCGACTACGAACGGGCGGCGAACGAGCTGACCCGAGCGGTCACCCTCTACCGCGAGGCGATCGAGGCCGGGGCACGGGGCGGCGAGGCCCTGCTGAGCCGGGCGCTGCAGGCCCTGACCGCCATCCAGGAGGAGCGCGGCAGCGCACCGGTGCCCGACACCGCCGCCCAGGGCTCGTACGCCTATCTGGCGGCCGCACGCCATGAGCCGCAGGTGCTCGCAGCCGACTTGGGCGCCGCGTCCGCGGGCACGTTCTTGACGGGCTTCGACCTGCGCGAGGCCGAATCGCCCCCACAGCCCGCATCGGAGGAGGGTCCCACTGAGGAAGGAACCGGAGCATTGACAACAGAACGCAACACCTACGTGGAACTCGCAACGGCCATCGAGGCCGTTCGCGACGCACTGAGGCAAACCGCTGCCGCCCAGATGACGAGCGACCTCCAGCTCCAGGTCGGTCCCATCGAACTGGAACTCGGCGTCGAACTGCGCGCGGATGCGGGCGCTCGTGCGGGAGTCCGGGTCATGGTCCTCCTGGGCGGCCCGGACAAGTCGTCCGGTGGCGCGCAGCATCGGATTCGGCTTGAACTCACACCGCGGGCAAGTGGCGGGCGGGACCTCTTGATCGGTGACGACCTCTCCGACGCCTCCGACAGCCAATGGTGACCGCCGGTAACCTCCGCCAACGGCAGGCGATTTGTCCATATCACCCGATAGAGCGCGATCTAAGTCCCGTGCCGCATTTGAAGATTTTGTGAACGAACCAACCACGACCGCGAAGTGATCATCTTCCCGGCCGAGTCCGTCGCCGCCCCGAAGCGACGGCTCGCGATCGAGGAGGTCCGCATCCCCCATGAGGCTGCCCCACAAACGCCGCGCGGATGACACCGGCAGGACGGACGCCACTGGTAGCGACGAGCGAACGGAAGGTACGCAACGCACCGGGCGCCCGCCGGGCCGAGCGGAGAGACGCAGGTCAGCCCGTAGGAAGCTCCGTCGCCGTCTCATCGACTTCCCCCGGCGCGGCCGGCGCGGCTGGCGGCGCTGGACGCCCTCCTGGAAGCTCGTCTGCGGCCTGTTCCTGTTCTTCGTCGCCGCCCTCACCGGCCTCTTCGTCACCGTCTACATACAGGTCGAGATACCGGACCCGCACGATTCGGCGAGCCGCCAGGCCACCGTCTACTACTGGGCGGACGGCAGTCGGATGGTGAGCGTCGGCAATGTGAACCGGCAGGACGTGAAGCTCGCCCAGGTTCCCGACTCCGTCCAGGGCGCCGTCATCTCGGCGGAGAACGCGGAGTTCTACAGCGACTCGGGCGTCTCGGTGACGGGCATCGGGCGCGCCGCCGTCAACATCTTCAAGGGCAAGGAGACCCAGGGCGGCTCCACCATCACCCAGCAGTACGTCAAGAACTCCTTCCTGAGCCAGGACCAGACCGTCACGCGCAAGGTCAAGGAACTCTTCCTCTCCCTGAAGATCAGCAACCAGCGGCCCAAGACGGAGATCCTGGAGGGGTACCTCAACACCTCCTGGTTCGGCCGCGACGCGTACGGCGTCCAGGCGGCCGCGTACGCCTACTACGGCATCCCCGCCAAGGACCTCGACCCCGGTCAGGGCGCCCTGCTGGCGGCGGTGCTCAAGGGTGCGGAGAGCTTCGACCCCTCCCTCAGCGCCGACAACCACCAGCGCGCCGAGGACCGCTGGAGCTGGATCCTGGACCGCCAGGTCACCACGGGTTCGATGAGCGCCGAGGAACGCGCGAAGTACACGAAGTTCCCCGAGCCGAAGTCTCCCGTCAAGCCGACCAGCCAGGCGGGGCAGACCGGATACCTCGTCGACATCGCCAACAAGTACCTCAAGAGCCGCAGCGGGATCACGGACAAGGACCTGGCCGGGGGTGGCTACAACGTCCACACCACCTTCGAGAAGGACAAGGTGCTGGCCCTGGCCAAGGCCGTCGAGCAAGTGCGCGCGGAGCGCCTCGACCCGAAGAAGCGCGCGGAGGACGAGCACGTACAGGTCGGCGCCGCCTCGATCCGCCCCAAGGACGGAGCCGTCATCGCCGTCTACGGCGGCTCCGACGCGATCGAGCACTTCACCAACAACGCGGACACCTCGGGCGTCCCGGCGGCCTCGGCGTTCAAACCCTTCGTGTACGCAGCCGCCCTGGAGCAGGAGTCCGACGGCAATAACCGCCCCGCCGCGACTTCGGGCACCGCTCCCCCCACGCCCGAACCGGCAGGGCCGTCGGCGTCGTCCACGGCCCTCCACACGGCCCTGGTGAACTCCGACCACACGCCGTTCGTGGAGGTGGGCAAGAAGATCGGGCTGAAGACGGTCAAGGAGGTGGCGGTCGCGTCGGGGCTGCGCGAGGAGAGCATGGCCAAGCTGGAGCCGACGTTCTCCATCGGCACCTCCACCCCCAGCGCCGTCCGGCTGGCCAGCGCCTACACGACCTTCGTCAACCAGGGCCGGGCCGCCGACCCCTACTCGGTGACCAAGGTCGAGCGGAACGGCGTCGCGGTGGACGGCGGCTTCGGTCCGGGCAAGCCGCGGCGGGCGATCAGCGCCGACACGGCCGCGGCCGTCGGCTCGGCGCTGCGCCAGGTGAGCTGGACAGCCCTCGGACCGCCGAAGGACGCGCGCACCTTCGTTCCCTCCTGGGCCGGCAGGACCGGTCCGAACGACCGCATGAACTCAGCCTGGTTCATCGGCGTGACGCCGGACCTGAGCACCTCGGTCGCGATGTTCCGCACGAAGCCCGACGTCCCGCAGCTGCTGCCGATGCAGGGTGTGGGCGGCCCCGATTCCGAGCGCGGCAGCGCCTTCCCGCCACTGATCTGGAAGGCCTACAACGAGGCCGTCACGCCCGCGCGGCCGTAGGCCGTAGCCATACCCGTACGCGTACGCGTACGCGTGGGGTCGGCGGAGGTCTCTCCCTTGGGCCGGATGCCGTCACGCACGGCCCCCTTCGGGTGAACGGACCGGTCGGGACCGAACCGTACTGCGGTGCCGTGCCGAAGAGGGGGTGCGGCCCAGTACCGGGGCGCCGGCGCCCAGGCGTCATTGGAGCAACAAGGAGAGCCCGTCATGTCTCGTCTTCTGAAGAGCGCAGCCCTCGCGATCGCCGTCGGCATGGCCGTCGTCGGTGGGGCGACCGCGGCGTCGGCCGATGCGGGCGCTTCCGCCGTGGCCGCCAACTCCCCGGGCCTCCTGTCGGGCAACGTGATCCAGGTTCCGATCCACATCCCGATCAACGTCTGCGGCAACACCCTCAACGTGCTCGCCCTGCTCAACCCCGCCGGCGGCAGCACCTGCGTCAACAAGTGAAGCCCTGGCCCGAACCCGGCCCGGGGCAGAACTGCCGGAGATTCCTCCACCGGGACCGATGAGTTCGGTCGGTGGCGGCGGTCAAACCTGAGGAAGCCACAACAGCCGATCAGGGAGACCTCACATGTCCCGCACCGCCGCCACCGCCGCCACCACCACCACGCCGGCCACGACCGCCTCCGCCGCTACCGCCACCCCCTCGGCCACGAAGTCCGGCAAGTCCAGCAAGTCCGGCAACTCCGCGGTCCGGGTGGTCTGGACGCTGCGGATCCTGCTCGCGCTCTTCTTCGCCCTGGCCAGCGCACTGCCCAAGCTGCTGGCGCTCCCCGCAGCGACCACCGTCTTCGACGCCATGGGCGTGGGCCACTGGTTCATGTACCTGACCGGGCTGGTGGAGCTGGCCGGAGCGGTCGGGCTGCTGGTCCGCCGGCTGGCCGGGCCGGCCGCCACGGCCCTGATCGTCTTCTTGGCGTTCGCCTTCGTCACCCAGCTCACCGCCATGCACGGCGAGAACGCCGGGACCCCGTTCCTCTTCATGGTGCCGCTGGCCGTCATCGCCTGGAACCGGCGCGCCGAGACCTTCGAGCTGCTCGGCCGTCTACGCTGATCCGCTGCTCACAGGGCCCGTCACACGTCCTGGGACGCACTCTCCCGGACGGGATCCTTGGCTGCCGGGGGAACGGGAGCATCGTCCCGGGCGGCGCTCAGCGCCGCTTCGACCCGCCGGTTGTTGGTCATGGACGCCGTGACAACTGTCATCGCCAGCAGCATGCCGGCCGCGGCGTAGAGCGGGGTACGGAGGTCGAAGGCGGTGGCGAGCCAGCCGCCGAGGAAGGCCCCCATGGGGGCGGCGCACATGGCCAGCATGCGGGAGGTGGAGGCGACCCGCCCCATCAGGTGGGCCGGCACGATCGCCTGTCGGAGGGAGGGGCCGAGCACCATCGTGGCCCCCATGCCGGCCCCGCAGACGGCGAGCGCCAGCCCGGCGACGTACGCGTTCGGGGCAGCGGCCAGGCCCAGGATCGCCAGCCCTTCGACGGTTGCCGTGCAGGTCAGCGCGGTGCCGGTGCCCAGTCGTCGGCCGAGGTAGGAGGCGATGCCCGCGCCGAGCAGGCCGCCGGTGGCCTCCGCCGTGAGGAGCAGGCCGAAGCCGAAGGTGTCGACGCCGAGCCGGTCGTGGGCGAAGAGGGCGAGTACGGTCTCCACGGCGAGGAAGGCGACGTTCCCGACGGCCGGGCGCAGCGCGAGCCCGAGCAGCAACCGGTCCCGGAAGACGTACGAGGCCCCCGCCCGCGCCTGCCGGAGCAGCGACTCGCGGACCTCCGGCACGGGCCGGGGCACGGCGGGCAGCGTACGTACGAGCAGGGCGGAGACCATGAACGACACCGCGTCGGCGAGCAGCGGAACCGCCCGCCCGAGCGCGAGCAGCGCACTTCCCGCGGGTGGACCCGCGAAGCCCGACATGGCCGTCTGGGCGCCGCGCAAGCGGGAGTTGGCGCGCTCCAGGAGTGCGGGATCGCGCCGGAGCAGGTCCGGCAGATAAGCCGTGGCGGCCGTGTCGAAGAAGAGTCCGCCGATGCCGAGGAAGAAGGCGACGGCCGCGAGCAGCGGAATGCTCAGCACGTCCAGCGCCGCCGCCACCACGGGTATCGCGAGCAGTGCCGCCCGCGCCGCATCCGCGACCCACATCGTGCGCCGACGGTCCCAGCGGTCCACCAGCGCGCCGCCGAGCACCCCGAAGAGCAGCCAGGGCAGCGTTCCGGCGGCCGTGACGACGGCGAGCGCCATCGGATCCCGCGTCAAGGTCAGCGCGAGCAGGGGCAGCGCGGCGTGCATCACCCCGTCACCGAACGAGGACACCGTCTGCGCGGTCCAGAGCCGCCCGAAGCCGGTCGGCAACTTCTTCATGTCCGAGCTCACTTGGTGTTCCCCTCTACCTGCTGGCGCGCCGCCGGGTGGAACAGCGCGAAGACGAGCGACGCGTCCGGGAGCGACGGATCGGACAGCTCCCGGTATTCGTCCGCCAGCGCCTGCAAGCGCTCGCCCAACTCCGTGAACTGCTCCTCGGTGAGCCGCAGGTGCGCCATCCGCACGTGCCGCTCGGCCTCCGCCGGCGCCGCCTCCAGGTCCGCCACCGCGTGCCGCATCAGCACGTCCGGGCCCCCCTCGCCCGTATCCGGCAGCACGATCGACCGTGCGGCCATGGCGTAGTACCGCTCGGTGACCCCGCGGACCTTGCGGGTCCGTACCACCTTCACCAGGCCGGCCCGCTCCAGCAGGCGCACGTGATAGCTGGAACTCCCCTTGGCGAGGCCCACCCGCTCAGCGATCTGCGTGATCGTCGCCGGCTCGAAGCGGAGCACGGCCATGATCCGGTGGCGCGTGAGGTTGGAGACGGCGCGCAGTTGCTCGTCGGTGGTGACGTGGAACGTCTCGGGAACATCATCGGTTGGCATGCGAGTAATGGTCAACGACTCTTGACCATTGCGCAAGGACATATGGCTGGCGTGTTCTTGAGGCGTGTTCTTGAGGCGTGTTCTCGAGGCGTGTTCTCGAGGCGTGTCGCGAACCGGCGGTCCCGGCGGTCAGCGGGCGGAGGGCGAAGGGGCCCAGGGGCCCAGGGGCGACTACACCCTTCGGCCTACCGCGCTTTGGGCCCTGCGGAGGACGCTCTCGGGGCGCCACCACGAGAGGGTTGACCCGTGCGAACAACCATCGGATACACCCTCGAAAGCATCGGCTACGTCGTAGGAGCCCAAGGGCTCGTCGGCTTCGCCTCGCAGACCTTCTTCGGCACGGAGTGGGGCTGGCTGCACAAAGTCGTCGACCTCCCGCCCACCGCCTACCTCGGCATCGTCGCCGCGGGGCTGGCACTCGTCATCGTCGGGGTCAGGACACGAAGGACGCCCCGGCGCCAGGAGACGGCCTGACCCGCGATCCCCCACGACGGCCAATGCCCTGGCCCAGGAGTCGTCGCCCGTGACATCATCGGCCGCATGACTCCTCTCCGCGCACGGAAGGGCGGCCACCGCCCCGTCCGATGAAGTGGCTGGACGAGGCCGTGTCCGCGGGACACGCCACGACGGCCGCCCATCCCTCCCGCATCACGGTCATCGACGCGCTACGCGCCGACCGCACCGGCCCCGTACCCCTCCGGCTGCTCCAACTGTCCTACTCCGACAATGCGTTCGTACGGCGCGAGGCCCTGGAACTCCTGTCGTGGGCTGGCACCGGCAGCCCGTGGCCCGAAGCCGTCGCCGCCTCGCTCGCACGACTCACCGACCCCGATGAAGAGGTACGCCGCCGAGCCGCGCACCTCGTCGTGCGCGCCGGCGGTCGGGACGTGGGGCTCCGGGCGCTCGGCAAACTCACCGATCCCGTGGTGCGCACCGTCCTCGCCGATCGTCTCCAGGGATCCCTCGCACACTTGCGGGACGACCCCCTGCCCTCCGTACGCTTCCTCGTCCGCCTGGAGGCCCTGCGCGTCGCCCCGGCACGCCAACGGCCGCCGCTCGACAGGGCGTTGCTCGCCGATGCCCGCGAGGCCGCGATCCACCTGGACCGCGTCGGTCGGCGCTGGGGCCGGGTGCTGTGCGGGTTGGGGCGCGAGCGTCACGTCCACGCCCTGGTGGCGCGACTCCTCGGCGACCCCACCACCCGGGACATCGGCGCCGGCGTGGCCCGGGAGGCCTGTCACCACTGGCGGGCCGCCCCGATCGCACTCCTACCGCTCCTCGTCCGCCACTGCGGACCAGAGGTCAGCCCTGCCATGGCCAAAGCCCTCACCACCGCCTCCGTCTCGCGCGCCGCGATGCGCGCGCACGGCGCGCTGTTCGCCACGGTCGCCGTCACCCCGTATCCCCGACCCCGCCACCTTTTCGGCAGTTCGAGCCCGACGCGGAGCCAGGCGCAGAGGCCGACGTACGACAGCGCCACCGCCGGCGCGGTCCTGCGGGCCAAGCCCGTGGACACCGGTCGGCTCCACCGTGCCCCCGAGCTCTTCGGAGCCTTGCTGGACGCAGGCCCGCTGACCTTTCGTGAGGCTGCCCAGCTGTACAACCTCACGTTCAAGCGGCCCGGGCGCATGCAGGGGGTGTGCGCCCCGCTGTGGCTGCGGCACGCCGGCCCCACGGCCGGGCCCCGCGTCCTCGCCCTCATGACACCGCACCTCGGTACTTACGGCATCGGCGAGTACTACGCGGAGGGACTGGCGCGCATGGGCCGCCATGCGCGGCCCGCGCTGCCGTCGCTGACGGCACTGATCGATCGACGTACCCGGATCCCGGTCAACGACTCCACCCGGGACGGCGAGATGATGCTCGACGAAGGCCTGCTCGCCGCCGCGCTCGCCGCCCGTCACGCGATCCTCGCCGACACCGCTCCCTCGACTCCCGCCACCCCTGACCGGGCATGAGCCCGTGGGCGGGTCAGCGGGTCAGCGTGCCAGGGAGATGGCGAAGGGTGTGAAGCCGTTGCGGCGCAGGATGTGGGGGACGAGGAGGACCATGGCTTCGGTGGCGCGGGCCGTGGTGATGTCGCCGAGGTCCTCGATCTGGGCGGGCTGCCAGCCCAGGTCGGTGAGGAGGTCGGTGACGGTCTTCTTCGCCTGCTCGTCGTTGCCCGAGAGGTAGGCGGTGGGTGGGGTGGTCAGGGTCTCGGGAGCGGTCATGACCATGAAGAGCATGGTGTTGAGGGTCTTGACGACTCGGGTGTCGGGGAGGGCGGTCTGGAGTTTTTCGGCGAGGCTGCTGCCGGGGTAGAGGAGGTCGCCCGGGAGTCCGTCCTCGGCGTGGTGGGTGGCGTTGGAGACGTCGATGAGTATCTTGCCGGCGAGCTCGGTGCGCAGGTCGGCGAGGCGGTCGAGGGCGCTGTCGCCGGGGGTCGCGTTGATCACGAGGTCCGTGGTGCGGGCGGTGGTGCGCTGGTCGGCGAAGGTGATCCGCTCGGAGAGCCCGGTGGCGTGGGCGGCGTTCTCCTGCGGGGTGCGGCCGCCGAGGGTGACGTGGTGTCCGGCCGCGGCGAGCTTGGTGGCGAGGTTGGTGCCGACTCGGCCGGCGCCGAGGATGCCGATGGTGGTGGTCATGGGGTGGTGCTCCTTGCGGTGTTGAGCGTCAGGTGGGAGGGGGAGGGGGAAGCTGCTGCGTCAGGCGATCGGCTGGAGGATGTCGAGGGTGGCCTGGTGGAGGCCGGGGGCGGCGGCCAGGAAGTCGCGGCTGGCGGTGCTCCAGGCTTCGCCCGCCAGGTCGGTGACCGTGCCGCCGGCCTCCGAGACCAACAGGGCGCCGGCGACCAGACCGGAACGGACGTCGGAGAACTGCCAGAACGCGTCCATCCGCCCCGCGGCGACGTGGATGAGCTGCATCGTCGCCGGCACGGACACCCGCACCACCAAACCGTTGATGAGCATGGCCGTGACCGAGTCACCGATCCGCCGGAACGTCGCCTCGTCCTCGCCCGGCTTGGCCTGGCCGGTACCGATGAGGGCCGCGCCCAGGTCGGCCTTGGCGGACACCTTCAGCGGGTGACCGTTCAGATGGGCGCCACCACCGGCGACAGCGGTGTAGGTGTCACCGGTCAGCGGCAGGTGAACGACCGTCAGCACCGGGTGGTCGTCCCGGACCAGGGTGGCGGTCACGGCCCAGTCCGACATCCCGTGGACGTGGTTGATGTTGCCCTCGGCGGGGTCGACGACCCACCACTCCCCCGCCGGCAGCGCGCCACCGGCCAACTCGTCCTCCGCCCACCGCGATCCCGGCCGAGCCCGCAGCAGCGGCTCCCGCAGCACGGCCAGCACCGCGTCGTCATTGGCGTAGATCTCCGCCACGACCTCCTCCATGCTCACTCCCCGGGCATGCGGGGTGAACCGGTCCAGCAGGGTCAGGCCGGCGCTCTGCACCGCGGCGGTCACCTCGGACAGGAAAGTGGTGCTGACTGCGGCGGTGGCAGTGGCAGTGGCAGTACTCATGGTGGGCTCCCTTGGGTTGGTCCGTAGGTCGGTCAATCGGGCGGTGCGGGGGGCGACTTGCGCCGTTCCCCTTGCCGCACTCCGAAAGTTATGGCCCCAGACGATTAACGACAAGTGCATGCTTTGCACTTATAGAGTTACTTCCATGCAACTGGATTTGAACCTGCTCACCGCCCTGGACGCCCTCCTCGAAGAGGGCAGCGTCGCCGGCGCCGCAGCCCGTCTGCACGTCACCGCCCCCGCGATGAGCCGCTCGCTGGGGCGCATCCGCAAGGCCACCGGCGACCAGATCCTCGTACGCGCCGGTCGCACCATGGTCCCCACCACTCGCGCGCTCGCCATGCGCGCCCAGGTCCACACCCTCGTGCAACAGGCCCACCAACTCCTCGCCGCGCGGCAGGTGCTCGACCTGGCGGGGTTGAAGCGGGTCTTCACCGTGCGCTGGCACGACGCCCTGACCGCCGCGTGCGGCACGGCCCTGATCGGCGCCGTCCGTCGCGAAGCCCCCGGCGTCCAGCTGCGCATGTCCGCCGAGCCGGGCACCGACACCCCGGACCTGCGTCGGGGCGAGGTCGACCTCGAATCGAGTGCCGGTGCTCCGTCGCTCCCGGACGTCCGCCACCGCCTGCTCGGCACGGACCGGCTGGTCGTCGTCGTCCGTCCGGGCCACCCGCTCGCCGAGGGTGCGCTGACCCCCGAGCGCTACGCGGCCGCCGAGCACCTCACCGTCTCGCGGCGCGGGAAACTGCGCGACCCGATCGACGACGCCCTCGCGGGGACGGGCGGCCTCGAACGCCGCGTCGTGGCCGCCGGGCCCACCTCCGCCTTCGCCCTGCACCTCGTACTCGCCACCGACCTGGTCGTCACCCTGCCGGAAGCGGTCACCCGCTCCGCCCGGGAGCAGCTCGGCCTGGTCACGCTGCCGCTACCGGCGCCGCTCCAGCTACCCGGCGTCCCGCTGTACCTGCTCTGGCACCAGCGCTACGACGACGACCGCGCCCACGCCTGGCTGCGCGAACTGGCCGCCCGCACCGTCCGGCCGCTGTTCGCGCCGCGGTGATGTTCCCGCGATGTTCCAGCCCGGGGGCAGCGGTCGTCGCGGCGGTCGGCAGGTGCGTCACGCCGGTTGGATGAGTCGGCTCTCGTAGGCGAAGACCACGGCCTGGATCCGGTCGCGCAGTTCCAACTTGTGCAGGATGCGCCCCAGATGGGACTTCACGGTCGCCTCCGCCAGGTCGAGCGCGGCGGCGATCTCGGTGTTGGACCGGCCGGCGCCGACCTGGACGAGCACCTCGCGTTCACGGGCGCTGAGCCGGTTCAGCCGCCGGGCGCGCTCCGCGACGCTGCCGTCGGGGATGTGCGGGCGCAGGTCCTCCAGCAGGCGGCGGGTGATCCGCGGGGAGACCACCGCGTCGCCCGCGGCCACGTTGCGTATCGCCGCGAGCAACTCCTCGGGCCTGGTGTTCTTCAGCAGGAAGCCGGACGCGCCGGCCCTGAGCCCGGCGAAGGCGTACTCGTCCAGGTCGAAGGTGGTGAGGATCAGCACCCTGCTCCGCGGCGAGACCCGGACGACCTGCCGGGTCGCCTCGATCCCGTCGGTCCCGGGCATCCGGACGTCCATGAGGACGACATCGGGGCGCAGCTCCCGGGCGAGGCGTACGGCCTGGGCCCCGTCGGCGGCTTCGCCGACCGGCGCCATGTCGGGCTGGGCCTCCAGGACCGTGCCGAACGCCATGCGCAGCAGTGCTTCGTCGTCGGCGATCAGGATGCGGATCGTCATGCGGACGCCCCTGCGCCGCTGCCGAGGAGGAGGCACGTACGGACTCCCCAGCCGCCGCCCGACAGCGGTCCGACCTCCAGCGTCCCCCCGTAGGCGGCCGCGCGCTCGCGCATGCCGGGGATGCCGTGGCCGGCCGGGGCGGCGCCGGGCAGGCCGGGGCCGCTGTCGGTGACGTCCACGGTGACGGTCCCGGCTGCGACCGCGGTCCCGGTGCCCGTACCGGCCCCTGTTCCGTCCCCGGTCGAGCACCGTATCCGGACCCTCGCGTGCGTGCCGGAGGGTGTGTGTTTGAGGCTGTTGGTCAAGGCTTCCTGCACCAGGCGGTAGACGGTGAGTTGTGCGGTGGCCGGTACGTGGCCGTGGTCGCCCTCGACCTCGACGCGGGTCGGTAGCCCGGCGGCGCACATCTGGCCGGCGAGCGCTTCCAGTTGTCCGATGCCCGGCAACGGGTGTCGCTCCGCGCCCGGTTCGCCATCCGGCTCGTCGGCCCGCAGGATCCCCAGCGAGCGCCGCATGTCGGTCAGGGCCTGCCGGCCCGTCTCGGAGACCTGGTGCATCGCGGCGGTGGCCCGGTCGGGCGAGCGGTGCTGCGCGTACACGGCGGCGTCGGTGAGCGCGACCATGACGGACAGGTTGTGGGTGACGATGTCGTGCATCTCCCGGGTGATGCGGGCCCTCTCCTCGGCGGCGGCCAATCGCGCCCGCTGGTCCCGTTCCCGCTCCAGGCGTGCCGCCCGTTCCTCCACCGCTGCGAGGTAGGCGCGCGTGGTCCGTACGTTCACCCCCAGGACCGCGGCGGCGACGACCATCGCGGTCACCGCGACGAAGGGGGTCAGGAAGGCGCCGTCCGTCGCCCAGCTCAGGCAGGCCAACAGGGCCCCGCCCTCCGCGACGGCGGCGGCGATCAGCGTGCCGCGCCGGTCCGTGCGCGCGGCCACCGTGTAGAGGGCCACCAGCAGGGCGATGTCCGCCGGCAGCGGGACGTCCATCAGCCACTGGACGAAGGCCGCGGACGCCACGGCGCCGAACACCGTGAGGGGGGCCCTGCGCCGCAACACCAGGGGCAGCACGAGGGCGGCCGTGAGGGCCGCGGCCAGCGGCAGCTCTCGCGGCGCCCGCGTGGTCACGACGTCGAGCAGGAGGAGCGCCGGCAGCAGCGCATCCCCCACCACCGGCGGCGGCCACAAACTCCGGTACCGGTGCCCCACCACCTCGGTCATCACACGTCCCGTCGATTCGAGCTGCGGCGCTCCAGCGCTCCGGACCTGCGGAAGTCCGGACCTGCGGACCTGCGGAACTTCGGCGCTCCGGCGGCTCCGTCACCGTAGGCGGCCGGAGCGCGCGGCACATGAGTCCAGCGTCTGACGGCGCGACGACGGGCTACGACCACAGGAGGAGTCGCGGTACCTCCTGCGGTTGCAAGGAGGTCGCTGACCCGACCCGATCGATTGCCCTTCCGGTCGCACGGGGACCGCGTCGGCTTGCGCCCCCGGTCACCTGCCGGGGCGACCCGGGACCGATGTGTCAGCGCACGCCCGGCGCCGAGCATGGCCGGGTGAACGAGACCGTCGCGGGGCTGTACCTGTCGCCCCTGGAAGTCCTTGCCCTGCTGGGCGCCACCGCGCTGGTGATGGCGCGCTGGCTCCCCACCGCCGCCCGCCCACCCGTCACGCTCGCGGCGGGGGCGCTCCTCGTGCCGGCCGCGAGCGTGCTGGGCGTGACGTCGGGGATCCGCTGGCAGATGGTGCCGGTACTGGCGGGCGGTGCCGTCGCGTTGCCGTTCGCCCTCTCCCCCCTCCTCCGGTCGACAGGACCGCTACTCCTGTCCCGACAACGCCATAACAGCCACATCAGCCACACCCGCCACACCAGGCATTCACGCCACACCAGCCATTGCGGCCACACCGCCCGACCCGCCCGGCGGGCCCGCTGGTGGCTGGCGTTGCCGGGATCGGCGGCCTGCCTCGGCCTCATCGCCACGGGGCCGGTGGCCGCCTGGGCCTTCCCCGTCCCCGTGTTCCCCGAGCCGTCGGGGGACTACGCGGTGGGCACTCGGGTGGTGCAATGGACCGACCCGAGCCGCCCCGAGACCTTCACCCCCGACCCGCACGACCTGCGCACCGTCGTGGTCCAGCTCTGGTACCCCGCCCGGGACAGCCCCGCGGGCGCGCAGCGGGCCCAGTACCTCGGACGCACGGAACACGAGGCGCGCACCGTCTCGCGCGCCCTCGCCCGCGGGGTCGGCCTGCCCGACTTCCTGATCGACGGCGTCCCGCGGGCCCGCACCCGTTCCGTCTTCGACGCCCCCGTGGCCGGTGGGGGCGGACGGTTCCCGGTCGTACTGTTCTCCCCCGGGTCGGGTGGCGTGCGTACCCAGAACACCGCCTGGGCGGAGGAACTGGCCAGCCACGGCTACGTGGTCGCCGCCCTCGACCACCCCTACGACTCCGCCGCCGTCGTCCTCGCCGACGGCCGGACGATCGAGGCCGTGACCGCCTCCAGCGGAGACCGGGACGAGGACACCGAGCTGGCCGCCCGGTGGACGGCCGTGCGGGCCGCCGACCTCGGCTTCGTCCGCACCCGGTTGGAGCGGATGGACCGTCCGGACCGGGGCGAGAGCGCGGATCCGCTGACCGGACGCCTGGACACCGGTCGGGTCGCGGTCGCCGGCCACTCGCTCGGTGGCGCCGCCGCGCTACAGGCGGCGCGGCAGGACCGCCGGTTCGACGCCGTCATCGATCTCGACGGCTACCCGCACGGCCCCGACTCGCCCGTCCTCGCCCAGCCGACGCTCGCGCTCACCCAGGCCATCACCCCGGGGACCGACCCGCGTTACCTCCCCCGCCTCACGGAAGCACTGAGGCGGGGCACCGCGACGAGCTACCGGCTCACCGTCCCCGGCGCCGCGCACCTCACCTTCATGGACGGCCCCCTGTACCTGCCGCCCGTGCCCTCCGTCGTCGGATCCTTGGGCCGTACCCGGAGCCCCCGGGTCGTCGCCGCCACCACGCTCGCCTTCCTGGACGCGACCTTGCGGCGCGAGCCCGGTGACCTGGTCGGCACCCTGTCGGCGTACGGCGAGCTCAGCGTGTACGCACCGGACGACGGCCGCTGATCGGTCGCGCCCCGGCAGCGGCCGTCACTGACGTGGAACGGCGATGCCCGCCGCGCGCAGCTTCGCCTCGACCAGCGCGTTCAACCTGGCGATGGACCGTGATCCGTCTTCCCGGTGGTGGTTGACCATCCCGTACCGGGAGGCGGTCTCGGGGTGGTCCCGGAACCCGGTCGGCATCGCCAGCAGTGCGCGGTCGGCGAGCAGTTCGTCGGCCAGTTCGGACGCAAGCTCGGCGATCCGCGGGTCGTCCGGGTCCCAGGACCGGGCGTCCAGGCCGCGCTTGGTCAGCTCGACGGACGCGGGATCATCGAGCGAACGTTCCAGCCGGGTGAGGAAGTTGTCGAAGATCTCCGGTACCAGTGCCCGGGCCAGCACGAGGGCCTCCCGTTGCCCGGACACGTAGTCGGGGCCGAAGCCGAGTGCGGCGAGCCGATCCAGGACCGCGCAGGCCCGGTCGGGCAGCAGGGCCCGGTCCCCGTGGTCGAGGCGGTGCAGCCGGTCGCGGCGCGCGGTCAGCTCGTCGATCCGTTCGGTGAGCCGGCGGTGGACGTCGCCCAAGGTGGCCGCGAACGCCTCGGGGTCGGCGTCGAGCAGGTCGGCGATCTCGGCCAGCGGCACGCCGGCCGCGGCCAGGGTCCGGACCTGGACCAGCCGGAACAACTCGCCCGATCGGTAACGGCGGTAGCCGGAGACGTCGCGCTCCGGCTCGGCGACCAGGCCCAGCCGGTGATAGTGGCGCACGGTCTTGATCGTGACACCGACGTACGAGGCCGCCTGGCCGATCGTGAGCCCGTCCGCCATCGGTTCGGCGTCCCTCCAGATCATGGACGGCCGCCGGCCCACCGGGCACTGCCGTCGCCGGCGAGCATAACGCGCGCCGCAGTTCCGGGGTTGACCTTGACCTTGGGTCAAGGGTGCAGGTTTCTCCGTAGGCGGCCGCCACCCGAACCGGTACGGCACACCCGCACACCACAGACCACACACCACCCAGAGGAGACCCATCATGGGATCGGGCGACAACAGCAAGACAAGCACCCCCAGCGACAGCGGCTTCACGGAGGACGGGCTGCGCCGACTGCGCGAAGTGCTGGCACGGCACGTCGAGTCCCAGCGAATTCCGGGACTCGTCGCCCTGGTCGGCCGCGGCGGCCGGACGCACGTCGAAGCGATCGGGACGATGCGTCATGACGGTGGCGCGCCGATGCGCCGGGACACGATCTTCCGGATGGCGTCCACGTCCAAACCGGTCACGATGGCCGCGGCGATGGTGTTGCTCGACGAGTGCCGGCTGCGGCTGGACGATCCGGTGGACCCGTGGTTGCCGGAGCTCGCCGATCGGCAGGTGCTCAGGCGGCCCGACGGACCGCTGGACGACACCGTGCCGGCGCGGCGGCCGATCACCGTGCGGGACCTGCTGTCCTCGACGTTCGGGCTCGGTGTGGACTTCGAGTCGATGGCCTCGCCGATCCGGGCGGCGACCTTCGAGCGCCTCGACTACAGCGTGGCCTCCGGGCCGGCGCCCGGGCCGGACGAGTGGATGCGGCGCCTCGGCGAACTGCCGCTGCAGTACCAGCCCGGTGTGCGCTGGCAGTACGACCTGAGCAACGAGGTGGTCGGCGTGCTCGTCTCCCGGGTCGCGGGACGGTCGTTGGAGGCGTTCCTGCGCGAACGCGTCCTCGATCCGCTGGGTATGGCGGACACCGGCTTCCACGTGCCCGCCGACAAGATCGACCGGCTGCCGCCCCTGTACGGGCCCGATCCGCAGACCGGCGAGTTCACCGTGTGGGACGAGGCGGTGGGGGGACGGTCCAGCACGCCGCCCGCGTTCCAGGGCGCGGGCGGCGGGTTGGTCTCCACCGCCGACGACTACCACGCCTACTTCCGGATGCTCCTCGACCACGGGATGCACGGCAGCGAACGGATCCTGTCCCGGGCCGCCGTGGAGCTGATGACCACCAACCGCCTCTCGCCCCATCAACTAGCTGCCCGGGAGGGCATGTTCGGCAACGTCGCTCACCTGTCCTGCGGCCAGGGCTCGGCCGGGGGCTGGGGCTTCGGGATGGCGGTGCGCACCCGACGCGACGACTACGCGCCCGTCGGCCAGTTCGGCTGGTTCGGCGGTACGGGCACCGCCGCCCACGCGGACAGGACCCACGGGATCACCGGCGTCCTGCTCACCCAGGTCGGGCTGTCCACCCCGGATTCACCGCGCGTCATGAACGACTTCTGGACCACTCTCCACCAGGCCGTCGCCTGACACCGCCGCCCCCGGGATCAGTTCGTACCGTCCCATTCGTCCGCGGTCATGGGCCTGGCGTCCGGGTAGTACCGCTGGATCTCGCCCAGCACCCACGCGTCGGCCGTGCGGACGTCCCAGCTGGAGCTGTCGAACTCCCTGAAGGTCAGCACGAGTTCCCCACCCGCATACCCCTCGAAGTCGCCGTCGACGGCCTGTAGGTGCGGCGCCTCCATGGCCAGCAGCTCCAGGGTGGGGATCCCGGTGTCCGTGTCCGCCGACGCCTCCACCATCCGGGCGAAGGCCGGGTGCGGCTGCTCGTCCACCATCCGGGCCTTCCACCTCAGCCCGAGCCCGTAGCTCCCCAGGCGGACCAGCAGCTCGGCCAGGGTGACGTAGCGGCGCCCGGCCGGGCCGCGGCCCGGATACGGGGCGCCGCCGTCCCGCCACGCCGCGAAGGAGACCATCTGCATGGTCTCCATTGTCCCAGCTCGCACCGATCCTTCGTTACCCCTTTGCCGAAGAGCCGACGGGCCGGCTAGGTTCTCCCAGCCGGCCGATGTCCTTCGGAAGCGGCGCTGTCGACGAGGAGGTGTGGAGCACATGCGCAGGAGTGCCCAGCAGTTGAGCCCGCGTACTGACCTTTGCCCCTTCCTCACGACGGAGACACCTTGTCGTCTCGCATCACCCCACTGACCGATCCCGCTCACGGCGCGAACAGCCGCCGTCTCGCCTGGCTGGCGTCCGACGCCGATTCCAACCCCGTCGGAAGCGCCTTTCTGCGCCTGTTCAACAGTCCCGGACAGGAGCACCTGGCCGAACTGACCCTCCAGGTCCATCCGGCGGAGCGACGCCGGCACGTCGGCTCGCAGCTCCTGGACGCCGCCGTCGCCGCTGCCCGAACCGATGCCCGCCGCTGCGTCATCGCGCAGGCCGAGGCCGGATCGCCGGGCGACCACTTCCTGCCGTCGCGCGGTTTCAGGAAGGTCCTCACCATGAGGTACACCCGCTTGCCGCTGGCCGACGCGGACACCACCGCCCTCGCCCGCATCATCGAGCGTCCGCATCCCGGCTACCGGCTGGTGTCATGGCACGGAACCGTGCCCGACGGCCTCGCCGAGACGTTCGCCGCCTCGCGTCGCGCCATGGACGACATGCCCATGGACGACACCGACTACGGCACGGTGAGCTGGGACGTGGACAGCGTCCGCGCCGCGGCGAAGGCTGTCGAACAGCGGGGTGACCACCTGCACACCGTCGTCGCCGTCGACGCCTCCGACGGCTCGATCGCCGGGTTCACCGAACTGGTCGTCCCCGGCGACGGCAGAGGTGACGGCCAGCACTACGGCACGGGCGTGCTGCCCGAGCACCGTGGACACGGCCTCGGCCGATGGATGAAGGCCGAGTCGATCCGACACGCCCATGAGCGCCATCCACGCCTCGGTGGTCTCCTGACCGACACCGCCGACAGCAACGAGTCCATGAGGCAGATCAACGACGGCCTGGGCTACACGCCCACGCACACGACGCACCAGTACCAACTCGACCTCTAGGCGGTGTCGGGCGGGCCGCACCTGGACATCACATGGACCGGCCCGCCCGACCGACCCGCCCAGCGCAGCCGCCCGCCCGCCCGCCCCGATCAGGAATCGGAGCGGAACGCCCCGTGGACGCGCAGGTCGCCGTTGATCGCCACCTTTCCGTCGTTCGTGTGCATGATCCAGGCGCCCCCGCTACGGACCGACAGGTGCCCGCCGGCGTTCACCTTCCCCTGCAGGCGCGATTCGCCCTGGACGCGCAGCATGCCGAGGGCGGTGAGGTCCGCGGCGACCGTGACCGTCCCGTCGGCCTTCACCTCGCCCTCGGCGTCCAGGCGCCCGTGGACGATCAGCCGCGGCGGGCCGTCCTGCGTCTCCAGCACGTTGTCGACGCTCAGCCCGCCCTGGAGGGTGAGGCGTTCCTTGACCTGGGCGCGGTCGGTCGCCAGGTCGTTCAGGTCCGCCTTGTCGGCCGCGACGGTCCCCCACTGGCGGCTACCGGATCCTTGGAAGACGTTCAGCCCGGCAGGCGGGAACTCGATCCACCCGTCGGCCGCCGTGCGGCCCTGCACCCACGTGGTGTTGATGCCGTTCAGGTCCGCGAGGTCGGCGGCGACGGTTCCCCAGTCCTGCTTCCCGTCCTTGCGGACGTTCACCCCCGACGGTGGGAACTCGACCCATCCCTTGCCCGCGTCCCGGTCCCCCACCCACTGGGTGTTGATCCCGTTCACGCTGATCTTGTCGGCCGTCACGGTGCCCAGATCGCCGCCACTGCCGCGGCCGACCCTGATTCCGTCGGACGGGAAGCGGATCCACCCGGCGTCGCCCCCGCGCCCCCGGACCCGCTCCGCGGTCACGGTCTCGACATCGGCCCTCGCGGCGGAGAGCTCACCGGGGTCGTCGGCGGCGTCGCGGATCCACGCCCCCTGCGGGGTGAAGACGATCCGGCCACGGTCCGCCGTGCCCTCGACCCACGGGCTGTGGATCCCGGCCGTCGCCGTGACGCCCTCGAACTCGGGGCTGCGCAGGTGGACCGTGGTGGTGAGGAAGTAGCCGGGCTGCTCCCCGCCCGGGGACGTCGCGATCAGGGTGTACGTGGCATCCCGCTTCGGCTCCCGGCCCGGGGCCGGCGACCACTGCCAGCCCGTCGCGCCCTGCGAGGGCGCCACCGCCTCCGGGGAGCCGTCCGGGCCCTGGATCCGGTAGACGAGGGTGTCGGGCCCGTCCCACCGCAGGACGACGTCCTGACCGCCGGCCACCAGGGATTGCTGCGCACGGAAGTTGCGCGGAACCTTGGGCAGCTGCTTCAGCAGGCTCAAGGTCACGGGGGTCCTGCGTACGAAGGCGCCGTTCGCGGCCCGCTCCGTCACGCGCAGCAGCACCAGCCCCGATGCGGCGGAGACGGGGAAGCCGTCCAGGACCAGCGCCATCGAACCGGCCTCCTGGAAGAGCGTGTTCGGCCGGGCGGTCACGGTGAGGACGCCCGTGGTGTCGTCCCAGGCGACGATCGGCTCCTCCCCCTGCTTCGTCCCGGTGTTCCGCTCCACCCGGGCGGTGATCGTCTTCGGGTGCGCCGTCAGGTCGCCGTCCCCCTGGCCACAGGGCACCCGTACCTCGATGGAGTACCAGATCACCTCGTCCAGGGTCGGATTGGAGACGACGATGTAGACCGATCCACGGCGTTCCTCGCCCGCGACAGGCACCTGGAGCGGAGCCGGATCGGTGAGTATGTCGTAGTGCAGAGAAGCCATCGCTGAAGACCCCCTGGTGACGCTCTCCGACGCTCGCCCCCGACGGGCCAGCCCCTCCAGCACACCACCCGCCGGTCCACCCGATACCCGGATCGGCCCCAACCGGCGCGAAACAGAGGTTCGCTGGCCGAATCGGGAATCTCCCACTTTCTGCGAGCGCGGCTCATGCTTCCGGCAGCTCGAAGCGGTACCCCATGCCGGGGGCGGTGATGAGGTGGCGCGGGTGCGACGGGTCCGCCTCCAACTTCCGTCTGAGGTGGGCCATGTACACCCGGAGGTAGTTGGTCTGCGTGCCGTAGGCGGAGCCCCAGACCTCCTGGAGCAGGTGCCGCTGGCTGACGAGGCGGCCGCGGTTGCGGATCAGGACCTCCAGGATGTGCCACTCCGTGGGGGTCAGTCTGATGTCCGCTCCCCCTCGCCGAGCCCTCTTCGCGAGCAGGTCGATGGTGAACTCCCGCGTCGTGACCACGACTTGATCATCGGAGGTCCCGCCCTGCGCGCGCGTTCGGCGGGTGGCGGCCGCCAGTCGGGCCAGTAGTTCGTCCATGCCGAACGGCTTGGTGACGTAGTCGTCGGCGCCCGCGTCGAGGGCTTCGACCTTCTCGCCGGAGCCGTGGCGGGCGGAGAGCACCACGATGGGCACGCGGGACCACGCACGGATCTGTCTGATCACCTCGATGCCGTCCATGTCCGGCAGCCCGAGGTCGAGCAGGACGACGTCCGGCCGCCCGGCCGCAGCGGCCAGCAGGGCCCGAGCTCCGTCCTGCGCGGAGTCCACCTCGTACTTGCGCGCCTTCAGATTGATGACCAGCGAACGCACCAGTTGCGGTTCGTCGTCCACCACCAGCACCCGAGTCACCGGCATGCCGCCTTCCTGTCTGTCTGCCTGTCTGTCTGCCTGTCTGTCTGTCTTCTTTTGATCCGCGGACGGCTTTCCTACGGAGCTACCCACCGCAGCAAACATCGCTTTTCGGCCGGATCCACCGCCCTTGACGACGTCCATACGGCGACCTGCGCGACGTTGACGCCCTTCTGACGGCCCGAGGGCGCGGCGTCAAGATCGCGTTGCGGCGGCGTCAGGAGCGCGTCAGAGGACGGCACCGACCGCCCGGCCCGTCCTAGCGTCGCCCGTATGGGACGACGATTCACTCTGGCCGGATCCGGTGCACGGGCCGGACGCACGCGGTCCACCGCGCCGATCGCGCAGGACATCCACTGGGCCGGGGAGCGGCGCTCGGCGACCGGTGTCGCGCTCCTCCTTCTCGTCGCCCTGCTCACCATGGACGCGGGCTCCGGCCGGCTCGACCTGGTGCGGGGCTCCCTGTGGACCGGCCTGGCCGTGCTCCTCTTCGTGATGCTGCTGCCGGCCCGGGTCTCCGTGCGCCTGGGCCTGCTGAGCTCCCGCGGGCTGCTGGTGGAGCACAGCGTGCGCACCGACTCCCTCGTCTCTTTCGCACTGCCCGACGGAGTGGCTCCGCGCGTGGTGCTGCGGGACACGGAGGGCAACCGGGTCGAGATCGACCCGACCGTCCTCGTCCGCAATCCCACGATGTGGCGGCGCCTCGACACCGACACCCGCACGTCCCTGCGCCGCGGCACCCTCCGGTCCGGCGCTTGCGCCCTGCGACAGCTGGCGGAGCACGTCGACCGCGAGACGGCCCGCACGGTCTTCCAGGTCTCCGGCCTGCGCTGACACCCTCCGTGACACGCATGGCGCCCGTGCCGACCGCCCGGTGTCATCCGATCCCCGGGATCGTGGACACCAGCAGATCGATGAGCTTGATGCCGACGAAGGGCAGCACGAGGCCGCCGAGACCGTAGACCGCGAGATTGCGGCGCAGCAGGTCGTGCGCGGAGGCCGGCGCGTAACGGACGCCGCGCAGGGCGAGCGGGATCAGTGCGATGATGATCAGGGCGTTGAAGATGATCGCCGAGGTGATGGCGGACCGCGGGCTGTGCAGGCCCATCACGTTCAGGGCTGCGAGCCCCGGGTAGGCCGCGGTGAACATCGCGGGGATGATCGCGAAGTACTTGGCGACGTCGTTCGTGATCGAGAAGGTGGTCAGTGCTCCTCGGGTGATGAGGAGTTGCTTGCCGATCTCGACGATCTCGATGAGCTTGGTGGGGTCGGAGTCCAGGTCCACCATGTTCCCGGCCTGCTTGGCGGCCGAGGTTCCGCTGTTCATGGCCACGCCGACGTCGGCCTGCGCGAGCGCGGGGGCGTCGTTCGTCCCGTCTCCCGTCATCGCGACGAGCCTGCCGCCCTCCTGCTCCCGCTTGATGAGGGCGAGCTTGTCCTCGGGCGCGGCCTCGGCGAGGTACTCGTCGACCCCGGCTTCCCGCGCGATCGCCCGGGCCGTCAGCGGGTTGTCGCCGGTCACCATGACCGTACGGATCCCCATGCCGCGCAGCTCCGCGAAGCGCTCCCGGATGCCCTCCTTGACCACGTCCTTGAGGTGGACGATCCCGAGCACCCGGGGCCCGTCCCAGTCGTGGACGGCCACCAGGAGGGGGGTTCCTCCGGAGGGCGCGACCTGGTCGGACCACTCCATGGCCTCTGCCGGTACGGTCCCGCCGCGCAGCGTGACCCACTCGGCCACCTGGGCCGCCGCGCCCTTGCGGATCGCGCAGCCGGCTCCGTCGTCCCAGCTCAGATTGATCCCGCTCATGCGCGTACGGGCGCTGAACGCCTGGAAGCGCGGGTTGCTGAGGTCCCCCGCGGCGACCGCCCGCCTCCCCTGTTCCAGGGCCAGGTCGACGACGGACCTGCCCTCGGGGGTCTCGTCCGCGAGGGACGCCAACTGCGCGGCGTCCACCAGCTGTACGTGGTCGATGCCGGGCAGCGGGACGAAGGCGACGGCCTCGCGGTTGCCGAGGGTGATGGTGCCGGTCTTGTCGAGGAGGAGGGTGTTCACGTCGCCGGCCGCCTCGACGGCGCGCCCGCTCAGCGCGACGACGTTGCGCTGGACCAGCCGGTCCATGCCCGCGATGCCGATCGCGGAGAGCAGGGCCCCGATGGTGGTCGGGATGAGCGTGACGAGGAGGGCCACGAGGACGGTGGTGGTCTGGGCGGCGCCCGCGTACGCGGCCATGGGCTGGAGCGAGACGACGACCAGGACGAAGACGACCGTGAGCGCGGCGAGCAGGATGTTGAGCGCGATCTCGTTCGATGTCTTCTGCCGGGACGCGCCCTCCACCAGGGCGATCATCCGGTCCATGAAGCTCTGCCCCGGGCGCGAGGTGACGCGCACGACGATCGAGTCGGAGAGGACGGTGGTACCGCCCGTGACCGCGCTGCGGTCGCCGCCGGCCTCTCGGATCACCGCGGCCGATTCCCCGGTGACCGCGGATTCGTCGACGGCCGCGGCGCCGTCGATGACGTCGCCGTCCGCCGGGATCAACTCGCCCGCCTTGACCAACACGACGTCCAGGGGCTGTAGTTCGCCCGGGGCGACGGCCTCCGTCTCCGCCTGCCGCGGGTTCGCGCCGTACGTCCAGTGCCGCAGCCGGAGCGCGACGGTGTCCGTGCGCGCCTTGCGCAACGACTCCGCCTGGGCCCGGCCGCGCCCCTCGGCGACGGCCTCGGCGAAGTTGGCGAAGACCACCGTCAGCCAGAGCCAGACGCTGATCACCCAGGTGAAGACGGACGGGTGGACGAGCGCCGACAGCGTGGTGAGCGCCGATCCGACGGCCACGACGAACAGCACCGGTTTGCGGACCAGTTCGCGGGGGTGGAGCTTGCGCACGGCCTCGCGGAAGGAGGCCGCCGGCCGTACCGACTCCAGCAGCGGAGGTCGGGGCGGGCGCCTTCCGGGCGACGACCGGTCGCCCCGCGCCCGCGACGGACGCGAGGAGGGGGAAGAGGGCACGGACGCGGACCGGGACGAGGGCGAGGGCGGAAAGGGAGGTACCTGCCGGGTGTCGGCGGGAGGCATGGCGAGACCTTCTGGTGCGGTGTCGGATCGGCCCGGGCGGGACGGCGTCAGGACGGTGTCAGGGCTCCGTGCGTTCGGTCCGTTCGGTCCGTTCGGTCCGCGCTCCGACGCGGAAGCGCAGGCGGCAGATCACCGCGTCGGTGTCGCGGCGCACGGCGTGGGCGATCACGGAGCCACGCTGGTTGTGGAGCATCCGCTGCCACAGGCGGGTGGGTTCGGCCTCCGGGATGAGTACGGTGACCTGCGCGTCCGGATGGTTACGGGCCAGCTCGCGCACGTACGCCGACACCGGGCGTCCCACCGCGCTCTTGTCGGGGGCGAGTTCGACGAGCTCCACGCCGGGGCTCCACAACTCCCAGTCCCGGCGCAGTGCTTCCGCCGACCGCCGGTCCTCCGACGCGGGGTGGGTGACGGTGACCGCGAGGACCTCGTCGCCGAGGGAACGGGCGGCGGTGAGGGCCTGGCAGGTCAGCCGGGACAGCCCCGAGACGGGGACGACGACCACCGAACGCGCCCGGTGCGGCGGCCCGGGTACCCGGCCGAGTTCGAGGCGTTCACCGATCTCGCCGTACGCCCGGTGGACCTTCTCGAAGCCCAGGACGATCAGCGGCAGGGCGAGGACGATCATCCAGGCGCCCTCGGTGAACTTGGTGGCGGTGACGACCACCGCTCCGACACCGGTCAGCAGGGCGCCCAAGCCGTTCAGCGCTGCCTTGGCCCGCCAGCCCTTCGGGCGCTCCGCGTGCCAGTGCCGGACCATCCCGACCTGGCAGATCGTGAAGCCGACGAAGACCCCGATGGCGAAGAGCGGGACGAGGGTGTTGGTGTCGCCGCCGGAGAGGACGAGGAGCGCGGCGGATACGACGGCCAGCACGAGGACGCCGTGGCGGTGCACCTGACGGTCGCCCTTCAGGGCGAAGAGGTGCGGTACGTGGTGGTCGCGGGCCAGCAGGCTCATCAGCACGGGCAGGCCGCCGAAGGAGGTGTTCGCGGCCAGCGCGAGCAGCACCACGGTCGCGAACTGGACGACGTAGAAGGCCGCGTTGTGGCCGAAGGAGGCGTCCGCGAGCTGGGCGAGGACGGTGACGCCCTCGACGGGCTGGAGGTGGAAGCGGCCGATGAGGATCGACAGTCCGATCAGCATGACGCCGAGGAGCGCGCCGAGGGCGACCTCGGTGCGCTGGGCCCGGCGGGCGGCCGGCGCGCGGAAGGAAGGTACGGCGTTGGCGACGGCCTCGACTCCGGTGAGGGCCGAGCAACCGGCGGCGAACGCCTTGAGCAGCAGGAGCGCGCCGACGGTGGTGGCTCCCTCACCGAGTGCGGAGGCGTGTCCGGCGGCGGAGGCGGTGCTGACCGGTCCGTCGCGCAGGAGGCCGACGACGATCATCGCGAGGATCGACCCGACGAAGAGCGCGGTGGGGACGAGGAACGCCTTGGCCGAGTCGACGATCCCGCGCAGGTTCACGGCGGTGACCAGGACCAGGACGGCGAGGCAGATCCCCACCCGCTGGTCGTGGAGGCCCGGGAATGCCGAGGTCAGGGCGGCGACGCCGGCGGTGACGGACACCGCGACGTTCAGGACGTAGTCGAGGATCAGCGAGGCGGCGGCGACCAGGCTCGTACGCCGTCCCAGGTGGCGCTTGGCGACCGCGTAGGCACCGCCGCCGTCCGGGAACGCGGCGATCACCTGGCGGTACGAGGCCACCAGCACGGCCAGGAGCGCGGCGATCGCCAGGGTCACGGGGAGGGTGAACCCCAAGCCGTGGGCGCCGGCGGCGGCCAGGACGAGGACGATCGACTCCGGCCCGTACGCGACGGACGCCATCGCGTCGAGCGACAGCGCGGCGAGGCCTTGGACGGCGGTCAGCCGGTGCCGGTCCGCAGCCGCCGCCCCCACCGGTGGGGTCACGGTCTCGGCCCCCGTCCCGGTCCCAGCACCCGTCCCGGTCACGGCCTCGCTTCCGGTCCCGGTCGCGGTCCAGCCGGTGTCCGGGGGCTCCTCCTGGCTCGGCCCCCGCACCGCCCCGGTCGTCTTTCCTACCTGCATGGCCATGTCGCCAGTCCCTCCGAATGAGCAAAGTCAGGACAGCGTCGAAGGCGTACGGGGTGGCCGGCAGCACTCTTGGCATGATCCATACGGCGGCCCCGCCGCTCTTCACGCGATCCATATGCCTCGGCTCGCACACGGCGACGGTCCGCGGCTCCGCCGCGCCGGTCGGATCATGGAATGCGGAGACCGGCCGGGGCCGCGCGCGGGCCGGTGAATTTCTACCCGGCGAGGGCGTGACCCCAGGGCTGCCGGATCGTTTCTCCTTGTAGCGCGCCGGGTGCACACTCCGCTCCCCTGCGGCGGCGCGCCACGGGGAGGCCCCGGGAACCATCTCCCGGGGCCTCCCCACCCGGAGCGCGGCCCGTCAGCCCGGCCGTCGCCACACCGGCGGGGCGATCGCCGGGCGTGGCGCGCGGGTCGGTCCTCGTCACCGCGGCGGGGAGACCGTCCCCGCCCCGGGGCCCGTACGCTCCCCCGCCCGCGGCGGATCCAGCTCGCGGCGTCGACGGCCGATCGATTCCGGATCCCAGCCCGGGCGGGGTACGGACGCCAACAGCAGCCGGGTGTAAGGGTGCCGGGGGTCGGTGAGCAGCTCGGACACCGGCCGGTGTTCCCGCATGCGGCCCCGGTGCATGACCAGGGCCTCGTCGCACACGTAGCGGACGACGGCCAGGTCGTGGCTGACGAAGACCAGGCCGACGCCGGTGTCACGGCGGATGTCGGACAGCAGGTTCAGCACCTGCGCCTGTACGGACACGTCGAGGGCGGACACCGCTTCGTCGAGCACCAGGACCCTCGGCCGGGCCGCCAACGCCCGGGCGATCGCGGCGCGTTGGCGCTGACCGCCCGAGAGCTTCCGGGGCAGCGCCGCCGCCTCGCGGGGGCCCAGCCCGACCTGCGCCAGCAGTTCCTCGACCCGGGCCGCGCGCGCCGCCCGGTCGAGGCCGCCGTGCAGCCGGAGCACCCCGTCGATCGTCGCGCCGACGCCGATGCGGGGGTCGAGCGAGAGGTAGGGGTCCTGGAAGACGATCTGGACCGCCTTGGCACGGGCCAGTCGGGCCGCCCTCCCGCGGACGGACGCGGCCAGCGGCTCGCCCTGTACGAGGATCTCGCCCGCGTCGGGGCGTTCGAGGCCGATCAGCATGCGGGCGGTGGTGGTCTTCCCGGAGCCGGACTCCCCCACGATGCCGAGCGCGCCGCCCGCCCGTAGGGAGAAGGACAGGTCGTCGACGGCGACGACCTCGGTCCCACCGGTGCGGTAGGTCTTGCGCAGGCCGGTCACCCGGAGGAGTTCCGGGGCGGCCGCGGCGTCCGTCTTCGGGTGGACGGTCCGGGTGCTCAACTGTCCTCCGTGGGGGTGAGCGGGGAGGCGGGTGCGGCGGTGACCGTGCCGGTCAACGCGCCGATGGCGCCGACCAGTTCGGCCGCGCGGTGGCAGGCCACCTCGCCCGGGCCGTGGCGTTCGAGCGCCGGTGGGGACTGGTCGCAGCGGCCCGGTTCGGCGAACCGGCAGCGCGGGGCGAAGGCGCAGCCGGGTGCGGACTCCAGGAGTCCCATGGGGGCTCCTGGGATGGGAACGAGGCGGGCCGGCGGGCCGTCGAGCGGCGGCGAGGAACCGAGCAGGCCCGCCGTGTAGGGGTGCCGGGGGGCGGCGAAGAGGTCCGCGACGGGCGCGGTCTCCACGATGCGGCCCGCGTACATGACGTGGATCCGGTCGCTGACGGCGGCCGCGAGCTCGATGTCGTGGGTGATGAGGAGGAGCCCGAGGCCGCGTTCCCGTTGGAGGCGACCCAGGACGGCGAGGATCTCGGCCTGGGTGCTCACGTCCAGCGCGGTGGTCGGTTCGTCGCAGAGCAGCAGCCGGGGTCCGGTGGTCAGGGCGGCCGCGATGACCACGCGTTGGAGCATGCCGCCGGAGAGTTCGTGCGGGAACTGGTGCAGGTGCCGTACGGGATCGGGCAGGCCGACCGCGCCCAGCAGTTCTGCGGCGCGGGCGCTCGCCCGGGCCGCGGACCAGCCGTGCACGAGGCGCAGCGGCTCGGTGAGGAAGTCCCCCACCCGGCGGACGGGGTTGATGGCGGCCCGGGGGTCCTGGTAGATCATCGCCGCCTTCTTCGTCCGCACCTCGCGCAGGGCGGCCGGGTCCGCCCCGACCAGGTCGGTGCCGTCGACGCGGACCCGGCCGTCGATCCGCGCGCCGTGCGGGAAGAGGCCGAGGGCGGCGCGGGCGGTGACCGACTTGCCCGAGCCGGATTCGCCGACGAGGGCGACGACCTCTCCCGCGGCGACGGTCAGGCCGATGCCGTCGAGCACCGGGCGGGCCGTGCCGGGGAGTGTGACGCGCAGGGCGTCGTACGCGAGCAGTGTCATGAGGAGTCCCGCCCCGCGAGCCGGTCGCCGAGGTCTTCCCCGACGATGTTGAAGGCGACGACGACCAGGACGACGGCCACGGCCGGCGCGATCGCGGACAGCGGCTGCCCTTGCAGCACGGCCGCCTGCCCCTGGTTGATCATGGCGCCCCAGTCGGGGGTGGGCGGCTGTACGCCGAGCCCCAGGAAGGAGAGCGCGGCGAGGTCGAGCAGCGCGTATCCGAAGTTCACCGTCGACTGGGAGAGCAGCGTCGGGGCGATGTTGGGCAGCAGCCCGCGCACGGTGACGTACAGGGGCGAGTGGCCCTGCACCCGGTAGGCGGCGATGTAGGGACGGCTCTTCTCCTGGACGGCCAGGGCGCGCACGAGGCGCGCCGTGTACGGCATGTAGGCGATCGCCATGGCGAGCACCGGCGCCGTCATCCCCTTGCCGAAGAGGGCCACCGCCAAGATCGCCAGCAGCAGCGCGGGGAAGGCGAAGACGACGTCGAGGACGCGGCCCACGGCGGTGTCGATCCAGCCGCCGCACCAGGCGGTGCACAGACCGACGGCGGTGCCGAGGACGGTGGAGGAGAGCACGACGGCGAGCGGGCCCGCGAGGCTGGTCCTGGCGGCGACCAGGAGCGCCGAGAAGGTGTCGTGGCCGCCCTGGTCGGTGCCCAGCCAGTGCGCGGCGCCCGGCCCCAGCAGCGTGTCGCCGAGCTGGCCGAAGGTCGGGTCCTGCGGGGCGATCCAAGGGGCCAGCAGCGCGACCAGGACGAACGTGACGAGGAGCGCGAGCGCGACGCGCTGGAGCGGGCCGCCGCCGAGCCGGCGGAGCCGGGCGACGCGGTCGGGGCGGGTGCGCGGGACGGACGGGTGCACCGGGCGGGGCGCGGTGCGGGTCCGGGGGCCGGCTTCGGGGCTCGTTTCGGGGGCTGCGTCGGGGGCTGTGTCCGGGGCTGTGTCCGGGGCTGTTGCGCGGCCGGGGTCGGGGAAGAGGTTCATCGGGCGCTCCCCGCCGCCGCCGTGCGCGGATCGATGAGTGGTTGGACGAGGTCCACCAGGGCGTTGACGACGACGAACGCGGCCACCACCAGGAGCACGATCGCCTGCACGACCTGGAAGTCGAGCTGGTCGACGGACTGCACCAGCAACGAGCCCACGCCGGACATGCCGAAGGCGGTCTCCACGATCGCGGTGCTGACCAGCATGCCGGAGACGAGGAGCGCGGAGACGGTCACGATCGGGCCGAGCGCGTTGCGCAGGACGTGCCGCTGGATGACGGTCCGGCGCGGTGTCCCCCGGCTCAGCGCGACCTCCACGTGGTCGCGGCGCAGTTCGTCGAGCATGGCCGAGCGGGTCACGCGGGTCACCAGCGCGGTGAAGGTGACGGACAGGGCCACCGCCGGGAGGACCACGTGGTGCAACCGGTCCAGGGCGCCCGAGCCGTTGCCGATCGTCGGGAACCAGCCCAGCCGTACGCCGAGCACCGAGCGCAGCAGCAGGGCGGCGACGAAGGCGGGCGCGGCGGCGCCCACCGTGACCAGGAGCATCAGCGAACGGTCAGTGCGGGACCCGCTGCGCAGTGCGCCGACGATCCCCGATCCGATGCCGAACACGGCGATCATCAGCGCGGACACGCCGATGAGCAGCAGGGACGAGGGCAACCGCGACCAGATGACGGAGGAGACGTCCTGGTGGAAGAGGTAGGAACGGCCGAGGTCGCCCTGGACGACCCCTTCGAGCCAGTGCCAGTAGCGCAGCAGGAACGGTTCGTCGAAGCCGTACTGGCGGCGGATGGCGGCCAGCTCCTGCGGCCCGGGGCTCCGCCCCTTGATCAGGAAGCTCGCGGGGTCCCCGGGGGCCAGGAACAGCGAGGAGAAGACCAGGAAGGAGGTGACGAGCAGGGTGCCCGCCATCCCGGCCAGCCGGCGCAGCACCCGGCAGGCCCGGGCGAGCGCGGGCGTCATCCCTTGGCTCCGATCTCGGCGGCCCAGGGGTGGTACAGGTAGGCGATGGAGGGCTGGACGCCGGTGATCCGCTTGCCGAGGAAGACGCTGACGGGCTGGGTGTACAGGGGCAGCCAGGGCAGTTCCTTCAGGGCGATCCGCTGCGCCTCGGCGTTGGCGGCGGCGTGTTCGGCGGGGTCGTACGCCCCCACGGCCCGGTCGACCGCCCGGTCGAAGGCGGGGTCGGACCAGCCGCCGTAATTGCTGAACGCGCCGGTCTGGAGGGAGCCGTACATGTCCAGGGGGTCGGTGATGGAGGTGTACCAGAAGGTGAGGAACAGGTCGATGCCCTCGCGGGCCGCCGGATCGGTGAAGAGGGTGGTGTACTTCTCCGCCGAGAGCGAGTCGATCTGCGGCTTGAGGCCGATGGCCGTGGCCGCCTGCGCGACGGCCTGGGTGATGATCGTGGTCTGGGAATCGAGCGGGCTGGTCGCGATCACGACCTTCTGGCCGCTCACTCCGGCCTCCGCGGCGAGCGCCTTGGCCTTGGCCGGGTCGTACGGGTACTTCGGCAGGTCCTTCAGGAGCGCCTCGCGGGACGCGGCGGGCGCCCCGGCCCAGAGGTTGTCGGTGGTGAGCGAGTCCGAGACCTCGCCGACCCCGCCAGCGCCGGCCTTGACGATGCCCTTGCGGTCGATGGCCATGAGCAGGGCCCGGCGGACCCGGGCGTCGCCGAGGGGACCCTTGAGGTCGGCCACCACCTCGTCGGCGACGGTGGTGTTGCGGCCGAAGTAGAGCGTTCCCGCCGAGGTGGAGCCCAGTTGGGCGTAGGCGTTCGGCGGGACCATCCAGCCGCCGTCGACCTCGCCGCTCTGGAAGGCGTTGACGCGGGTCGTGGCATCGGCGAGGAAGACAAACTTCACCTCGCCCGACTTCGCCCTCGCCTCCTTGTTCCAGTAACCGTCGAAGCGCTTGAGCGTGAGGGACTGGCCGGAGGTCCAGGACCCGAAGGAGAACGGGCCGGTGCAGTTCACGCCGGTCTGCGGATTCCCGTAGTCCTTGCCGGACTTGGCGAGGGTGGCGGCGGACTCGACGGTGCCGGGGCCGGCGGCGAGGTACTGGTTGAAGGTGGAGTCGGGCCTGGTCAGCGTGACGGTGACCTCCATCGCCCCGGTCCGGTCAACGGACTTGACGTTCTTGTACTGGTTCGCCCAGACGCTGGCGGTCCCGGGGTCGATGTTGCGGCGCAGCGAGGCGACGACGTCATCGGCGGTCAGCGGCGTCCCATCGTGGAAGGTCACCCCGGGGCGGATCTGGTAGACCCAGGTGGTGGGGGTGGGGTTGGTGTACGCGGCGGCGAGGTTCGGCGAGGTCGTCAGGTCGGGGTTCCAGCGCAGCAGGCTCTCGCAGACGTTGGCGAGGATCTGGTTGGGCGGGAAGTCGAAGGAGTAGGCGTAGTCGATGGTGGTCGGCTCGGCGTAGGTCGACCAGGTGAAGGAGTCCACGTTCCGGGCGGCGGCCGGGGTCCTGTCCGTGAGCCGGTAGGGAGCGGCGCCCTGCTCCTCGGCCGGGTGCGCGGCGCCGCTGCACGCGCTCGTGACGAGCACGGCGGCCGCGGCGAGGGCGGCCGCCACGCTGTGGCGGATCCGGGTGCGGCCGCGCGGACGGCCGGTGCGGCGGACCGGTGATCCCGATCGGGCTGATGACATCGTCTGGCTCCTGAGGGATGGAACGTGGTGGGGCGCGGTGGGGGTGGGGTGGGGCGCGGTGCGGTGCGCGGAGCGCGGCCGGTGGGCGGCCCGGCCGTCGAGCACTCCTGTCGGTCAGTCGGAGGTGGGACGGTCGGTGGCGGGACGGTCAGTGCCAGGACGGTCAGAGGCGGGACGGTCAGAGGCGATGAAGACCGGCTCGCCGTCGATGTACGTGCGCAGCACGCGGGTGTCCGCGATCTCCAGAGGGGGGTGCGCGAAGGGGTCTCGGTCCAGGACCACGAGGTCCGCGTACTTGCCGACCTCCACCGTGCCGGTGACCGCGTCGAGGTGGTTCACCCAGGCGCTCCCGGCGGTGTAGGCGGTGAGGGCCTGGGCCAGGGTGAGGGCCTGCTCGGGGAAGAAGGGCGGCATCGGCGCGAACGGCTCGGGCGAGTCGGGGGCCTCGTCGGGCACGGAGCGGTTGACGGCCACGTGGATGCCCCACAGCGGGTTCGGGCTGCTCACCGACCAGTCGCTGCCCGCGACGAGCCGGGTCCCGGCGCGCTGGAGGTCACCGAACGGGTATTGGAGCGCGGCCCGTTCGGGCCCCAGGAAGGGGATGGTGAGCTCGTCCATCTGCGGCTCGTGCGCGGCCCACAGCGCCTGGATGTTGGCGGCCGCGCCCAGCTCCGCGAAGCGCTCGACGTCGTCGGGGTGGACGAGCTGGAGGTGCGCGAGGTGGTGCCGGTTGTCGTTGGCGCCGTTGGCCTCGCGGGCCTCGGCGAGGGCGTCCAGGACCTCGCGCACGGCGCGGTCCCCGAGGGCGTGGAAGTGGAGCTGGAACCCCGCACGATCGAGCCGGGACACCGCCTCGGTCAGGACCTGCGGATCGATGAAGCTCAGCCCGGAGTTCCCGGTGGCGCAGCCGCAGGCGTCGAGGTAGGGCTCCAGCAGTCCGGCCGTGAAGTTCTCCGCGATGCCGTCCTGCATGATCTTCACGCTGGTGGCGGCGAAGCGGCCGACCCGGCCGGTACGGCGGCGCTCCTCCAGGTCGGGGATCTGTTCCAGGCCGCGCTCGCGGTCCCACCAGAGGGCGCCGACGACGCGGGCGCGCAGGGAGCCCTCGCGGGCGGCGCGCAGGTAGACGTCGTAGTTGTCCGGGTTGCCGGGGAAGGCGCCGATCATGGCGTCCTGCCAGCTGGTGACGCCGAGGGAGAACAGGTGCTCCTGCGCGGCGAGCAGTCCGGCGTGGGCCTCGTCCGGTGTGGCGAGGGGGACGTGGCGCGCCACCAGCTCCACGGCGCCCTCCTGGAGGGTGCCGGCCGCGGCGCCGTCGGCCTCGCGCTCGATCCGGCCGTCGACCGGGTCGGGGGTGGTGGCGTCGACCCCGGCGAGCTGGAGCGCGCGGGTGTTGACCCAGGCCCCGTGGCCGTCCCGATTGGTGAGCAGGACGGGCCGGTCCCGGAGCACCGCGTCGAGCATCGAGCGGGTCGGCGTGCCGCCGGGGAAGACGTCCATCGACCATCCGCCGCCGCGTATCCAACCCGTCCCGGGGTGCGCCTCGGCGTACGCGGCGACCACGGCGAGGTACTCCTCGATGCTGTGCCCCTCGCTCAGGTCGCAGCCGAGCATCTGGACCCCGGCCACGGCCGGGTGGACGTGGGCGTCCTGGAAGCCGGGGACCAGCAGACCGCCCGCGAGGTCGACGACCTCGGTGTCCGCGTCCACGAGCGAGCGCACGGTGGCGGCATCGGCCACGGCCAGGATCCGGCCGTCCGCGACGGCCACCGCCGCCTCGATCGGGGCGGGCCCGGTCCCGGTGAAGACCCGGCCCCCCACGAAGACGGTGTCGGCCCGCTGCGGGGTCCGATGGCTGCTCCGCTGATCGACAGGCTGATCGACAGGCTGATCGGACGGCTGATCGGACGGTTGGTTGGTCGGCTGGTTGGTCGGCTGACTGCTCCGCTGGTGGGTCCGTTGGCTATTGGTGGCCATCGACGCGTCCTCCGGCTCGGCGGGACGGACCCGCACGGCGTGTGTTGAGGAGGAGTGAACGGGAGCGCAACATTGTTGTCAACGGTGTTGCGCCGCCTCCGATCCACATCGTTACACTGACCGCACCATGCCGAAGTCATCCGAATCCCCCGCCCGGTCCAAGCGCGCGGGCAGCCAGCTCACGCCCGACGCGATCATCGAAGCGAGCCTGCGCATCGCCGCCCGTGGCAGCGCGGACGCCTTCACCGTCCGACGCCTGGGCGAGGAGCTCGGCGCCGACCCGACCGCGATCTACCGGCACTTCCGCGACAAGGACGAGCTGTTGCTGTCCGTCGCCGACCGCACCCTCGGTGAGGTGCTCGACAGCATTCCCGAGGGCCTCGGCTGGAAGGACCGCTTGCGCGCATTGGCCGAGGGCTCCTTGGAGGTCGCCCTCAAGTACCCCGTGGTCGGCTCGACGATGGCGAGCCGGACCACCCGCAGGCCCAACGAGTTCCGCGTCGTCGAGCTGATCATCGGCGCGGTGACGGAGGCCGGACTCGACGGCGCCGAGGCGGCCGTCCACTACCGGATGGTCGGCGACTCGCTCCTCGCGTACGTCGGCCAGCGGGCCGCTTACCTGCTGTTCGACCTGGACGTGCGGGCCGCCGACGAGTCCTCCTGGAGCCGCGAGTACCGTCTGGTCGACCCGCAGGGCTTCCCGCACATCACCCGACTGCTCGCCGTGCTGCCCGAGGTGACGGACGAACAGATCTTCCACGCCAGGGTGGAGGCCCTGATCACCGCGATCGAGACCCGGGTCGAGGCGCTGCGCACGAGGTAGCGATCGAAGCGGGCGCGCCCGGTGGCGGAGCGGCGAGCGAGGTGGCGCACGGCAACGCGGCGCCGGGGCCCGCGCCGACCTGCGGGAACCGTATGTGAGCATGGCTGTTCCGGCACATCCGAACGTCATGGGGGGACCATGCGCACCCGTACCACCCTCGCCTCGACCTGCCTGGCCACCGCGCTCGCGGCCGCGCTGGTCCTGTCCGGCTGCTCCGCGTCCGGCGGCAGCCCGCACACGGGTGGCAGCAGCGCAGCCGCCTCCGTGCCGGCGGCGCCCCCCGCGCCCGCCACGGGCGGCGGCTCCGGGTTCGAGGGACCGCGCCCGCAGGACCAGAACCTGCTCGCCTGGACCGGCGACCCCAATGACGCGGGGCACGTGACCGCCCAGTCGACAGCGGGGGTGGCCGGCCGCGTCACCTTGGTGCGGATCGTGCTGCGGGAGCGGATCACCTGGTCCAACATCTGGCTGGGGCTGGCCGGCATCGACCCGAAGGCACAGCTCGCCAACTGCCAGCTCGGCGTCTACGACGCGAAGGGCGCCCTGGTCGCCGCCACCGCGGACATCTCGCCGCAGCTGATGACCGATGCCGTGGCCAAACCGCTGCCCCTGACCACACCGCTCGCCGCCGCCCCCGGCACGTACTTCATCGCCCTGCTGCTCAACGGCAATTGGGCCACCAACGGCCTCACCCTCAAGTCCACGGGCGCCGGCATCTCGGTCAACGCGGGCCTGGCCCCGCCGAACCTCCGCTACAGCACCCTGCTGACGGGCCAGACGTCCCTGCCGGCCACGGTGAACCTCGCCGAACAGTCCACCAGCACCATCAACACCGGCTGGGCCAGCCAGTGGTACGCGATCTCCTGAGCGCCCGGGACGCGTTCCCGAGGCGCCCGCGGGTCTACGCCGCCGCCTCCGGGCCGCGCAGGAGGTAGTGGACGCCGTCCTCCCCGGACCCCGCCCGCTCGAAGCCCGCCCGGGCCACCACCCCGTGGGAGGGGAGGTTCCCCTCCTCGACCACGGCGTGCAGCTCGGTGAGCCCGGGCCGGGCGAACGCCAGGGCGGCGAGCGCGCGCAGCGCCTCGGTCGCGTGGCCGTGTCCGCGGGCCGAGGGGACCAGGTCGTAACCGACCTCCGCGTGGCCCTCGGGGTCGGGGGCGCCGTGGAAGCCCATGCCGCCGATCGCCCGGTGGTCGCTCAGCCTGACGATCGCATAGGGGCCCCAACCCGGGTGGTACTCCCCCACCTCACGGGCCAGTCCCACCATCCCGGAGGCGATGCGGGTGCCTTCGCCGGGGCCCTCCTCGGGCCAGTGGAATCCGCCGTCGCCGCCCTCGTACAGGTCGGCCGCGGCGGACGGGGAGATCTCGCAGAGCACGACCCCGACGCCGGGGACCGGGTCGTTGTACCAGCGCCAGCCCCGCCGTCGGGGCAGGCCCGGCAGGTCGGCCCGGCCGGTGGCCACGAGCAGCGACCCCCACGGGCCGCCCTCGACGGAGCGCGGCGCGTGCGGGAAGAGCCGGTCGAGGACCGGCCCGGCCGTGTCCGCGGACCCCTGCCAGTCGGCGTCGCCCAGGCCGTGCACGATGTCGTGGGTGTGCAGGAGGAGCTCGGCCGCCCCCATCGCGGCGAATCCGTCGGGGCCCGCCGGACCGGCGGGGTGCCAGGCCCGCACGTCCGCCCCGGCCGCGCGGACGGCGGCGGACAGCAGCCTCCCGCTCGCCTCGACCAGGTCGACCAGGCCGCCGGGCGGGGTGCCGGGAGCCGCGCCGACGACCAGCGGAAGGTAGGCGCCGGTGACCCGCCCGGCCAGCTGCGCGGCGAAGCCGGTGAGGTCACCGGCCAGGTGGACGGCCGTGTCGCGGCAGCTCCACTCCAGCCCCGCCGCGGGCACGGACCAGTCGAGGTGCGCGACGGCCCGCAGCGCCCGTACGGCGTCCGAGACGGCGCGGTCGAGGTCCCTGGGGCCCGTATGTGTCATGCGACGACCCTACGGGCTGCCGGGGGGGGACCCGCCCACGGCCGGCAGCCCCTCCCCGCGCCGGGCGGCGCCGAGGTGACGCACGGGGACGCAGCGCGTCGACCCGCTGCGGCTCCCGGACTATGGTGCCGATCCACGACCTCCCCCGGCCCGGCTGACCAGCCGTTCCTCCCGGGGGCACCGACCTTGGGAGGCGGCAGCATGCGCAGGGACGACCCGAAGCATGACGCCCTCGACACATTGGCGTCGCAGGCGGCCTTCGACGCGGCGCTGCGGAAGATCGACGACGATGCGGGCTTCGACGCCGCGCACGGGCTCGACACGAGCACCGTGGTGGAACCGTGGCAGATCGAGGAGGCCGACGCCGCCACGCTGGAGCACAACTCCCGCTACTCCCCCACACCGCTGCGCACGATCCGGCAGGCCCTGGCCGCGTCCCCCGTCCGCCACGAGGACGTGTCGTTCGTGGACTTCGGATCCGGCAAGGGCCGCGTGCTGCTCGTGGCCTGCGAACTGCCGTTCCGCAGCGTGATCGGCGTCGAGTTCTCCCGGAGCCTGTGCGAAACCTCCCGGCGCAACATCGAACGCTTCGGAACGGACCGCCGCCGGTGCGGGTCGATCGAGGTGCACCACGAGGACGCCGCGCGCTACGCCGTCCCGGACGACGCCGGATTCTTCTTCCTGTACGAGCCCTTCACCGAAACCATCACCCGCGCGGTGCTCGGCAACATCCGCTCCTCCCTCCTGCGCCGGCCGCGCGCTGCCGTCCTGTGCCTGGTGGGGGACGACCTGCTCCCGGTGATCGCGCGCGACCCGGAGTGGGTGCGGGTCGGGGAGGTGCTCGCCTCCCCCGACGCCGCGTACTTCGACACCCACCTCTTCTCCTTCGAGCGCCGACCGTAGTCCGGGCGGGACGGCCCGGGGCGGCCCGGGGCGGCCCAAGGGTGGGGCGTGCGCACCCGGTCCCGCGCGGTGGTGTACGAAGTTCTTCGTGAACGAACAGATCCAGCCCTCGACCATCCGCGTGTTCATAGCGCTCGCCCCGCCCGACGACGCGAAGGACGAGCTCGCCCGGGCCCTGGCCCCCGCCTACGAGGCGTACCCCCGCATGCGGTGGAACCGGATCGAGGACTGGCACATCACCCTGGCGTTCCTCGGCGAGCTGCCGGTGTCCGCCGCCGGGTTGCTGCGGCCGCCGCTCGCCGAGCTGGCGGCGGCGCGGCGGCCGGTGGAGCTGGCCATGCGCGGCGGCGGGCACTTCGACGAGCGGGTGCTGTGGAGCGGGATCGAGGGCGACCTCGAAGGGCTCCACCTGCTCGCCTCCGAGGTCCGCGGGGTGGTCAAGGAGGCCGGGGTGGTCTTCCCGGAGCGACCGCTGCGTCCCCACCTGACGCTGGCGCGGGCCCGGCGCGACGATCCGTCCAGCGTGGTGGAGGCGGCCGCCGGGCTCACCGGGTTCGTCGGACGCCCGTGGCGGTCCCGGCGCCTGCACCTGGTGGGCAGCAACATCGGCCGCGGGCCGGGGCCGATCCACTACCGCGACATCGAGGCGTGGGACTTCGACGGCGGGCGCTGATCCCCGTGGGCCGGCGTCGTAAATGGGTCGTCCGCGGCCGGGCGCGGTGGGAGGATCCGGTCGACGGGGTCGTCGAGGATCCGGTCGACGGGATCGTCTCCGAGAGGTGGCCGTGATGTCCCTTGCCGCACCCGAGCCCGCTGGGTCCGCCGGGTCCGCCGAATTCTCCGGGTCCGCAGCGTCCCCCGCCGATCCGGTGGTGAGGACCGCGGCCGGGCTGCTGCGCGGCAGCCGGGAGGGGGGCCTGGCGGTCTTCCGCGGGATCCCCTTCGCCGAACCGCCCGTGGGCGCGCTGCGCTTCGCCGCGCCGCGTCCGGTGCGCGGCTGGGACGGGGTGCGGGAGGCCCGTGCCTTCGGGCCGCCGCCCCCGCAGGCCGGGGTGTTCGGGATGGACGCGTTGTCGCGCAAGGCGGCGGGCGACGACGACTGGCTGACGGTCAACGTCTGGTCGCCCGATCCCGGTCCCGGCGCGGGGCTGCCGGTGATGGTGTGGATCCAGGGCGGCGCCTACGTGATCGGCGCCTCCGGGCTGCCCGAGTACGACGGCGCCCGCCTGGCGCGCGAGGGCGGTGTGGTCGTGGTGACCTTCAACTACCGCGTGGGCATCGAGGGCTTCGCGCAGATCGACGGGGCGCCCGCCAACCGTGGTCTGCTCGACCAGATCGCCGCGCTGGAGTGGGTGCGCGACGGCATCCGGGCATTCGGCGGGGACCCCGCCCGGGTCACCGTCTTCGGCCAGTCCGCGGGAGCCGGGTCGATCGCCGCGCTGCTCGCCACGGGTCGTGCGCGGGGGCTCTTCCACCGGGCCGTCACGCAGAGCGTGCCGGGCCCCTTCTTCGCGCCGGAGCTCGCGGCCGACGTCGCGGCCGCCTGCGCGGACGAGCTGGCGCTACGGCCCACGGTGGCCGATCTGGCCGATGTCGATCCGCTCCGGCTGTCCGCCGCCGGGGACGCCGTCACCGCGTCGCTCGACCGGCGGGTGCGGCGCTGGGGCCTGCCGGCCCACCGCGCCATGGCCTTCGCGCCCGTGGTGGACGGCGAGGTGCTGCCCGTCACGCCGTGGCGGGCCCTCAGCGAGGGCGCCGGGCGGGACGTCGAGCTGCTCGTCGGCCACACGCGCGCCGAGCAACGGCTCTTCACGGTGATCGAGGGCCTGCTGGGCACCGTGGGCGAAGAACGGGCGGCGGACGCCCTGCGGCTCTTCGCCCCCGGCCCGGACGGGGCGCGCCGCTACCGCGACGCGTTCCCGGCGGCGGGTCCGGAGGAGCTGTACGAGCTGGTGCACTCGGACTGGCTGTTCCGCATGCCGTCGCTGCACCTCGCCGAGGCGCAGACCCTGGCGGGCGGGCGGGCCCACGTCTACGAGCTGACCTGGTCGGCGCCGGGCATGGGCGGCCTCTTCGGCGCCTGCCACGGCCTCGACGTACCGCTGGTCTTCGGCAACCTCGACCGCGGCCAGCCCGCCGCGCTGATCGGCGAGGCCGCTGGCGCTCGGGCCGAGGCGGAGGCGGTGTCGGCGTACGTCCGGGACGCGTGGACGGCCTTCGCCGCGCACGGCGACCCGGGCTGGCCGGCGTACGACGCCGCACGGCGCCCGACCATGTGCTTCGATACGGGCCCGGCCGTCGTCCCCTACCCGGAGGAGGCCTCCCGACTGCTGTGGCGGGAACACGACTTCGCCGCCCTGCCGCTGCTGTCCTGAGACACCGCTAGTGCTGTGGGGTGTCGTCGATGGGGGCGGGGGTCGGGGGTGCGACCGCCGCGGGGTCGAGCACGCGGTTGAGGAAGTTCCTGGTCCGCTCGTGCGCCGGGGCGCCCACCACCTGGGCCGCCGGGCCCTGTTCGACGATGACGCCACCGTCCATGAAGACGACCCGGTCCGCGACCTCGCGGGCGAAGCTCATCTCGTGGGTGACCACCATCATGGTCATGCCCTCGCCCGCCAACACCCGCATCACCGACAGCACTTCGCCGACGAGTTCGGGGTCGAGCGCCGAGGTCGGTTCGTCGAAGAGCATCACCTCGGGGCCCATCGACAGCGCCCGCGCGATCGCCACCCGCTGCTGTTGACCGCCCGACAACTGGGCCGGATAGGCCGTGGACTTGTCGGCGAGACCGACCCTTCGGAGGTTCTCCCGGGCGACGGCCTCCGCCCGCGCCCGGTCGGTGCCGAGGACCCGGCGTTGGGGCAGCGTGAGGTTCTCGGTCACGTTCACGTGCGGGAAGAGGTTGAACTGCTGGAAGACCATGCCGATGCGGCGGCGGACGGCGTCGATGTCGACGTCCGGGTCGGTGACCTCCGTACCGCCGACGAAGATCCGGCCGTCGCTGGGCTCCTCCAGCAGGTTCACGCAGCGCAGCAGCGTGGACTTGCCCGAGCCGGACGGTCCGATGACGCACACCACTTCGCCGCGGGCGACCTCCAGGTCGATGCCGCGCAGGACGTGGTTGTCGCCGAAGGACTTGTGCAGCCCCCGGACCTCGATCTCCGGGCGGTCCGTGCCGCTCACGTCCGCCGGCGCCGTTCGGTTCTTCCGCGGCATGTCGTCCATGTCGTCCATGTCGTCCTCACGTGGCCTTGTCCGCACGGGCCTCCAGGCGCCGCACCACGAAACTCAGCGGTACGGTCACCAGGAGGTAGCACAGGCCCGCGACGAGGATCGGGGTGGAGTTGGCGGTCTGACTGGCGAGGTCCCGGCCGAACTTGGTCAGTTCGCGTTCCTGGAGCGTCACGCCGAGGAACAGCACGAGCGAGGAGTCCTTGAACAGCAGGACCAACTCGTTGGTGAGCGGCGGGATGACGATGCGGAAGGCCTGCGGGATGATCACCGAGACCATGGCCCGGGCGTGCGAGAAGCCGAGCGAACGGGCCGCTTCCATCTGCCCCTTGGGCACCGCCTGGATGCCGGCGCGAATCGTTTCCGCCATGTAGGCGGCGGCCACCAGCCCGAGACCGAGGGCGACCTTGCCGTACGTACCGCCGGGGATCTCCGTGCCGGGGAAGGCGAGGGGGACCGCCACCCCCACGAAGATGAAGATCAGCAGTGCGGGCAGGCCGCGGAACAGCTCGATGTAGACGCTCGCCACCCACCGGTACGGAGCGACGGAGGACAGCCGCATCATGGCGATGACCAGGCCGAGCACCAGGCCCAGGAGGAACCCGGAGAGTGTGTACACCACGGTGTTGCGCAGCGCCGTGGTGATGATCTCCGGGAAGAGCCGCAGGGCCAGGTCCTTCTGCGCGAACTGGTTCTGCAACCGGCCCCAGTCCGCGTAGGAGGCGATGAGGGCCAGCACCGCCACGAACAGCGCGTACTGGACGCCCTGCGACACCCGGCGGCGCTGGCGGCGGCTCAGCCGCGAGGTCACTGCGTGGCCTGGGGCAACGGGCCGATCCACTGCTCGTAGATCTTCTTGTAGGTGCCGTCGGCCTTGGCGTCGGTGATCGCCTTGTCGATCGCGGCCACGAGGGCGGAGTTGCCCTTCTTCACCGAGAAGCCGTACTGCTCACCGGTCTGGATGTTCTGCCCGAGGACGAACTCGGCCGCGTTCTTGGGGTCCTTGAGCCAGCCCTGGACCACCGGGTAGTCGATGACGACCGCGTCGACCTGCCCGGTGCGCAGTCCGTTCAGCACCGCGTCCGAGCTCTCGAAGGCGACGGGGTCGAAGCCCTGGGCCTTGGCATAGCTCTCGCCGGTGGTCTCGGCCTGCGCGCCCAACTTCTTCCCCTTCGCCTTCAGGTCGGCGAGCGAGGTGACACCGCTCTTCTTGGTGGCGAGCAGCGCCTGGGTGGCGTCGAAGTAGGGGACGGAGAAGTCGACGTTCTTCTTGCGCTCGTCGGTGATCGTCATGCCGGCGGCCGCGAGGTCGCACTCGCCGGAGTTGAGGAAGGCACCGGTCTTGAAGTTCTCGAAGGGCGTGTCGAGGATCTTCTGCTCGACCTCCAGCCGGCTCGCCACCAGGTCGACCAGGGCCACGTCGAAGCCGACGACCTTGCCGTCCTTCTCGAACTGGAACGGCGGGTAGGGCAGGTGCGTGCAGGTGGTCAGCTTGCCCTTCTCGACGACGGGCACCCCACCGGCCGCCTCCCCCGGGCCGTCGCCGCTGGAGGAGCACCCGGCGAGCAGGAACGCGCCCGTCGCGGTGGCTGCGGCCACTGCCCGCAGGCGGCGGCTGCTGGGGCGACTGCGGTTTCCTCTGGCCGTCCGGAACACGGTTGACCTCCACGGATGCGGGGCGGGCGGTGGGCGCGGGACGGGACCCGCGCCGCCGGGGCAATGTCCGCCGAGATCGTAAGCCACGGGTGACACGCGCCGAGGGATCTTGCGCGATGCGTTCCGGGGCGCCTGGCCGGATCCGGCCAGGACCGCGCGGTGCGCGGCCACCGGGGTCCGGGGCGATCCCCCACATGGCCGCTGGACGGCGCGCCGGTGGCGGTGCCCGCCCGGCCCTCGGCACACGGTTTCCGGCCCAGGTCGACGCCCGCGCGGGAAGCGTGGGCGGAACGCGTCTTCATGATGTCGCCCCGGACACCCCCTGGCCGGCCCGACCGTCATGCGGGCCGTACGTACGCCCCCGCGCGGGCGGCCACCGTCGCGGCCGTCGCCGCGCGGTCGGCGGCGGCCTCGTCGAGGGGCAGGGCCGTGGTCAGCAGCCGGTAGTACAACGGGGCGGACGCGGCGCGGATCACCTCGTGGGGGTCGGTGCCGTCGGGCACCTCGCCGCGGGCGGCGGCCGCTTCGACGCACGGCGCCCACTCCGCGACCCGGACGGCGTAGAACTCGTACAGGGCACGGGCCGCGCTCGGGTCGCAGGTGGCGGCCGCGATCACCGCCTTGAACAGGGCGCCCTGTCGGGGATCGGTCAACGTGCGCTGCACCAGCCGGGCGTTGGCCGTCAGGTCGCCGAGCAGGGTGCCCGTCTCCGTGCGGGCCACGGACTGCTGCGCCATGTCCAGCAGGAGGTCGGCGACGAGGCCGGTGACCGTGCCCCAGCGGCGGTAGACGGTCGTCTTCCCGACCTCCGCGCGGCGTGCGACGTCGGTGAGGTCCAGGTGGGCGAACCCCTGCTCGGCCAGCACGTCCCCGGCCGCCTGGAGCACGGCCGCCCGCACCCGCGCCGTACGGCCCCCGGGCCGGATCCCCCCGGCGCCGGGGCCGACTCCGGGTCCGGATCCCGGCTCGGCCCCGGGCGCCAGCGATTCCTCAGACTCCATAACGGGACTCCTGTTCCATTAGTCGCAACGACTTGCTACGCTGGCGCCATATTAACGGAACCGCGGACCCATTAGCTGGATTCGTGGACGAGGGGAGACACGTCATGGAGTACAGGCGACTGGGCACGTCCGGGCTGCACGTTCCGGCGCTGAGCTTCGGCGCGGGCACCTTCGGCGGACAAGGACCGCTCTTCGGATCCTGGGGCACCACGGGAGTGGCGGAGGCGCGCCGCCTCGTCGACATCTGCGTCGACGCCGGGATCACGATGTTCGACACCGCCGACGTGTACTCCGGCGGCGCCTCGGAGGAGGTGCTCGGGGCCGCGCTCAAGGGCCGCCGGGACCAGGTGCTCATCTCGACCAAGGCCGGCCTGCCCATGGGAGACGGCCCGCACGACGCCGGCACCTCCCGCTCCCGCCTGATCACGGCCGTGGAGAACGCCCTGCGGCGCCTCGACACCGACCACATCGACCTCTTCCAGCTGCACGCCTTCGACGCCGGAACACCGGTCGAGGAGGTGCTGTCCACCCTGGACGACCTGGTGCGGGCCGGAAAGATCCGCTACCTCGGCATCTCCAACTTCTCCGGCTGGCAGGCGATGAAGTCCCTCGCCGCCGCCGATCGGCTCGGCCGGCAGCGCTACGTCGCCCACCAGGTCTACTACTCCCTCCTCGGCCGTGACTACGAGTGGGAGCTGATGCCGCTCGGCATGGACCAGGGCCTGGGCGGCATCGTCTGGAGCCCGCTCGGCTGGGGCAGGCTGACCGGGAAGATCCGCCGGGGGCGGCCGCTGCCCGCGGGCAGCAGGCTGCACGACACCGCCGACTACGGCCCTCCGGTCGAGGACGAACACCTCTACCGCGTGGTCGACGCCCTGGACGAGATCGCCCAGGAGACCGGCAGGGCGGTACCGCAGATAGCCCTGCGGTGGCTGCTCCAGCGCCCGACGGTGTCCTCCGTCATCATCGGCGCCCGCAACGAGGAGCAACTGCGCCAGAACCTCGGCGCCGTGGGCTGGACCCTCACCGCCGAGCAGATGGCGAAGCTCGACGCGGCGAGCAGCCGCACGGCCCCCTACCCGTACTTCCCGTACCAGCGCCAGGAGGGCTTCGCCCGCCTCAACCCCCCGCTCGTATAAGAAGGGGAGCCTTGACTCCGCGTCGGCCCGGGGCTGGGGCTGGGGCCGCCGGAGGCAACCGTTCATCCGCGCGAGACCGGCGGTCCCGGACGACATGGCGCCGTTGGACGCCACGGCCGCGGTCCGGGCGCAGGAGGGCCTCGGGCACGTCACCAGGGCACTACGCCGGCGTCCTCGAAGAACGTGCCGGTCGGGCCGTCGTCGGGCAGGGTCGCCAGCTTGATGGCGATCGCCGCGCCCTGTTCGGGGGTGCGCACGCCGTGGAAGCCGTTGAGGTCGGTCGCGACGTAGCCGGGGCAGCCCATGTTGATCAGGATGTTCGTGCCGCTCAGCTCCCGGGCGTACTGCAGCGTGACGGCGTTCAGGAAGGTCTTCGACGGCGCGTACGCCGCGATCACCGGACCCGCGTTCGGCTCAGCGGCGGTTCCTGACTGCCGGGTGAGGGAGCCGAGGCTGCTGGACATGTTGACGATCCGCGGCGAGGCGGAGCGGCGCAGCAGGGGCAGCATCGCGTTGGTGACGCGGACGACGCCGATCACGTTGGTCTCCACGACCGTCCGGATGGTGGCGGGGTCGACCCGGGTGGGCTCCTGCGGCATCTCGCCGCTGATTCCGGCGTTGTTGACCAGCACGTCGAGGCGCCCCGCCCGTTCCTCGATGAGCCGCGCGGCGGCGCTCACGCTCGCGTCGTCGGTCACGTCCAGCGCTACGCCGAACGCGTCGACGCCCACCGCGCGCAGTTGCTCCACCGCCGCTTCACGGCGCCGATCGTCTCGGGCGCCGACGCCGATGCTCCAGCCGAGGGCGCCCAGGCCCACGGCGATCTCATGGCCAATTCCCTTGTTCGCACCGGTGATCAGCGCAATCGTTCGTTCGCTCATGGGGATCATGCTGCCCCTGGACCCGGCCGGGGGTCCAAGACCGATCCGGTGGGCAACGATACCGACAGGGTATTGATCTGGGGTAGCGTGGCCGCATGGAGACCCGGGAACTGCGGTATTTCGTCGCCGTCGCCGAAGAGCTGCACTTCGGGCGTGCGGCGCAGCGACTCGGGATCGCGCAGCCGCCCCTGTCACGGGCCATCCAGCAACTCGAACGCCGGCTCGGAGCGACGCTGTTGGATCGAACCAGCCGCACCGTCACGCTGACCGTGGCCGGCTCGGTGCTGTTGGTCGAGGGCCGGGCGGCCCTCGACGCGGTCGACGCCGCCGAGCGCAGGACGCGCCGCGCCGCCCTTTCCACGACCGGCCGTCCCGGCCTGGTCCTGGTCACGAAGGCCAGCGCGTCCCGCGAACTGCTGGCGAAACTGCTCGACGCGTACGCCGCCGAACCCGGCGCGGTCCCCGTCGACGTCATCCTGTGCGGCCCGGCCGAGCAGGCACGACTCCTGCGCGAGGGCCGGGCCGACGTGGCGCTGCTGCACCGGCCGTTCGACTCGACGGCCGGGTTCCACACCGAAGAGCTGGGCACGGAGGGTCAGGTGGCGGTCCTGCCGGCCGGACATCCGCTCACGGTCCGGGCCCACGTCCACATGGCCGACATCACCGGGCTGCCGGACTTGCCGCTGCCCCGCTGGCCCGACCCCGACGGCACCTACCCGCCCGGGCCCGGCCCGCAGGTCCGCGACCACGCACAGTTGCTCCAGCTCGTCGCCCTCGGTCGGGCGTGCGCGGTGTCACCGGAGTCGTGCCGAGCCCAACTCCCCAGCGACCTCGCCGCCGTGCCCGTGCTGGACGCGCCGAACGTCACCACCGTGATCGCCTGGCCACCGCACAGCCGCTCCAGAGCCGTAGCCGACCTCGTCCGGACCGCGACACGCCTCTGACGGCTCCGGCCCGGCGCTCACCGAACGGGGCCCCACCCCGGGCGTGCCGGTCCACGGGGTGCCATGGCCGCGGCGGCCATCCGGTGTGCGGACCATGTGGCTTCGTTGCTCGCCGGGCGGCCGGGCGGTGTGCCCGTGGTGACCGGCTGACGCACGGTCGACGCTGGGCAGTGGGTCGCCGGGCCGAGGGGCGGGGGCACCGCGTCACCGATCGGCTGCCGCCGGGCGCCACGTGGTGCGCAGTCGGTGGGCCTCGGCGGCCGCCTGGGCGAGGCCGGCGCGGTAGGCCGGGATCCACTTCGTCCGTTCGCCCAGATCGGGGCCGAAGGCGCGCGCCGCGTCGGGGTCCGGGCCGATGGCCACGACGGTCCGCGCGCCCGCGGCGGCCGTCTGGTGCGCCAGCGGCTCGCGCGGGGAGCGGTGTGCCATCGGGTCGACCACGATCAGCGTGCGGGCGTCGGCCGCGAGGTCGACGTTGGCCCCCGACCGCAGCGCGCCGTCCATGTACCGCCGCCCCGAAACGGTCACCGGCGGCTCCGCTCCGGGGAAGGAGCTGCTCGCGGCCACCGCGTGGACCAGGGGCACGCCACTGGTCCGGTCCCACACCACGGGCTCTCCCGAGCCCGCGTCCACCGCGGTGATGAGCAGTCGGCGCGCGGGCCACGCGTCCGCCCCGATCAGGGCGCGCCGCGACGCGAGCAGCGCCCGTTCGGCCTCCGCGTCGCCGTGCGCCAGGGCGATCCGACCGACGCGGCGACGGGCCTCCTCGGGCTCCAGGCCGGGTTCACCGAGGACGGCGAACACCGCCCCGAGCACGGCGGGATCCACCACGGGCCGCTGGGCCGGGGTGCCCGGCGGACGCGGCGGCACGGCGAGCCGGTCGAGGTCCTGGTCGGTGGCGAGGAGCGCTCCGACGATCGCCCCCGCCGATGTGCCGACGATCAGGTCGGCCTCGCCGAGCTCCACGCCCGCCCGGCGCAGCCCGGCGGCCAGTCCTGCCGTCCACGCCGTGCCGACCAGGCCGCCGGGGCCGAGCACGAGTGCGCGGTCGGGGGCCGCGGGCGCCTCCGGGGCGGGCGGGTTCACCGGGGTGGCGGGGGTCATGGCGCGTCTCCTGTCGGCAGTGCTGGTCGTGTGGTCCGACCGTATGACCTCAAGTGGCCTTGGGGTCAAGGTCATCCATGGGAGTCGTCGTCACTCCCCCTTCGGCGGACGGGACTTGGCTCGCCGCGGTGCGGTGGCGGCGCGGATCTCCTCCGTGGCCGCGCGGAACGCGGGAGCGGCGCGCGCGAAGTAGTCGAAGAGCAGAGCCTGTTGCTCGGGCGCATAGCTGTCGATCACCTCGGCGACGCGTCGACGGGCCGGGTCGATGGCGCCTTCGATGCGGTCGAGTGCGTCGGGTACGGCTTCCACGATGACCCGGCGCCGGTCGGCCGGATCGGCGGCGCGGCGGGCGTAACCGGCCCGTTCGAGCCGGTCGATGAGGCGGGTCGTCGCCCCGGTGGTCAGCCCGGTGCGCGCGGAGAGTTCGCCGGAGGACAGGCTCCCTTCCAGGGTGATGAGGCTCAGGGCGTACCACTCCGAGGTGTGCAGGCCGGCCGCCTCGGCGCTCGCCAGCCCCTGGAGGCCCACCGCGTCCAGGTACTGCCGGAAGACCACGTGCGGTTCGCCGCCGCTGGGTGTTGCCATCTTCGGGGTCGCCTCCTACCTTTATATCTGCACGCATGCAGATACTGCATCGATGCAGCATCAATGCCACCCTAACCAATGGGGAGTGATCCGTCATGCAGTCCACCAGCGAGCCCACGATCGCCGTCCGGGCCCTGCTCACCCGCCTCGTCGACGCCTGGGCACGCCACGACGCCGACGCCTACGGCGCGCTCTTCACCGAGGACGCCACTTACACCACCTACGTGGGCACCTTCTACCGGGGGCGGCGCGACATCACCGAGAGCCACCGCACCCTCTTCGCGGGCTTCCTCAAGGGCACCCGCCTGGCGGACGAGATCCTCGACGTCCGCTTCTACGGGCCCGACGCGGCCGTGGTGAACAGCAGGGGCGACACCTACAAGGGCGGACGCCCGACCAAGCTCGGCAAGGTCCAGACGTACACCCTCGTGCGCGAGGGCGGCGAGTGGCGGATCGCGGCCTTCCAGAACACCAGGCGCCGGCCGCTCATGGAGCGGATCTCCTTCACCGTCGCCCCCGGCCTTGCCCCTGGCCTCACCCCCGGGGGCAAGGGGTGACGCGGAAACCGATCCGACTGCCGACTCGGTAGTTCGAATTTGAACTGTATGCTGGTGACCGTACACATCGAGCCGGACCTTTCGAGCCATCTCCGTCGAGTCGGGTCCTTCGAGTCAGGTCCTTCGAGTCATCCGGGAGTCCGTCGCCATGTCTGTCCGCCGTCTGAACCACGCCGTGCTCTGGATCCGCGAGGTCGAGCGGTCCGTCGCGTTCTACCGCGACGTCTTCGGCTTCCAGGTCGACCACCTGATCCCCGGCCGCGCCGCCTTCCTGAGTGCGCCGGGCAGCCTCAACGACCACGATCTCGGGCTGTTCGCGATCGGCGCCGACGCCCCGGGACCCGAGCAGGGCCGGGTCGGGCTCTACCACCTGGCCTGGGAGGTCGGCACCCTCGGCGAGCTGCGGGAGCTGGGCGAGAAGCTCGGCGCGCTCGGAGCGCTCGTCGGCGCGACCGACCACCTGGTCTCGAAGTCCTTCTACGCCAAGGACCCGGACGGCAACGAGTTCGAGCTGATGTGGCGCGTCCCGCGCGAGGACTGGCCCGGCGCCGACTCCGACCTGCGCTCCGGCGCGCTCGACCTGCCCGCCGCGATCGCGCGCTGGGGCACGGACCTCGCGACGGGTTCGGCGGCGGGTTCCGCCAGCTGACGGCCCGGGCTCAGGTCGCCGACGGGCTGCCGGAGGGCGAGGGGGACGGCCCGGTCGTGCTGGGGGCGAACGGCGCGATGTCGTCGTAGGCGGGCGAGGTCGTGGGCGCCGGTGCGGGATGCGGCGCCCACGGGCCCGCGTGGTTGGCCATGAGGATCAGCATCGTCGCGGTGAAGAGCAGGCCGATGACGATCAGGGCCAGCCCGATGGGGTTGTGCGGGTTGACGTAGTAGTGGTTCGTGCCCCACTTGCTGCGCTTGAGGACCGGCTCGTCATCGGGGTGCAAGGCCAGGGCTCGTTCCTCGGTCGGGCGGACCCTCGTACGAGGGCGAAGCGGACCGGCCCAATCTAGACGCCCCTCACGGCCCCCGGAAGGGGGGCCGATCAGCGCAGCGCCGCCGGTGACGAGCCGTTGGGCGTGGTGAGCCGAGGGGTTCCGGTGCCGTCCGCGGGCACGGTCCAGATGTCGCTCGCCCTGCCGTCCGCCCCCGGCAGGGCGTAGGCGAGCGTGCCGTCGTCCAGCCAGGCGGCCTGGTCGTCGACGCTGCGCGTCTCGGCGAGCGGGGTCTCCTGCATCGACTTCAGGTCGAGGACGTACAACCTCCAGGGTGCGGCCGGATCGTCGGAGACCTTCTTCTTGAAGGCGATCCTGGTGTTGTCGGGCGAGAGCGAGGGGCATTCGGCGTTCTCCCGCAGTACGCGCGCGGACCACTCCCCCATGTTCCCCTCGACCAGGTGGGTCCGGCCCTTGCTGGAGACGGTCGCGTAGAAGCGGTTGTCGTCGCGGGCGAAGGTCACCCCCCAGTAGTTCACGTCGGGCGCGTGGTAGCGGGCGCCGTCGAGGGTGAGGGGGATCTGCTCCATGGAGGTCACCAGGTATCCGGTGCGCAGATCGAGGATGGCGGTCCGGGTGGAGAAGGCGCTGGTGGCGTACGAGTCCCCGCTCGCGAAGACCGTCCAGGACAGCATCCGCCCCGAAGCCGAGACCCGGGCCCGGTTGGGGACGCCCGGCACCGTGACCCGGCGGACCTCGCGCAGCTGTCGGTCGAGGACGATCGCGTACGTCTTGGGCAGGACCCCCGGTTCGGCGCGCAGGCACAGCGCGGTGTCCGCGGCGGCGTAGAACCGGTCGCACGAGGGCCCTCCGGCGACGCGCGCGTCGGCGTCCCCGGAGAGCGGACGGTGGGCGACGCGGCCGGTGGTGGGGTCGCGGAAGTACAGGGCGGGGCCGGCCAGGGTGAAGGAGGCGTCCGCGGCGGCCGCCCGGGCCGTCGGGCGGGCCCCGGCGTGCAGGACGTAACCGGTGGCGCCGCCCGCGAGCAGCAGCGCGGCGCTCACCACGACGGCGATGCGGGCCCGGGGGCCCAGCGACGTGGGGGGTCGGCCGGACCCGGTGCGGTCGGTCATGCGGTTCGCCTCTCGGGGTGGGACGGGGTGGTGCGCGGCACCAGCAGCCAACCGCCGGCGAGCGCGACGCACAGGAGCGAGAGCGCGGCCCACAGCGCGGGACCCTGGCCCCACACCGTCCACAGGGCGCCGAAGCCCACTCCGGCCAGCATCCGGGCGAGGGCCTGGCCGCTCTGGAGCAGGGCGAGTCCCCGCGCCGTGCCGTCGACGGGCAGGACGGGTCCGGTGAGGGCCATCAGCACGCCGTCGGTGGTGGCGTAGAAGGCGCCGAGCAGCGCGAGGACGGGCAGCAGCAGGAGCAGGGCCGGGGCGTCGCCGGTGGGCAGGAGCAGGGCGGCGTAGACGCAGAGCAGGGCGAGGTGGCCGTACAGGAAGGGGAGCCTGCGGCCGACCCGGTCCGCGATCCGGCCCGCCGGGACGGCGAGCAGGAGGTAGGCGGCGGCCCCGCCGAGCGGGAGCAGCGGGAACCAGCCCACGGGCAGGTCCAGGCGCTGCTGGAGCAGGAGGTAGACGAAGGCGTCGCCGACGGTGGCGGTGCCCAGCAGCGCGGTGGCCGCGAGGATGCGCCGGAAGGCGGGGTCGCGCAGCGCCGCGAAGGTCGCTCCCTTGCGGGGTGCCGGGGGCGCGCTCGGCCCGGGCGCCGGGTGGTGTCCGGGCACGTACAGGACGAGGAGCAGCACCCCCAACAGGCCGACGCAGAAACTGACCACGAACACGGCGTCGTAGGCGCCGGCCGTCGCCCACAGCAGGGCGAAGGCGGCGAGCGGGCCGAGCAGGGCGCCGGTGGTGTCCATGGCCCGGTGGACGCCGAAGGAGCGGCCCAGCGCGTCGGGCGGGCTGCTCAGGGTGATGAGCGCGTCGCGGGGCGCCGTCCGGATGCCCTTGCCGACGCGGTCGGTGGCGAGGGCGGCCGCGATCCCGGCGGTGGCGCCGCCGGCGAGCAGCAGGCCGAGGCGGGAGCAGGCGGAGAGCGCGTAGCCGATCCCGGCGACGTGTTTGTGCCGGTGGCCGCGGTCGGCGGCGTGACCGCCGAGGAGCCGTACGAAGGCGGTCGCTCCGTTGAAGAGGCCGTCCAGGAAGCCGAATTGGAGGGGGGAGAGACCCAGTCCGAGGACCAGGTAGAGCGGGAGCACCGCCGTGACCATCTCGGAGGAGATGTCGGTGACGAGGCTGACCGCGCCGAGTGCCAGGACGGTGCCCGGGACCCGCCGACCCGCCCCGCCGGTGCGGGGTCGGGCCGACGTGTCCGGGCGGCCTGTGGTCGCCAGGTACATCAGTGGCAGGTGTACTTCGGGCTGGTGTCCTTGGCCTTGCCGTCGGTTCCGACGTAGCTGAAGCTGTAGCCGGAGTCCGTGAAGTCGAGCTTCAGCACGCCGTACTGGCCGCTGATCCGCTTCTGGCTGTTGGGCTGGATGTTCTCGATGGGGTACGGCTCGGCGCCGCCCATGCCGCCGACGATCTCGACGATGCCGTCGGGCGCGGCCTTGCCGTTCGGGTCCTGCGGGGCGAAGCGCTCGTAGTGGTGGTCGTGGCCGTTGAGGACCAGGTCGGCCTTGGCCGCGTAGAGGATGTTCCAGACCGGCTTGCTGACGGGATCGTTGCCGTGACCACCCGAGGAGTACAGCGGGTGGTGGAAGTAGGCGGCGACGCACTGCTTGCCGTTCTTGGCGAGGTCGGCCTTCAGCCAGTCGATCTGGGCCTTCTGGTCGAAGGCGTTGGAGTCGAGGGCGACGAAGTGCCAGTTGCCCTCGTCGAAGCTGTAGTAGGTCTTGCCCTGGGGGTAGGCGATGGACCCGAAGTACGCCTTGTAGCCGGCGAGGGACCCGGCCGGGTCGTAGGTCTCGTGGTTGCCGGGGATCGGGTGCGTCTTGTCCTTGAAGGCGCCCCAACTCTTGTCGTAGTAGGCCTTGTAGTCCTGGAGCCGGGCGTCGTCGTACTGGTTGTCGCCCATCGTCAGGTAGAACTTCGGGTCGATCTGGCGGGCCAGGGCGGCCGTCTTGGGGTGGGCGCAGGAGCTGTCGGAGGCGGTGCACTGGGCGGCGATGTCACCGGCGGCGACCACGGTGAAGGCGCCGGTGGGCGGGGTGCCGCCGTCGACGGTGCCGTACACCTCGACCTCGTGGAGCGAGTAGCCGTACGAGGTGCCGCGCGCGGTCCCGTAGACGCGCAGGTAGCGGCCCTTGCCGGCGAGGCCGGTCCAGTCGTCGGTACCGCCGTTGCCCGCGGTCTCGTTGGCGAGGCGGGTCCAGGTGCTGCCGTCGGCGGATATCTCCACCCGGTAGACCTTGGCGTAGGCGGCCTCCCACGTCACGGACACGCGGGTCACGGTGGCGTTGGCGCCGAGGTCGACGCGGATCCACTGGGGATCCTTGCCCTCGGCGCTCGCCCAGCGGGTCGCCGGATCGCCGTCGAAGGCCTTCTCGGGGCCGAAGGCGGAGGTTTCGGAGGAGGAGGCGGTGGCGGGCTTGCCACGCGAGATGAGGGAGTCGGCGGCGGCCCCGGCCCGTTCGGGCAGGGCGAACAACAGGCCTCCGACGAGGAGGAGGACGACGGCGACCAGGGTCACCGTGCCGCGCCGGGCGGGCGCGGGTACTGAAGCGTTCAGGCGCATCCTTGGGGACTCCTGCACTGAGGGGGGAGTGAGAGCTGGGCACCGTTGCGAAGCGCCACCCACCGGCCCGGCCGCGGGCAGGGGGCGGCGCAACGGCGGCCGGGTCAGAACTCTCTCTGAGCGCGTCACGCCCCTGTCAGGGGGCGCCGCGCCGAGCCGCCGCCGGGAATGCTATCGAACAGGAAAGTTTCCTACCAGTCTTTCGACACCCCTTCCCCGAGCAGCCGAAAGGGGCCGGGCGAACGTGCCCGGCCCCCTTCGTCACGGCGTCAGGAAGACTTCACCACGACGTCAGGAAGGCTTCACCGCACCGTCCTTGGCCGCCCCGTCCTTGGTCGAGACGGTGACGCGGTCGACCCGCATCGGATGGCCCGGTTCGGTGGCCGGGCCCGCCGTCGCACCGTCCGCCAGAGGGAGGTTGCCGCCGATCGCCACGTTCAGGATGAGGAACACCCCGTGGTCCACGGCCTGCTTCCAGGTCGCCGGGTCCATCTGGTCCGCGCGCACCCGGTGGTGCACCCGGCCGTCGAGCGACCAACGCACCTCCTGCGCACCGGGCGTGAGGTCGACCTCGACGGCGTAGGAGTGGAACGCCGTACGGCAGTCCGGGCAGGGCTGCGGTCCGGACGTCAGGCCCGCGGGCTCCTTGCACGGCCCGCCGCCGAGGATCCCGCAGTGCATGGTGGCGAAGACGGCGTCCCGTCCGTTGACGTTCTCCATGACGTCCAGCTCACCGACGGACGGCCAGCCGGTGTACCCGTTGCGCAGCGGTGCGCCGAGGGTCCAGAAGGCCGGCCAGTAGCCCGCCGCCTTCGCTCCCGTCACGTCCGGCAGGGCGATCGACGCCTCGATCCGCAACACCCCGCCGGGCGGCGGGGCGAAGTCGGCGCGCCGGGTCTCGATCCGGCCCGAACTCCACTGTCCGTCCTTGCGGGTGGGGACGATCTCCAGCGCGCCCTTCCCGTCGAGGCGGACGTTGTCGGTCGAGTCGGTCATCGTCTCGATCTCACCGGTGCCCCACTGCGGGGCCGGGCAGCCCGGGTAGCAGGTGCCCAGGTCGTACTGCCAGTTGGCGCCGGAGGGACGGCTGCCCACCGGCCCGTCGAAGTCGTCCCGCAGCAGCTCCCGCCACCCGTCGGCGGTCGGCGGTGCGGCCGCGCTCGGCGTCCCGCCGCCGGTCGCGGCTCCAGCGGTCGCCAGCGCACCGGCGTCGGTCAACAGGCGCTCCAGGCGGGCCGTCAGGACGACGGCCGCCACGTTGGTGATGTGGGAGTCGTCCCGGTAGAGCAGGATCCGGTCCAGCACCGCCGGGCAGGTCGCGCCGGTGCCCGGGCACAGGACCGGGTTCACGCTGATGCTCCGTACGCCGGGCAGCGCGCCCGAGGCGATCCGCCGGGCCAGCACGTCGGGCTGCGCGGCGGCCGCCCGACTGAAGGCGCAGGACTCCGGGGAGGAGCCGGCGCCCGAGAGGCACGCCGGGACGTCCTTGCCGGGTACGGGCGTGTCCTCGATGTAGACGATCGGCACGCCGAGGGCCCGCAGGGGCTTCAGCGTCTCCTCCCACGCCGCGACCAACAGGGCGGGATCGTTGGTGTAGCGGGCCAGCGAGGAGATCACGACGAGGCGGGGCTTGGGCTGCTTGGCCAGCCGGTCCAGCGCGTCCGCCCGCCAGGTGTCGCACTCGCGGTAGGCGCGGCCGAGCTGCGGGTTGTCCACGGCGAGCTTCGCGAGCGGGCAGCCCTGCTTGACCAACTCCTGGAGCGCCCAGCCGCGTTGCGAGGCCAGTGCGAGCATCGGCGAGAACCACTGACCGGCGTGCGAATCGCCGAGCAGCACGATCCGGTCCGGGCTGTCGACCGCGCCGAACAGGCAGTCCGGACTGCGGGTGACCTCCGGGTCCACCTCGCAGTTGCCGTCCGGCGGGAAGTCCTTGCCCGCCTGGACGGGACCGGGCACCACCGGGCCGTCGAGCGGAGGCGCCGCCGGGCCGCGGGCGAGCAGCGTGGGGCCGGTGGCCGCGCCCGGCGGGAGCCCCTGGAGGTCGACGGGGGTGGCCGGGCCCAGCAGGCGCAGCGTGGTGGTGCCGACCACCAGCGCGAGGACGACCGGCATGACGATGGCCGCGACGCCCACCGACAGGCCGCGGCGCGGCAGTTCGGAGACGGTGCGACTGCGGCGCAGCGGACGCTCCACCCAGCGCATGGCGGCGAGGGCGGGCAGTACGGCGGCAAGGGTCAGCGCCACCTTGGCGGGCCAGCCGAGGGTGCCCAGGGCGGCTTCGGCGAAGACGAGCACGGGCCAGTGCCACAGGTAGAGGTTGTAGGAGAGCCGCCCGACCGCACGGGGCGCGCGGCCCGCGAGCAGCCGCCCGACGCCGTAGGCGCCCTCGACGTTGCGCTCGCCCCGGCCGGGGATCGCGGCGAGGATGACGGCGGCGGCGCCCAGGGTCGGGACGAGCGCGGCGAAGCCGGGGTACGGGGTCGTCGCGTCGTACGACAGCACGCACCAGCCGATCGCCACGGCGCCGGCCCAGCCGCACAGCAACCACAGCGGACGCGGACCGCGCAGCAGGTGCCAGGGCAGCAGCGCCAACAGCGCACCGGTGGCGAACTGCCAGACCCGCGAGGGGGTGCCGAGGTACGCGAGCGAGACCGAGTGGTCCGTCCAGCGCAGGGACAGCGTGAAGGAACCGAGGGCCAGCAGCAGGGTGGCGAGCGCCACGACGGCGCGCACGACCCGGCCGCGGCGGACCGCGCGGGCCGTGCAGAGGGCGATCACCGCCATCAGCGGGGCCCAGAAGAGGTAGAACTGCTCCTCGACGGCCAGGGACCAGAAGTGCAGGAGCGGGCTCTGGTCGTGGCTCGCGGCGAGGTAGTCGGTCTGCTGCGAGACGAACCGCCAGTTGGCGACGGACACGGCCGCCGCGACGACGTCGTACTCCAGCACCGCGCGCCGCAGCGGTACGGTCAACCAGGCGCCGGCCACCGCCACCGCGCCGAGCACGACGGCGGCCGACGGCAGCAGTCGCCGGGCCCGCCGGGAGAAGAAGTCCCCGAGCCGGATCCGGCCGGTGGTGATCGCCTCGCGGACCAGCAGGCCGGTGATCAGGTAGCCGGAGATGACGAAGAAGACGTCGACCCCGACGAACCCGCCCGCCAGCCCGGGGATCCCGGCGTGGAAGGCGAGGACGGCGAGGACGGCCACCGCGCGCAGGCCCTCGATGTCGGGCCGGAACGCGGACCGGTGCGGACTGGGTCCGGATTCGCCGCCGGAGCCGGCCCGCGCGGGCGCGCCGCCCGCCTCGGCCGGCGGCCCGGACGCCGCGGCGGACGGCCGCGGGGCCGGGGTGGTGCTGTGCTTCCGACGGAAGCCGGGAGTCACGGGGAAGGGCATGGTGACGAAGCCTTTCAACTCAGCCAGGGAAGCATCGGGTTGACCCACCCGGATGCCAGCAGGCCGATGAGCAGGAGGGCCGCGGAGGCGGCCAGGGTCTCGGGCCAGCGACGGGGCCGCATGCCGGTGCCGGACCGCAGGGCGGTCCGCAGTCGGGCGCGCAGCCAACCGGTGTCACCGGCCGTGCTCCGGGGCTCCGTTGCCCCGCGCAGTTCGGTCATCAGGTCCCGGATCAGCGGGACGTTGATCTGGCACTGCACCAACAGGTAGAGCAGCATGCCCCAGTTGGGCTCCCAGCCGTTGCGGGCCACGGCGAGGGCGAGGCCGGTGGCGGCCGCGCCGTTGGAGAGCACCAGCCACACCAGCGAGACGGCCACCACGCGCCGGGCCATCCCGCCCGAGGCCTTCGGGCCGCGCACACCGGTGGGCACCCACGCGGCGCTGCGGCCGCGCAAGGTGTGCACGAACGCCACCGCGGCGGCCACGCTCGTCAGGACGTTCGCGCGGATCACCTCCACCCGCCAGCGGGTCCGGCTGATGCGCGGCAGCAGCACGTGCCAGAGCCACAGCGGGGCGAGGAGCGGCAGGACGTGCCAGGGCCGGATGTGGTCCGGGTACCAGAACATCATCACCAGCGGCGGCAGCGGCGCGGCGAAGGTGTTCACCACCGTCGTCAGATAGCCGACGACGCCCTCGTAGAAGCACAGCCGCATCCGCCAGGGCGCGCGCATCCGTCCCAGCACCGGGGTGCCGATCAGGTGCAGGTTGCCCATCGCCCACCGGTACTGCTGGTTGATGAAGGCGGTGGCCTCGTCGGGCGACGTGCCCTTGGCGACCAGGACGGGCACGTACAGGGTGCGGAAACCCTGTTCGTACAGGGCGAGTCCGGTGTAGAGGTCCTCGCTGTGGTCGAGCCGGGCGAACCCCCCGGCCAGATCGATCGCCCGGCGCCGGTAGACGGCGTTGCTGCCGCAACAGATGGCGGCGTCGCTGGCGTCCCGGGACGGCTGGATCCAGCGGAAGAACCACTCCTGGGCACTGCCCGCGGCCCGTTGGATCCAGCCCATGCCCTCGTCGGTGTCGAAGCACTGCGGGCTCTGGACGATGCCGACGGCGGGGTCGGCCAGGTAGGGGACGAGGTGGCGCAGGAAGTCGGGCCGGGGCGCGAAGTCGGCGTCCAGGATCGCGATGAACTCGCCGCTGCTCAGGGTCAGGGCGTGGTTGAGGTTGCCCGCCTTCTTGAGGTGACCCCGGTCGGGGCGCACCACGTACTCGTAGCCGTGCGCGGCGGCCAGCGAGGCGACCTCGGGCCGGTCCCCGTCGTCCAGGACCCACACGGTGAGCGCGCCCGGCCAGTCGACCTCGGCGACCGCGCGGTAGGCGTTGGCGAGGACGGGCAGGGGTTCGCCACAGGTCGGCAAGTAGAGGTCGACGGACGGCAGTTCGGCGGGTTGCCAGGCCTGGACGAGGATCTCGTGCGACTGCCGGGTCAGGCGGCGCGCGCGCAGGCTGTTGACGGAGGAGAGGACCAGAGCCACGACGTTGAGGCCGAGGACCGCGAGGAAGGCCCACAGTGCGGGCGTTCGCAGCGAGAAGGTGAACATCGTCACCGCGGTGAAGCTGAAGGCGAGGGAAGTGCTGATCAGGACCCAGCGACGCTGCGGGCCGAAGTACCAGTACAACTCGTCGTCGGATGGTGGCTGCGGAAGATGATGCACGGTCATATAGCCCCCCACGGCTGTATATGTGCCGGTTTCAGGTGACCCACTCTACCGCCAAAGGTATAGACCACATGCCCAAAGTGGGCCCAACGCGGCGATCGACACATGGATTTGGCGTGAATGAAATGGTCCAGACCTGTTTACGGTCCCATTCGAACGGGCCGGCCGACCCGTCGGGAAAGCCGCAGGTCACAGGCGGGTGAACAGAGACCGAAGACTTGTGGCGTTCGATCACCCGACCGGTATGTCCCCCAGCGCGTCTCGACCGCGCGTGGACCGCACCTCCAGTGCTTCGCGAGCACGGTGGACCAATGTGGTGACCGCCGCACAAACGGCACACGGAAACACGAACCCCCGCCACTCACACAGGGAGACGCGTATGTCCGACACCACGCCGAACGCGCACACCACCGAGTTCGAACTCCAGGACCTGGCACTCGACCTCGACGACCTCACCGTCACCTCGATGAGCGACACGGTCGCGCTGCCCGAAGGCGGAGCCTCCTGGGGCTCCTCCTCCTGCCAGGGCTCCTCCTCCTGCGCCCAACCGCAGACCGACACCCCCACGGTGTAGCCGGGGCCGAGATCCCGGGCACCGACACCGCGCGTCACGGGCACGCATCACGGCCGTGCGACACGGCGGTGCGACACGGCCGCGCATCGCACCCGCACATCGCAGCCGCGCGTCCTCCCGCCGTACTTCGCGTACGGCGGGAGGCGCGCGGACCGCGGCGGCCCCGGGCGGCCCTGGGCCGACCGGGGCGGGCCCACCGCGCACGACGACCGGCAGGACGGGGAGGGAGCACCATGGGACGGTCACAGGGTGGGTCACAGCCGCAACCACCGCCGCGGTCGGAGCGGCAGTCACACCCGCAGTCACCGCCGCCGTCACACCCGCACGCACCACAACAGTCACACCCGCAGCCACCACCACGGCCACAGCCGGGGGCGGCGGACGCGTACCGGGTGCGCAGCGCGTCGTACGCGCTGGTCCGCGCCACCGTGCTCGCCCATCCCGCCCAGCTCCCGCCCGCGGCGGCCTTCCGCGCCTCGCTCGACCGCCTGCACCGGACGGACGCCCGGCTGCTGCGGATCACCGGGCCCCTGACCGACGCCCTCCACGACAGCCGGGACGGCCATCCGCCCGCCTTCCACCGCGACGTCGTCCTCCCGCTGCGCCGCGCCCTGCACAACGGCCGCGAGCCCCGACCCGCCCTGCTGGAGCGCCTCGGCGACCTGCCGGCCCGGGTGCCACTGCTCGCCACCTGGCTCGCGCTGCGGGCCCGGCGGGCCGAGGTGCTCACGGGGCTGGGTGCCGTCACCGAAGGAGCCCTGGCCGGCGAGCGCGCGTCCTTGGCCGCCCTGTGCCGGGAACCGGCCCTCGGCCGGGCCGTCGCCCTCACCAGCGCGGACCTCCTGCGCGCGGTCCAGCGGGCGGGCACCGGAGCGACCGACCGCAGGGCGCGCAAGGAAGAGCCCACCGCCCTGCGCTACGCCCTGCGGGCCAGTACCAAGACCAGCCCCCTGTCGTGGTTCACCGCGGTGGGCTGGGGCCCGTTGACCACGCCCGAGGACGCCTTCGGCGCGTCGACGCGGGCCGGGGCCGCCCGCGACTGGGGCACCGTGCCGCTCTTCGAGGACGCCCTGCACCCGGTCGTGAAGGTCAACCGCACCCTCACGAGCGCTCTCACCCGCGCGCTCCTGGCCGCCCCGCACCGGCGGGCCGCACTCCCGCACCGCATCACCAGCACCGCGCGGATCACCGGCCTGCGGGCCGCGTACGCCCGGGAGCGGACCTCCTTCGCCGGGGGCCGGTTCCTGGTGGCGGAGGAGGACGAGGTGGAGCTGATCCGCGGGGTCCCGCTGCGCCTGATCACCGAATGGGCCGAAAACCCCGCCCGGCCGGCCGAGTTGGCCGCCCTCCTGGCCGCCGCGCTGAAGGGGGCGGGCGGCGCCGGATCCGAGGCCGCCGCGGCCTTCCTCGACCGGCTCTTCGAGGCCCGACTGCTGGTGCCGGGCGTGCCGTTCGCCCCGCAGGACACCGACCCGCTGGACCGGATCGCGTCCTGGCTGCGCACCGTCGACCCGGCCCACCCCGAGATCCCCGCGCACCCCGCGCACCCCGTGGCCCCGGCCAACGCCGGACACCCGGCCCACCCGGCCCACCCGGGAGACCCGGCGGACCCGGCGGACCCGGCGGACCCGGCGGACCCGGCGGACCCGGCGGACCCGGCGCTGGCCGACCGGATCCTCGAACTCGGCCGGATGACAGCGACGTTCGGGGCCGCGCCCGCCGGCGAGCGTCCCGCCCTCCTCGCCGGGCTGTCCCGGAGCTGGGCGGGGGTGCTCGCCGATGCCGGCGGTCCCGTCCCGCCCGCATCGGCCCCGCTCAGCGTGCTCACCGAGGACGTCGTCGCCCCCCGCCCGCTGGTCGTCGACGGCTTCCTCGACGGCGCCGACCACGAGGCGCTCGGCGAAGTAACGGCCCTCGCGGAGCTGTTCGACCTCGGACACGTCGTCCGCCGCCTCCTGCGGGACCGCTTCGTCGAGCGCTACGGCTCCGGCGGCACCTGCCACCACCCGTGGGAGTTCGGCGGCGAGGTCGCCGGGGCCTGGGAGGCCGCCGGGCGGTCCGCGACCCTCGCCCCCGAGGACCCTGCCGCCTTCCCCACCGGGGTGGCGGAACTCGCCGCCCTGCGGGCGCAGGCCGTCCGGGCCGTCGGCGACGCCTCGGGTGACCACGGGAGCGAGCCGGGGGACGACCGGGCGCGCGTCCACGAGGTCGTCCTGTCGCCGGACTTCGTCAAGGGCCTCGGCGAGCGCCTGCCCACCTGGGCGGTCGAACGTCCGCTCAGCTACGCGTACTTCGTCCAGCGCTCCCCGGGTCCCGAGCCCGGCCTGCTCTGCGTGAACCACGTCTACGGCGGGTGGGGCCGGTTCACCAGCCGGTTCCTGGACGCCCTGGACCCGGGCGCCCGGGCCGAGGTCTCGCGGCAGATCCACCGCGGGCTCGGGCCCGGTGCGCGGGCCGCGCAGATCCGGCCCGTCGGCGGCTTCAACGCCAACCTCCACCCGATGCTCGTCCCGCGGGAGATCGGACCCGACCGCCGCTGGGCGTCGATCGACGAGGCCGACCTGGACCTCGTCCACGACGAGGCGAGCGACCAGGTCCGCTTCCGGCTGCGGAGCACGGGCGAACACCTCGACGTCCTCTACCCGGGCTTCCTGGCCCCCGTCCTGCTGCCCCGCCGCATCGGGGCCCACCTGGCCGACCACCCCCACGGCGCCGTCGACTTCGGGTCGCTGGTGTCCCGGCACCCCGTCGCCGCACCGGGCGGCCCGGTGACCCGCACCCCCCGGCTGCGCCACCGCCACGTGGTGCTCCGCCGCCGCCGCTGGCTGCTGCCGCCCGACGTGGTCCGCGCCCTGCGCGCCGAGCTCGGGACCGAACCGGTGCCGGCCTCGGCCACGGCCCGTTGGCGCGCCCTGCTGGACCTGCCGGAGCAGCTCTTCCTGCACCCGGCCGCCGTCGCGCCGGGCACGGGGGACGCGGGAGGGACGGACGGCGCGGGGGCCGCGGACGCGTTCCTGCACCGGCTGAGCCGCCCCAAGCCGCACCTCGTGGACCTCGGCAACCCGCTCCACCTGAGGTGCCTGGCCAAGTGGTTGTCCCGACACGTAGACGCCGGCGCGGTCCTGGAAGAGGCCCTTCCCGCACCGGGCGGGCGGACCGTACCGGCCCGCGCGGTGGAGCTCGTCCTGGAGGTCTACCGGTCCGGACGGCTCCGATGAAGCGACTCCCGACGACAGTGGAAGCGAGCGTACGAGCGGTGCGACCCTCCGAGAGCGACTCCCGCAGCAGCTCCCCCTCCAGCGGGGCCGACCCCTCGTCCGCCGGCGCGGCCCCCGCCGCCGCGGCCCTCGACGTGATCGTCCACTACCACCACCCCGTCAAGGCGCCGCTGCTGCGCGACGTGCTGCTGCCGCTCGCCGCGTCCTGCGCGGCGGACGGGCTGGCCGCCCACGTCGAACGGCACTGGTTGCACGGCCCCCACCTCAGGCTCCGCCTGGAGGGCCCGGCCGCCCGGGTCGACGCCGCCGCGGCGGCCGCCGCGAGCCGGGTCCGCGACTGGCTGCGGACCCACCCCTCGCACGGCGAACTCACCGACGCCCAACTGCTGGAGCACGCGTCCGCCGCCGGCCGCGCCGAACTCATCGCCCCGCCCTACGGACCGATCGTGCCCGACAACACGGTCCGCCTCGCGCCCGTCGACGACGCCCCGCTGCGCGGCCTCCTCGGCGCCGCCGGCGCCGACCTGCGCGACGACCTCCTGCGGGCCGGCCTGGACCCGCTGCGCGCGGGCACCCGCTTCCTTGGCGACCACGGCGACACCGCCGACGCCCGGGTCCAGCTCGCCGTGGTCGCCCTGGCCGCGCACGCCGGTGCCCACCCCGGCGGCCTGGCCGGCGGCCACTACTCGTACGTCTCCCACCTGGAGGACTTCCTCTTCCACGAGGATCCCGGTGGCGGGCTGCGGGAGCGCTTCGAGCGCCATGCGGAGCGCGCGGGCGACGCCGTCGCCCGCCTCGTCGGCAGGATCCGCGACGGCGGCGCCCGCGGGTGGGAGCGGGCCTGGACCACCTACTCGGCGGATGCCCGGCAGCTGACGCAGAGCCGCTTCGACGCGGGCGCCGACCTGCACGGCGACCCCGACGCCTACCGGGCGCGGGCCGCCGCCACCGGGGACGCCGCCGCGGCCCTGCGCTGGAACCACGAGGAGCGGACCGGCTTCAGCGACTTCCACCACCTGCTGCGGCGCTCCGACCCCGACGGGAGGATGTGGAACCGGCCCGACTACCTGGTGCACCGCGCCGGTACGAACGCCCTCTACCGCCTCCTCGCGATCTGCGACGTCCGCCCGCTGGAGCGGTACCTGGCGGCCCACCTGGTGATCCGGTCGGTGCCCGCCCTGACCGGCTGCGACTGGCGGACGGAGATCGGCGCGGCCGTCGACGCGGTGGAAGGCCGGTCGTGAGCGGCGCGGCCCTCACCGACCGACGGCTGCGTCCCGGGGTCGCCGTCACCCCGCTGCGCGCGGGCCTCCACCTGCGCGGGCGTCGCGGGACCCTCACCCTGGAGGGCAGCGGGGCGCTGCCCGCGCTCTGGCGGCTGCTCGCCGAACCGCTGCGCGAGGGGAGGGTGGCGGAGCTCCTCGACTCGATGGCGGCCGGTCCGACCCTGCGCGCCTCCGTGCACACCCTGCTCGGGCAACTGGACGCGCACGGGCTCCTCCTGGCCGAGCCGGCCCCTGCTCCACCCGGTGGCCCGGTCGCCGACTGGACCGGGGCGAGTGCCGGGCGTCCGGGAGCCGCGGCCGCGGCGCTCGCCCGGGCCCGTGCCGAGGTGGTGTCCGCCGCGCCGGACGGTCCACTGGCCGGGGCCGCCGGGCGCGCGCTGGTGGCCGGCGGGCTGCCCGTCGACCACACCGCCGATCCGGAGCTGCCCGCCGGCCGGGTCCTGCTCCGCCTGCACGGCGCCGGACCCGAGCGGTGCGTCGCGGTCGGGCACCTCGGCGGTACCGGCTACGCCACCGCGCCGGGCAGCCCCGCGCAGGTCGGCGCCGACGCCGCGGCTCTGGAGGCCCGGTTGGGCCGCACCGACCCGCCGCGGGGGCCGGCCCCGTCCGGGGCCGCGCCCGCCGCGTTCCTGCCCCTGCTCGCGGGCGCCGCGGCGCACCGGCTGCTGTGCGCGGCGGCCGGGCAGCCCGACCCGTCCCGCGAGGGCGAGGGCGAGGGCGAGGACGAGGACGAGGGCGAACGGCCACCGGACGCGCCACCATCCGACCCGTCCGCCGTCCCGGCCCCCGTGCTGCCTGCCGTGCTGCTGGCGGACGCCCGCCCCCTGTGGGCCGACTACCGCACCTGGCCGGGACCCGTCCGCATCGACGCCGACCGGCGGGTGCGGCTCGCGCCGGCCGGGACCCTGGGCGAGGCGCTCCGGCGGATGGCGGCCCTCACCGACGAGCGGTGCGGTGCGCTGCCCGAGCCGCTCCCGGCCGACCTGCGGCAATTGCCCGTGCCCCTGGCCGGTTGCGCGCCGCCCGGGGCCGACGCCGGGTCGGCGGGGGCCGGGCTGCTCGGGGGTGCGGCGCGGCTGGACCTGGCCCGCCTCGACCTCTTCTGCCGGGCGGCCGAACTCCATCTGGGCGAGGGCCTCTTCACCGTCGGCGCCACTCCCGGGCACGCCCGGGGCCGGGCCCTGCGCGCCGCCGCCCGTCGCCGCCCCGCGCCCGCGCCCGCGCCCGGGCAGCCGCACGCCGTGGCCGCCGACCGATGGGCGGACCACCCCCAGCTGCGCCACTGGTGGGCCACGCTGACCGGCCGCCTCGGGGTGGCCGCACGGCTGGAGGTGGTCCGGCTCGCCCCGGGCGCGGAGGCCTACCGCGCCGCCGTACGTCCCTGCGCACCCGGCGGCCGGTCGGCGCCGCCGCCCCCGCCGCTCGGTGACGCCGTCGAGGCGACCCCCGGTGACGCGGCCGCCTTCGCCGCGCTCGGCGCCGTCGTCCGCATCTGCGCCGCCGCCGAGGGGCGGCCCGGCGCGCGCGTCTTCGTCCCGGACGGCGCGCTCGCACCGCTGGCCGCCGCCGGAGTGCGGACGGCCGACTGGGAGGACGCGGGCGGTACCGGCCGGTGGCTGGCCGACCTGGCCGGACGCGAGGAGGCACACCAGGAGGCCCTGCGCCGGATCACGGGCACCGCCGCGGACCCCGAGGCACCCGCGGCGCCCCCGTCGCGGCCGGAACTCGCCGCGCTGCTGGCGGCGTTCGGGTTCACCGTGCTGCCCGCTCCGCAGGAGGACCGATGAGCACCCGCACACCGACACCGACACCGACACCGACACCGCTCCGGCCCGTAGGGCCCTCCGGGGCGCCGCCGGTGCCCGTCCTCGACGCGGTCTCCGCGACGGCGCTCACGTCCGGCCCGGCCGTGGTCCTGCTGACGCGCTGGACGCTCGGGCTCGCCGAGGAGCTGAGCCGTCATGCGCTCGGGCACCCCGTGGCCCTCGTCCCGGTGCGCTTCGACGGCGCCCTGGCCGTCGTCGGGCCGGTACTGCGGCCGGGCGCGCCGGCCTGCCTGAGCTGTACGGAGTACCAACGGCTCGCCACGGCGGGCGGCCGGGTGCCCTGGCGCAGCCCGGAGTTGGCGCTGGGCGGCGTACCATCCCCGGCCCTGTCGGACGCGCTGGGCGCACTCGCGGTCGGCCTGTTGGAGCCCGGCGCGGGCGCACCGGATCCGGACCCGATGGCGGCCGTGGTGCACCTCGTCCACCAGGGTCGGGGCACCTGGTCCACCCATCGCGTCCGGGCCGTCGGCGGCTGCCCGGTGTGCCGGCCGCTACCGGCGGACTCCCCGGACGCCGTCACCCCGCTGCCGTCGGCGCCGCGCCCGCTGCCGGACCCGTACGTCCTGCGCGCTCCCAATCCGCTGACCGCGCCGGCCCGGCTGCGCGGGGCGCTCTTCGACGAGCGGTTCGGCCCGGTGCGCCGGCTCCGGCGGTCCGAGGACTCGGCGTTCTGCCTCACCAGCGCCTTCGTGAGCGACGGACGCGCCGTGGACGACGGCGGGTACGGCCGGTCCCTCGACTTCGGTGGCAGCGAGCGGATCGCCCTGTTCGAGGGCGTCGAGCGGTACGCGGGCATGCGCCCCACCGGCAAACGGACCGTGCTGCGGGCCTCCTTCGCGCGGCTCGGGCCCGAGCGGGCCGTGGACCCGCGGCGGCTCGGCCTGCCCGACCCCCGCTACCACGGGCACCCCGCGTCGCCGACCGTCCCGTACGCACCGGAGCTGGAGATGGACTGGGTGCACGGCTGGTCGCTCACCCGGCGGCGCGTGCGGGCCGTCCCCGAGCACGTCGCGTACTGGGACGTGCCCGGGAGCCGCGGACCGCGCGTGGTGTACGAGTCCTCCAACGGCTGCGGCCTCGGCAACAGCCCCGAAGAGGCCCTGCTCTACGGCCTGTTCGAGGTGGCCGAGCGCGACGCGTTCCTGATGGCGTGGTACGCGGCGACCCCCCTGCGCCGGATCTCCCCGCCACCGGACGACCCGGACACCGCGCTGCTCGCGGACCGGGCGGCCCTGGCCGGGTACCGGCTCGTCCTGCTCGACGCGACGAACGACCTCGGCGTCCCCGCCGTCATCGCGGTCTGCCGCTACGAGGGCTCCCACCCGGAGGCACCCAGGATGTTCCTGGCCGCGGGCGCCCACCACGATCCGCGCGCCGCCATCCGCTCCGCCGTCGCCGAAGTCGTCACCAACGTCGTGGAGTCGGGGCCCCGCTCGCTCGCCGAGGGCGGCCCGCGCGACCCCCGACGGCTGCGGCCGATGCTGGACCGGCCGGAGCTGGTGACGACCCTGGACGACCACGTCGGGCTGGGCACCCTGCCGGAAGCGGCCTCCCGGCTGGCGTTCCTCTACGCGGACACGCCCCGCGTGAGCGTAGAGGAGGCCTGGCCGGGGGCGCCCGCGCCGGTGGGCGACCTCTCCGTCCTGCTCGGGGCGACCGTGGAGCGGCTGTCCCGGGCCGGGTTGGAGGTCATCGCCGTGGACCAGAGCGAGCCGGGGCTGCGCGAGCGGCTCGGGCTGCACTGCGTGAAGGCCATCGTCCCGGGCTCGCTGCCGATGACCTTCGGGCACGTCAACCACCGCGTCCGGGGCCTGCCCCGGCTGCTGGAAGTCCCGTACCGACTGGGGCGTTCGGACCGGCCGCTGCGTCTGGAGGACCTCTCGGTCCATCCCCACCCCTTCCCTTGATCCGGCCCCACGACGAGGACCCCAGATGACGACGACCGGTACCGGTACCTGGTACAGCGCCCACGTGTTCCTGCACTCCAGCGCCGAGGACACCGACGCGTTCCTGCTGCGCGACGCGGCGCCCCACCTCGACGGCCTCGTGGCGGCCGGGGAGGCGACCGGGTGGTTCTTCATCCGCTACGGGGAGGACGGCCCCCACCTGCGGATCCGGGTACGCGATCTGGACGCGGGGGCCGCGGCCCGGCTGGCGGACCGGCTCGGGCGCGCCGCGCGCGAGGTCCCCGCGGTGCCGGGTCCCTGGCCGTCCGCCCACGGGGAGGTCCGCAGCGTGCCGTACCTGCCCGAGGTCGAACGCTACGGCGGGCAGCGCGCGTTGCCGGTCGCCGAGGAGGTGTTCGTCGCCTCCACGGAGGTGGTCCTCGAAGCCCTGCGGGAGCTGAAGGGCGGGGGCGGTTCCGCGCGGCTGGCGGTCGCGGCCGACCTGGCGCACGCCACGGCGCACGCACTCGGCATGGACCGGCTCGGCGCGGCGCGCTGGCTCCGCGGGCATGCGGCGGGATGGCGGTGGGTGACCGAAGTGCCGTTGCTCCCCGGGGCATCCGTACACGCGCGGGTCAACTCGGTCTACGCGGGGCAGCGTTCGACCTTGCTGCGGCGTGCGCGAGAGCTGCGCCGCCGGCTCGACGACGGCTCCGCGGCGCCCTGGCTGCACCGCTGGACGGACCGGGTCCGCGAGGCCGACGCCGCGCTGCGGGCCACCGGCGCGGCCGAGGAGGCGCCGCCCGGGGCCCCGGCCCCCTGGTCCTGGGTCTGGGCCTCTCAGCTGCACATGCTGTTCAACCGGCTGGGGGTGATCCCCGACGAGGAACGGGCGGTGTGCCGACTGGCGGCGCGGACCCTGTTGGAGACGGGTGCGGACGGGGACGGGGTGGAGGGGACGCCCTCGTACTTCCCTTCCGCGCACACCGCGCCCGACCTGCAGTACCTGGAGCGCAGCAAGTTCCACGTCGGTCGCGGCGAGGACACGGCGCTGCGGCCCGCCGCGCCGCTACCGCCGCCGGCCCTGCGGCCCGCCGGACCCGACGTCCCGCTGCCGACGGGCCCCCTGCCCGACGTGTCGTTCGCCAGCGTCCTCGCGGCGCGGGCGTCGGCGCGCGGCCCGCTCGGCGGACCGCTCGACGCCGCCACCCTGGGCTCGCTGCTGTGGCACTCCCTCGCCGAGAGCGGGCGCTCCGACCAGCTCCTGCCGGACGGCTCGACCCGCGGCCTCGTCCATCGCCCCCATCCGAGCGCGGGCGCCCTCTACACGGCCCGGGTGCGGCTGCTGGTGCTCGACACGGCCGGCGTGCCGGCGGGCACGTACGAGTGCGTACCCGCCTCCCGGACGCTGCGCCCCGTCGGGCCCGTGCCCCCGATCGAGGAGGTCAAGGCGCTGTCGACGTACCTCTCGCGGCCGGCGGGCGACCCCGACTCGATCGGCATCGACGCCGCGCCGGTGGTGCTCGGCGTGTACGCGGACGTGGGCCTGCTGCGGCGCCGGTACGGGCTGCGCGCGCTGCGCCTGGCCCTGCTGGAGACCGGCCACCTGACCCAGACCCTGCTCCTCACCGCGGCGGCGCTGGGTCTGGTCGGTACCCCGCTCGGCGGCTTCCACGACGACCTGGCGCACGAACTCCTCGGCCTGGACGACCTCGGCCAGCCCCTCCAGTACCTGCTGCCCCTCGGGCGCCGCCCGTAGGCCGGGGCGTGCCCCGTGCCGGGGAGGCGGGCGGGGCCCGGCGGTGCGCACGACGTCGACGTGCCGTGTCCGGGGTCCGGCTCCAAACTAACGACTTATGAGAGAAATAGTTGATCTCGTACAGTTCTGGCGGCTGGAGCAGGACGAGGTGGTGATCGTCCGCCCGCTGCGGGAGGCATCGGGCACGCTGCCACCGCAGACGGTGGCGGTGACCCGTGCGGGGTCCGTGGGCGGACGGCTGCCCGACGGCTTCGACCTCCGGGACGTCCTCGAACGATCTGCCGAGCTCTCTGCCCGCCGCCCGGTCGCCGTTCTGGACGGTCGGCCGGAACGGGGTGGGTGCACGGCCCTTCTCCTCCAGACCGCGAGCAGCATGCCGGACGACTGGTGGCGGGTTCTGCGCGCCGGCGGCGACGCCGCGCTGATCACCCCGTTCCCCACGACCGCAGGACAGGCGGCCAGCACCGTGGTGCTCGGACCGCAGGGCGCGACGGAGGGGCCGCTGACCACGTGCTCGCCCGTCGTGCGGGAGGCGCGACACCTGCTCGCAAGCGGGTCGCATGCCTACCGCATCGTGGAGGACGCGGGGCTGCGATATTTCGTGGAAGCCTCCGTGGAGCCCCGCCGACTCGTCATCCTCGGCCACGACGCACCTGCGCGGCAGCTCGCCGAACACGCCCGCGCGGACGGCGCCCTCGTCCACCACACCGACGACCCCTCGTACGTGCGCTGCGTGCTGAGCGTGCACAACAACCGCCGCAGTGGCCTCGCCGTGATGCGGCACGCACCGGACCGGGACAACATCGCCATCGCCGCCGCGCTGCGGTTCGGCACCGTCGTCACCAGGATCTGCACCCCGGTCGGCTCCGGGGCCGAGTGGGCCGCCCACCTGGAGGCGGTCGGAGTACGCGACCTCGCCACCATGCGCTTCCGCTCCTTCGCCGGCACCCACCAGGAGCAGGCCGCGGCGATTTGGGCGGACTTCGCCCTCGCCGGGGCACGGCCCTCATGAGCGGATCCGCGCCTCCGCCGGGCACTGCTCGCGGCACCACCGACCTGATGCTGGAGGGACGACGCATCGAGTACGCGGCCTACGGGGCCGGAGCCCGGTCAACCGTGTTCGCCCACGGGCTCGGTGACACCATGGCACAGCTCCTGCCGCTCTCCGGCAAGATCACCGGCCGGCGGGTCTTCTTCCACTTCGGCGGACACGGCCGGTCCCAAGCCGCTGCCGGTCCCCTGCGGTACGCACGTCTCGCCAACGAGCTGCGGGGAGTGGCCGAGCACACGGGCGCCACCCGAGCCGTCGGCCTGTCGATGGGCGCCGGGGCGGTTCTGACCGCGCTGCACGAGCAGCCGCACCTGTTCCACCGTGCGGTGCTGATGCTGCCCGCCACCTTGGACCACCGCGGCGCCGACCGACCGTACCTGTGGTTCGCCGACCTGGCCGAAGAGGTGGAGCGCGGCGACGTCCCGGCAGCCGCCGCGCTGCTGCGCAGGATCTGCCCGCCGCTGCCCGAGAGCGATACCCGGGCGTGGTGCCTGTCCCGGGCCGAGGTCCTGGTCGCCGAGGAGTTCGCGACGCGGTTGCGGGAGGTGGGCGCGATCTATCCGGTCAGCGACCGGCAGGCGCTGGCCCGGGTGACGGCGCCGGTTCTGGTCGTCGCCCATCGTGGGGATCTGGCGCACTCGGTGGACACCGCCGAGCAGTTGGCCGGGCACCTTTCCGATGCCCGGCTGCTGGTCCTGGACCGGATGTCGCTGTTCACCAGCGGCCGGGCTCGTGTGCGGGAGGCTCTCGCGGAGTTCCTGAACTGAGGGGGAGCTGAGGGGGAACGAAGGGGGCCGGGCGGTCGCCGTCACCCGAATGGGTGCGGCGGCCGTGCTCCTGCGCTTCACTGCGCGGGCACCAAGAGACCCTGCAGGGCGAAGCCGCGGTTGAGCACGGTCTGGCGCCGGTAGGAGTCCGGTAGGTCGGGCAGGGAGAGGAGCCGGTCGCAGGCCCGTACCGAGGCCGCCAGGTCGCCCACCCAGTACGCGGTGATGGAGTACTCGAAGAGCAGCCCCCACCGGTAGACCCAGGGCTGGGTGAACAGGACGTCGTCCGGGGCCGGCCGGTCGAGGCAGGCCCGCACCAGGGCGTGGGCCGCCCGGTACCGGCCGAGCAGCCGCAACCGGGAGACCAGTTCGTAGCAGGCCTCCATCCGCTCGGGCCGGGACTCCCAGGCGCGGTCGAGCGCGTCCATCGCGGCGGGCCAGTCCGCCGGGTCTCCGCTGTCGCCGTGCAGCACGCCGACCTGGAGGAGGGACTGGTACACCTCCTCCGGCCAGCCGCCCATGGCGGCGCGCCGCTCGTAGAGCCGGATGGCTTCGGCGCGTTCGCCCATGTCGCGCATGGTCTGGGCGAGGTAGAAGACGGTGCGGCCGACGGACGGGTCCCGTCGCATCTCGGCGCTCAGCAGCCGGGCGTCCCGCTCGAACTTGTCGTGCTTGGATCCGCCGTCGCCGTGGTCCTCGATCACCAGGGCGTCCAGGTGGGCCACGCTCTCGGTGGAGTCGCAGGTGATGTACTCGTGGGTGACCCCCTCGTACCGCCACGGCAGATCGCCGCGCACCAGGCGCTTGATGCGGTACTCGGTGTCGCCCAGGTGCCGGAGCATGTAGGCGTCCGCCACGAGTGGTGGCAGCGGCGCGTCCTCGCGCAGCTCCAGGTCCGCGTCGAGCAGCAGCAGGTAGTCGGCCTTGCCGCGGGCGTGGGCGATGTTGAGGCTCCGGTTGTGCCCGAAATCGACCCACGGCTCCTCGTGGAGTTCGCCGGGGATCCCGTCCAGGGCCGTGCGGATGAGCTCTTGGGTGCCGTCGTCGGAGCCGGTGTCGGAGATGACCCAGGTGTCGATGTGGTCCCTGACCGAGGCCAGACAGCGCGCGATGACGGCGGACTCGTTCTTCACGATCATGCAGAGGCAGATGGTCGGCTTCACGGCGGGACCCTATGGAGCTGCCGCCGCGTACGGGACACAGCGCGCCGGGCGGCTGACCCGTGTGGACGGCCGTACGGCACCCGGGTGGGCGCACGGTCTGGGCCGAACTGCTGACCTGGGGGCGCGGCGGCCGGCTTCCGCGTGGTCGTTTGTCCAGGATGCGCCGCGCCACCGGACATCCGGTGATCCTCTGATCGTTATCTCGATCGAGACCCAGGGCAACGACGCCTACGTCAAGGTCCTACGTCAAGGTCCTGACCACCACCGGCCGGGTCTACCAGCTCCGCATCGCCATCAACGGGTCGAACTTCCTCCCCGACACGATGGTCGGATGGGTGCAGCAGAGTCCCGGCCCCGTCCTGCGCCACGGCCGGAGCGTTCCGTTCGCGAGCGACCTGTCCTACGGGTTCGCGCCGAACCAGACGGAGTGAGCTGACGCACGGCCCCCGACACGAGCGCCGCCCGCGGATTCCGTGGGCGGCGCTCGTGCGCTGTGGCGGGGGCACGGCGACGACGACAGCGGAACGTTAGTGAAGCGTCAGCGACGCACGGCAGGGTCGTCGTCGTGGGTACCGGCAAGGGCGCCCGCGCAGCGCAGCGAGGAGCGACGGGAACATGAAGAGGATCAGGATCAGGGCCGCCGTGCTCGCGGCCGGCCTGCTGGCGGGTCTCGCCGTGGCGGTCACCCCGGCCCAGGCCCTGAGCCACTGCAACGGTGGCGGCGGCGCCGTCTACATCTGCGAGTACGGCGTCACCACGCACGCGCTCCCGAACGGTGCCAAGCAGGAGTTCCTGATCGGCACCGACCGGGCCCTGTGGACCCGCTGGACCGACACCAAGGGCAAGTGGTCCGGCTGGCAGTCCATGGGGGGCGTCTTCACCGACAAGGTCTACGTGATCGACCGTTGGAGCGCCGGCGATCCCTGGAGGTTCGCGCTGAGCGTCCGGGGCGACGACGGCTACCAGTGGGTCAACCTCCGCGACCACGGGGGCGGGTGGAGCGGCTGGCACCGCATGCCCGACCCCGACTGACCGGTCCGGCCCGGCCTGGCCGGACCTGGCCCGGGTCGGTCCCGTCCCCCCAGAGGACAGGACCGGCCCGGGCCGCCCGCGGTTTCCGGGCTATCCGCCGGTGATGACGAACTGCGATCCGGGTTCGACCACGATGTTCCCGTCGGCCGAGCCCGTGATGGTGACGTTGGACAGGGTGGCGCTGCCGCGCGCGCCGCCGTGGGCCCGTATTCCGGCACCGTTGTTGGACTTGTCGATGGTCACGTTGCTGATCTTCGCCTCGGGTACGGCGCCGCCGCCCGTCTTGAACTGGATCCCGTCGTAGGTCGAGTCGCGGATGTCGGTGTCGCGGATGGTGACGCCCGGGATGGGCTGGTTGGCCGCGAAGAGGGTGATGGCGCCGAACTCCTGGGCCTCGCCCCAGAAGGCGCCGCCGGTGCGGAAGAGGCCGTTGCCCGCGATCAGGGTCTGTCCGGAGAAGGGCAGCGGGTCGTGGTCGGTGGCCAGCATGATGCCCGGGTAGTTCATCGTGTCGCAGATCAGGTTGTTCTCGATGGTGTTGCCGTAACCTCCGTAGATCGCGATGCCGTTGGCCCGCCACGGCAGCTGGATCGTGTTGTTGCGGAAGTGGTTGTCGTGGCCGATGTCCACCGACTGGTCCTTCACGTACTTGCTGGACCAGACCGCGAGCGAGTCGTCGCCGGTGGTGCGGAAGGACGAGTTGAAGACGGTCGAGTTGCGCGTGCCGTTGGCGAAGTTGATGCCGTCGGCGTAGATGTCGCGGATGCGCATTCCGGTGAATTCCACGCCGTCGCCCGGACCCCACAGGGCCGGGATGTTGTCGTAGTCGCGGCCGACCCAGACACCGACGTTGGCGTGCTCGATCCACACGTTGGTGATCTTCGTGTTCTTGCCGAACCGGCCGTTGAGGCCCACGCCGCCCTCGGCGTTGCCGTCGCCGCCACGGATGGTGCCCGAGCCGAAGATGGCGATGTCAGAGATCTGTGTGTTGTCGTCGATGTCGAAGCCGAAGTTGCCCTCGTGCGGGTGGTTGATGCCGCCCGCGTTCTGCGGCGGGGTCAGGGTGTAGAGCTGGGAGTACCACATCCCCGCGCCCCGGATGGAGACGTTGCTGATGCCCACCTGGTTGAACTGGCCCCGGTTCAGCGGGTCGTCGGTGAGGATCTTCTGCTCCTGGCGCCACTGGCCCCGCGGGATCCAGACGCAGGCGATCGATCCGTTCTGGTCCGCCGTCACCGCCTTCTGGATGGCCGCCGTGTCGTCGTTTCCGTCGTCGGGGACCGCTCCGTAGTCGGTGATCGAGGTGCACTCGGCGGGCTTGGCGGCCGGCGGGGCCACCTGTTCCAGGTCGATCAGGTCGATGACGTAGTACGCGGCGGTGTCGCCCGCGTCCCGCTGGAGTCGGAAGGTGCTCCCCTGCGGGTAGCTCTGGGCGAGCAGCGCGTGGGACTCGTCGAAGAGCCTGCGGGCGTCGCCGCCGGGGGTGTTGGTCAGGCCCTCGGGGCTGTCCGTGCTCCCGTACAGCCAGCTGTACTTGGAGGAGAGGTTCAGCTTCTGCGCGAAGACGCCGTTGACGTAGAGGCTGATGGTGGCGTCGGCGCCACCGCCGGTCGGGGCGTCCGGGAGGGAGTTGCGCACGACGATGGAGTTGGCCGCGGCGGTCGAGGTGAACTGCACGTACTGGCCGGTCGCGGTCAGCCGGACGGATTCGCGGCCCGAGGACTCGGTGGCGAAGTTGGTGTGGCCGAAGGTGCGCTCGGCGTCGGTCTGGAGCAGCGCGCCGGTGTAACTCCCCGCCTCCGCCTCGTACTCGGTGTAGGGGAGCGCGGCGCCGCGCCCGACGACGACCGCCCGGGCGAAGGCGTTGTTGGTCTCGTCGGTCTCGGCGACCGTGCCGGTGGCGTCGGCGGTGGCGGTGAGGGTGGCCCCGCCGCTGACCGCCGTCCAGGTGCCGGTGACGGCCACGCTCGCCGTCCCACCGGCGGCGATCGCCGGGGTGGCGCCGTTCAGCGTGGTCGTTCCCGCGACCAGTCGGGTCACCGTGCCGGCGGCCACGCCGGTGGTGCCGCGGTTGTGCACGGCCACCGTGAAGGAGACCGGCGCGCCGACGGCGGGGTTCGCCGGGTTCGTGGTGATGGAGAGGACTTCCAGGTCGGGTCCGGGGGCCTGGCCGATGACGAGCTTCGTCGCGGCGGTACGGCTGTTGTTGGATTCGTCCTGCTCGGGGACGGTGCCGGTGGGGTCGACGACGGCCGAGACGCCGTAGCTGCCCACGGGGCGCTTGCCCACGGCGACCGGGACGGTCACCGAGGCGCCGGCGGCGAGGGCGCCGACCGGGGCGCTGCCCGCGACCGCGCCTTCCACGCCGACGTTGACCGTGGTCGCGGCGGAGGCGAGCGTACCGGCGTTGCGCACGGTGACGGAGACCGTGACGGGGTCGCTCTCGGACGGGGCCGACGGCGACCAGCTCAGGGCGGTGACGGTCAGGTCGGGGTTGGCCGCGGCGGCGCCGATGACCTGGAACTCCGCCACCTGGCCGCCGCCCGCACCGGTGTTGCCGGAGAACTTCAACTGGACGTCGGCGAGGCGCCCGGTGACCGGGACGGTCACGGTGTTCTGGTTGCCGGACGGGCTGAACGCGTAGTCGGCGCGGGCCCGCAGGGAGCTGAAGCCGCTCGCCGACTGCTCCCGGCCCAGCACCTCGATGCTCTGCGTACGGGTGGACCAGGCGGGGTCGGGGTTCAGCTTGAGGACCAGTGCGGTGACATCGGCATTGGCCCCGAGCTTCACGGTCAGCGTGGACTGCTGGCCGGCCGCCTCCCAGTAGCTGGTGACGCTGTCGTCGACGGCGTTCGTGGCGATGAAGGACTGGGTGGTGGAGGACGCCTCGATCGGCTTGTTCCTGGCCAGGTTCACGCCGGTGGGGGGCGGGGTACCGGGATCACCCGGGTCGCCGGGGTCACCGCTGCCGTCGGCGGCGTAGATCTCGAACTCCGACAGCTGGGCCGCCGGCCAGCCGGTGTTGGCGCTGACGGCGACGCGGACCTGGCGCACCGTGGCGGCGGTGAAGCCGATGGTCACGGTGTTGGAGCGGGCGGGATCGAACACCCGACCCGCCGGGCCCGACAGGGTGGTGAAGGTGTTCCCGTCGGTGCTGCCCTGGACGGAGAGGGTCTCGGTGCGCGCCTCCCACGCGGCGGGGAGCTTCAGCACCACCTGGTCGACGCGGGCGCTGCTCCCGAGGTCCACCTGTATCCATTGCGGGAAGCTGCCGGAGGGGCTCTCCCAGTACGAGGCCTGGTTGCCGTCGGTGACCCCGGCGGCCGGGTAGCCGCTGAGGGACCCGCTCGCGGTGACCGCCTTGCCCCGGGCGATGTCGGGGCCGCCCGCGGCGGCGGCGGAGCCGGCGGGCAGGAGTCCGAGGGCCATCAGCCCGCCGACGACCAGGCCGGCCAGCAGGCGCCGACCGCCTTGTATCCATCTCATGCTGTCCTCTGCATCCATGGGGGGACCGGCTCGACGGGTATCTGCCGGGAACTTGCGCTTCATTCCACGATTTTTGAGTGATCTGATCGCAGATATGCGGCCATGGCGCCACAGGTTTCTAGCAGATGGCGATTTTGTCAACGCCGCGCGCACGGCGGGGCGTTGGCGGAGCGGGCGTCGACCCGTCGGAGGTCGACGCCCGCGATCGACGGGTCAGGGGTTCGGAGCGGGCTTCAGAGGGTGCAGCCCGCGGGGATCTCGCCGTTGGCCGTGCGCTCGCCGGGCAGCGGCACGGTGTGGCTGGGGGGCGGGGCGACGCCGCCGCGCGTCCAGTTCACCAGGTCGTCGAACGCCTCGGTGAAGCAGGACTGCATCGAGCGGACCGCCTTCGGCGCGACGTCGCGGAAGCCGTCGGTGTGGGTGCCGTTCTCGATCCGGTAGTACCGGTGCAGGTCCGCGCGGCCGGAGTCGGTGACCAGCTTGTCGTAGACGTCCCCGGTCCGGGTGATCGGCAGCAGGACGTCGTACGTCCCCTGGAGCGTGATCAGCGGCCGGGAGATGCGGCCGGTCAGGGAGACCCGCTCGACCGCGTCGTGTACGGCCGCGGGGCGGGAGGCGTAGTCGTAGTCGGTGTCGCACCCGGCGCCCGTCCCTTCGGGACAGAAGGGGGTGCCGCCCTGGACGGGACCGTCGTAATCGGGGTCGAGTTCCTCACGGATCGTGCGCTGGAGGGAATCCCACAGGCCCCTGTGCGCCCGCCACAGGTCTTCGGAACCCTTCGGGTACCCCTCGGCGTACATCGCCTCCGCAGCGCCGGGCTCGCGCCGCTCGAAGCGGGGATAGGCACGCAGCGCCGGCGGCAGGTTGGTCAGCAGGTTCGGGGCGTCCCGGGTGAGCAGGAGGCCGTTCCAGTCGATTCCGCCGGTGTACAGCTGCGGGAAGTGCTCCAACTGCCAGCGCACCAGGTAGCCCGCCGCGGACAGCCCGGCGGCGTAGGTCTGCGTGGGCGCGCGACCGTAGTGCTGCGCGGCCACCACCTTCGCCGCGACGGTCAGTTGGGCGACCCGCAGGTGCCACTCCATGATCGCGTCGCCCGGCTTGTCGCCGTCCTTGTACAGCTCGGGGCCGGTGTTGCCCTTGTCGGTGGCGGCGTACGCGAAGCCCTTGGCCAGCACCTGGTCGCTGATGATCTGGTCGTTGGCGTACTGCCTCCGGGTGCCGGGCGGGCCCGCGACGACCAGGCCGCCGTTCCAGTGCTCGGGCAGCCGGATCACGAACTGGCTGTCGTGGTTCCAGCCGTGGAGGGCGTTGGTGGTCGAGGTGTCCGGGAAGTATCCGTCCAGTTGGACGCCCGGTACGTGCGAGGGGTTGACGGTGCCGGCCGCCTGGAGGCCGCCGTAGTCGTTCGCGTCGGTGAGACCGCGCGGCAGGAGCGCGGCCGTGGTGAGGTCGTCCAGGCAGTGGCTGACCAAGCGCTCCGCTGCGGGAACGCGCAGCCGCTGGCCCTGGCACGCGGAGTTCGCGGCGTACGACGGATCGGCGGCGCTCGCGTCGACGGCGGGGAGGAGGGCGACCGCCAACAGGGCGGTGACGAGGGCTGTCAGTGATCGCCGGTGTGGGGACATGCGAGGGACGCTCCTTGGGATGGGCCGTGCGGTGATCGAACGAGGCGACCGTAGGCCGCGCCGCGGGGCGCCCGGCAGTGCCGACCGGCCCATCCCCCGGCACCCCGCGGGCCGACCCCCATGACCCGCCGCGAACACCCCCCTGCCGAAGGACACATGACCTCCGGCCACACCTGGGACGGGCCCCGCCGCGCACGGCCACGCCCACCGGCGCTGACGTATCGTTCCTGGTGAACAGCCGGGTGCTGCGCGGATCCGGGTGCCGGCGCCCGATCGCGGCGAGCGCCGGCGACCCGTGCGCCACCCTGTCGAGAGGACTCCCGATGACCTCGCCCCCCATCGCCGTACCGTGGATACCGCCCGTGCTCTACGCGGCCGTCCTCCTCGGCGGCGGCTACCACGCGGCGGTGTCGGACGGCCCCGTGCACACGGCGCGCGCGGCCGGTTTCGCGTCCGGGCTGGTCCTCTTGCTGCTCCTCGAACCGGCCGAGCACCGCCGGTTCCGGCACGGCACGCCGCGGGGTGCGGCGGCGGCCCTGGCGGCGGTCCGGGTCGTCCTGTTCTCGGTGGTGGCCCTGTTGGACGGGTCGGGGGTGTCGCGGGCCCTGTTCGTCCTGGTGCCCTTCAGGGCCCACCTGGCCTTCGGTCGGCGCGCGGGCCTGCTCTCGGGCGCTGGATGCGTCGTGCTCCTGGTCACCGGCTACACGGTGTGGGTGCCCGCGTGGTGGGTCCGGGCGGCCTACGTCTCCGACCTGTTGATGTTCGTGCTCGCGCTGGCCCTGGCGCTGTCGATGGCGGCCGTCGCCGTGCGGGAACAGGCGGGCCGGGCCCGACTCGAAGGCGCCCTGACCGAGTTGGAGCAGTCCCACGAGCTGTTGTCCGACTTCGCGTTGCAGGTGGCCGAGCTGTCCACGGCCAGCGAGCGGGGCCGGGTCGCCCGGGAGATCCACGACAGTCTCGGCCACCACCTCACCGCCGTCGCCATCCAGTTGGAGAAGGCCGAGGCGTTCCGCACGCTCGATCCACCGGCCGCCGCCAAGGCGGTCTCCGACGCGCGTTGGTCGGCCGGGCGCGCGCTGAGCGAGGTACGGGAGTCGGTCGGCGCCCTGCGCGACGCCCGGCCCTTCTCGCTCACCCGGGCGCTCGCCGATCTGGTCCGCCACCTGGGGGACGAACGGCTGACGGTGACGCTGGAGGTGACCGGGGACGAGAGCGGCTACGACGCCGCGTCGCTCACGGCCCTCTACCGGGCGGCCCAGGAGGCGCTGACCAACGCCCACCGGCACGGTCGGGCCACCCGGATCGAGGTGAGCGCCGCCTACGGCGAGTCCTCGGCCCGGCTGGTCGTCGCGGACAACGGACGGGGGTTCCCCGCATCCCCGAACGCCGCCCGCCCGAGCCGGACCGGCTACGGGATCCGCGGCATGCGCGAGCGCGTCGAACTCCTGGGCGGGCGCGTCGACATCGAGGACCGGCCGACGGTCGGCCGCTCGTCCGGAGCCGTCGTCACCATGACGGTCCCGCGCACCCCGCTGCTCGCCGGGAGCCCCGCATGAGCGCCCCGGCGGTGGACACCGGCGCGGCGGCGCCCGTCAGGGTCCTGGTCGTCGACGACCAGGAACTCGTCCGGGAGGGCATCGCCTCCCTGCTCGGCATCCAGCCCGGCGTGAGCGTCGTGGGGACCGCGTCCGACGGACGCCGGGCCGTGGAAGCGGCCGTCGCACACCGCCCGGACGTGGCGCTGGTCGACGTACGGATGCCCGGCATGGACGGCATCGAGACCACGGCGGTGCTCACGGCCCGGGTGCCGTCCTGCCGGATCGTCATGCTGACCACCTTCGACGACCAGGACTACGTGGCCCGGGCGCTGCGGGCCGGCGCCGTCGGGTACCTGCTCAAGAACCTGCCGTCGGCCGAACTCGCCCGTTCGGTGCGCCTCGTGCACGCCGGGGTGGCCCAGCTCGACGCCTCGGTCATGGCCCGCCTGGCCGCCTCGCTGGCCGCTCCCGACCCGGCCGCGTCGAGCACGCCGGTGGCAGCCTCCGTGCGGACGGCCGTCGGACCCGTCCCACCGGAGCCGTCGCAGAACCTGACCGGGCGCGAGGTGGACGTGCTGCGGCTGATCGCCGGTGGGTCGACCAACCGCGAGATCGCCTCCCGCCTCTACCTCAGCGAGGGGACCGTCAAGAACCACATCTCGCGCATCCTCGGCCGGCTGGGCCTGCGCGACCGCACCCAGGCCGCGCTGTACGCCCGGGACCACGGCCTGCTCTGAGGCGGAGGGCGGCCGGCACCAGACGGCCTACGCGGCGGGCCGGTCGTACCAGGAGAAGGCGGCGATGCGCCAGCCGTCGGCGGTGCGGACGAACTGGATCGTCTTCGTCCCGCCGCCCTCGATCGGCTCGCCGTCCAGGATCCCGGACTTGCGGTACTCGCCGAACCTCGATGCGATGTCGCCGGCGATCTCGGTCCGTTCGGAGGTCTCCCACTCGGTGAACTCGACCAGCCGGCCCTCGGTAAGCAAGCGGCGGCGGGGCTCGATGAACTCGTCCACGCTGTAGACGGTGAAGTCGGGTCCGGTCATGACGATCACGCCACCCGGTAGGACCAGCCGTCGCAGCCGCTCCAAGTCGGCTGTCCTACCGCCCCGGTTGTCGAACGCACCGAAGAATTCCGCGGTCACCCGATCGATCTCGGTCTTGGACATGGCGCGACATTAACACGACCGCACACCCGTTCCCCCGCCCCGTCACACCCCCTGTTCCGCGATGAGAACGGGCAGCTTGCGCATGTCGTCGAAGACGACGGTGCCGGGGCCCGCGAGCCGTTCGGCCGGGGTGAGTCCGCCCGCATAGCCGAAGGAGCGCATCCCGGCGGCGCGGGCCGCCTGGACCCCCGGTCGGCTGTCCTCGACGACCACGCAGGCGGCCGGGTCCACGCCCATCCGCCGCGCCGCGTGCAGGAAGAGGTCGGGGGCGGGCTTGCCCCGGGGCACCTCGCTGGAGCTGAAGACGTGCCCCTCGAAGCGCTCGCGCAGCCCCGTGACGCCGAGCGTGTGCCGCATCTTCTCGTGCGAGCCGCTGGAGGCCACGCAGACCGGCAGCGTGATCGCGGCCAGCGCCTCGGGCAGGCCGTCGACCGCCTCCAGTCCGGCGTCCACCGCCTCCCGATGGCGCCGCATGAGCCGCTCCCACCACACGGCGGCCGTCTCCTCACCGAGCCGCTCCGCGATCTGTTCGCAGATGGACTCCTTGGAGCGCCCGATGAAGCGGTCGACGACGTCGGCCGCGGTCAGCGGCCAGCCGAACTCCGCCCCGAGGGCGACCTGGAGGCGCAGGGCGATGCGCTCGCTGTCGACGAGCACCCCGTCGCAGTCGAATATCACGAGTTCTATCGGCTTGATCATCCCGGCATCATACGAACGCCCCACCGGCCCTCCCCCGCCAGCTCCGCTCCCCCGCCCCCGGCGCGTCCCGGGCCGGTCCTCCCGTGGGTTAGGGCCTGCGGAGAAACAAGTCGTTGCTTCCGTCGTTGCTCGTCGTTGTTGTGCTATGGGGATATCCGAGGGGACCGAGACGGGGCTGGCGGCGAA
>NZ_JBIWAJ010000029.1:0-89340 GCF_044759975.1 Streptomyces sp. NPDC098789
CCGGCCGGGCCCCCCGGCCCGCGCCGCGCGGCCCCCCGCCGCGCCCCGCCCGCGGCCCGCCCGGCCGCGGGGCGGCGCGGGGGCGCCCGCGTCATGGGAGGGCCGCTGCTCAGGACCCGGCGTTCCCCTCGGTCTCGTCCGCCAACAGGCGTACGACGTCCTCGGGCCGTCGGCGCCGCTCGTACGCCGCTCGCTGGCGGGCCGCACCCGATCCACGGCGCCGCAACCGGTCCACCGTCGCGGTGACCAGCCCGAGGTCCCCCGCGGCGGCGAGGTGCGGGGCGACGTACTCGACGAGGCATTCCAGCAGGGCCGTCGCCGGAGTCTCCAACCCCGTCCGCGGGTCGAGGGCCTTGCCTTCCAGCCCGTCACGGCAGGCACGCCAGCGGGCGAGCCGCAGCAGTTCCTCCGGGAAGGCGATCTCCCGCCGGCCGTCGGCCCCCTGTCGCCGCGACACCTCGACCAGTGCCCGGCACAGGGCCGCGAGGGCCACCGCGACGTCCAGGTCCGCCGTGACGTCCGCAGCCCTCGTCTCGACGGTGGGCCATCCCGGACTGGGGCGCACGTCCCAATAGACCATCTTCTCGTCGAGCGCGGCGCCGGACCCGATCAGGGTGCCCACGCACTGCTCGTAGTGGTCGACGGAGGTGAAGTGGGCCGGCAGACCCGCCGAGGGCCAGGACGACCACGCCATGGTGCGCCAGCTGGCGTGTCCCGTGTCGCGGCCGTTCCAGAAAGGCGAGTTGGCGCTCATGGCGATCAATGTCGGGATCCACTGCCGGACGGTGTTCGACGCGGAGACGGCGCCGCCGAGATCGAGCGCGCCGACGTGGACGTGCCGGCCGCAGCTGGCCAGGGTCTCGGTCAACAGCCCGAACCCGTCGAGCCGCTCGCGCCGACGGGGTACGTCGAAGCTGATCCGGAGCGGCCCCTCCGGCGGGAGCACGGGGACGGCCGCGGCGACGAGCCTGCAACCGTGTGCGGCGGCAGCGCGGGAGAGGACGGCCCGGGCCCGGGTGAGTTCGTTGCGGAGGTCGAGGACGCCGCCCGCCACGGAGGTCGCCACCTCCACCTGGTACGGGGTTCCCTCCGCGTGCGTGGCCAGCCCTTCGGCGGCCGCGAGGCCGCGCACCTCCACGGCGAAGGGCGCGGGCCGCATGGTCTTCGCGTCGACCAGTAGGTATTCCTCCTCGATACCGCAGGTCAGCGACGTGGCGGGCCGGGCGGCCGCGCTCACGGCGGGATCCTGTCCGGCGGGGGTGTGACTGTTCATGACGGGGGTGTGACTGTTCATGGGGACCGTTCCCTGGGCAGCTGGCGCTCCCGGAGGAGACGCGAAGAAGGGACCGCCCCCGCGGGGGCGGGGACGGCCTACGGGAGAGCACGGACGTGTGGGGACGCGCGGGGACGTGCACGCACGCGAGCGGACCCGCACGGTCCTCGCCCAGAGGGGCGTTGCCTTCGGAGACTCCCGTCGGGCCGTCGGCCGGAGTACCCCCTGACCGGAGGAGCCGGCGGTTGAACCGTCGCACCGCACCGCACCGCCTCACGGGTCGTGGGCCCTACGGCACGGGCACCGTGGCGCCGGTGCGGGCCCTGCGCGCCCGGCACCGCACCACCGACTCCTGGACGAACAGCGCCGAGCCGACGGACAGCAGCAGGGAGGACCATCCGGGTCCGCCGAACGCGGAGCAGTCCCGGCCGCCCACGCAGGGGAGGGCCGCGTCGAACAGGAGGTGCAGAGGGACGGCCAGGGTCCAGAGCAACGTGGTCGTCGGCCCGTCCCGACGCATCATCCGGCCGTTCTCGCGGAACAACCGCACGGTGCAGCCGCGGACCACCGCCAGGAGCACCCCGGCGGCCAGGCTCGCCGTGACCACGTACACGTCCCGATCGCTCAAGCCCGCTTGCCAGACGTACGTGTTGAGCAGGGCGACGCCCGGTACCGCACATGCCGCACCGATCCAGAGCGGCTCGTGCAGGGGGCGTGGCCCCGCGTACCGCAAGGCGGCCCACAGGACGACTGCCACGCCGAAGACGAGCGCCATGGACGAGCTGACGGCAGCGGTGTTCATGGTGGTCTCCCGCGTGCCCGGGGCAGGTCGAACGGGTGCCGGGCCATGCACCTCCGCACAGGTGTGTGCGTATGTCCCATCCTCCGCACCGGTCCGTACCCGCAGGCTCCACCGGTCGGACCCTTCTGCGGGCCAATACCCCCTCGGCGGGCCCCGAGCGGCTTCCCGGGCAGCCGCCGGCAGTGGCAGCGTCGTTGGCGCACGCCGTTCCCCTCGCGTTCCGCTCGCGATTTCCTCGCGATCTCCTCGCGACGCGCGGTCCCATCATCGAAGTGCGAGGTGTCCCATGACAACGCTCGAACCGAAGGACCACGAGGCGCCCGGCTCCGTCCCCCGGCACCCCGACGTCCTCGACGAGGCGGCCGTCGGTGTACGGCCGGGCGCCGACGCCGGCTGGGGGATGCATTCCAACGGTTGGTTCGTCCAGCTCCACAACCTGACCGGCCGACCGGTCACCCCGTGGCACATGCGCAGCGACATGGTCCGCTCGGCACCCGAACTGATCGCGCCCGGCGCCGTGGGAGTCGTCCTGGGACAGCGGGACCCGCTGCGCCCCGGCCAGCCGGCCTCGATGTCGATAGACCTGCGCATCGACGGCTGGCCCAACGTCCTGATCATCAGACGCGCCCCGGACGGCAGCGGAGGCGACGACTTCACCGCGGCCGTGTACTGCTGCGACCCCTGGGTCTTCACCTTCTCGGACCACCACCCGGCCGAGCAGCTCACCGTGGTCATGACCTCGCGGATCGCCGGACCGCGCAGCCCCAGGCCGCCGAGCGGGCCGCGTACCGGTCGCGGGACGGGCGCGGCAGTCCTCCTGCCCGCCGCGCGCCCGCTGCTCCGCCGCCAGCAGGACCCCGGCACCGGTGGCATCGCGCCCGCCGCGTAGCGCGAGCAGGCATGCTGCCTGATCGGCCGGGTGCGGTGCACCTTGGTCTGCCTGTCGGCCCAGGGACTTCCACCGACCGCCTTCGTAGGCTCCGGCACGTTGGACGGAGCGCGAACCCGAACGGAAAGGCAGGACCGCACATGTGGACAGCGGCAGACCGGGACGACCTCGATTGGCTGTGGCGCCGTCTCTGGAGCGGCGAGCAGGAGATCCTCGCACCACTGGACGCCCTCTTGCAGGGCACGGCCACGCTGAGGGATGAACTCCCGGCCGGGGAAACGCCGCGGACCGACCGCGCGGAGGAGGTCTTCAGCGCCCTGCGCACGATGTGGGGGGCGTTGCTGACCGGTGTCGAAGAGCTCAGCGGGATCGTCGGTGCCGAGCCGAGCGCCGAGCGGGAGCAGCACGCGACGCAGTACCTCGTGTACCTGGACGGCTTGCGCGTCTCCGTCGAGGAGAGCGCCGTGCTCTTCCACGACCTGCTCGGTGACGTCGTCGAGGCGAGCCGGGACCTGGACGGGGCACTGACCAAGGCGATGGACGAGGGCAACGGGCCCGCGTGCGGCGTACCCGCCGGATTCGGCGACGAGGCCGCGCGAGTCGACCTGTTCGAGCGCTACTACGACTGGCTGGGGCCCGAGTCGGTCGCGGTCGTCCGAGAGGTGCTCACCGGGCTGCGGGACCGGACGCAGCTGCCGGATCCCTCGCATCCGTACGAGGACGGTTCCGTGACGGACACGGGGGCGGGCCCGGTCCCCTACCAGGCGTACGAGCGTCCCGAGAGCGTGCGGTTCAAGGCGGCGGATCCCGACGGACTCCCGCTGCACGACCACTACCGGAACGAGGAACTCGGCCAGCACTGGAGGCAGCGGGAGTCCGACCGGACCGCGCTCTCGACCCTCTACGTCGACCTCGACGAGCGCGCCGCCTACCGGGCCACCATCCGCGACGGCGCCGTCGTCCTCGCCGACGATTCCCTCCTCGCCCCGGGTTCCACCCGGGGCTGGGTCCTCGCCGATGACCAGCTCTACGTCTTCAACGAATTCTCCGCCCGCTTCCACGACGCGTCCGGGCGGTTCGTCGAGACCCGGGTGATCAGCTCCATCAACGAGGTCAGGCCCCACATCAATGCAGGGGGGCACGTCAAACTGAGCCATCACAGCACCGCGGTGGCCGGAGCGCACGTCACGGCGGCGGGAATGCTCACCGTGAACCACGCGGGGAAGCTGTCCCTGGACAACTGGAGCGGACACTACCGGCCCGAGGCCGCGAACATGGGCGTGGCCGTCGCAGCCCTCGTCGACCACCACGGGCTGGACCCCAACACCGACGTGGTGCTGCGCGGTGAGAACGACCCCGGCGCCCGCGCCATCCCGGGCCTGGAGGACATCCATACGATGCACGAGCACGTCCGTGCCACCAGGGACGGAGCGGAGTACCCGTACGACAAGGGCGACGTCCACATCCCGGCGAGTGTCCTGGCGCAGCTCGGCGAGAACGCGGACGCGACGTCGATCAGATTGCACGGCCGGACCGTGGCGCAGATCGAGAGGGACGCGCTCTTCGGCCCGAGTGTCCCGGCACCACAGGCCCGGACGTCCAGCACGACCACGACCACGACCGCGACGCCGCCGCCGACGACGACGACCACGACGACGACCGCCTCCGGCCCGGCGCCGGGCGGGGGGTCCAAGACGGCGTACGAGGAGGACGGTTCGATGGACACGGCCAAGACGCCGACGCCCGAGACGGCTACCGGCCCGGTGCGGGGCGGAAGGTCCAAGACCGCGTACGAGGGGGACTCCGGCTCCGGATCCGACTCGGGCTCCGACTCCGACTCCGACGATTGAGGGGAGCGGCCCGGCGGTTCGGGGACGCACCCGTACGGTCAGGGCGCGTTCCCGGACCGCTGGGCCGGGAGCACGGGGGAGCGGAGCCCCACGGGGGCGGGCAGCGACAGCGACGACTCCGATACGGGGAAGTCGAAGTAGACGTCGGGGAAGGGCTCCGACGCGTAGGTGTAGTGCCACCACGCCCCGGGGCGGTTGACGAACCCCGACTGCGCCATCGCGCGCTCCAGGAGCGCGCGACGTGAGCGACGTACCCCGCGGACGCCGGGGTGGAGCGTGCGCGACCGGGCGTCGAAGCAGCCGAACGCCGTGCCCATGTCCACCGGCGCGCCCGCGGTGGTCACGAGGGTGACGTCGACGCTGCCGCCCCGGCTGTGGCTGGACCATTCGTAGAGGTACCCGTCGGGGAAGAGCCGCTCCTTGGCGGTCCGTGGGTAGAACTCCTGCTTCGTCCGTTGGTCGTCCAGGTCCCGTGCCCAGCGCGTGACGTGTCGCACCGCCCGTATCGGACGGTAGGCGTCGAGCACCTGGAGGGTGTAGCCGGACCCCGACAGCGCGGCCCGTGCCCGGGACAGGGCCCACGCGGTCCTCCGCGTCAGGATGCAGGTGGGGCTGAGATACCCGTCCAGGGGGACGCCGACGAAGTTGCGGTGCGTGGCGTACCGGATGTCGGTCCCGATCATCGGGTCCACCTCCGTGAGGACCACGAACTCCTCTGGTGCCATGCCGCGTTCTCCTTAGGACACCGGACACGTGCCTGTACCCGCCCTTGCCATCCTGCGGGGCCGCGGGCGGATGCGGGATCCCCGGACCGGGGGATCCACCGGTCCGGTCAGAGGCCCCCCACCGGGGACCGGGCCGCCCCGGGTGCGACCCTCCTCCCTCCCCCGGACGGGGGTCCACCGGGGGGATGCCCGTCGGCCGCGCGGGGGCCGCACCATGGGTACGAAGGGGTGGGCCGGGACGGGCCGGGGCGGGCGACACGGCAAGGAGAACGCGATGGGACGGCACGGCACCCCCCGCAAGGCACGCGGACGCCCCCGGGCCCTGCGCACCGTTGTGCTCGCCACGGCCGCCGCCGCGGTGGTCGCCGCGGCGGTGACGACCGCGGCGGGGTCGTCCGGCCCCGCTCGGGTACGAGCGGTCCCGGTAGCGCGGCACGATTCCGCGGGGCAGGTGCCCCTCGGGCCGAACCCCTTCGAACAGGGCCTGGCCACGTCGGGACGCGGTGGCTCCGGGACGGGCACGCCCACCGCGCCGCATCCCGCCGCTGCACCGCATCGGGCCACCGCACCGCGTCCAGCCACCGCACCGCGTCCGACCGTGGTACCGGACGCACGTACCGCACCGGGGCGCGGCGCCCACGACGGCTCCGTCCGGGGCGTGGCCCCTCGCGAGAGCATCCCCCGGACGGCGACGGCCGCTGCGGCGGCGGCCGAGGAACTGGTGAACGTGGCCCGGGCCGAGGCCGGGTGTTCGCCCCTGACCTTCAGTCCCGCACTGTCGGCGGCCGCCGGAGCGCACAGCAAGGACATGGCCGTGGACGGATATTTCTCCAGCACCGGCCGGGACGGCTCCACTCCGGGGTCGCGGTCCGCCGGGGCCGGTGTGACGGGCGTGAGCGCCGAGAACATCGCGCGCGGGCCGGCCGACCCGCAGGCGCTGATGAACGAGTGGATGGCCCGGCCCGGAGCCCGTGCCAACCTGCTGGACTGCGGCAACCACACCTCGGGACTGGGGGCTTACTTCGACGACGTCGGCTTCTGGTGGACCGAGGACTTCGCGGCCTGAGCGGCCTGAGCGGCCTGAGCGGCGAACGGAGCGGCCGTGGTCGTTCTGGCTGAGGAAGTACCAGGAAACTTCACATTTGCGCTATATCTACCTGTTATGGGTGGTAACGGATACTCTCGACGTGAGAGTGAGCCCACAAGGGCCACCCACCGAGGGGCGTCCGAAGGTTGTGGGACGAGGAGGCGGTGACGTGTGGCTGGTCTCAACGAGCTGATCAGTGTCGTACTGGCAGATGACCACCCCCTGTTCAGGGAGGGTGTCCGCCGTGCACTGACGTCGAGCGGGCGCATCCAGGTGTTGGCCGAGGCGGAAACCGGGCGGGAGGCCCTCAAGGCCATCGCCGAACACCGGCCCCAGGTGGCCGTGGTCGACGTGCAGATGCCCGATCTCGACGGGATCGCCGTGGTCCGTGCGGTGGTGCGGGACGGGCTGGCGACGCGAGTGCTCCTGTTGACCGCGTTCGAGGACAGCAGCCTCGTCTTCCAGGCGATCCAGGAGGGTGCCTCCGGATACGTGCTGAAGGACGCGCCGCGCGCCAAGATCGTGGAGGCGGTCGCACAGGTCGCGGCGGGTGGCACGGTGATTCCCCCCGAACTGGCGGGCGGCCTCGCCGGTGAGATCAGGGGGCGTTTGAAGGACGAGGGCCCGCTCCTGACGGAGCGGGAACGTCAGGTGCTCAAGATGTTCGCCGAGGGGATGAGCATTCCGGCGGTCGCGGGCCGGCTCTTCCTCGCCCCGAGCACGGTCAAGAGCCACGCACAGCGCCTCTACACCAAGCTGGGCGTCTCGGACCGGGCGGCGGCCGTCGCGGAAGCGATGCGGCGCGGCCTGTTGGAGTAGCGGAAGCGGCCCGGCCGGGTCACCAGCGGGCCGGTGCGGACAGGTGGTGGATCTGTGCCATGCCCGGTCGGCAGCACTCCGGCGAGCACCGGCCCAGGTACTGCCACTCGTGCACCAGCATCTGGTAGAGCGGAGTGTGTCCGTCGGTGTACGGGCGCTGCGGGGCGGGGTGGGCGGGCTCCGGGACGGTCGGACCACCGAGCGCGGAGACGAAGTGGTGCGCCGCCGAGGGGAGCATTCCGAAGCCGACCGGGCCTCCGTTGACGTACATGGCGCCTCCTTGGTCGTACGGGTGGGGCAGGAACTCCGCCCGTTCCCCTCCAGCACACCCGGCCGGCCGGGGTGGTGCCAGGCCCGGTGGGGCAGGAACCCGGGCAGCGTCCCGGCGGCGCGCGCGCGAGTCGACGTGCGTGCGGGCGGACGCGCGTGCGGGTCCGGCGGCCACCGTCCTCCGGGCTGTCCGGCGAGCTGCCCTGCGGGCCCTGGCCAGGGCCCTGCTCCCTTTGCTGCGATGAGGTGTCCAGCAGGCGAGGAGAGAACGCGGGGGGTCATCGGCCATGACGCACGGGCCTCGGGCGCTGTCGCCTCCCCCCGCTGACGGACCCGCTGACGGACCCGCCGAGGGACCTGCCGAGGAGGTGCGGGTCACCCCCCTGGCGCTCGGCCGGCACCTGGAGCAGGTCCTCGCCGTCCAATGCCGCGCCAATCGGTTCGACGGTGTCGAGACGGCCGCCCGGGGGGCCGTGCTGCGGCGCCGGATCGGGACGCCGGCCCTCGACGCCGTGGGCGCGTTCCGCGCCGGGGAACTGGTCGGATACGCCTACGGGGCGCCCCTCGACGACGGCTGGCCCTGGGCGCGGCACGTCATGGCGGAACTGGGTGACGCGCCGGGCGGGGGCCCGTACGCCGGACTGGGACGCCCCTACGCGGTCCTCGAACTCCACGTCGATCCGGGATCCTGGCGCCAGGGCGTGGGCCGCGCGCTCCTGCACCGACTGTGCGCACCGGTGTCCCAGCGCTGGGTCCTCTTGACCCGGCAGCGCTCCGCCACCGCCGCGGGGCGGTTCTACGCGGCCCTCGGGTTCAGCGAACTGGGCGTGTCCGTCGGCGACGAGGGCTACGTCGCGATGGCCGCCGGCCGCGCTCGGGGCGGGCCGCCCTCTTGTCCTTTCGGGGGCCGGTGACTGCCTGATCGAGACGGCCATCAGGCAGGTGCTCCGGCGGGCCTTGTGAGGGGCCGGAGATCACGGATAGAGGTGGTTCATGTCTCCTCACACCGTCCCTACCCGCACATCGGGGTGCCCTCGGCACCGTAAACCCACCCCCCCGTCGCGTTCGCGTACGAGCGTCGTGAACCTCGGGGTCGCCACCGGGATCCTCGGCTCGATCGTGGCCGCTGCGCCGGCCTCGGCGGCCGAGCGGCCCCGGTCCCAGGAGTCCGGCGACACCCGCGAAACGGCCACGGTCGGGTCCGTCCTCACGGACCGGTCGGCGCTCTCCGCCACCACCCGGACCATCGACCGGTTCCACCAGGACGCCCAGCGATTCGAGATCGAGGGCGCGGAGGACCGCGCAGCGGCCTCGGCGTCGGCCCGGGCCCGGGTCAGCAAGGCCGAGGCGCGCCAGGCCACCGAGGAACGTGCTGCGGCCGCCCGGCAGCAGGCCGCGAAGGCCGCCGCCCAGCAGACCCCGGGGAGGGGCGGGAGCGGCGCGGCCGCGCCGAAGGGGAGCCTGCCCCCGGCCGGGCTCTCGAAGGTCGCCGACTTCGCGCGGGGCAAGGTCGGATCGGCCTACGTGTACGGGGCTTCGTCGGGCAGTGCCTTCGACTGCTCCGGCCTGGTCCAGGCCGCCTACCGGGCCGCCGGCATCTCCGTTCCCCGGACGTCCCAGGAGCAGGCCCGGGCCTACTCCGAGGTCAAGGGCGAACTGCGGCCCGGGGACATCCTGTACTGGGGGAGCAAGGACAACGCCCACCACGTGGCCATCTACATCGGTGGTGGCAAGTTCGTCGGCGCGCAGAACCCGGCCGCGGGCGTGCAGCTCCGGGACATGACCTGGAGCACCCACGCCGGCGCGGTCCGGCCGGGGTAGCAGCGACCCGAGCGACCGAAGGAGACACCTATCGACCCCTCCTCAAAACACCGGGGGGAGGGGAAGGGGCACCGAAGCGTCGCTTCCGTCGCTTTCATCGCTTTCATCGCGTCCCGCGCTTCCGTCGTTCGCTCGTCGTGGTGCCGTTCGGCAGGTGCGGTGACCGGCACCTGCCGAAACCCCGCCCCCCTGATCGGCCACCGTCCCTTCCCCCCGGGCATCCCCCGGAAGGGGGACGGGGGAGCTGCCCCCGCTCCCCGAGGCTGGGGCGGGGGCCCGTTCCCCCGTCAGGCGAAAAGACGTGAACGCACCCGAAGGAGACGCAACGATGCAGCAGCACCGCCGTGAGAACCGGCCCGTTCCCCGCCACACTTCCCCCAAGATCCGCCGCCAGGAGTTCCTCCACTCGCTCGTGCAGGTCCTGGGGCGGGACACGGTCGCCCTCGACAGCCCTTCGCGGTAGAGGCCCAAGGCCCTATCGGTCGGGGGCGATGGGGCGCCGGGAACGGCCCCATCGGCCCCCCGATCAGCCGAGGCGCCCCCCTCTCGCATCGCCCAGAGTGTGTTCGGGGGAACGTCAGTCGCTTGAGTCGCTGGGAGGAAACACATGCCTTTCGAATCGTGCATGCGATGCGGGCGCCCCGAAGGTACGTCCCGTGTTCGAGAGCCGGCGCAGCAGTGACGATTTCCCGGGCCCGAGGCGAGGCGCCCGCCCCCCGGGACGTGGCGCGCTGGTGCGCCGCTCGGGGCTGGCCGGTGCATCCCCTCGCCCTCGGGGCCAAGACACCGCCGCGCAACTGCCCGAACTGCCGGGACGGCGCGCACGTGCCCGGCCGGTGCCCGTGCCTCCGCGTCGGCGGGCGCTGCCACGGGTTCCACGCCGCCACCACGGACCCCGAACGCATCGACTCCTGGTGGCGGGCCCCCCGCTTCGGCGTGGGAGTGGCCTGCGGCCCGGCGGGGCTGGTCGTGATCGACATCGACGCCCACGGCGGTACGCCGCCCCCGCGCGAACGCCTGCTGCCGGGGATCAGCATCCCCTCCGGCGCCGACCTCACCGGTCTCGCCCACGGCTTCCACACGCTCGGCGTGCTCGCCGCCCTGCACGGCGCCCCGTCCCCCGCCGCGGACGAGGGCACCCTGAGGGTGCGGACCCCCTCGGGCGGCCTGCACGTGTGGTACCTGGCGGGCGACGGGCACGGCTGGCACTGCTCCACGGGCTCCGGTCGGGGTCGGGCCCTGGCCTGGCAGGTCGACGTACGGGCGCACGGCGGCTACATCGTCGCCCCCGGTACCGTGACCCGCGCGGGGAGCTACGAAGCGGTCGGTTCCTGTCGGACACCTGCTCCCTTGCCCCGCTGGCTCGCCGGGGAGCTGACCCGGACCGGGCACGCACGCACCCCGGCTCCCGCGACCCCGGTCCCCCCGCCCCGCCCGGCCACGGCGGCGGCGGCCCGCTCCGGCCCGCGCCACGGTGGCGCCGCGCCCCGCCCGGCCGCGGCGGCCCTGCTGTGCACCGTCCTCGGGGACCTCGATGTCTGCGCCGTGCGGCAGAGCGGCGCCGGCTTCACCGAGCGACTGAACCGGGCCGCCTACACGGTGGGCGGGCTCGTCGCCGGCGGCCACCTCGATGCCGACACCGGCGAACGGGCCCTGGCCCGGGCCGCGGCGCTGGTCCGCCCGGGGCAGCCGGACCGGGCCCGGCGCATCATCGCCGGCGGGCTCAGGGCGGGCCGGGGACGCCCCTTGTACCTCGGGGAGCGTGCGTGACGGACGCACCCACCGGTTTCGACCCGGTCGCGGTCGCCCTGAGCATCCTCGCCGGGTCGGCCTCCCCCGACACGATCGCCGGCCTCGTGACCGCCACCCGGCCGCCCGCGCCCACCCCCGACCCCCCGGGGCAGCTGCTGCTGCCCGACAGCCTGAGCGATCGCGGCAACGCCAAGCTGTTCGTCTCGCTCTACGGCAGGACCCATCGGCACGTGCCCGGGCTGGGTTGGTACCGGTGGACCGGCTACCGCTGGGAGCTCGACGAGGACGACACCGTCGTGTGGGCCGCCGGGGAGATGGCCGAGCGACTCGCCGAGCACGACCCCACCGGCTCCCACAGCACCACGGCACTGCGCCAGCACCGGCGCCGCTCCCTTTCCACAGCCGGTGTGAAGGCCATGTTGACGCAGGCCAGGTCGGCCCCCCGCATGATCCTCAACGCCTCCCAGCTCGACGCGGACCCGTACGCGCTGTGCACCCCGGGCGGCGTGGTGAACCTGCTCACCGGCGCGCTGAGCCCCTCCGACCCGGCCCGGGACTACCACTCGCGGTCCACGAGCGTCGCCCCCGCGCCGATTCCCGCCGTCCGGTGGGAGGCGTTCCTGCGTGACACCTTCGGGGACGACGAGGAGGGCGGGGAGATGATCGACTTCCTCCAGCTGATGCTGGGGTACTCGATCACCGGTGACGTCGGCGCGCAGGTGATGCCCTTCCTCTACGGCATGGGGAAGAACGGCAAGAGCGTCCTGCTCGACGTGCTGCTGAAACTGCTGGGTGACTACGCGGACGCCGCGCCGCCCGGGTTCCTGATGGCCAAGGCCTTCGACGGACACCCCACCGACCTTGCCGAACTGCTCGGCCGCAGGGTCATCGTGTGCAGCGAACTCAAGCCCGGGGACCGCTTCGACGAGGCCCGGGTGAAACTGCTGACAGGAGGCGATCGGATCAAGGCGCGCCGGATGAGGCAGGACTTCTTCTCCATCGAACCGACCCACAAACTCTGGTTGTTGGGCAACCACCGGCCCGAGGTGGGCACGGGCGGGTTCGCCTTCTGGCGACGCATCCGCCTGATCCCCTTCGAACGCGTCGTACCCGACCACCGCAAGGTCGACAACCTCGCCGAGTCCCTCGTCCAGGAGGAAGGGCCGGGGATCCTCGCCTGGCTCGTCGAAGGAGCCCGCCGCTACCTCGGCGGCGAGAAGGACCTGAGCGGCCCCGACCGGGTGTGCGTCGCCACCACCGCCTACGCCGAGACGGAGGACCACCTGGGCCGCTTCATCGGCGAAGCGTGCCGGGTGGAGGCCACCCTGCGGGCCGAGCAGGCGACCATGTACCGCGCCTACCGGCAGTGGTGTCTGGGCGAGGGCGCCAATCCGGTCACCTCCAGGGCCTTCGCCGCCCGGATCCGCGAGACCCTGGGGATGAGCAGCCCCAAGCAGATGATGACGTCCAACCAACGCAAGTACTACCCCGGGATCGGACTCCTCACGTCCCCCGATGGGGAGGTGACCCCGTGAGCGGACTCATCGGGCCGGAGCAGATCGCCCAGGAGTGCCGGCTGGTGTGGCTGGAGGACATCGGCGACCTGGACTACGTGCGCCAGAGCGTCGAGCGCCTGCAGAGCCGCCAGGGCCGGCCCCCGTACCACCGGGACGGCCGTATGGTCGGCTACGCGCTCCTCGGGCCCGGTGCTCGCGCGTCCCGGGCCTCCGGCACCTTCTTGCGCAGGGTGTTCTGGCTGCTGCCCCACGACCGTGACCAGGAGCCCGCCGGCAGGTACGCGTTCAGCAGCCCCTCCGAGGCGGTGGACCCGCGCACCCTCGCCCCGCGGGGGCCCGGCCACCGGACCGTGCGGTCGGCGGGTCCCCCGTCGCCCGCCATGCGCAGGCTCGGCATCCTCCTGCCGGAGAGCTGAAAGCCCGGGTCCGGCTCAGCGCCGTGGAGCCGGGGACCGGTAGTCCGGGTGGTCGGCCCACTGGCCGGCCACGGCGTGCAGTTGGCGGGCCGCGTTGGCGTACACCGTACGGTCGCCCCGGACCCGGGCCCGATCGGCCTCCTCGGCCAGGTCGCGCACACTGTCGGCCAGCGCGTGCACGACGGGCACCAGCGTCCGGTCCTCCCCCGTCTCCAGGAGATCGGCGAGGCGGGCGTCGAGGAAGGCGCGCTGGGCGGTCAGGTCATCGTGCGCGGTGCCGTCCACACGTGTCCCTTCGACGGTCTGGTGACGTGCTCGCGGGTCGACCGGCCCGCCCGGGGACAGCGCCCCGCGCGCGGTCGGGTGTTTCCGCGAACGTCCAGGATGCACGGCCCCGCCTGCCGCGCACATGATCCGAACGGACGATCCACAGGGTGAAACGGAGGCCGGAAGTACGAGGCGCCGTAGCCGGCAGCGACCGTAGCGACCGGGATCTCCCGTGCACGACGCGCGGAGCGCTCAGGCGGCGGCGCCGCCCGGCGCGGCCGGCGGTCCCTGGGAGACCGGACGCTCGGACGTCAGCTTTCCCCACACGATGAGGCGGTAGGTGCTGGTGAACTCCGGCGTACAGGTGGTCAGCGTCAGGTAGCGGCCGGGACCGGTGAAGCCGGACCGGGCCGGGACCGGCCGGACCACGCTCGCGTCGGACGGCGAGGTCTGTGGCAGGGAGCCGGTGATGTCGTACGTGTAGTACGTGTCGCGCGTCCTGACGACGACCTGGTCGCCCGGCTTCAGCCGGTCGATGCGGCGAAACGGTTCGCCGTGGGTGTTGCGGTGCGCCGCCAGCGCGAAGTTCCCCTCCTTGTCCCACGGCATGGCCGAGGCGGGACCGCCGACCCCGTCGTAGTGCCCCACCAGGCCGCGGTCGAGCACCCTCTCCTTGCTGATGCCCTGGGCGATGGGTACCCGCACGCCCAGGGACGGGATGGAGAGCACGGCGAAGCTCTGGTCGGCCACCACCCCGGCGTCCGTGTCGGCTCCGGCCCCACCGGGGGCGGAGGACGGGTCGTCCCACTGCTGCCGCAAGGTGGCGATGGCGCTGTCGGCCGCGCGCTCGGCGCGGACGTTGGTGTACCAGAGCTGGTAGACGACCAGCAGCAGCATCAGCGCCCCGGTGGTCAGCAACAGTTCGGCGAGTCCGCGGACCGCGACGGTCACGGGACCGCCCCGGCGACGGCGGCGCGCACGGCGGGTCGCCGCCCGCGCGGCACGCCGCCGCGCGGCCCGGCCGCCCCCTGCCGCCGGGTGCGCCGGAGGGCTCACGGCATGCCGTCCACGGCGCCGCCGCCGGGGGGCAGCAGGGGCTCGACCCAGGGGAAGACGTACCGGAACAGCAGGAGGACCACCACGGCGACCAGGACGGCGGCGCTCGGAGCGCGCGTCCAGGGCGGGCCGGGCAGCCGGCGCCAGAGCCATCCGTACATGTCGTCAGGGCTTGCTGACGAGGTGGGCGAAGACCACGACGTTGGAGTCCCAATGGCGTTGGTCGGTGAGGTTGCCGCCGCAGGTGATCAGCCGGAGTTCGGCCTTGCCACCGGTGCCGCCGTAGACCTTCTGGGTGGGGAATTCGCTCTTCAGGAAGGTGTCGACGGAATCGACGTCGAAGACCGCCGTGCTGTGGTCCTGGCGCTCCACGTCGATCTCGGCGCCCTTCTTCAGGGTGTCGACCTTGTAGAAGACCGCCTCGCTGGTCTTCGGGGTGTCCAGGTGGCCGACGATGGCGGAGACGCCCGCCTCTCCGGGCGTGGGGCCCTGCCGGTACCAGGCCGCCTCCATCGGGGCGTCGAACGACGGCTCCTCCATCTGACCGTCCGGCTGTAGTCCGACGGTGTTCAGATGGGCGTCGACGCCTATCGACGGGATGACGATGCGGTCGGGTACGGACGCCGCCATCGGGGCGGCGCTCGCGGACCGGGCGGAACTCGGATCGGCGGTGTGCACGCCGGAGCCACCGTTCGAGCACGCGGTGGCCACCACCGCGGTCAGGACCACCGCGCCGGCCAGCGCCGCCACCCTGACCCGGCCGTTCGACCGGCGCCGGTGCGGCCCGCGATCGGCTCCGGCGGGGTCTGTGGCGTCCGGGCTCCCGGCGTTCGCACCGTACTGGCGTGTCATGGCAATGTCCTTACGACGCGAGAAGGGGCCGCTGGCACGGCCGAGGGTTTCTGGTGGACCGGGAAGTGCGAGCTCAGGCAGCAGTTTTGAGGTTCCGTCCGGGCCCGCCGGGTGGCTCGCGCCGCACCGGTGGGGGCTCGTCGCCACCCGACGGGATCCACGGATCGGCGGAGGATCAACGGTCCGCGCGATCCCCCGGCCGGCCGCCCCGCGCGGCCCTGCGTGCGGGCGGCGGAGCCGGGAAGGAGACCGTCGCGGAGACGGCCTTGCCGCGCGCCTCGCGGGAGGTGACGCTCCAGCGGTCGCAGAGGACCTCCACCAACGCCATGCCGTAGCCGCCGTGCGCGCCGCGTTCCTCCTCCGGGGCCCTGCGCGGAAGCTGGCCGGAGGGGTCGAACACGGAGACGGTGAAGCTGTGGTTCTCGGGATTCCAGCGCGAGGTGAGCCGGGTGGGGCCGGAGGTGTGCCGACATGCGTTGGTGACCAGCTCGCTGGCGACGAGGAGGGCGTCATCGGCGCGGCGCCGGGCCGGGCAGTCCTCGGCGGGCAGCAGACCAAGCTGCTCCAACTGCCCGGCGAGCAGGTGCCGGGCCTGCCGGGCCGGACGGTCAGCGTGCTCCAGGACCACCAGCATCCGGTCGTGGACGAAGCGGTGAGGCGCGGGCGAAGGACGGTCGAGGGTGGGGTGAAGGCGCATGACGGCTCCGCGGGAAGGGACGGAAGAGGGGGTGGGGTCGGTACGGGCGCCCGGATGCCGTCGCCCGCCCCGGTCGCCCCACCGCACGCGGTGCCCGGGTTACCGCGTGACGGACCACAGGGCACGGCGGACCAGGAAACGGAGCAGGCGCAGGGCCGCGGGCAGGTGGGGCGTGTACATGTGGGACGTGTGCATGGGAGGGGTGACCGGTCTACTCGAGGCCGCCGGGTCCGGCAGGCAGTCGGATGCGGTCGAGCCTAGAGACGTGTGGGTTAACGCGGCGCTGACGCGGTGTTGGGCCCAGGTGTGCGCACTGTCCGTCGTGCCCGCGCGTACGGCCCGTCATGGCACCGGAGCGTGCAACTTCACCCCCACCCCGCGAAAGCTGTGCAGGTAGCGGGGGTGCGAGGCACTCTCGCCCAACTGCCTTCTCAGCAGGCACAGATGGACGTCGAGGGTCCTGTTGGAGGAGCCGCCGGCGCCGTCCCAGACCTCGCGCAGCAGTTCGCGCCTGCTGATGACGCGACCCTCGCGCGAGGCGAGGTAGACCAGCAGTCGGAACTCCTTGGGGCGCAGCCGCAGGGTGCGGCCGCCCATCCGCGCCACATGGGCCGCCGGGTCCACGACGAGGTCGCCGACGCGTACCGCCGGGACCTCGCGCCGGGGCCGACAGCGTCGGGCCAGGGCCCCGAGCCGGGCGTCCAGCAGGCCCAGCGAGAACGGTTTGCCGACGCAGTCGTCGGCGCCCGCCCGCAACGCCGTGACGGCCCGCTGCTCGTCGTGCACCGGCACGGCGGCGACGACGGGCGTCGAAGCCGTCCGTAGGACCCTCAGTACGTCGAGCCCGTCGACGTCCCCCAGATCGAGGTCGAGGAGCACCAGGTCCGGACGCTGGCTGAACACGGCCCGCATGCCGTCCTGGCCACCTCCCGCGCTGCTCACGCGGTACTTGAGACGGCGCAGCCCGGTCTCCAGGCGCAGCCGGACGTCCGCGTCGGATTCGATGATGAGCACATGGGTCATGGAGATCCCTTGCCTCCGGCGGGGGCCCGATGGGGCGCGGACACCTGTGTGCCCACGTTCTTCAGCCTGCCCCCCGCACCCCGTCGCCGCCGTCCTACGATCGGTCGGTCCGCCGGGGGTAACGACCGGTCCGTCCGGCCCCTACCAGGAGCCGAAACCACCGGTCTGCGTCTGGAGTTCCACCTCGGACAGCGCGGCCTCCGTATCGGTGCCGGTGCCGTAGTACGAGAGCACCTCCAGCACCACACCGCTGACCTTGCCGTGGCTGTCCAGCTTCATCTGCTGGGGCTGCGGGATGTCCTCCAGGTCGACCACCTGAGCGGTGCCGTTGGAGTACGACACCTTCAGCTGCTTGACCCGCGAGTAGTTCCGGAAGCGTTCCTCCGAGCCGTTGGCCAGGAGCGCGCCGTTGAGGGGGACGGCCTCGCCCAGTTCGATCGTCAGGGTGACCGGGTGCGCCTTCCTCGGCCAGGCCCAATAGGTCTTGGTGTTGCCCTCGGCGCTCATCGACGCGGGATGGTCGGCGGACTCCGAGCTGGCGGTCAGCCGCGTCGGTTGAACGGGTGTCAGGCGGGGGTGGAACATCTTGTCCACCTGGCTCTGGACCGAGGCCACCTGGTTGCCGACCGCTTCCCGGAAGGGCGGGTGCACGCCGTAGATCACGGCGATGGTCAGGGCCACGATCCCGCCGAACGTACGCAGTGTCCCCGCCATGGAAGCGGGCGTCGGTATGCGGCGCCTGTCCTTGACGCCTTCCTGGCCCGGGCGGGCGCCCGCCTCCAGGACCTGGCCGCGCCGCCGCGGAACGAACCGCTTCCACCACGCGGCACGGATGACCTGCTCCTGCGCGAGGGGTTCGCCGCAGCGGTTGCAGAACGACCGGTGCGGCTCGTTGCCCTGACCGCACGCCGGGCACAGCAGGTCCCCGGCCTCGTGATGGCGCGGGGGAAGGCGCTTCCTGCCCGGGACCGGGCGCCGCGCCGCCTGGGGGGTCATCGCCTCGGGCTCGTCGCGCGGGTCCTGCGGGGGTTCGGGGGCGTCGTCCGCCGCCCCCTCCTCGTCCTGGTCGTCCTCGCCGCGCCGGGCGGCCGGGATCTTGGTCAGCCAGTCCGCGTCCGCGTCCTCGTCGAGGGAGGCCAGGGCCTTGCTCAGCCAGTCGTCGTCCGAGTCCTCCTCGGCGTCCTGATCCCCGTCCCCGTCGGCCAGGGCCTTCTTCAGCCAGTCGTCGCCCGCGTCCCGGTCCGCCCGGTCCGCCCCGTCCGCCGCCGGTTTCGTGGCGGCAGCGCTCGTACCGCCCCCGGCACCCCGAGGCGGAGGCGGAGGCGGTGGCGGCGGAGGCGGCGGAGGCGGTGGCGGTGGAGGCGGCGGAGGCGGTGGCGGGGGAGGAGGCGGTGGCGGCGGAGGCGGTGGTGGGGGCGCGGCCGGGCGCGGTGGTCCGGGGAGCCCGGGTGGTCTGCCCGGCGGGCCGGGGAGCCCGGGGAGCCCGGGGGGCCCGGGGGGCCTGCCGGGCGGTCCGGGAGGTCGGCCCGGTCCCGGGGGCCTGCCGGGGGGGCCGCCCGGACCGGGGGGTCGGCCGGGCATGCCGGGGGGGCCGCCCATGCCGCCGGGAGCGCCGGGGACCCCCGCCGGCCCCGTCCGCCCCGGTAGCGCTTCGCTCCTGCCGACGTCGGAGTAGAGCAGTCGGGCACGATGCATCAGACCGGGGCGGCTGTTCGCCTCCGCCTCGGCCTCGATCTCCTGGCGCCGCTCCGCGCCGAGGTCGAGCTCGACCTTCTGGCCGGTCCATTCGAGGAAGCTCCCGCACGCACCGCAGAACGCGTCGGCCGCGTCGTTGTGGAACCCGCACTTGCGGCAGACGATCACTCCGTGAGGACCTCGACGACGTGGGGGACGTGGGCCGGCTTCGCGGCCGCGACGAACCGTTCGATGACGGCGTGTCCCACGGGCACCTCGGGCGCGATCCGCACGGTCAGCAGGAGACGCCCGGGCCCGGCCGGTCCCCGGGGACCCGCCGGGGGCGAGGCGGTCGTGCGCACGGTCACGACCGTGCCGTCCTCGACCTCCACGTACCCGCCGAAGGCCAGCTCCAGATGGTCGCGGAGCCCGCCCGCCGTGCCGCGCCGCCGGTAGAGGTCACCCGCGGCCGCCAGCAGGAGGCGCTGGCGCGCGGGATCCGGGTGGCTGCCCGGTTGCACTCCGAGCCAGCCCGCCAGCCACGGCAGGAAGTCCGCCGGGGCCAGGGCCGGGTCCAGGTAGTGCTCCAGGCAGTCCAGCGTGGAGATGACCGGGGCGAGTACGTCGTCCAGGCCCGCCGTGAAGCGCTGGGCGAACTCGTCCTCCTGGTACACGGACGGCAGCAGCCCCCCGATCGGGTAGGGCGAGGCCAGTCCTTCCACACCGCCCCTCATTCCGTCTCCTCCACCCGGATGTGGTGCTCGTAGGAGAACACCAGGCTGGAGGGATCCAGCTCCAGCCGCTCGGTCGGCTCCCCACGGGCACCCGTCACCGGGTTGGCGCTGTACAGCTTGATCTCCTCGACCAGATCGACCCCCGCCACGGCGTGCAGCCGCGCGTACAGGTCGCCCGTCTGCACGGGGCGGCCGAAGGGCCAGCCGGTTCCCTCCGGGCCGCCCCCGATCGGGTCCAGGAACCCGTACAGGGCTGCTGCCACGTCGTCGTGCACCTGCTCGGGGTCGGCGCCGCGGCGGGCCCGTACCCGGGCGATCACCGTCACCGCCCGGTACAGCGGCGGCTCGATGAGCACGTTCGTGCCCAGCAGCCGTCGCGGTTCGAGGTGTGCCGCGATCCGCTCCAGCACCGGAGCCGCCGGCACCAGGTGCTCGAAGCGGACGTGCGTGCCGCCCGGCGGAGCCGGTACGACGAGGAGCTTCACCGACCCGGCCGGCACTCCGGAGGAACCCGCGGTCAGGCACCGCACCCGAGCGATCTCCGGCGCCGCCTGCCGGGCCAGCACCTCGAAGTCCTGGGCGCTCACGGCCCGGTCGCGGGTCCGCAGCAACAGGGGGGCCCGCTCGCGCAGGTCCGCGAGTTCCTCCCCGTCCATCCCGCCCGCCGACGGCTGGAGGTTGCCGACGTCGGTGACGAACGGCACCGCGGACGTCAGGGTCCCGATCGCGCCGGCGCCGACGTTGCCGCGCCGGCCGCCACCGGTCGCGTAGGAGCGCATCGTCACCTGGGCGTCCCGCCGGGGCACCGCGCCGTGCTGGCGGACCGAGCCGTCCGGCTCCCGCAGCATCGGGCCGAACGCGACCGTGCCCGCGGTGGGGTCCAGGACGTAGTGCCGGTCCCGCGGCCCGCTGTCGGCGAAGTGCTCCACCCGCGTCCAGCGTTCCCAGCCGTCCTCGCCGCTGGTCTCCAGTACGGGCTCGGACACGTTCAGCAGGACCGGGGAGCGGGACAGCGACAGCCGTTGCCCGGGTGTCCCCTCGGCCTGGCCCAGTACGTCGTCCTCGATCATCTCGGCGTGCACGGACGCGACCGTGGCGCCCACCACGCCCGCGCTCAGGGACGTGATCATCGGCGAGGAGCTGTACGCGGGCACGTCGTCCGAGGCCGCCGTCACCACGGCCCGCAGCCAGCCGGCGTTGCGCCCCTCCACGACGCTGGCCTCGTGCCGCGGCGGCAACTGGAGGACCACCCGGCCGGGCCGGTTCAGTCCGCCCGTGGTGTCCTCGTGCACCGCGCACGCGTGCCAGGTGTTCCCGTCCCATGCCTCCCACACCAGCGGGGGCCGGTCGGGGTCGACGCCGATGCCCTGGACGGTGCACTGGAAGTCCAGCCGCACCAGACACCGCGGAGCCGGCTCGCTGAGCCCCATCAACAGGGCGTCCCCGCATGCGGGCCGTCCCTCGCCGAAGGCCTCGAAGTCGATGTCGAGCCTCAGGTGTTCCTCGCGGGGGACGAGGGCGCCGCGGGCGGACTCCAGCGTGAGCAGGTGCTCCAGCCGGGCGGCCGGGAGCACCGTCTCGCGCACGGTGGAGAAGACCACCGGTTCCAGGCCGTCGCCGGAGCGGGTCGCGGCGCTCGTCCCCCGGGGCAGGACGATGGGGGTGGAGGCGGGCGCCGACAGCCAGAACGTCACCGCGACCCGGGCGGCCGTCGGTGCGGCCAGTCCGAAGCCCAGCATCCGAAGGAAGGTCAGGTAGAGGCGGTCGGGCACCTGGTTGACCCGGTAGAGGAGCTGGTCGGTCATGAAGGCGAAGGTCTCGATCAGCGTGACGCCCGGGTCCGACACGTTGTGGTCGGTCCACTCGGGGCAGCGGCGCATCACCATGCGCTTCGCCTCGTCGACGAGGTCCTGGAACCGCCGGTCGTCGAGATGGGGGATCGGCACGGACATCAGTAGTCGCCCTCCTCAGGGATGACGTAGAAGGGGAAGACGAGATTGCGTCGGTCGTTCGTGGTCTTCACGGTGTACTGCACGTCGATGTAGAGCAGTGCGGGCCGGTCGGGATCGCTGTTCACCTCCACGGCGTGCACATCGATCCGCGGCTCCCACGCGAGGAGCGCGTCGCGCACCGAGGTGGACAGTTCGGCCCGGGTGCGCCCGCTGGTGTCCCCGAAGACGAAGTCCCGCAGGCGGCAGCCGAAGTGCGGCCGCATCGGCCGCTCCCCGGGATAGGTGGCCAGGATCAGGTGGATCGCCTGCTCGATCTCGTGCCGTCCGCGGGCGAGCGCGATCCGGCCCTGCGCGTCCGTCCGCATCGGGAAGGCCCAGCCGGCTCCGACGAAGTCGGCGACCGGTCGGCGGAGCCCGGCTGGTCCTTCCGCGGGGGCGGGGGCGGGGGCGGGGGCGGGGGCGGGGGAAGGGAGTGGCATGGCTGCGGTACGCCTTTCAGTTCAACTTGATCGGGGTGCCGCTGACCTTGACGACACCGCCCGAGATGTCGAGTTCCCCCCGGCTCGTCAGGGAGAGCTTGCGGCCGGCGCTCACCGATACCTCGCCCCCCTCGACGACGACCTTGCCCTTGGCCCCCGAAACGACCTTCACCGTGCCGTTCGCACCGCCGTCCACGGTGACGTCGCCGCCCTCGCAGCGGATCGTCAGCGCCCGGGGGCCGTCGCGCCCCGAGGGCGCGGCGTCGCAGCTGAGCGTCACGGTGCGGGCCGCCTCGTCGATGACCAGGGACAGGTTCCCCCGGGCGTTCCCCAGGGAGACCCGGGAAGCGGTCCTGCCGGCGCCGGCGCCGTCGGTGAACACCAGCTTGTTGCCCCGGTCCGAGACGAAGCCCCGGCGCACCACCTCGGCGGTCTTCCCGTTCGGCTGGACCGCCGGTCCGCCGAGCGCGTTCGCCGCGTACCCGCTGCGGGCGTTGACCAGGGACCCCAGCACCACCGGGCGCCCCGCGTCGCCGAGTTCGAAACCGACCAGCACCTCGTCACCCACGCCGGGCAGGAACAGCGCCCCGCCCAGGGCGCCGGCGCCGAACTGTGCCACCCGGGCCCAGTGCGACTCGTAGTCCTCCGACAACCACGGCAGGTGCAGCCGTACGCGCCCCAGCCGGGACGGGTCGTTGATGTCGCTGACCACCGCGCAGACCACCCCGTCCAGGGCGGGCCGGTCCGCCGCGGGTCCGCCGGCGGTCAGGCCGAACAGGGAGCGGTCCGCGCCGCCACCGACGCTGAACCGGGTCCGGTAGCCCTCGTGCTCCCCGAAGACGTGATGGGCCTGGGTGACCCGCCAACGCCCCGCGAAGGCCTTCGGCACGCCGTCGACCTCCACCTCGGTTCCGGCCTGCACCCGGGGGTGGCCCATCAACCACCCCTCGGCCTCGCCCCGCGTCCCCGCCAGCCGGGTGGCCAGCCCCTTGGCCAACTGCGCCACCTCCTGCGCGGCGGCCGCTCCGGCTCCCGGCGCGCAGGTGACGACGTCGATCCGGTCGGGCCGCGAAGTACGGCGCCGGTTCGCCGGGGTCAGCGGCTTGTCGAAGTCGTGCGGCACCACCGCTCCGGTGGGGCCGTCGCGGGAGTCGCGCACGGGTGCCACGGCCGTCACGGCCCGCCCGCTGTGCGCGTCCCAGGCGCGCACCTCCACCTCACGGGCCGGTCCGGCGGCCGTCAACCGCGGCCGGAACGACAGGAGGTTGTCGCCGAAGCTCAAGGCGATCACCCGCGGGCCACCGGCGGGCCGTGCCGGGCCGTCCGCCGGGCGGAAGTAGAACGCTCCCTCGCGCACGCCGGTCTCCCAACCGATGGCCCTGGCCCGGCGCCGCAGGAACGCCCAGTCGCTCTCGGCCACTTGGGAGACGTGCTCGTACGAGGTGCCGGAGGTCCGCACGTCGCCGATGTCCAACCCCGCGTCCTGGGCCACCTGGCGGGCGATCTGTCCGTCGGTGGAGTTGAGGAAGGTACGGGTGGACCGGCCCCGGTGCAGCCGGTGGCTCGTGTCGTAGCCGCGGATGACGGTCTGCACCGTCATGTTCTGGCAGATCGCCTCCACGGAGGTGATCTCTCCCGAGAACAACTCCGCACCGGCCTCCTCGCCGGTGGTCGCCGCCGCCAGGATCTGTATGCGGCAGCCCGCCCGCAGGCCGCGCTCGTCCGCGGCCGTGGCGCCCAACGGATCCGGCTCGTGGAAGGTGACCTCGCACAGGTCGGGCAGGTGCAGATCGGTGTCCACCACGACACGGGTCACCCGGTCGGCCAGGGCCTGCGGCAGGTCCGCCACCCGGCCGGAGCCCGCCCGGATCTGCGGCAGGACCCGGTGCGGGCTCGACGCCTGCCCGCTCACCGGACCTCCTCCGCGTCCAGTTCGTCGGGATGTGGCAGGTAGACGACCTGGCCGGGGCGCACCCGCAGCGGGTCCTCGATGCCGTTGGCCCGGGCGATCTCGCGCCAGGCGTGCGGGCTGCCGTAGCCGGACAGGGCGACCGCCTGGAGGTTCTCGCCCTCGGTCAGGGTCCACGTGCCCCGGCCCGGGAGGCCGCCCGACGTCGGATTGGTGGGCAGGGTGCCCAGCACGCTCGGCTGCTCGCTCATCGACAGGGTGACCTTGGCGCGCACCGGTACGGCGTCGGCGTTGAACCGGACGTACCTGATGCTGGCGGACGTGAGCATGACCGAGTAGCAGAAGCCGAGGTTCGGCGGGCCCCACAGGAAGGTCAGGCAGGGCAGCCGGTTGGTGAAGTCCCGCTCGCCGCCCGTCGCCTTGGTGAGCATGCCGCCGACCATCTGGCCCAGCCGGCCGGAGCCCGGCGACATCCAGTTGAGCAGCTGGTCGCACAGCGCCTTGGTGTGCAGTCCCCGGATGGTGACGTCGGTCAGCGAGATCCTGGACGGTTCGGCCGACTTGAACTCCGTGCCCAGGGTGCCCCTGGAGGAGCCGTTCTCCGAGACCCGGACGTCCCGGGAGAAGCTGATCGACTCGGGGTTCAGCTGGAAGGGAACCGTTCCGATCATCGGTGGCGCGGTGCACATCAGCACCGCGGGACCGTAGGTGTTGCCGTACACGGTCATGGTCTGCGGCCCTTTCGGAGGGCCCGGGGTGGGGTCCGGGCGGGGGGAGGGCTACAGGAAGCCCTGGTGGATCAGTTCGAGGGTCTCGGTGGCGACGCCGGCGTTGGTGGCGTCCATGTCCGGGCCCTTCCACGACTTGGGGTAGACGCTGCGCAAGGTCCACTCGAACACCGGCTCGCTCAACTTGTTCGAGGTGTCCATCAGCTTGATCGTGGCGGTGGTGCCCCGGTCCCGGTCGTCGTCGCTGTTGACCCACTCCCGCTGCATGCGCCGGAGCCAGTCGTGCACGGTCCTCGTGCCGTCCGGAGTGATGGCGCGGACCAGCGTGATGGTGGAGTACGTGATCCGGGTGGGCAGCACCCAGGACTCGTCGTAGCATCCGCCGACCGCGAGGGACTCGTTCTCGAAGGTGACCGCCAGGCCGCGGCAGCTGGCCCAGCCCCCGAGTTCGAACTCGCCCACGGCCACGTGGAAGCGGGAGTTCAGCGCCATCTTGGCGTCGTGCGTCATCGCCATGGGCCGGCTCCCGGGCATCGGACCGCCGCGAGCGGCGTCACGGCTTGTTCTCGTCGCTGAGGAAGCCGTTGTGCATCAGTTCGAGCGTCTCCAGCGCCACCTTGCTGGTGCCGGCCTCGAAACCGACGATCGACCACTTCATGGGCACGATCGACTTGAAGTCCCAACTGATCACGGGCTTGTTGGACGGGTCGAGCAGGGTGACCGCGCCGGTGTTCGGCTGCCGGGAGAAGGACGCCTTCGACAGCCACGCCTGGACCTTCGGCGAGTCCGAGCACGCGGCCCGGGTCAGCTTCAGCGGGGGGTACTCGGTGAAACCGGGGTAGTACCAGCGGTCGTTGCCGCCGTCACCGGACCGGTAGTCCGCCATCTTCCAGTTGACTTCGAGTCCTTGGCACTGGTGCCAGCTGCCCAGGTCCACGTTCCCGTCGTCGAGCACGACCTGGAACCGGTTGGCGAGGGCGAGGGTGGTGTTGTCGGAGAACGGCATGGGCCTTCCTTATCGGATCGGGGAGAAGACGGGTCGGGGAGAAGACGGGTCGGGGTGCGGCGGGGGGTCGGTGCGGTCAGGGGATTCCGTGCCGCTGCTGCCCCGACATGAGGTCCTGGCGGATGCTGTCGATGAGCAACGGGTAGAGGCGGCCGGACAGCACCCGCAGGGACACCTCGTCCCACTGGTCGGCCAGTTGGGCGAGGGTGGGGTGAGCGGGCGCCGCAGGTGCGGGGGCGAGGAGCGCGGCCGTCGGCTGGGCGGCCGCGGCGGCCACCACGGCCGCGGCGGTGGGCGATGGGGTCCGGGTGTCGTCCTGGTCCAGCAGTGCCCGCTCCGCGGCCGTGGCCCGCTGGTGGCGCAGCCCCAGTGCCAGCTCCCGCCATTCGTCCCGGCTCCGGGCCGTCTCCTCCTTGCTCCGCGAGTAGAAGGGGCGCAGGAGGTCCGAGGCGACCACCGAGGCGGTCTGGGCGAAGACTTCCGCGTGGTCCAGGGGCCGGGAAGCCGCCCCGCCGATCTCCTTCGGGGCGTCGGGACGGACCCCGGACGGCCCGGGTCCAGGGGTGCCGGGGGCGGGCGAGGGCATGGGTGCCCCGGGTGCCCCGGGAGCAACGCCGACGGGAGGGAGCGGGCCCGCGGGCGCGCCGGCTCCTAGGGCCGCGAAGGCCGTACCGGGGAAGGCCGCCGCCGTTTCCGGCGGCCCGGTCCTGCCGGATGCCCTGGCCCCGCTGCCCGGTGGGAGGAGCCCGTCCGTTTCCAGCCGGGCGACGATCCGCGCGTAGAGGTCGTCGGTCGCGCCCGTGCCGGGGAGCGAGGGGGACCCTCCTTCCCCGGTGGGACCGGGCGGTGTGGCCCGCCGTTCGCCGCTCTCGCCCCCGTGGTCCTCCTCGGCGTCCAGATGGTCCGCGTACGCGTGGGCCTGGTCGGCGTCCGAAGAACTGCCCAGCGCCCAACGGCGCCATTCGTCACGGCTCTTGCGCTGCTCTTCCTTGGTCCGCGAGTAGAAGGGCCGCAGCGCGTCGCCCGTCAGGGAAGAGGCGGACTGGGCGAACACCTCGGCCCAGTCCAGGGGGCGCTTCGGCACCTGACCGGCCCCCTCGTCCTCGTCCTCCGTGGCGCCGGCCTTGCGCAGCCTCAGTTCGAGGGCGATGCGCTGCTCCCTGTCCAGTTCCGACACGGACGACACGCGCCGGGAATCGCCCAGCTCGGAGCGCAGTTCGTTGAGCTCGTCGAAGAACTTCCGGGTGATCTCGCTCGTCGAGGCGCGCTGTACGCCGCCGCCCACCATGCCCCCGTCCGGGGTCCAGGAAATCGACCGGACGGCGGCTTCCGTGGCGGCGGGGTGCTCGCACGCGGCCGCGAGCGGCTCCGGGGCCGGGGCGCCGGGCTCCTCGCGGAAGTGCTGCTCGGCCGCCACTGCCTGGCGCTCCATCTCGATCCCGGAGGCGGTGTTCTCCGCCGGGAGCGCAGATCCGTGTCGGCGCTGCTGTACGGCGTGCGTCAGTTCGTGAGCGAGGAGTCCGCGGACCCGTCGGTCCTCCATCGGCCCGGCTTCCTCGGGCAGGAAGACCACGCCCTGCTCGGTGAACGCGCGGGCGGCCATGCCGGAGGCACGCTCGGCGGCGCCCCTGCCGCGGTGCACCGGGATCGCGGACACGTCCACCCCGTACAGGAGGGCGAAGGCGGAGGCCATGTCGCGCGGCACCACGGCGGTGGGCGCGGGCCCCGCAACCGGCGGGGCGGGGCCCTGCGGGGCGCGGTCCCGAGGGCGTTCCCCCTCCCCGGCGGCGTCCGGTACGGCCGGCCGGCGCGCCGACGGGCCGTGCGCCAGCGGAGGCCGCAAACCGAGCGGGTGGGAGGTGTGTGCGGCGCCGCCCGTGGGCGCGGACGGAGCGGGGAACGCGGGACCCCCTCGTACCGGCGCGGGTGACGACGCGTCCGGGGCGGCGGCGGGGCCGCTCACGGAAGCCGCTCCGGGCCCGTCCGGGGTGGCGGGGTCGGAGCGCCGAGGCTGCGCCGGGGTGGCCGGGGCGGTGGCAGCGGCCGGTGGGGCTTCGCGGCCCGGCGGGTCGACGGCCGCCTGCCTGCGGCTCTCGGCGAGCGAGGGCCGCGGGCGGGGTGCGTGACCCGGACCGCCCGCCGGCCCGGCCGGACCGGGGCGGGTGGCCGCGGCAGGAGCGGCCGGAACCGGGGTGCCGGAGCGCGACGCCAGGCTCGCGGCGGCGTCACCGAACATCGCGGAGACCTGCTCCATGGACATCCCGGGGACGATCCCGCGCATCCACGGCGGGGAGGGTTCGACCGGCGCGGCGGGTCTGGGCGGGCCGACGTACGGACCGTCGGCCCGTACCAGCGGGGCGGTCGCCGGCGCGGCGTCGACGGAACGGGCCCGGCGCTTCGCGGGTGGTGCGGGCAGCGCGGAGCCCTCCGTCAGCGGCGGTTCGGGCACGGGGCGCGGGGAGCTCGGGTGACGGCGGACGCCCACGATCCCGGTGATCGTGCCGGCCGGGCGCTGCGCCGCCGACGGGGCGGGCACCGGGCGCAGCGGCGTCTGTACGAGCCCGCCCGCGGGAGCCGCCAGTGGGGGCGCGGCGATCGTGGGCGCGTGCACGGCGGAGCCGGTCGTCCGCAGGGGCGCGGCCCGCGACCAGGCGGCGTCGCCCGTGGCGTGCGCCCGGCCGTCCGCCACGGGCATCGGGTCCGGCGCGGCCGGCGCGGCGGTCGTGCGTCGTGTGCGGCGCAGGGGCCAGATCATGGTGTGTGCCTCTCCCGGGGCGGCCGGCGTCGGTCAGTCGTCCGCGAGCGTGCGGTGGATCCGGCCGATCTCCGCGATGACGTGCTGGCGGACGGGGTGTTCGAGATCGAGGATCGACTCGAAGGGCCAGTGCAGGTAGTACGCCACGTACGCGACCTCTTCCCAGAGGCGGTCGGTGGCGTACGTCAGGATTCCCCCGGCGCATCACCGGCCACGTCGATCGTGAAGTCGTGACCGCAGGAGGGGCAGTTCACCTCGGCCTCGGTGCGGCCGTCCTGGTTGATGCGGCGGTAGAGGTCCTGGAGGAACGCCAGGTCCGAGGCGAAGAGGTTCTCGATGACGTACCCGGCGGTCTCGGGCAGGGTGCCGAGGCTGACCACCGTGCGTTCGAGCAGCAGGACGGTCAGGTAGGCGGGGTTGTTCCGCACCCGGGGATCGGCCTGCGGCGCGATCTCGTCCCGGGCCGTCGCCAGGCGCATCACCCCGTCGCGGTGCACCGTGCCCGAGGAGTCCACGTAACCCCGCGGCAGGACGAACGGGTACTCGGTCGACAGGGCCTCGACGGGGCCCGCGCCGCTCACGGCGCCACCCGCTGGAGGCGCTCGCAGACCAGGGTCACGGTCTCCATGAGCACCTCGCTCGCACCGGCCTTCAGCGCCCCGACCTCCAGCTTGGCGGGCCAGGCCGAGAACAGGTAGTAGCGGGCCACCGGGGTCCCGTCGAAGCTGTACATGACGAGGGAGCAGCTCTTGCGCGCGACGTTGATCTCACCCGAGAGCACGCTCTGGTGCCAGGCCCACAGCTCCAGGCCACTGCTCTTGCCCCGTTTGAGGACCACCGTCGGCGGCTTGGCCTTTCCCGGCAGCTTCTTGAAGATGACTTCCTTGTCGTTCGACGACAGGTAGTCGACCGCCTCGACCTCCGTGGTGATGCCGGACAGCTCCGAGAACGAGGCGATCTCGTACCCGTCGATCGTGATGGAGAACCGTGCAGCGGTGAGCGCGTCGTGGTTGACGGACATCCGCGGCTCCTTTCCTGGATGACGTGGGGGCGGCGATCGCGGCCCGGGGGCTATTCGTCGAGGGAGGCGCCGTCGGCGAACTGCGAGATCCGAAAGACGACGAACTCGGCCGGCTTCACCACCGAGACACCGATCTCGACGGTGAGGATCCCCTGCTCACGCGCCTCGGCGGGGTTGTTCTCCTCGTCGCACTTCACGTAGAAGGCATCCTCCGGGGTACGGCCGAAGAGAGCGCCGTCACGCCACACGCCCCGCAGGAACATCGTGATCGTCCGCTTGACGGAGTCCCACAGCTTCGGGTCGTTCGGCTCGAACACCACCCAGCTCGTGCCCGAGAGGATGGACTTCTCGACGAAGTTGAAGAGCCGCCGCACATTGAGGTAGCGCCACTCGGGGTCGCTGCTCAGCGTCCGTGCGCCCCAGATCCGGATGCCTTGGCCCGGGAAGGCCCGGATGCAGTTGATGCCGAGCGGATTGAGCTGGTCGTGTTCCTTGCGGGTGAGCGCGAGTTCCAGGGACAGCGCACCGCGCACCACCTCGTTGGCGGGCGCCTTGTGCACGCCGCGCGTGTCGTCGCTGCGCGCCCACACCCCGGCGACGTGACCGCTCGGGGGCATCGGGGCCGGCTTGCCCGTGATCGGGTCCAGCACCTTGAGCCAGGGCCAGTACAGCGCGCCGTACTTGGAGTCGTAGCCGGCCTCGTCCACCCGCCATTCCCGCACCTGCTGCGCGTTGAGGTCCGGCGGGGCGTCGAGCACTGCCACCCGGTCTCCCATCAGCTCGCAGTGCGCGATCATCGCGAGCTGGACGGCCTTGACCCCGTCACGGTCGAGCAGGCCGCCGCGCAGGCAGGCCATCAGGTCCGGTACGGCGACCATGGTGATGTCGTCGATGGCCTCCAGCCCGGCGATGCCCGAGCGGTCGCCGGTGGAGCCGAGGAACACCTGGGGGTTGAGCCGGGCCGGCTGCGCGCGGGTGTCGACACCGCCGGCGAGCCGACTCGCCGCCGCGGCGGGCGGAGCGGCCTCCAACTGCTGCACCGCGATCAGACGGGACTCGCGCCGGACCGTCTCGGCCACGGCCCGCGGGCCCTTGCCCGCGGTCAGGCCCTCGAAGGTCTCCGCCACCTGGCCGTCGCGCTTGACGATCAGGGTGAAGGAGTCGCCGTCGCCCGCGACCACCTCGACGCCGAGGGTGTTGCCCTGGGTCCCGGGAGCGAGGGCGCGCACCCCGAGCACACCGCGCCGCCCGTCGGCGCCGCCCGCCAGGACCGCGCTCGCCGCGCCCGCCTCGGTCTCCTCGCCCCGCGGGGTCTCCAGCCGCACCACGTAGGCGCTGCCGCCGCCGTTGAGGAAGTAGCCGTACACACTGTGCGCGAGGTAGGAGCCTTCGGTGAACTCGCCGAACGCGGCGACGAACTGGGTCCAGTTCGTCACCAGGACCGGATCGTTGACCGGACCCTTCTGTGTGAAGCCGACGAAGGCGCACACGGCCGTTCCGACTCCCTCGATCGGCTTCGAGCCCGAGGACACCTCTTCGACATAGACGCCAGGGGAGAGGTAGCTGGGCATGGGACCTCCGGTCAATGGGGCGGAACGCTGCTGTGAGCCGATGCTGTCAAGCCGGGCGCGGTGCCCGGGAGCGCCGATCGGACCCAGGAGAGGGCCCCGTTCGTGGGCCGATCGGCCCGTCCGTTCGGCCCGGTCACCGCGCTGACCGGGCACCTCCGGTGGGGCGGGCCCCCGGAAGGCTGCGGCGGGCGGCCGGCCGCGTGCATACTCCCGGCATGCTGCACGCGACCTCGGCCGCCCTGAGCGCCCACCTGGAGACCGCACTGGCCGGCTGCTGCGCCGTCACGACGGAGCCGCCCGGCCCTTCCGTCACGGCCGGCCCCGAGGGCGCCGGGGGAGAGCAGGGGCTGGGCGTACACCTCTTCCACCTGTCGGCCGTGGACCTGGGCCGGGCCGTCGACGCCGCCGCGGTGCGTGACGGGACCGGCCGGGTCGTCGGGCGCAGGCCGCCCGTGCGCCGGTACCGGACGCGGTGGCTGGTGTGGGCCTGGGCACCCACCGCGCCGGCCCGGCTGGCCCTGTTGGACGAGGCGCTGACGCAGCTGACGGGACCGGTGCTGGCGGTCGGGCCCGAGCTGGCCGAAGGCGGGCCGGTCCACTTGGAGGCGGCTCCGGCCGGGAGCACGGCGGGCGAGCTGGCGGGGGTCTTCGCGGGCCTGTGCGTTCCGGCCCGGCCCGCGCTGGAGCTCGTGGTCACGGCGGGTCTGGTGGCGGCGACGGAGCCCGTACCCGCACCGCCGAGCGACGTACGGGTCGTCTCCCGCCCGCGGCGCATCCGCCCGCACTGACGCCTCGCGCGTCCGTTTCCCGCGGCGGCGTCAGCCGTTCCCGCGTGCGTCGTCGCCCGGGCGCTGGGCCGTCGGGGTCGGCGCCGGACGCAGGCGGAGCGCGGCCCGACGGCGGGAACTGGACCGGCCGGCGGGGGGCGCCTCGCGGGCGGATTCGGGCTCACCGCCCCAGATGCCCCATTCCCGCTGGTTGCGGGCATGGTCCTGGCAGGCGAACCGTACCGGGCAGCGCTCGCACATGAGCAGCGCCGCCTTCAGCGGCAGGTTGCTGCTGGTGTCGCTGAAGAAGACCCGGTCGGGGTCGACCCCGGGCTCCGCACAGGGCAGCACGCCCACGTGGTCGGTGGGCGGGACGAAGGAGGGAAGGCTGTGGCGAGCGGACATGGCGTGGTGGCATCTCCTCGGTGGGCGCGGACGGGTCGGTCGCGAAGCGGGACCGCCCGGCCGCGGAGACCGGGTGTGCCCGCGCTCCCTTCAGGCTCCCGGGCCGCCGCGCGGACCCGGGTCATCCGAACGGACCCAGTGCGGGTGGAAATCGCAGCCCAACGCGCCCGCCGGCCGGGCCGCCTCCGTGCTCCGCTCGGCCATACTCGAAGCCGTGCACGATACGACGCGCGAACCTCACGGCGGTGGTGGAGGAACGGCCGACGGCCCCGTGGGCTCCGGTCCGGGGGCGCGGCTGCTGCGGCGGGCCCGCACCCTGCTCCGGCCCGAGCTGGGCCACTGGCCGCACGACGGTTCACTGGACGCCATCAGCAACCTGCTCATCGCGCACCAGTGGCTGGCGCTCCACCGCCAAGCGGTCCTGCGCATGGGCCTCATGCTCGCCGCAAGCACGGAGTTCCTGCTGTTCCCGCCACGGCTCAACAAGGGTGCGACCGCGATCATCATGACCGTGTACGCCTGCTACACGCTCGTGATGCTGGCCGACGCCTGGCGCAAGGGACCCTTCCCCCACGTGGCCTGGGCGGTGCCGCTGGTGGACCTGCCCGCCTTCGCCCTGCTGCTCAGCGTGTCCGGGACCTACAACGACCCGAACTGGGAGAACCCCTTCACCTCGGACTGGCTGATGCTGGTCACCATCCTGTCCGCGTTCCAGCTCCGGCCCGCCGTCACGGCGGTCACCGGCGGCGCCGCGACCGTGTTCTTCTGCATCGCCTCCGCGGTCGGGCACGCCCATGCCGCTCCCGACCCCCACTTCACCATCGGGCACACCCTCTCCCTCGCCATGGTCAGCTTCGCGGCGGTGGTGCTCTCGCGGATCCAGCAGTCGAGGGTCCGGCAGATCGCCCAACTCGCGCACCGGCGCGGGGCCATGCTCGCGACGAGCCTCTCCATCACCGAGCGGGAACGCCGGGACATGGCCGAGGCGCTGCACGACGGCCCGCTGCAGAGCGTGCTGGCCGCCCGGCTCGACGTGGACGAGGCAGCGGAGGCCGCGCCGCACGAAGCACTGGAACGCGCCGACGAGGCGCTGCGGGACGCGGCCCGGCAACTGCGCTCCTCCGTCACCGAGCTGCACCCCTCCGTCCTGGAGCGCGGCGGTCTCCAGCAGGCGCTCGGCGAACTGGCCGTCCGGTCGGGCCGGCGGGGCAAGTTCACGACCGAGGTGGTGTGCACCACGCGGTCCGCCGGCTACGAGGCGGACCGCGTCCTGTACAACTGCGCGCGGGAGTTCATGTCCAACGTGGTCAAGCACGCCGGGGCCGAGCACGTGGTGGTCCGGTTCGAAGCGGACGGGCAGCGGGCCTGGCTGTCGGTCTCCGACGACGGGGTCGGCCTGACCCCGGCCCTGCTGGAGCAGCGGGTGTCGCAGGGCCACATCGGCATCGCCTCGCAGCAACTGCGACTCCAGGAGGTCGGGGGAACCCTCACCGTCCGTCCCAACACCCCGACCGGCACGATCATGGCCGTCCGCCTCTCCCTCCCCCTCGTCCTGCCGGACGTGTGAGGCCCCGGGCCCCGGGACTGTGCTCGGGCGCCCGGCGGCCGGCCGCGGCCCGGGGGTCAGGGAGCGACCACGGAACCCGCGCTCCCCTTGTCCCCCAGGGAGGAAGCGGTGGCCGAGGAGGGCACCGGTCGGTCGGCGCGCAGCGCCCGCCACACCTGCTCGCCCTCGGTGGGCAGCGGTACGACCCGGTTGGGGTCCTTGGCGTCCGGCCCGACGGGGAGCGTGAGCGAGGTGAGTCGGGAGGAACCGAGGTCCTTCAGGGTTCCCGCCAGACTCATGAGCGCGCGGGCGTTCGCGAGCGAGCTGTCGGTCGTCATGGACTTCGTCGCGGTGTCGGCGAGACCGAGCAGCCGGGTGGGGCTGCTCAACAGCCCGTTCCCGCGCACCTGGGTCAGCAGCGCTTTGACGAAGGCCTGCTGGAGCTGGATGCGCCCCAGGTCACTGCCGTCGCCGACGGACTTGCGCGTGCGCACCAGGCCGAGCGACTGCTCGCCGTTCAGCGTGTGGGTGCCGGGTGCGAGGTCGAGGTGGCTGGCCGCGTCCTTGATCGGCTCGGTCGTGGTGAGGGTGACTCCGCCCAGGGAGTCGATGATCTTTTTGAATCCGTTGAAGTCGAGCTCGACGAAGTGGTCCATGCGCAGCCCGGACAGCCGCTCCACGGTGCTCACGGCGCACGAGGGGCCGCCCACGGAGTAGGACTCGTTGAACATCTTGCGCGCGCCGCCGGGGTCACGGGTGCCCGCGGGGGTGGCGCAGGCGGGCCGGGTGACGAGCGTGTCGCGGGGGACGGAGACCAGGGCCGCCTGCTTGCGGCCCTGGTAGACGTGGAGCACCATCGCCGTGTCGGAGCGGGCCCCGCCTGCGCCCCCGGAGTCGGCGCCCATGCGGCTGTCGGAACCTAGGACGAGGATGTTCATCGCCCCGTTCTCGGCCGCCGGCGGGCGGTCCCTGCCCAGCGTCGAGTCGATGTCGACGCTGTGGACGTTGCTCTGGAGCCGGTGGACCACGGCCGCGGCCCCGGCCGCGCCGAGCAGCACCGCCAGCCCGGTCGTCCAGACGATGGTCCTCAACGTGCCGCGCCCGCGCCGTCGGGCCCGGTGTCGGCGGCGTCGCCGTGCGTGCCGGTGCCGGGGCGTCGTCTCGTGCCGTCCCACACGCGCCGCCGATCAGGTGGAGCGCTGGTCGGCCGCGCCGCGGTACGCGGATGCCGCGGCGGGGCAGCGGCGGGCGCCGTTCGTGGCGCCGTCGGCGGCGGGATTCGCTCGGGGGTCGTGCACAGCGGGTGCCGGCATGCGGGGCGTCTCCTTCACGGTGGGAGCCCGGGACCCTCCAGCTCAGCCGTCCGGGCGGACCGGGGCCAATCCCGTACGGGCAGGAGTGGGGGCAGCGCGACGGCCGCCCCCGCCCGGTCACCCGGTATCGGTCCGGCAGCGCAGCAGCAACGCGTGCTCGACCAGGCTGATCAGCACCGGCAGCACGTCCTCCCGGCGCCGGGCGTCGCAGGCGAGCACCGGCACGCCGGGGTGCAGCCCAAGCGCCTGCCCGACCTGTTCGCGGGTGTGCGGGCTGTGCCCGTCGAAGGTGTTCACCGCCACCACGAAGGGCAGGCCGCGTTCCTCGAAGTAGTCCACCGGCGCGAAACAGTCGGACAGCCGGCGGGTGTCGACGACCACCACGGCGCCGATCGCCCCCCGCGCGAGGTCGTCCCACATGAACCAGAAGCGGTCCTGGCCGGGCGTGCCGAACAGGTACAGCAGGAGGTCCTCGGGGAGCGAGACCCGGCCGAAGTCCATGGCCACCGTCGTGGTGGACTTCTGGCGCACGTGGGAGGTGTCGTCCACGCCGCGGGACGCCGCGGTGAGCCGGGCCTCGGTCCGTAGGGGGGCGATGTCGCTGACGGATCCGATGGTGGTGGTCTTCCCCGCCCCGAAGCCGCCCGCGACGATGATCTTCGCTGATACGCGCCGACGGCCCGCGGGGGCCGTCGGCTCAGAGGCCGCGGAGTCCACCGAGCACCCTTTCCAGCAGTCGTGAGTCCGGCTGCCCGCCTGATGTGTTCGGGTTGGCATGGACGTGTACGAGGCCGCTCTCGGCCAGGTCGGCGATCAGGATCCGGGCGACCCCCAGCGGGACCTGGGAGAGCGCCGCGAGTTCCGCCACCGACAGGGGGACGGCGCACAGCCGGTGGATCGCCCAGTGCTCGGGGGAGAGCGGGGCGGGGGCCGGATGTCCCCGGTACTCCGTCGCCCCGGACGCCGCGAGCGCGGTGATCAGCACCTCGACCCCGAGGGGGAACGACGACCGGGTGCGGCCACGGGTGACGGCGTAGGGCCGCGGCCCGATCGGGAACTCCTCGGGGAACGCGTAGGGACCCGACCCCGCCGCCCCGCTCATGGCCCGGCCCCCGGCCCGAAGCGTCGGGCGGAGCGCTCGTACGGTCCCCCGCGCGGGGCCGGGGTCAGCGCGACCCCGGCCCGGCGGGCCAGCCGCGTGCTCTGGTAGGTCAGCAGGGACAGGTCGCAACCGTCCGAGGCGTGCACGGCCAGCAGCGCGCCTTCGCTGAGGTGGCACAGGAGCAGGCAGCCGTGTTCCAGGTCCACCAGCGCGCGCCGGACCCGGCCGCCCTCGGCGATGTCGGAGCAGCTCACCGCCAGGGCGGCGATGCCGCAGGCGATGGCGGCCAGCCGGTCGCCCTGGGCGCCCTCCCCGCGGGAGCTGTGCGCCAGGAGGAGCCCGTCGCTGGAGACGACGGCGGCCTCTTCGATCTGCGGGTTCTCGTCGGCGAACCGTGTGATCAACCAGTCCAGTTCACCGTTCACGGGTGTCACGGGCTCAGCCACGGCCGGGCTCCCCTTCTCCGGACGGGTCGCCGGCGTTGCGGAATCCGCTCAGCCGCGATCGGATCCGTTCGGGGTCGCGGGGGTGCCCCGCGTCGGGGGCCTGCTCGACCGCGCCGGGCATCAGGTGGGCGCGCGGGACCCGCTGGGGCAGCGCGCCGCCGACCGGCTCGCCCTCCCCGGCGGGGCCGGGCGCGGGGTCCGGGGCCCGGCCGCGGGCGTCCCCCGGACGCTCCGGCCAGCCGCCGACCGGTCCCGTGAGGGGGACCGACACCGTGGGGATCGTGATCGTCGCGGGATCGGTGGCCCGTGTCGGGGGGATCGGTTCGAGGGCCGGGCGCGCGGGCTCCGGGGCGCCCCCGTACGGACCCGCGTCCCCCGCGGCGGACGGTGCGGCAGCCTCCAGGGCGGGGAACCGCGGGGCGGCGGGGTGGCCGGGGACCGGGCCGGGTTCGGCCTGCGCGGCGGGCCGCTCCGGGGTGTGCAGCACGTCCTGCGGCAGGATCACCAGGGTGGAGACGCCCGGTGCCGCGTTGCGCAGGACCACCTCGATGCCGTGGCGCCGGGCGAGGGTGCCCACCACGTAGAGGCCGAGCTGTTCCGAGACGCTGACGTCCAGGGACAGCCCCTCCTCCAGGAGGCGGTTGGCCTCCGCGAGCTGCTCGGTGTTCATGCCGATGCCGCGGTCGCAGATCTCCAGTACCAGGCGCCGGTCCGGCAACTGTTGGCCGTCGACCGTGACATCGGAGTGCGGGCTGGAGAAGGACACGGCGTTCTCCAGGAGTTCCGCGAGCAGGTGGACGACGTCACGGACCGCTTCGCCCCTCAGCTCGGTGTCCGGCAGGGTGTGCACCACGATCCGTTCGTACTGCTCGACCTCCGATATGGCCGAGCGCACCGCGTCGTGCACCGGCATCGGGCCGACGGCGCGGGAGCCGAGTTCGGCCCCGGCCAGCACCAGCAGGTTCTCGCTGTTGCGGCGCATGCGGGTGGCGAGGTGGTCCAGCTGGAACAGCCGGGCCAACTGCTGGGGATCGGGCTCGTCCCGTTCGAGGTCGGTGATCAGGCTCAGCTGGCGCTGGATCAGGGACTGGTTGCGGTGCGACAGGTTCCGGAAGATCGCGCTGACGTTCTCGCGCAGCCTCGCCTGGCCCGCGGCCAGCCGTACCGCCTCCCGGTGCAGCTGGTCCACGGCCCGGCCCACGGCGGCGAACTCGTCGTGGCTCGTGCCGGCGACCGGCGCCACCTGGAGTTCCGCGCCGTTGCCGCGCCCGGACGTCAGGGCCTTCATCGCGGCCGGCAGCCTGCTCTCGGCCACGTCGACCGCCGAGGACTCCAGGTCGCGCAGCCCGCCCAGGATGGAACGGGAGACGAAGAACGCGAGGGCCAGCGCGGTGGCCAGGATCAGGCCCGCGACGATGAGGTCGTTGCGCGCCTGGTCCTGCGCTTCCTGCCGACGCTGCGAGAAGTCGTCGACCAGCCGCTTGCCCACGGTGCTCTGGAGCTGTTCGAGCCCGTCGATCTTCGTGGTGAAGGCCTTGTACCAGTCGCCGGGCAGGGTGCCGTTCGCCAGCTTGGCCGTGTTCAGTTCACCGAGGGCCTTCATGGCCTGGTTGGCCGCCGCCACGTCCGTGCCGCCGACCAACCTGTCGTAGGCCGCTGTGTCGGCGCTCATGGCATTGAGGCGGAACTCCTGCTGGGCCATGTCCTGGAGGCGCGCGGAGGAGAGCAGGGCGGCCCGCTGCTCGTTGGTCAGGCTGCCGCTCTTGGCTGTGTCGGAGATCAGGGCCCGCTCGCTCCAGGTCATGGCCGTGTCCAGGGCCAGGGTGTAGGTGGCCCAGCCGGGGGAGTACGACTGGTCGAGGTCGCCGCCGAGTTCGTTGTTGATCCCGATCACCGGCAGCAGGACGCGCAGGTAGGCGGAGTTCAGCTGGGCCGCGCTGGCCTTGCCCGCCAGCCCGCGCAGCCCGGGCAGGGTGTCGACGGCGGCCTGGATCGCCTGGATGTGCGAGTCGAGCCGGGTGGACGAGGGGATCTTGCGGGCCGCGGTCAGGAAGGCCTCCGCCGCGCCGGACGTGCGCTCCTCCTGGTTCTGGAGGGCGCCGTTCCCGCCCGAGGCCTGGGCCTGCGGGTCGATGAGCAGGTCACGCTCGCGCTGGAGGTTGTCGATCAGCGAGGAACCCGACTGGCTCAGCTGCGCGATGCGCAGCAGCCGGTCGTACTGGTCCCCCTGGTCGGAGGCGTCACTGACCCTGAGCCCCGCGAGCACCACGGCGGCGAGCAGCGGGATCACGAGCACGGCGAGCATGCGGGTGGGCACGCTCAGCCGCCCGAGGAACGGTGACCAGCCCGCCCGGGAAGAGACGAGGGAACGGCGGGACCGGCGGCGGTTGCGGAAGGGTGAGAACACGGCAGCTCCGGAGTGGGGGCGGGTGGCCGCCGGTCCGCCGTACGCGGTGCGCCGGGGGCCGGGCACGGGCGGGAACCCGTGCCGGAGCCCCGTGCGGGCCCCTCCGGGTGCGACCGCTCCGGTACGTGCGGAGCGCCGTCGGCACACCGTGGTGGAGGAGGACCGGCCGGCCGCATCCGTCGCCGACCCGGCGTCGAGGGCGGCTCCCCGCCGCGGACGGGGGAAGCCGAGCCCCCTCGGTGCCCAGGGCCACCGACCGGTACTCCTGCATCCACTCTCTCCGGACACCTGGCGGTCCGGACGTCGCCGATGGTCCGAGCGGCCGGGGGAACCTCACTCCACCGATCAGGGCCTCCGGTTGGCCCGAGGGGCAGGTCAGGAGCCGGAACGTGCCCGAACCGCTGGATTTTGAGACAGGCCTCTTCTTCCGCTAACCCACCGTTAGGGCAGCGGGGGTGAGACTGGTGATGCCTCTTCGGGAAGACGTTCCCCCGCCACCGCCGGTGATTCGCGGAGCTGCCAGCTCTCGGACCGGCGTCCACGTGCGCGGCGTGCGGACTCCGAGGGGCCGGGGGGTGTCCAGCCCGACCGTCGTGTGGAGGAGCCTTCATGTCCGAGCCCATCTGTGTCCAAATCAAGGCGTCGGACCCCCTGTCCCAGGCGGGACTCATCGCCTCGATCCGCCACCGCAGCGAACTGCGCGTCGTGGAGGAGCGCATGGTCGACAGCCGGACGGTGGGTCTCCTCGCGGTCGACCGCGTGGACGCCGGCGCCCTCCAACTCCTGCGCACCATGAGGGCGTCCCGCGTCGAGTGGGTGGTGATCGTCGCGAGCAACCTCGACGAGGAGGGCGTCGTCGCCGCGGCGGAGGCCGGGGTCGCCGGTCTGCTGCGGCGCGCCGAGGCCACACCGGACCGCCTGGTACAGGTCGTCACCTCGGTGTGCCGCGGCGCCGGCGTGGTCCCGCCCGACCTGCTGGGCCGCCTGCTCAAGCAGGTCGCCAGTCTTCAGCACCATGTCCTGGCACCGCGGGGCATCGGCCTCTCGGGCCTGACCAGCCGGGAGACCGAGGTACTGCGGCTGGTGGCCACCGGCCACGGGACCCAGGAGATCGCGCAGAAGCTCGCGTACTCCGAGCGGACGGTCAAGAACACCCTGCACGACGTCACCAGCCGCTTCCACCTGCGCAACAGGTCCCACGCCGTCGCCTATGCGATCCGCGAGGGATTCATCTAGAGCGGTGGCCGCCTCGACAACCGACGGAGCCCGGAGCTCCGGATCCGGGCAGCCCCGTACAACCGTCCGCGCCGCGGACAACCGAAGGAGCCGTTATGGGCGTCATCGCCACCCTCAGCGACGAAGTGACCGAGGTCGAGCCGGGAGGGTCGGCGACCTGCACCGTCAAGCTGTTCAACGACGGCACGGTGGTCGACACCTTCCTGCTCGACGTCCTCGGGGACACCAAGGAATGGGCCGAGACCACTTCCTCCGAAGTGAGCGTCTTCCCGGGCGAAGTGGCCACCGTGGACATCGTCTTCACCCCTCCGCGCGATGCCGGGGTCCGCCCGGGGCGGACGGGCTTCGCCCTGCGGGTGATGTCCCAGGAGGACACGGACCACTCCGCCGTCGTCGAAGGCACCGTTTCCGTCGCCGGCTTCCAGGAGATCGAGACGGAACTCATCTCCCGCACCCTGCGGGGCAGTCGCGGCGCCCGTGGCCGGCTGGCCCTGGACAACCTGGGCAACGCCCCGGTGACGCTGCGCCTCACCGGGGCGGACGACGACGGAAAGCTCCGCTTCACCTTCCCCCAGCTCCCGGTGACCGTCGAAGGCGGTACGACCCGGATCGTCGCCTACCGGCTCAAGCCGCGCACGCGCTTCCTGCGCGGGGAGCCGCGCACCCACCTCTACCGGATCCAGGTGAAGGGGTCCGGGACGAAGAGCGAGACGGCCGGCTCGCTGGTACAGACGGCCATGCTCGCGCCGTGGGCGCCCAAGGCGCTCATGCTGGCCGCGGGCGCGGCGGCCGTCGCCCTGGTGGTCATGCCGACGTACCTCGTCCCCAAGACGAGTTCCCTGCTGTTCGGCAAGAACGTCGCCGACTCCCAGGACAGGAAGGCCGACCCGCAGGACCCCGCCCCGTCGGCCACCGCGGCGGCCGGGTCCGGGTCCGGCGACGACGGGAAGGCCAAGGCCGCGGCGGACGGGAAGGCCGCCGGTACCCCGGGCGGTTCGGGTGCCTCGGGCGGCTCCGGCCAGGCGGGCGCGGGGGACGGCGAACAGACCGGGTCCACCGGTTCCGGCAGTGGTTCCGCAACCGGCTCCGGCAGTGCTTCCGGCGGTGGGGCGAAGCCCCCGGTTCCCGTTCTCGCGGACGTGGCCGGTACGAGCTTCCGCCTCCAGGCCAACTCCGAGCCGCGCAAGACCGGCACCTACTCGCTCAAGGAGCACGACCCCGTCGCCAAGGGCCAGACCCTGGCCGTCAGTGACCTGCACATCGAGAACCTCGCCGATGACACCGGCACGGTCCAGCTGCGCCGCAACGGCGAGGTCCTGCGGGAGTTCAGCCTGAAGGACGCCAAGAAGGAATGGCACTGGGTGGAGCCCCTCACCTTCACTGAGGGCCAGAAGGTCGTCCTCGCGGTCAGCTGCGGCAACACCGACAAGAAGAACTGCACCCCCGCGTTCTCCTTCTCCGGGCGCACCTACACCCTCACGAGCTGACCCGGCGTCACTCGTCCCCGACCGCCGGGAGGCACCATGTCCCGCCCCGCAGCACGACTCGGCGACCGGGTCGCCGGTATGGACCGGCACATCGTCCTGGTCCCGACCCCGACGGGTCCCACGCCCACCCTGCTGCCGTTCCCCTTCTCGGGCACCCTCATGGGGGGGTGCTGCGCCACGGTCCTCATCGGGGGCAGGCCCGCGGCGGTGGTCGGTTCCAAGGCCGTCAACCTCCCGCCCCACCTGCCGCCCACCCCGCCCGGCGGTCTCTTCCTGCGCCCACCGGACAACAGCGGAGTGGTGACGACCGGCAGCGCCGCGGTCCTGATCGGCGGCAAACCCGCCGCCCGGTCCGGAGACACGGTGCTGACCTGTAGCGATCCGCTCCCCGGTCCCAACGCCAGGATCACCTCCCAGTGCAACGTTCTGATTGGCTGACCCGACCATGCCCCATGTGCTCCTCATCGAGGACGACGACCTGATCCGCAGCGCCCTCACGGTCGCGCTCGAACGACTCGGCCACCGGGTCGTCGGCGCGAGCAGCGGGATCGAAGGGCTCACGCGCGCGCTCCAGGACGGGGTCGACATCATCGTGCTCGACCTGGGCCTGCCCGACCTCGACGGGATGCAGGTGCTGAAGATGTTGCGCGCCTCGCTGGCCGTGCCCGTCGTCATCGCCACCGCGCGCGACGAGGAGGCCCACACGGTGGCCGCCCTGAACCTCGGCGCGGACGACTACGTCATCAAACCGTTCTCCGCCGAACACCTCCAGGCGCGGATGGCCGCCGTGCTGCGGCGTACCCAACCCGACCCCGTACGGCCGCCACTGCGCGTGGGAGGGCTGCTGATCGACCTGCACGCCCATGCCGCCTCCTTGGACGCGCGGGTACTGGAGCTGCGGCCCAAGGAGTTCGCCCTCCTCTCCTACTTGGCCGAACGGGCCGGCCGGATGGTCAGCAAGGCCGAGCTGCGCGCCGAGGTCTGGCAGAACGCCTTCGGGGTCACCGACAAGACCGTGGACGTCCACCTCTCCTGGCTGCGCCGGCGGCTCGGCGAGAGCGCGGCCAGCCCGCGCTACCTGCACACCGTGAGGGGGGTCGGGGTCAAGCTCAAGGCACCGCAGGGACAGTACCGATGAGGTGCCGCATCGCCGTGCGGGTGGCCGTGGCGGCCCTGCTCAGTACGGTGGTCTTCGCCCTGCCGCTCGCCTTCTACGTCCGCCACGCCTACTTCCAGGAGGCGGAGGCGGAGGCGCACGCGCGGGCCCAGTCGCTGGCCGCCGTCATCGCCGACATGCCCGGGGACGAGACGGAGCTCGAACGCTCGCTGAAACGATTCGTCACGCCGGCGCTGGGCGATGTGGTGTTCTTCCCCAACGGCCACACGGCCGGTGTGGCGATCAGCCCGGTACCCCCCGAGGTCCAGCAGGCCGCCGCCCGGGACAGCCTGCGGGCGGCCCGCGGACACCTGGGACTCGGCGCCTCGCAAGACGCCGTCCTCCTGCCGGTGAACAGCCACGACGGGCATGGTGTCGTGGTCGCCGCGTTCATCGACTCCCACCACGAATGGGCGGCCGTCCACCGGATCTGGGCCGCCATCGCGGCGGCGCTCGTCCTGCTGCCGCTGTCCGCGGCCCTGCTGGCCGACCGTTTCGGGCGCAGTCTCGCCCGCCAGCTCGAACGCCTCGTCCGTGCCTCCACCGCCATGGCCCGTGGCGACCTCACGGTCCGCGTCGCCGTCGCCGGTCCTCCCGAACTACGGCGCCTGGGGGCCTCGTTCAACACCCTCGCCAGCAGGATCGAGAGACGCGTCGAGGCCGAGCGGGAGGCCGCCGCCGATTTCTCCCACCGGCTGCGCACCCCGGTGGCCGCCCTGATGCTCCAGGCCCAGTCGCTGACCGACCCCAAGGAATCGGCCCAGGTCCTGGAGAGCGCGCGGCGGCTGCACCGGGAGGTCAGTTACGTCATCGAGCGCGCGCGCCGCCCCGCCATGGAACACCAAGGGGCCCGGTGCGACCTGGCGGAGGTCGTCAAGGAGCGCGTCGCCTTCTGGGAGCCCCTGGCCGAGGACCAGCACCGCTCGTGCCACCTGACGGTCATCGGCCGCGACCACATGGTCCGGGTGTCGCAGGAGGGCCTGGCCGCCGCGGTGGACGCCCTGTTGGGCAATGTGTTCAGCCATACGCCGGACGGCTGCGCCCTCACCGTCCGCGTCGAGGGACACGAGGACGCCAGGGTGAGCCTGGTGGTGCAGGACGACGGGCCCGGGATCGATCCGGCCTTGCTGCGGCGGGGCGCCAGCGGCTCGGGATCGAGCGGCCTGGGACTGGACATCGTGCGCCGCCTGGCACAGTCCACCGGCGGTTCGCTCGGCCTGGAGGTGCCACCGGCCGGCGGGGCACGGGTCCGGGTGCTCTTCGGTCAGCCCGCCCGGCCGGTCCCGCGGGAGCCGACCGAGCCCCCCGCGTGCCCGCTGGATCCCGCCCGGCCGCCCGGCGACGGCGCCCCGGACGCCCCCGCCCGGCCGTCCGGCTGAGGGAGGCTCATTTCCGTTCGGGCCCTTCCGCCGCCGGTACGCGGGCGCCGTCCCGGCGCCGGATCGCGTACGTCACGCAGGTCACGCCCCCGGCCAGCGCCGCCGCGAGCGCGAGGTCGAGGGTGCCCGGAGGCGCGTGGACGGACTCCGCCTCCCCGTTCCCGCTCCCGTCGGCCGTCGCCGCCTTCGGTCCCGTCGCCGTCGTCGGGGAGGCGTCGCTCACGAGTACCGGCCCCGAGTCGAAGGGCCGGGACGGGCCCGCCACCAGGGCGGCCCGAGCCGTGTTCGCCACCCGGTCCTGCGCGGCGCGCGGTCCCGCGTCGGCGACGGTGGCCGCCGCGAGCAGCGTTCCGCAGCCGAGCAGGAGCGCGGTCCCCAGTGCCGGGATCCCTGTCGAGCGCATGATTCCTCGCTTCGCCGTGAGCCGCGCGAAGGCGTGTGTCCGGACACCCGCCGGTGTCCGGACACACGCCCGGGTAGGTTCCGAGGTTCAGAACCCCTTGCTCCGGTTGCGCTTGTGCAGGGCCACCGCCAGCAGGGCCGCGGCTCCGGCGGCCACCGTGCCACCCGCGACGATGTCCGCGGTGGGAGAGGAGGAGGCGACCGGGGCCATGCCCGTGTTGACGGACCCCTTCGGCACGACGTGCTGGTCCGCGGGCCGGGGGGTGGGCTGGGGGGTGGGCGGGGTGACCTTGCCCACCGTGAAGGTGCCGGTCGCGAACGCCTTGGTGCCGGGGATGTCGCTGACGGCCGCGACACCGTAGCTGCCGTCCTTGACCTCGGCCACCTTGGCCGCGCCGACCCAGAGGCCGTCCTTGCCCCGGGCCAGGGACACGGGTCCGTCGAAAGCGGCCGACTTGACGGTGACGGCCTGGGGCTGGGCACCGTTGGTGATCTTCAGCGAGACGTCGACCTTGGCGCCGGCCGCACCCTCGCCGGGCGACATCTTCAAGGTGCCTGAGTCGGCGGGCGTCTGTGTGGTGACGGTGAGCGTCGCGCTGGCCGAGACCTCCTTGCCGCTCTCGTTCTTGCCGGACATCGTCACCTGGTACGCGCCCGCCTTGGCGTCCGCCTTGACCGTTCCCCCGCCGTAGATGCCCTGGAAGACGAAGGGGTGGGTCAGGATGCTGCTGGAGACCTTGACGTCCTTCAGGTGCGGGCCGTTGAGGGTGATGTTCACCTTGTCACCGGGCCGGGCCGTCGAGTTGTTCAGGGTGATGGTGTTGCTCCCCTGGTCCGCCGGGGATGCGGACGGCGAGGGGGCGGCCGTCGGGCTCGCCGAGGGTGTCGGGGCGGCATCCGCCGCGAACGCGGTAGCCGGAGCGCCGAGCGCCATTGCGGCCGTGGCGGCGACCGCCGAGATGATGAGTGCCTTGCGCATGGTGAGAACCTCCTGTGGGCCGGATGATTTCCGGCACGCCAGCCATGAGGGTCATTCTTCGCTGATCAGTTCCGGGGCGTGCTGCTTTCGCCGGTGCCTGGAAGTGAGGGTCATTCGGTAGAAAATGCCAGTTCAAAGCCCGTCCCGTGAGGGTTTCAATAGGGGCTCTTTGTCGAAAAATTAGGGACCAAAGACCCGAGAGAAATGTCTGATCGGGGGATCCGATCAGCCGGTCCGAGGTATTTCTGCGCAGGGTTTCCAGCATTCCTTCGGAGTCGATTTCTCTTTTGCCCGTAAGGGCAGCGGTGCGTGACCGATTCCCTGTCCGGTCCGTGCTGTCGCGCCCGGCCGCGCAGGACCTAGCGTTCCCGTACGGGCCGGCGCGAAGGAGTGGTGGGTGGAAGGCGGAGCGTTCCTCGGCGCCGATGACGCCCTGCTCCAAAAACTGACGGACCGTCAACTCGGTGTCCTGTTGGTGCTGGGTCAGCCGGAACTGCGGCACACCTGCCAGGGCGGCGCCGACGTCTGGCAGTCCCTCGTCACCGAGGCCCGCGCGCGGCAGGTCGACGAACGGGACGTCCAGGACCTCCTCTGCGGCTTCCAGGAACCCGAGAGCCTGCGGTCCTTCGTCCTGACCGACCTGCACGTCACGGGGGACGAGAACGAGCAGGCCGAAGCCCTCCTGCGGGTGGCGGGGGAGCTGTGGTACCGGACCACCCGCGCCGAGGAGCGCGGCGAACCGGCGTCGGCCCGCTTCCCGGACTCCGCCGGCCCGACGCGGCGCCACACCGGCGTCACCCGGTGGGACGGCGACATCTGGTGCGCCTACGACACCGAGCAGAACGTGCAGGTCTACGTCCACAGCGAGCACCGCCCCGCGGACGCGGCGGGCTGGGACCGCCACCCGCCCCGCTTCCGCTCCCTGAGCCGCCACGGCGACCGGCACTGGTGCGGCTACGACGGCGCCGACGGCCGCTGGATGTACATCGAGCACACGGGTCGGACACCACCGGCGCAGCATGCCCCCGGGTGGACGGCGGAGCCGCCCCGGACCCCGGACCCGACGGTGGCTCCCCAGGAGGACGCGCCCGAGCTCGACGAGGCGGTACGGAGCCTGATGGAGGCGGTGCGCTCCGGGGCCGTCGGGCTCGGCGAACTCGCCACGCCACTGCGGTACGCGCGCGGTTGGGCGGCGCTGCCTTCACTGGGGAACCTCGCGGCGGTGGCCGCGGGCGTGCAGGACGTGCTGGGACCCACTGCCGGCCCGCGCAGCAAGGGCGACGCCTACGGGCCCATCAGCGACCTGGGCGCCGAACTGCAGCGGCTCGGTTCGCGGTTCGCCGCGATGGAGCGCTGGCCCACCGGCTGGGACCCGGGCGACGCGGTGGGCCCCGACCGGTTCACCCACGTGCTCCGGCTCGGCTGTCAGGACCTGCGGCGCTCCGTGCGGCGCATCGCCCGCGCCCCGGCCGGTACCCCCCTCGGTGAGATCGCCCGACGGGGACCGGGCCGCGACGAGACCTCCGTACGCCTCCTCATGGGCAACCTGACCAACTTCGCCTGGGCGATGGGGCGTACGGGCTGCCGCAGCGAGACCTTCGCGGACCCCCTGGGCCAGGCCGAACAGCTCGCCGCCCTCGCCGCGCTCCAGGAGGCCTGCCCCGACCTCACCGGCGCGGCCCGGTTGGTCGCGGACTGCGTCGGGTACTTCCGGACGAACCAGATTCTCGGGAGGGACTACGAACACGGACTGCGCCAGGCGCAGCGGATCTTCCGGCGCTACTCCGAGAACCTGTACCTCCTCGAAGACCGCTGGCCGGGATGGGACGGCGCCGACGAGGCGATGCCGGCGGAAGGGCCCACCGCGTTCGCGGCCATGATCCGCCTCGGCTGGCAGATGCTGGAGGCCGAGCGCCGCGAACTGCGCACCTTCGTCGAGTGGGAGAACACCTACCGCCCCCTGGGCATGGGCCGGCCGAAGGCTCCGGGCAAGGGCCGCCTCGGCGCGGTGCGGGCGGGACTGGCGCAGCGCACCGCGCCGCTGTCCCCGCTGTCGCTGCCCGACCTCGCCGACCTGCGCGCGCTCGCTCACGCCAGCACGCACGAAGGGTGGCCGCCCGACACCTTCGCCCACCCACTGGCCGCACTCCGGACCTGGCGGACCAGCGCCTCGCTGCGCGGCGGGTACCCGGAGTTCCGTGACCGCGCCGCGGCCGTGGCACGGCTCTACGACCACCGGCTCACCGACGCCGAGGCGTACCGGGACGCCGTGGCGCGGCTGCTCGCGGTCCTGGAGGCGATCCGCACCGTGCTCGGGCTGCTGGGCAGCGAGTGGCCCGAGACCTGGGGGGCCGACCGGCCCGAGCAGCCGCCGGCGCTGCTCCGGCTCCTGGTCGACGACGGGAAGAGGGAGCTGCGCCGATCCGCCCGCAACCTCTCCGAGGACCTCCGCACGACGTCGCCGGCCGGGACGGGCCGGCACGCACCACGGAGCAGCGCCGACGGTCCGCCGCGGCACGGCGCCGCCCCGAGCCGGCGCAAGCCCCGGCAGCACTCCGGGACCTCTCCCCTGCGCCGCTTCCTCTTCGGGTCCGGCCGTCGCCGCTGACCACCGCCCCGCACGGTCTGCCCGATGGCCTGCCCGGATGGCCCCTGCGCGCGGGAGCCCCGGGGCAGAGAGTGGACCGTGAACTCCTCGCCCGGGAGGCCAGACCCGGGCGAGGAGCCGGACGGTCCGTCGGCCCCCTCCTCCTTGCCGACGGACCGTCCGCCCCTCCCCGCCCGGCCGTGCCGAACGGGCAGACCATGACGCAGGTTTCACGGTGCGGTGAGCTGCGTCGCGGGCCGTGGTGACGACGGTTGCGCACAGCGAGAGTGGAGCGACAATCCGCACCCGGAGGAGGATCGGCATGACGTTTCGCATTGACCGTGTCGTGGGGTCGGAGGGGGCCGCGGCGCTGATCAACCGCTACCGCGCACAACTGCGCGAGCAGGACCTGCTCCCCGACCGGGCGGCACTCGCCATCGCCTGCGAGGCCTACGCCGACGGCAACATCTACGTGGTGGCCCACCCGGGCCAGGTGTGGATCCGCCGGACCGAGGACGACGGCGAACCGCAGTTCCTGCGGATCGTCACGGTCAGCAACACCAGCGCGGTCGGATACACCGCCCTCTGCCAGGAACCGCTCGGGATCTTCCACATGCTGCCGTTGCAGGAACTCGCCGAGGCGTTCGTGCTGACGGAGTGGCCCGCGTCCGCACGGGTCTGAGCCGTAGCCCGCCACCACCCCCCGGGCGGTGGCGGGCCCTTCTCATGCCTTCGCACGGGTGCGTGACCTCCGTGCCGGTCCGCGGTGCGTCAGATGTCGCGGAGCGCGTCCTGGAGCGCGTCGTTCAGCCCTCCGGTGCCCACGGCCTCGAAGTCCACCTGGCCCTCCCGATGGAGCGGACCGACGTACTCCGGGCGGTACGCGCACGGGACTTCGAGGAGGAACAGGTTCAGCCGGGCCAGCAGCCGGATGCGCGGCACCCGGTCCTTGGCGTCCGACGAGGCCCGCGGGTCCCGCTCCGGAGCGTTCCAGGCACTGTCCTCCCACCCGGCGTCCGGCGCGAGCCTGACCGCCGTCGCGGTCCAGCCCGCGCCGTCGCGGACCGCGTCGATCTCCGCCTCCACGGCCACGTCGACCTCCGAGAACTTCAGCGCGCCCAGGAGAGTGATCGTTCCCGGAGCGGCCCCCGGGAGGACCCGCGGGGCGCAGGCGGACCAGTCGAGCAGCTCCGCGTCCGCCGGGAACAGCCTGCCGAGCCAGTCGGGGCCCTCGGTCATCGCGAAGGCCCCTTCGGGATCCGGACTCCGACACGCCGACGGGCCCGACCCGCACGCGCGGCGGCCGACCCGGCGGTCATCCGGACCCCCGATTCGGTCCGGGGCCGGGCAGAACACCGTCCCCGCCCCCGCCGTTGCCACCGCCGTCCGGCACGCCGCCGGGCGGCGGTGTGGGCGTGGCCGGCGGGGTCGGTGGCGGCGTCGGTCCGTCGGGCAGGTCGGTGGGCCCGTCGTCGGTCTCCGGGACCGCGGAGCTCCCCGGGGGCGTCGGCTTCCGCTTCCCCTTGCCCGGCGGTGTGGGCGGCGTCGGGTCGAAAGCCGCCCCCGACGAGCCGCCCCGCATCACCTGGAGGTCGAAGGGGACCGCGGTACTGCCCCGCAGCGCCGCCCGGGTGTAGGCGGCCCACACCTGTCCGGGCGGGCCCCCGCCGTTGACGCGGTCCAGGCCGAGCGCCCCGTACAGCGGACGCAGTTGCCCGTTGTCGGGGTCCTGGCCCATGACGGAGACGACGGTCGCCAGATCGGGCGTGTATCCGGCGAACAGGGCGGCCTGGTCGTTCTCCGCGGTGCCCGTCTTGGCCGCCGCGTCCCGCCCGATCGCGCCGGCCGCTTCGGCGGTGCCGCTGGCGACCGTGCTCCGCAGCACGGAGGTCGTGGTGTCCGCGGCCTCCCGGGGAATCGCGCGGGACGGGGTGCGGTCGGGCAGGCTCAGGTCCTTCCCGCCGCGGGACACCGAGTCCACCAGGCTGTAGGGGGTGTACGTGCCGTGAGCGGCGAGGGTCGCGTAGGCCTGCGTCATGTCGAGGACGCTCGCCTGCGCGACGCCGAGGGCGAGGGACGGGTTGGCGCCGAACGCGGACAGGTCGTCCGGTATGCCCATGGCCACCGCGGTCCTCTTGACCTCGGCGGGCCCCACGTCGACGGCCATCTGCGCGTACACCGAGTTCACCGACTTGTCGGTGGCCACGCGCACGGAGATGGGACCGTAGCTCGCCCGGTCCTCGTTCTCGGGGGCGTACGGCACCGCCGACCCCTGGACGGGCGTCTTGTCGTCGCCGTTGTAGACCGTGTCGGGGGTGATGAGCTGGCCGCCCTGCGTGCGCGCGTGGTCCGCCAGGGCGGCGGCGAGCACCAGTGGCTTGAAGGTGGAGCCGGGGGTGGAGTCGTGCCGCGTGGCGTTGTCGACGAACTGTTCGGTGTAGTCGACGCCGCCGTACAGGGCGACGACCCGGCCGGTCGCCGGGTCGATCGACACCCCGCCGACGCGCACGTTGCGGTCCGCCGCCCGGCCCTCGTCCAGTCGGGAGGTCACCGTGTCCTGGACGGCCTTGACGAAGTCGTCCTCGCGCTTGCGGTCGATGGTGGTGGTGATCCGGTACCCGCCGCGCGCCAGCGCCTCCTTGGTCACCACGTCGTGGGCGACGAGGTACTGCGTGGCCGCCTCGACCAGGTAGCCCCGCTGCCCGGACAGGCCGGCCGACTGCGTCGGCTTCACGGGCTCGGGGAAGGTCATCGCGGCCCGGTCGTGCGCGCCGAGCCAGTGCTCCTTGACCATGCCGTCGAGGATGTAGTTCCAGCGCGCCAGGGCGTCGGGCCGGGCCTGCGGGTCGGTGATCACGTCGTAGGCGCTCGGGGCGTTCAGCAGGCTCGCCAGGTAGGCGCCCTCGGCCGGCGTCACCTGGGAGACGTTCTTGCCGTAATAGGCCTGCGCCGCGGCCTGGATGCCGTACGCGTCGCGCCCGAAGTAGCTGGTGTTGAGGTAGCCCTGGAGGATGTCCTGCTTGGACACCTCGTGCGCCAGCTTGACCGAGATGACCATCTCCTTGGCCTTGCGGGTCAGCGTCTGGTTCTGCTCCAGGTAGGTGTTCTTGACGTACTGCTGGGTGATGGTGGAGCCGGATTGGGCGGGACTGCCGGTGGTCATGTTCCACGCGGCGCGCAGCATGCCCTGCGGGTCGATGGCGGGCTCGCTGTAGAACCGGCGGTCCTCGGCCGCGAGTACGGCGTCCTGGACGCTCTTGGGAACGTCCGAGAGGGGGACGTTCTGCCGGTTGAACGCGCCGGTGCGCGCCAGGACCGAGCCGTCGGAGTAGAGGAACACGTTGCTCTGCGCGGTGGCGGCGGCCTTCGCCTCGTCCGGCACCGCCACCATCATGTAGGCCGTGATGACGGCTCCCATGCCCAGCAGCAGCACGACGGTGGAGGAGCCCACCACCCAGCGCCACCGCGGGATCCAGCGGCGCCGGCCCGTGCGGGGCGGCTTCGGGGGGCGGCCGGAGCGGTTCCGTTGCCGGCGGCGGGACCAGGCCCGGGCCCGGTCGTCGGCCGCCGTGGGCGGTGTGTCCTGGGTCATCGGGGCGGTTCCTCGTGGGACGTGGGCTGTGCAGGCGGGTGGTGCGGGGGCCGGAGCGGGACGGGCCGCTGGTGGCTTCCCCCATGGGCCCCGTCCGGCCGGCCCGCGGATCCGCGCGGCGACGGAGGAGCGGCCCCGCCCGCGGGGACCGCACGAAGACGTACACGGACGTACCGGGGTGAGAAGGCCCCGTCCCGTACATCCTGACCCGCCCCACCCCTCCCGGGGAACGCCCCGGCGCGGTGTCTGCCCTTCCGGGCGGCGGAGGTCCGGGGCGTGGCGGGCGCACCCGGTCGCCGGGCGGCGCGAACCGCCCCGCGCGCCTGACCGTTCTCCTGTCCTTTAGGTCCTACTGGGCCCCGACGCCCCGGCGCTACGTTCGACGGACCGGACTGCCAGGGGGGCCGTGGAGGGGCGGTCCGCCCCACTCCCCATTCCCGGCCTGGCGGCCGACGGAGGTCTACACACATGGCGCGACGAAACCGACATCGCAAGCCGACGCCCAACGTGGTCCAGCAGAGGGCCGCCACCCTGGCGGTGACCGCGGGCGTCGGAGTCGTCCTCCCCCTCGCGGTCGGGGGCGGCCAGGCCGCGGCGGCCTACAACAGTGCCTGGGACAAGATCGCCCAGTGTGAGTCCACCGGGCGGTGGAACCTGCCGCACGGACACGCCAGTTCCACCGGCGGCCTCCAGATCCAGAAGCCGACGTGGGACGAGTACGGCGGTCGCGAGTACGCCGCGTACCCGTACCAGGCGACCAAGGCGCAGCAGATCGCCGTCGCGGAGCGGATCCTCAAGGGGCAGGGCCCCCGGGCCTGGACCTGCAACGCGAAGGTGGGCTCCCCGCTCGACGCGATCGTGGGCCGGGGCACCGGCAAGGCCCCGACCGCCGACTCCGGCTCGGGCAAGCCTGCCGGCTCGGGCAAGCCCGCCGGCTCGGAATCCGGTTCCGGGAGCCGGGCGCCGCAGCGGAAGGCCGCTCCGGAACCGGCCGCCGAGGGCGGGGCCACGGGCCCCGACAAGGCCATCGGCGGCCGTTACACCGTGGCCTCCGGCGACACCCTGCACGACATCGCGGAACGTCGTGCCGGCGGTGGTGAGCACTGGCGCGCGCTCTACGACGCCAACCGGTCGGTCGTCGGAGCCGACCCGGACGTGATCCACATCGGACAGGTACTGGTGCTTCCCGCAGCGGCCCGGACCCCCGAGCCCTCCCAGAGCCCCCCGAGCGCCCGGCCCACGACGCCGGCGCCGAGCGGTAACGGGCAGGAGAAGCCGCGGACGCAGGATTCCCCCACCGAGAGGCAGTCCCCGACGTCCGGCCGGGTCTCCCCGGTCGACGGGGCGACGGGCCAGGGGTTCGGCAGGCCCTCGGGCGGATACAGCCTGGGCTGGCACACCGGCAGTGACTTCAGCGTCCCCCACGGTTCCCGGGTGAAGGCGGCCGCGGCCGGCAAGGTGATCGGTTCGGACAGCGCTCCCGCCTACGGCGTCAACGTGCGCATCCAGCATCCGGACGGCACGTACACCCTGTACGCCCACCTGTCCGGCAAGGCCGCGCAGGTCGGCTCCGAGGTGGGAGCCGGTCAGCTGATCGGTTACGTGGGGTCCACGGGCAACAGCACCGGCGCCCACCTGCACTTCGAGGTGCGCAACCAGCGCGACTTCTCGGGGAACGCGTTCATCGACCCCGCGGCCTGGCTCAGGGGCGCCGCCTGACGGACCGTTGCTCGTGGGGACGGGGCGCGCGGGCGCCGACGTCCTCCGGGCCCGGTGCGCCGTCCGCCGTCGCGGTGCGAACCCACCGACCGGACCCACCGACCGGACCCACCGACCGGTCCGCCGATCGGACGAAGCGTACGGAACCCCCTCCCGCTCACCATGAGGGGGTTCCGTACGCCTGGCCGTGGGAGAAGAAGACATGCCTCGAAGCACGATCTGGACCCGGCGCGCCGCGCGGTCCGTCACCGTGGCCACGGCGCTCGCCCTGGGAACGGCGGTCTGCGGGATCGGAGCCGCCGCGGCCGCCCCGGCCGCCGGGACCGGCGCGTCGACCACCACGGCGCCGACCGGGAAGGCCGCCGTCCCGGACAGCTTCACCAAGGTCTCCGAGGGGGGCGGCCACACGGTCGACCTGACCATCGACGACGGTCCCGATCCCGTCTGGACACCGCGGGTGCTCGCCGTCCTGGCGCGGGACCACGTCAAGGCCACGTTCTGCATGACCGGCGGGAACGCGGCGAAGTATCCGGAGCTGGTCAAGCAGGTGGAGGCGGCCGGGAACAGGCTGTGCGACCACTCCGTGGACCACGACATGACCATGGACAAGAAGTCGGACGCCTACCAGACGCAGCAGATCGTGGGGGCCCAGGAGACCATCGACGGGGCGGCGGGAGGGCCCGCGGCCCAGTACTACAGGGCTCCCGGTGGTGCCTTCACCCCCTTCAGTCGAGCGGTGGCCGCGGCACACGGCCTGCGCCCGCTGGGCTGGGACGTCGACCCGAAGGACTGGAGCCGTCCCGGCACGGCGAACATCGTCGAGGCCGTCGAGCGCCAGCTCCCGCGCGGCCCGATCGTCCTGCTGCACGACGGCGGCGGAGACCGTTCACAGACCGTCGCGGCGCTCGAACAGCTGGTGCCGTGGCTCAAGGCGCACGGCTACGGGTTCTCCTTTCCGGAGCGGTCGCTGTGACGGGTGCCGATCGCCCGGGCCGGGGGCCCGTCCGGGCACCGGTGTACCTGCCCCGGCCCGCGCGGCGGGACCCCCGCGGGAGCGAGCCGCACGGTGATCCCGTCGTCACCGAGACGCTGGTCCGGGGCGAGGCGGCGGAACCGTTCGAGCTGTCGGTGTCCGGCGGCCCCTGCCGCACGGTGATCCAGCGGACCGTCGTCCCGCCCGGCGCCGAGACCGGCTGGCATTACCACCCCGGAGACGTGGTGGTCGTGGTGGCCCGCGGGGTGCTCACCCACTACGACGCGATCGGCCGGGTGGAGGTGCACCCGGCGGGCACGTCCTTCCAGGAGCCCGCCGGAATGATCCACGCCCACCTCGGGCGGAACGAGGGGGAGGAACCCGTGGTCCTGTACGCGACCCACCTGGTCCCGCTCGGAAGGGCACTGGCCCTCCCCGTCCCGGTCGTGCCCCGACAGGAGCCCGGGCGGCCCGCGGCGGCGCTCTGACACGGACGGGGCCGGCTGCCCCACCCTTGCCGGGTGGGGCAGCCGGCCCCGTCCGCGACGGACGCTGCGCCGACGTGGCGGTCGCTCAGCGCGCACCCTGCTGGCCGCGGGAGGTCCGGACGACGTTGACGGCCTGCGGGCCCTTGGGGCCCTGCTCGACGTCGAACGACACGTGTTCCTCCTCGATGAGCTCCTTGTACCCGTTCCCGAGGATCGCGGTGTAGTGCACGAAGACATCGGCCGGGGCCGGGCTTCCGGGGGTGAGCGGACGGCTGATGAAGCCGAACCCCTTCTCGCTGTTGAACCACTTGACTGTGCCAGTTGCCATGTCGTCTCCGTGACGCTTTTGCCTGAGAAAGTGCGGTGATGCACCGGACTCCATGAAGCCCGCCCGGGCCCCCCGGCGACAAGTGCCCCCCGGGCACCCCAAGAGGCAGCGGCGGTGCGCTTCCCACCGGCCCGAGCGGTGCTCCCGGCGTGGCCGCGGACCGCACTCACGACGATCCTCCCGTCAGCGACAGCGGGTGACCGAGGCGACCACGACCGCAGCCGACGCGTCCGCGGGGTCGCCGTAGCGCACCTCCAGGCGCTGCTGGGCGGTGGAGGGGTACGAGAACGCGACCTCCCGCCAGGTGTCGACGGAGGCGGCCACCGTGTCCCCGCTCAGCCAGAGGGGACCCGCCTGCGCGGCGCGCACCGGGTCGTAGACGAAGAAGACGGCGCCGGCCCGCCGCTGGACGTCGGGGCGAGAAGCGAGGACGAGGACCTTCAAGGGGCCGCCCCGGCCCGGGATCGAGGACTCCACCAGGTGGTCGAGGGCGAACCCCGGCTGGACGCGGACGTACCCGTCCGCCCGGCCGTCGACCGTCTCCGCGGAGGCCAGCGAGGCGGATCCCGCCAGGGCGCCGAGGGCGAGGGCGGCGGTGATCGCGGTCGCGGTGATCTTCTTCAAGGCAGTCTCCGTCATCTCAGCGGGGGAGGGCGGAACCGTCGTGGAACCGTCCCCGTGGTCCAGCGCCTCGATCTTGCGGACGGGAAGGCTCCGGGTCCGAATCGACCGCCGGGATCCGGCCGTGACCGTACGTGACCGACCATAGTCACGCAGAAGGTGTGAACTGCCGCGATCCCGCGCCCGGTTGTCATGGAACCCGCCACGTTCCACCGGACCCGGACACCGGCGCCCCGTGGATCAATGACCGAAACCGGGCCGCTTCCGGAGCGGCCGGCCGCGAGCACCGACGGGGCTGCTCGCTCCGGACCGCCCCGCGGCCCGCCCGGGCCGGTTCACGAGTCGCTCCTGACGAGTCCCTGGGCCACCCAGTCGTTCCAGTGGCCCAGTGCCATCAGGAAGGACTCCCACTCCAGGCCCTGTACCTCGGCCGGACCGCCGTCCTTCAGTGGTGGCTGACCGTCGTCGAGGTGGAAGGAGCGGTCCGGCAGCTCGGTCAAGAGGGCCTGTCCGGAGTTCTCGGGCTGCATGGACAGGGCCTGGAGTTCCATCGCGGCGAGCCGCAGCAGGTCGACCCGGTCGTCGGTCAAGCGGTCCTGTACCTCGACGGCGATGTACTCGTGGTTGCCCGAGTCGAACTCGATCGTCACCCGGGTGTCGGGGGCCGGACCGCCGCCCGGCCGGCCGTAGGTGACGTCTCCGCTGTAGACGAAGGTCATCGCGGTGCCTTCCGTGTGGGCGTCGATGAACATGAGCCTGTCCCAGCAGATCTCCGCGTCCCGGGGGAACTTCCAGTTCAAGGTGTTGCCCCGGTCGGCCTGCTGCGCGGTGAAGCGCACCCACAGGGACATCGGACCGAACTGGTCCTTCTCGTCCTGGAAGTTCATGAAGTTGTCCAGCCAGCCGACCCGCCGTTCCCCCGTGATCAGGTCGCGGAAGGCGACCTTCATGGTGTTCTCCCCGTGCACGAGGACCTCCACGGTCGAGCACAGACTGTCCAGGGAGTCCTGCACGAGCGGGCCCAGACAGCGTTCCACGGTGGCCCGGGCCTCCGCCACGGCCGCGGGATCGGTGATGACGTCGACCTTCTCGTACACCATGCGGGACAGCTGTTTCACGGCCTTGGGCGCGGCCATGGCCTCGCTGACCACGGGGATGTGGGCGAGGTGGGAGGAGTCGGGAAGGTTCTCCAGGGCCTGACCGATGCCGCTCAGGGCGGTGTCCACCGGATCACCCGGGATGTGTGTGGACAACGCTTCGAACCCCGCCCCGAGGCCGTGCACGGCGCCCTCGGCCCCGAACGCCGAGCTCGCCGTCTCCAGATGGCCGAAGGTCTCGTCGGCCACGTCGCGTGCCGTCCGGTGTTCGTTCGCTCCCGAGAAGGAGACGCGCGTGTCCCGCGGTACGTTCTCCACGATGTAGGCCTCGGTCACCTCCCAGTCCTTGGAGATCCTCCAGATCGTCTCCACGCCCGACTTGAGTGACTTGAGGCCGGCGAAGCCCAGTGCCACGGGCCCCAGGAACTTCATGGTGGTGCCCGCCGTCAGGGCCAGATCGGCGACGGTGTCGGCCAGGTGCAGGACCACGCCGGCGGTCTGGTGGTCGAAGAACCCGATCTCGTCGGCCCGGTGGATGTGGTTGGCCTTCTCCCGCGCCCAGATCGCACAGGCCACGGTCGCGCGCCTGAAGGCCAGCGCGGCGGTGTTGAACCGGGTGAGGGACGCCGCGGTCCAGCCGCCGGCCACGGCGTCGATCTCGTCCCAACGGCCTTGGCCGGTCCTGGCATGGTCGCGCGAGGCCCGCTGGGCGTCGACGGCGGCCTGGAGGGCGGCTTCGAGTTCCGTCGTCTCCTGGTCGGCCGCGGCCAGCTCGGCGGAGAAGCGCGCGAAGAACTCCTTGCCCTCCAGCGTCGTGAAAGCGGACTGGTCGGTGAGGGCCGACATGGCGTCGAGCATCCTGCGCAGCGAGCCGGTGGCCAGCACCAGGGTGGCGAGCTGCTTCTGCTGGGTCCGGGCGAGGACCGCAGGGTCCTGCCCCGCGGTCATGATCGCGCGGTGGGCGGATTCGTCCGTCTTGAGGAACGTCTTGAGCGACCTCGACATGTCCCGGAAGATCGGGAGCACTTCCACGTCGAGCGAATCGACGGCCTTCCGGTACGCCGCGAAACCATACGGCTGCTCCCGTTGCGCCAGCATGTTCTTGATGTTCTGGGCGCTGGTGATCTCGCCGATGGCCTGTCTGATGTCGCCGGCACCCGATATTCCCTTGAGGTGGGCCGGGTTCCTGTTCTCGAATCGACGTACGAGCGCCCAGGTCTCCAGGAATCCCCTGCTCGGATGCCGCTCGGCCACCGAAGCGAGAAAGGTCGTGAACAGGGGAACCCAGTCCGGCTGTGCCTGCGAAAGATAGGCGACGGTCTTCGGGGGTTCTCCGTGGAGATCGAAGGCGGACGGGTCGATCCCCTGCTCCGCAAGGAAAGCGAAGTCTTTGGCGGTCCTCGGTTCCATGGCCCGGGATCTCCTCGGCTCGGGGCTCCACCGGACATACCGGAAAGCCGGATTCGGCGGAATTGATCCGTCGAGCGTATCCGCGGGAATGGCTGTCGGACGGCCTTCTGCGGCCTCCCTTTCGGGTAGGGCCGGATGGGCCGATCCGGGTCACGCCGTACGGGCCGGGGCCCCTTCCCGCATCGGGGATCAACCACCGGTGGGGTCGATCGGGGGCTGCGCGGGGACCTCGCGCCCACGTCCACTGGTGTGGTGCGCGCAGGCCGTCGGATCCGGGCGGCCCGCGGGCTCGCGGCCGGACCGGCGCGCGTACGCGAGAAGGGCTGAGAGGTTTCCCCATGTCACCGACCGGACTCGTCCGCGCCCGGCGGGCCACGGCCGCCACCTTCGCCCTCGTGGGAGCCATCAGCGCGGTCTGGGTGGTCCGCATACCCGCGCTGCGGGACAAGATGGCCCTCACCGAGGCACAGGTGGGGATCGAGGTCCTCGCCTGGGGCATCGGAGCCCTGGTCGCCATGCAGCTCTCCGCCCCGCTGATGGCGCGGTACGGCAGCCACGGCGTCCTGCGGTACGCGGTGCCCGCTTCCGTGGCGAGCCTGTCGCTGCTGGCCTTCGCGCCGAACTTCCCGTTCCTGGTGGCCGGAGGTCTGGTCTTCGGCGCCCTGTTCGGCATGGTCGACGTCGCGGCCAACGCGCAGGCCGCGGAGCTCGAACGGGCCTGCGGCCGACCGCTCATGGGCAAGATGCACGCCGGTTGGAGCCTGGGCGCGGTGCTGGGCGGGCTGCTGGGCGCCGCCACGGCCGCCGCCGGACTGGGCTTCACCCCGTCCGTCGCCCTGGCGGCCCTGCTGGCGCTTCCCGTCGCCCTGCTCACCACGGCGCACTTCCACACCGGCACGGACCACGTCCCCGACGGTGCGGGCGGGCACGACGCCGGGGGACGCGGGCGCCTGCCGCGCGTGGTCCACCTCCTGGGCGCCCTGATGTTCTGCGCCTTCCTCGCGGAGGGTTCCGTGGCGGACTGGAGCAGCCTGCACCTGCACGACAGCCTCGGGGTGTCCGAGGCCGTCGCGGCACTCGGGTACCCGGTGTTCGAGCTGGCGATGCTGCTCGGCAGGCTGGTCTGCGACCGGGTGACGCAGAGGTTCGGCGGGCGCGTCCTGCTGGCGGGCGCGGGGCTGCTCGCCGCGGCGGGGTTCGCGATCCTCACCGTGACCGGGCGGGCGGCGATCGCCTTCGTCGGCCTGGCCCTGGTCGGAGCGGCGATCTGTGTCGTCGTACCGCTGACGTTCTCCCTCGCCGGGCTGGCCGGCGGGAGCCAGAGCGCGGCGGCCATCGGTCGGGCGGGCATGTTCGGGTACACCGGACTCCTGCTGGGGCCGGTCGCCATCGGGCTCATCGCCGAACACGGGTCCTTGCGGATCGGCTTCACGGTCGTGGTGTTCACCTGCCTGCTCATCACCGCCGGAGCCCTGCGGCTGCCGGACCTGCGCGTCCCGCACCGCACGGACGCCGGGGACCGGGGGTCCGCGGCGTCCGTGGACACCGGCGAGAGCCCGCCCGCCGTCGCGGGCGGAGCGTAGTACGTAGCGGGCGGAGCGGGCCCGTGGCGGTTGCGGCGCGTCCCCTGCGGGCGCCGCCGGTCAGAACAGCTCCTCCACCTCCACCACCGGGAGCTCCGGGGCCGACGCGTCCAGGAAGTGGTCCGGACACCTGCTCTCCGCTTCCGATAGGCGCTCCCGGGTCTGTGACTCCTGCGCGGCGCGCTCCGCGTCCCCGCAGGTCATGACCCCACGGCCAGCGCGAACACGTCGCCCGCTGTCCGGCGATGTCCACGTCCAGCACGCTCACTTCGACGGACGGCGCCCTCGCGCCGAGGCCGGCGTAGGCCCGTTCGAGCAGCGCCCGCAGGGCCTCGCGATCGCGGGAGTCTGCCAACACCCGAGGGTTCGCCGGCTCGTCGAGCCTCACGGCCATCGTTCCGATGCGCCACAGCGGACCGGCGAAGGAGTGCGGTACGCGCGACCCACGTGTGCGCGCACGGTGTCGGGATCGCGGGCGTCGGCCTCGGCGATCTTCGCGACGGTGATGTTCTCGATCAGGCTCAGCGTCACCGTCAGCCCGCTCGCCGCGGCCATCGCGGCGGCGGTCACCAAGGGGTTGACCACCAGGGCGGTCATGCCGAGTGCCTGGATCAGTGCGGTCAGGAGGGTGACGGCGAGGTTCACGGTCAGCTGGGCGCTCGCCACCTTCGGGTGGACGGAGGCGAAGTCGGCCAGCCGGGCCTCGGCGCTCCCCAGCCCCGGGTACACCTCGGCGAGCCGGGCCGTGACGCCGCTCGGCCCGCACCGCTTCCATCCGGGTCAGGGTCTTCTCGGTCATACCCGGGGCGGTCGACCCGAAGCCACAGGAGGAGATCGTCCCTCCCGTGCCCGCCGGTGTGCGCGTGTGCGTACCACTGGCCGAACAGGTCCGTCCACGGCTTCCCCTCGTGCAAGAGGTCTCGCACGTCCCTGGGGCGCTTGGCATGGACGAACTCCAGGTCCGCCCCTTCCCGTAGCCGGGTCGGAGCCGGCAGGTCGCCCCCTCCGTCCTACTCTTCCCCGCCCGCGCCCCGGTTGCGGCGGCGCAGGTAGGACGCCAGCGCCGCTCCGCCGCCCAGGAGCGCCGCTCCGCCGCCCGCGACGGGAAGGGTGCTGCCCGCGCCGGTCGCGGCGAGGGAGCCGCCGTCCGCGCCGGAACCGGCGGGGGTGCTGCTGGGAGAGCTACTGGGCGTGGGCGACTGGGTCGGAAGCGTGGGGTCCGTGGCCGGGGTGGTGGGAGAGGGCGACGGCGGCGCGGCCTTGCCGACCGTTTCCGAGACCTCCCACGTGTTGTTGTCGGGGTGGAAGTCCCGGGTCGCAGAGCTGACCCGGGCCGATGTCCTCAGCGTGCTGCCCAGCGCTGTCTCGGGCACTGCTACGTCGATCTCCACGGTGGCGGGCTTGCCCGCGGGGACGGTCCCCAGGTCGCAGGAGACCTTCTCCCCCGAGACCCGGCAGCTCTTGCGGCTGCCGTCGGCCAGCACCGCGACGGCCCCGACCTTGGTCCCGGACCCGGTTCCGGAGACCATGGATTCCAGTTTCGCCCGCTCAGCCGTGTCGGCGCCCTTGTTCGCGGCCTCGATCCGGTACCTCACCGGACCTCCCGCCGTGACCGGGCCGGCTGCCTTGCCGGTCACGGCCAGATCGGCTGCCGTGTGGCGCACCACGGCGGGTTTCGGGTCGGTGGCCGTGACGAGGGGGAGGCCCTTGTCGGTCCCGCGGTAGTACGTCACCTTCGGGGTGAGTGACTGCTTCTCTCCCAGCCCGTCGTTGACCTTCGCCTTGAACGTGAGGGTGGAGTGCCCCTCGCCCTCGCCGACCGAGCCCCACCAGTGCTCGTTGGGCTTCTTGTTCGTCGCGAACCTGGCACTGATCTTCCGGGTGGCCTTTTCGTAGCCGGCCCATTCGTGCGCCGCCTTGCCGTTCATGGAGACCGAATCGTCCACGTAATCGAGCCAGCTCGGTATCTCGAAATCCGTTGTCGTCATGTACGAGTGCCCGCCGGTGGCATGCACCTTCCATACGAGTTCTACTTCGTCACCGGGCTTGACCGCCGTCTCCCCCTTCCCGTTCACGGTGGATTCCACCATGACGGTCACTTCCTTCTTCTCGTCCGCGGCCGCGGATGCCGGAAGGGCGACCCCCGACGCGAGCGAGGCGGCCACGAGGGCGGTCAGGGAAAGGGTGCGGTGAGCAGTGGAAGTCGGCATCGATTCGTCTTCTCCGGGAAGCAGTGGATGCGGGCTATTACGCTCCGCGACGGGATAAAACCACTGTAAATTGAGACGAGGGGCGGAAAAGAGTTGCGGGGGCAAGCGAAAGCGCACGTGTGAGTGCGCGAACCGACCGCCGGACCGGTCGGCGCCGTGCGCGGGGCGACCCCGCCGCGGGACGCATCGGCGTCCTCCGCCCGGTCCCACCATCGGCGGATGCCGACTATCGCCCTGTTTATCCAGGATTGATCCCATCAGCACGCACGTCGGCGCCCTTCCTGGTGGCCCCGTCCGCCTGCCGGACCGCATCAGATGTCGCCCCGAACTACGGGAAGCCCCATGACCGTGCTCTCCGCCCCGCCCTCTCCCGCCGGACGGGCCCCCGTCAAGACCTGCCTCGGACACCCGCGCGGCCTCGCCACGCTCTTCATGACGGAGATGTGGGAGCGCTTCAGCTTCTACGGGATGAGCGCCCTCCTGGTCTTCTACCTGATCTCCGGCGGCGCCGCGGGGGCCGCGGCCCACCTGCCGGGAGGCGGCTTGGGGACCTCCCTGGCGACGGCCACCGCGGTCTACTCCGTGTACGGAGCCCTCGTCTACCTGATGACCATGCCGGGCGGCTGGTTCGCGGACCGCGTCTGGGGAGCGCGCAGGACGGTCACGATCGGCGGCGTCGTCATCATGGCCGGGCACTTCGTCCTGGCCCTGCCCGGCATGGCCGCGCTCATGACCGGCCTGGCCCTCGTGGCGATCGGCTCGGGCCTGCTGAAGGCGAACATCTCCGCGATGGTCGGCCACCTGTACCGAGGCGCCGACGACGCACGGCGCGACGGCGGTTTCACCCTCTTCTACCTCGGGATCAACGTCGGAGCACTGGCGGCGCCACTGATCCTGGGAACCGTGGGAGAGACCGTGAGCTGGCGGCTGGCCTTCCTGCTCTCCGGTGTCGGCATGGCGCTGGGGCTGGGCCAGTTCCTCCACGGCGCCCGGCACCTGAGCCCCGAGAGCGACCGCGTCCCGCACCCCCTGAGCCACCGGGAGCGCCGCACGGTGGCGCGCCGCGGCCTGGCCGCCGTGACCCTGGCCGCGGCCTTCTACGCCGTGGTGGCCGCCACCGGGCACTACACCCTGACCTGGGCCATGCTCCCGCTCACCGTCGCGGGACTGGTGATCCCGGCCGTCGTCCTCGTCCGGATGCGGCGCGATCGGAGCCTGTCGTCCGTGGAGCGCTCGCGGATGCGCGGGTACCTCTGGCTGTTCGCCGGCGCTGCCGTCTTCTGGATGATCTACGACCAGGGCGGATCGACCGTCCTCGCCTTCGCCAAGACCAGCGCGGCCGCCAAGGTCGCCGGGTTCACGGTGCCCGGATCCTGGTACCAGAGCCTGAACCCGGTGTTCATCATCGCCCTGGCCCCCGCCTTTGTCTGGCTCTGGGTCCGGCTCGCCCGCCGTCGCCGGGAACCGTCCGACCCGGTGAAGTTCTCCGTCGGCATGATCGCGATCGGTGCCTCACTGCTGCTGTTCCTGCCCGCGGTGCTCCTGGCCGCGGGTGGCCACCGGGTGAGCCCGCTGTGGCTGGTAGCGATCTACCTCGTACAGACCCTGGGCGAGCTGGCCCTGTCGCCGGTCGGCCTCTCCGCCACCACCAAGCTGGCCCCCCAGCGGTACGGGAGCCAGATGCTCGGCGTCTGGTTCCTGGCGGTCACCGCCGGCGACTCGGTGACCGGCCTGCTCGCCATGGCACACGTGGACCTGGGCGGGACCACCGCGGTCGCCGCCGAGGCGGTCGTCGCGATCCTCGCGGGCATGGCCGTCCACCGGTACCGCGGCCACGTCGACCGACTGTTGAGGGCGACCGGCTGAACCGCCCCGCTGTTCACACCGCCCAGGGGCGCTCCCTGATGGTGAACACACCGGCGGCCGCTTCCGGGGACGGGTCCGGTGAATCCCACTGGACGTCGTGGAAACGCCAGGTCGTGTTGCCCAGGGCGATGGTGAACAGCCCCGTGTGCCGCAGCACCGGCACGCCCTCCTCCACCCACAGCTCCTTGTGAGGAGGCACGGTGAGGGTGAGGGACTGGGAGAAGGTCCTGGTCGTGGTCCACGCGTGCTGGAACTTCGTGGTGATCCCGACGTCCACGGCCTTCCCCATCTTCACGCTGACGTTGATGCCGACCTCGACCAGGTCCGTGGAGCTGACCGTATCCGTCGCCACGAGTCCGTACGTATGGGTCTCGTCGGTCGTGTTGGCGACCGGCTTGCCCCAGGGCTTGCCCGGAAGCGCCGTATGCACCTCGCTGTCCGGGCTGAAGGTACAGGTGGCGGAATTCGCGTCCGAGCAGAGGGAATTGAACAGTGCGCTCCGCTGCTGGGCCCCGGCCTCCCCCGCCGGGACATCGATCACCGTGGAGCCGAGGTCGAGGACCCGGAGCTCCTTGCCGTCGGCCGAACAGCTGACGTCGCCCCAGGTGACGGAACAGCTCGAATAGGCCTGGTTGATGTCGTTGACGTCGAGGGCGAACCGCACCGTCCCGATGGTCTCGCCCGCGTCGCCGAGCACGTCGTACAAGAGCACGGAATGGGTGTTCCTCGCGAAGTGGTACACCAGCTCGTGGTCGGCCACGCCCGATCCCGGGGACAGGCGCGTGCCGATATCGGGCCGGCCCTCGTAGGAGTCCTCGCCCTGCACCTGCGCGAGCCGAATCTGATGGCTGCTCGCATTGCGGACGATGTACCCCTGGGTGAGGCTTTGCGCCGCCGCGGAGGCCGGCTGCGCGGCGGCACCCAGAGTCAGTGCCAGGGAGGTTGCGAGAAGTCCGCCCATTTTTATCGTCGATCTCATGGAGCTCGCCTTCGTATTGAATTCTGCAGCCCGATGTGCGGTTCACGGGGCAGAACGCGGCCGTGTGAACCGCTGCTCGCCGAAAGGGCGGCGGGAAGTGCGAGGAGCGTAGCGCGGACGCCCCCGTGAACCCCTGCCTGATCGGGCAGACAATGGGGAAGGGGATGTCCGAGCCGCTGGGCATCGGGCGTGTTCAGTTCTTCGTGGCGCCGACCCCGGAAGGTTCATCCATCCCGTCCCCCGATCGGTGGAACGGGCCGGTTGCCCGAAAGGGCTAATTTGTTGAACAAGGGTTCCGCGTAACCGTGAATACTTTGGTACTCGCCGGGCGTAAGAATTCGAATTCAGTGAGGAGCGGGCCCCGAGAGGCCCGCGAGAAGGAAGGCGTCACCATGATTTTGGTAACCGGGGCGACGGGCATGTTCGGCAGCCGGATCGTCGACGAACTCGTGGGGCGGGGCCGGGCCGTGCGCGCCCTGGTGCGCGACCGGGACAAGGCGCAGCGCCTCCTGCCACCCGAAGCGGGCCTCGCCGTGGGTGACATGGACGACGAGGCGTCGCTGGCCGCGTCGCTCTCGGGCGTCCGCACCGTCTTCTTGGTCTCGCCGATGGACGAGCACGTCCTGACCAGGGAGAGCGCCGTGATCCGGGTGGCCGCGGAGGCCGGGGTGCACAGGATCGTCAAGCTGTACGGCTGCGTCCGCCACGACGGCGACCCGCTGGACCAGCTGCACCAGGCGTCCATCGCCGTCCTCCGTGCCAGTGGGCTGGAGTGGTCGCTCGTGTCCCCCAACTCGGTGATGGAGACCAGCCTGCTCCCGCACGCCGAGTCGGTCCGAGGCAGCGGGGAACTGTGGGCCTGCGCCGGCGGCGGGCGGGTGGGCTTCGTCGCGGCCGACGACGTGGCCCGGGCCGCCGCCGCCGTCCTGACCTCGGAGGGACCGTCCGGCACGAACTACGAGATCACCGGGCCCGAGGCCCTGTCCATGACCGACATCGCCGCGTGCGCGGCCGAGACGCTGGGGCGCCCGGTCGTCTACCGGGACGTACCCGAGGAGGACTTCCGCGCGGTGTTGACGGGTTCCGGCCTGTCGCCGCAGGAGGCGGAGTTCGGCGTGATCCTGCACATGCGCGCCTGGCGGGAGGGGAAGGCGGAGCTGGTCACCGGTACCTACGAAAGCCTCACCGGCGCCGCGCCCACCTCGGTGGGGACCTGGTTCCGCCGGCACCGCGGTCTCTTCGGCTGACGCCCGTTCACCCGGTTCCTACGGCTCCTGCGGCCCGTCGCCGCGCCGCCGGGTGGAGCCGCCGGCCCGCATCAGGCGTCGCGTCGCCTCATCGCCGCGTACGCCCCGGCCGCGATGACCACCGTCCAGGCGAGCAGGATGACATAGCCGCTCCAGGCCGTCCCGCCCGCGGCACGGGTGATGGCGTCGCCGGCCTCGAAGGGGTGGATCCGCCGGCTCAGTTCGGGGCCGAGGAACGAGGGGAGGACGTAGAGGGCGAAGACGCATCCCACGGTGGCGACCGGGTTGCGCAGGAGGGCGCCGAGGACGAGGGCGAGCAGACCCGAGGTGGCCAGGAAGAGTCCGCCGCCGACGAGGGCGCGCAGGACGCCGGGATCGGTCGGGTCGAGCTGGACCCCGGCCCCGGACAAGAGGGAGCGGCCGATCACGAAGGAGGTGGTGGAGGCGATCAGCCCGGGGACGAGGGCGACGGTGGTGAAGGCGATCGCCTTGGCCGCCAGGAAACGACCGCGGGAGGGAACCGCGGTCAGCGAGGTGCGGATCATCCCGCTGCTGTACTCGGAGGTCATGGCCAGCGCGCCGGCGACGGCGAAGGCGATCACACCGAACTTCATGCCGAATTGGGTGATCCCCGTCAGGTCCCCGGGGGCATCCGCACCGTCCAGGATGTTACGGACGTTCGCCGAGGTGTTGTTCGCACCGGCCAGCGCGGTGACGCCGACGCCGATGAGCAGGGCGAGCAGGACCCCGCGGTGGGTACGGATCTTGATCCATTCACTGGCCACGGCGTCGAGGAAGGTCGCCGGGCGTTGGGTCCCGCGGGGCTGGGTGCGGGCTGACCTGGTGGCGGTCTGCGTCGTCATGATGTGTTCGTCTCTCCCGGTCAGACGGCGGCGGGCGCGGTGGCGCCGTGGTCGGTGGTGTGCTGAGTGAGTTCGAGGTAGGCCTCTTCGAGGCTGGACCGGTGTGCGGCCAGTTCCCGCAGGGCGATCCCGTGGTGGGCGGCGACGTCGGAGACCTGGCCGGTGTCCAGGCCCGTGACCGACAACAGGCCGTCCCGCGCCTGCTCGACACCGGCGCCGGTGCGGGCCAACACGGTGGCCAGTCGCTCCGGTTCGGCGGCCCGGACGCGAACGCAGGTGCGCGAGCCGTTGTCGATGAGTTCCTGCACGGTCATGTCGGCGATGAGGCGCCCCTGGCCGATCACGACGAGGTGATCCGCGGTGTGCTCCATCTCGCTCATCAGGTGGCTGGACAGCAACACCGTGCGGCCCTCTGCGGCCAGCGACCTCAAGAGGGTGCGGATCCAGATGATGCCCTCGGGGTCCAGCCCGTTGACCGGCTCGTCGAGCATGAGGACCGGCGGGTCGCCCAACAACGCTCCGGCGAGCCCCAACCGCTGGCCCATGCCGAGGGAGAAGCCGCCCGCCCGGCGCCGCCCCGCCTCGTGCAGGCCGACCATCTCCAGGACCTCGGTGACACGGCGCCGGCCGATTCCGTTGCTCCGGGCCAGACACCAGAGATGGTCCACCGCGCGGCGCGGACCGTAGAGGGCCTTGGCGTCCAACAGGGCACCGATGTCCCGCATCGGCGCGGCCAGCGTGTCGTAGCGGCTGCCGCCCACGGTCGCCGATCCGGACGTGGGCCGGTCCAGGCCCATGATCATGCGCATGGTGGTGGACTTCCCGGCACCGTTGGGGCCGAGGAAGCCGGTCACCGTGCCGGGCTCGGCCCGGAACGACAAGTCGTCGACCACGGTCCTGCCGTCGTAGGACTTGGTCAGACCGGTCACTTCGATCATGGCGGGGTCACCCGTTCCGTGAGGTGGGGCAGCACAGACCTGCGCTGCTCCACCGATACTCGTGCGCTCCTCCCGCCCCCGGCATCGGAGGTTCCGCTACGGCACCCCCGACGAAGGCCGCGGGCACGGCGACCGGCACCCCCGACGAAAGAAGGGGGGATTCCTGCCCTTTCGGCGTGCCGGGCCCGGCCAGGGAGGTTCGTACCCTGGAACCATGAACGACCCGGACCCGTCCCCGCAGTTGCCCCCGCACCCCGGGTGGCGGGGGTCGGCGGTCGCCGAGCCGCTCCTGACCGTCCTGGTCCTGGCCTCGCTCCTCTACACGCTGGTCCGCGTCACCGGGATCCACGGTTCCGTACCCGCCGGCATCGCGGCGCTGACACCCCTGCCGGAGCTCGTCGCGGTGGCGGCCGCCGCCGCGACGACGGCGCGCGGCCGCCACCCCGTGGTGATGGTCGCGGCCGGAGCGGCGTGCTGGCTGTTGCTGGCCGTGCCGTGGGTCGCCGTACTGGCCGCGTACGGCCTCGGGCTGCGCCCCCTGGCCACCCGGCGCCGCACCGCCGCCGTTGCCGCTTGCGCCCTGGCCGCCCTGGCCGCCCGCACCCTGATGCCCGACCCCCTGTACCTCCCGGCGCTCAACACGGCCCTCTGGACCATCACCGCCGGAGCCCTCCCCTTCACCATCGGCCTGTGGCTGGCCGCCCGCCGCACCCTGTTGGACAACCTGCGCCGCCAGATCGTCCGGACCCAGAAGATCCACGAGGGAGAGGTCGCCGCGGCCCGCACCGCCGAACGCGCCCGCATTGCCGGCGAGATGCACGACGTCGTCGCGCACCGGGTCAGCCTCATGGTCCTGCACGCCGGAGCCCTGGAAGTCACCGCCACCGACCCCGCCGTCACCGCCCCCGCCGCGCTCGTCCGCGAGAACGGCCGCGAAGCCCTCCAGGAGCTGCGCACGATCCTCGGACTCCTCCACGCCCGGGACGACATCGCCCTCGCCCCTCAGCCGACCCTGGAACGGCTCGACGACCTCATCCGCTCCTCCCGGCAGACGGGCGCGAGGATCCGCCTCACCATCGAAGGCAACCCGCACGAGTTGCCCGTCACCATCGAGCGCACCGCCTACCGCATCGTCCAGGAGGCGCTGACCAACATCCACAAACACGCACCCCGCGCCCGCACCACCATCCTGCTCCACCACCGGGTCGGCGCCCTGGACATCAGCATCCGCAACGGCCGGTCCACGGAGCGGGTCACCGCGGACTTCCCCCGGGGAGGCCACGGTCTCCTCGGCATGGGGGAACGCGTCGCACTCCTGGACGGCACCTTCACCGCCCGGGCACAGCACGACGGTGGGTTCCTGGTCACCGCCACCTTGCCGACCACGCACGCGGCTCCTCGGGCACGTGGGGCCGCAGCATGATCAAAGTCCTGATCGCCGATGACGAGGCCCTGGTCCGTACGGGGCTGCGGTTGATCCTGGAGTCCGATCCCGGCATCGAGGTGACCGCCGAAGCGGGTGACGGCGAGGAGGCCCTCGCCCAGGTCCGCGCACACCGCCCGGACGTGGTCCTGATGGACATCCGCATGCCCCACCTCGACGGCCTCGCGGCGACCCGGAGGCTCAGTACCTGGCCCGACACCCCCCGCGTGCTCGTCCTGACCACCTTCGACCACGACGAGTACGTCCACACCGCCCTCCAGAACGGCGCCGCCGGATTCCTCTTCAAGGACACCCCGCCACGGGACCTCATCGCCGCCGTCCACACCGTCGCCGACGGAAACGGCATCCTCGCCCCCAGCATCACCAAACACCTGATCGACCGGTTCACCCGAGGCTCCACCGCCCAGACGGAGGCGCGGCGACGGCTCACCGCACTCACCCCCAGGGAACGGGACGTGATCGCCGCGGTCGCCGACGGCATGTCCAACGCCGACGCCGCCCGTAGCCTGCACCTCAGCGAGGCCACCATCAAGGCTCACGTCACTCAGATCATGGCGAAGCTCGGTGCCACCAACCGCGTCCAGATCGCTGTCCTCGCCCACCAGGCGAACACCACTTGACCCGCACGGCCCACGGCGCGGGGTGGGGGCGCTTCGGGTCGACCCGGCGGGCCTTCTGCTTTCCCCTTCGGCCTTGCTTTCCCTGTTCCGGCGGAGCTCCAATAAAGAGTTGCGGCATCCGGTGCGACATGTGAATCAAACATAAATTTTCACACGGAAATGCAGGGGAGAACGTAGATGGAATCCATACCCGAGGGTGATGAGCGCGGCGTTCTGTACGGCATGTTCGCCGACTATCGAGCATGGCAGGCATTCGACTTCGACGTGTTCGGCCTCTCGCAGCTGCCCGCCAGCATGGACGACGTCCGGGCGATGTACAAGGCGCGCGAGGATAACGACTACGCGGTCACGCCTTTTGTCGATCTTTTCCAGGACTGGCTCTACCAGAGCAGGTCGGTCCTTTCCGAAGCCGCGCAGCAACGGTTGGCGCTCGCGGTCGACCATGGCGATGAGGAAGCGAAGGCCGACCTTGACGATCAGCTGTCCGCATCCTTCGACGAGTTCCGGGCGGAGGCGGCGGCGTTCATACCCACACGTGATCCCGCCGATGCATCCACCGGTACGTACGAGCGCCACTTCCCCCACCGGCCGTACTGACACCCGCTAGTGCCCGCGCCCCGGCAAGCCTTCCCGGCCCCAGCACTAGCGGGGCGCGCAGGTGTGGGCGAGGGCCTGGTCGAGGCCGCTCCTGTGGAGGGCGTCCAGGCCCTGCGCCCGGGCCGCCGCCGCGATCTCCCGGCTCAGCGCCACCTCGCACCCAGGAGCGGACAGCAGGTGCTGGACCTGCTGGATCGCGGTGAGGAGTTGGCCGTCGACACGGTCGAGGACCGGTCGCACCTGGGTGGCGAGATCGAGGCGGTGAGTGGGCCGCTCGGCGGGCCGGGCCTGCCACTGAGCGTGCAGAGCCACTTGTACGGCCTTGTTCGCCGCGATCTGGTCCTCGAAGATGCGCCGGACCGCGGCTTCGTCGACGCCCCGCTTCGCGGCCTGCGCCGTCACACCGTCGAGGACCGCCTGCTCGCGGTCCGGATCGTCGATCGGCTGCCGCGTCCCCCATTTGGCGGCGGCCACCACGTCCGCCGTCTTCACCCGCTCGCTGGCCAAGCGGACGATCGTCCGCATGCCCTGGTCGAGAGCCGTGTCGCGGGCGGTGGTGGATGCCGGCGCGGGACCCGCGCCCCTGCTCGGGGGAGCGCAAGCCACCACGGCCACCACTCCCAGGGCGGCCGTGGCGAGGAGGACGAGGGAGCGTCGCGTCGTGTTCATACGGATCACCATGCGTGAGCGTCCGCCACGGGAGAATCCGTCGATCGGCGCTCCGGGCGGGGGACCGGAGCCCCCACCGGTGGGTTCCCCACACCAGGCCGCGAGGTCGGGCACATCGCGGGCGCACGCGTTTTCTGCTCTTTCGTCTGTACGTTCGGTCATGCCGCTCACCTGTCACCCCGTGTCACGCTGTCGGGCACAAGGGAAAGGCTCCGGAGGGGATTCCTCGCATGATTTCAATCGCGCAGGGTGAGTGGGAAATCGTGGATCAGGGAAAAACGGTCCACTGTGAAGGAATGACATCCTGTGGACTCGTTCTGGCATTCTCGACAACGGGGAGGGTGGCCTGCTACCACTGGCCGTTCATGTCCGGACACTACCTTTCCACCTTCGATGGAATACTGGCGCACCTGCGCAGCGAAGGCGGCGATATCATTCTTGTCCAGGTATTCGCCAACGATTTCCCCAACGATGCCTCGAAGGCTCATTGTCTCGCCACCGTGCATGCGATCGCCTCGCTGCCCGGCGGAGCGCCGACGGAGTGCTACATCCACCCCGGCGAAGTGCAGGGCAAGGACGCCCTCGTCACCCTGTGGCCGGACGGAGCGCAGAGCCTCCACCCGGTGGGGCGGATCGTCTGAGGCCGACCGTCCGCAGGGTCGGGTCCCCGGCCGGGCGGACGGACAGGCAGGCCCCGCGTCCCATAGGCCGCCTCATAAGTAGCTATATAATACCTTTTATATCGATACACTTTTAAAGGACCATCGATTGTGAAAGGTGCGAAAGGTATGAACAGGCGTTGACCCGGGCACTCCATCATGCGCGCGATGATCATCACGACACCCTTGTCGCGTCGTCACCGGGCTCGCTGAGGACGGAGGGTGCCGGCAGCCGTGCACGGGCGGATCCGGTCCGGCCGGCCTCAGGCAGCGTCCCGCCCGCCCGGACACGGCCCCGGGCGACCCCTGTCCCGCGGGGCAGGCGGGCCGAACGGCGGGCCAGAAGGCGGGCGAGAAGGCGGGCCCGCATCCGTCGCGCGTCCTTCGCGGCGGCTGCGGCGGCCGCGGTGGCGTTTCTCCTGCCCTGGCTGTTCTCCGAGGGCTACCGGGACACCGAAACGGTCCCGCCGGCCACCGAGGACGGCCACGACCAGCAGCCCCCACCGCCCCCGACTTCTGCCGAGCCGAAGGACCAGAAGCCCGTACAGCCGCCGCCCGCCGTTCCGGCCTCAGGTCCCGGCACCTTCACCACGGCTCCGGCGGGCGAAGCCGGCCTCGCGACCGGGACCACCTACCGGATCGAGATCGAGGACGGGGCCGCCTTGGAGCCGACGGGCGTCGCGCGGCAGATCGCCGCGATCCTCGACGACCGGCGCGGCTGGCGCACGGTGGGGGCCACGTTCCGTCAGGTCACGACCCCGGACGCCGAGTTGGTCTTCCGCATAGCCACCCCCGCCACCACGGACCGGCTGTGCGATGTGCGCCAACCCGGCCACATCGGAGAGGTCAACTGCCGCACCGGCCCGACCGTGGTGATCAACCTCAAGCGGTGGCAGCTCGGCTCCGACCGGTTCAGCGGACCGGCCACCGAGTACCGCGCCCTGATCGTCAACCACGAGATCGGGCACTGGCTCGGCCGGGGGCACCTGACCTGTCCGGGGCCGGGCCGTCCCGCACCCGCGATGATGCAGCAGATCGACGGTCTCAAGGGCTGCGTGTCGAACGCGTGGCCGTACGACGACAGCGGCGGATACCTGGACGGCCCCGCCGTCCCGTGACCCCACCGCCGTCGGGCCGCCCCGGCTACGGTGTGCAGCGCTGGACGTCCTGCCAATCGTCGATGGATACGTGCGCGGACGGCACGTATCCCGTGGACCCGTTGTAAGCGCGGACTTTCAGCCACCTGTCGTCCGTCCCACCCACCCCGTCGGGCACTGACGAGCCGCGGGCGTAACACAGTACGGGCCACACCGTGCCCGGAGAAACGTCCGCGAGCCGTGCGGACGCCAGCGAGGTGTCCTGAAACACGCCTGTGTCCTTGACCGGAGTGAATACGGGCCGAGTCAGGTCCGAAGTGAAATCGATCAGGTACCTTCTGCCGACGGTGTCCACCCAGCAATCCGTTCGGCCCCGGTCCGGGCCGCTTACGGAACAATTCCCCAATATCGGGTCCAGCGGCGCTACCAGAAGCCCCATGGCCCGCACCGTCACATAAGTATCCGTATCACCCACGCGGAACACGACTTCCGTCACGTTGTCCCCCGCGGTCAGAACGTATGTGACGTTGTATGTGTACGTTTCACCCGGCCGCACGATTTCGCCGATCCGAGGTGGCCGCTCGTGCCAGGCTCCGCCGTTGTTACTCAGCCTGGCCCTGGTCACCTTCAGCGGAACTTTCGAATAATTCCGGACGGAGACACCGTAGTTGTAGATCCCGCTCTTCGTGTGTTCGGCGGACTGTACTGCGCTCGGACCCTGGGGTGCCGCCCGAGCCACGGGCTGCCCGATCAGTAGGGCGCTCAACGCGGCCACGGCGATGTACAGAACCCTCCGCTTCACCGTCGGACTCCGATCGTCAAGGCATTGGAATGCGCAGCCACCATAGGCGAATCATGGATCCCGGAGGGTCTTGATGTCGTGCCTCGACGGCGCACACTTAGGGGCACACCGGCCGCCCACACGCGAGCGCCACCTCGGAAAGGGTGTTCTCCACCGGTGAGATCACCGGGAAGCGCTTCTCGTCGATCGGACTCAGCTGGAAGGAGGAGTCCGCCGTCGACAAGGGACTCACCGCCGAAACACGGATCCACCGCAACGGCACTGGGGAGTCGTGGCGGAATGTTCCCCTCGAACTCGACGAGGGCGTCTACTGTGGCCGCACCTCGCCGAATAGGGAAGCTGATGAGCGACCCCAGACGGCTGCTTCCGGCGGGCCGGGCGTAGACGATCAGCTCGGGCCGTTCCTCGCACCGCACCGGACAGGTGTGGCACCACCGGGTCAGGCCGCGGTTCGGCGACCTCTGCTGTGAATGGGTGTCCTGGTGGCATTGGTTGGTCGTCAGCAGGGATCGGGTGGGTTGTGCCTGGTCTGTCGCTGGTCTGAGTGGTGACCTTGGCTGTCGTGGGGCGACGGGGCTGTCATGGGGTTGCACATTCCTGTGTGCGGTCGCAGGCGAGGGCCGTGGCTGAAGCGGGACGGCTGCTGCGCGAGGCCGCGGTCCGCGCACCGGCCTGGCGTACGAGCCCGGTGCGCACTTCGAGGACATCGCGGACGACGGGCCGTGGCCCGGCCGTGTTGTCCGGTGCCGTTGCGGGTGTGCCGCCCCGTATGCCGGGCTCGTCGAGGCCGGGCACGGGGAGGTCCCGCTGACCCGCCCCGAGGAGAGAGGCGTGTCCGCTCCCGCCCCCGCTGCCGCAGTCGATCCGTTCGCCGAGTCGATGGCGGAGGCCGCCCGGACTGATGCGGGGGCTTTCCGGTTGATGCTCACGATCTCCGACGCGGTGCGCCGCGCTGCCCAGGAACCCCGCACGGGCCAGGCGGAGGAACACCTGGCCGGACATGGGCGCCAAGATGGCCCTCATCGACCAGCAAGGCATCGACGTTGCCTGGTTCCTGACCACCGCGCATGGCCTCGGCGGCGGCGTCGCCAGGCCGTCGCCGCCCGCCCCGAACCGGTACGTGATGCCCGCCGCCCCGGCGGCTCAGGTGTCCTCGGTGGGGGGTATTGCGTCTTCGAAGCGGTTCGGATCGGAATCCGTGCAGGCCGTGAACACCGACGTGTGTGTCCCCCGCCAGTCCCCGTGCGCCGCGTAGATGCCGTCGGGTGCCTGCCGGTCGCTTCCGGGACGGAACGTCGGCGCGTCCAGACCCATGTGGAGTGCCAGCCGGGCGACAGCGGGGAACCGCTCGCGGGGGTCCGTCTCCGTGCCCATCCACACGGACACACGGGGACGGTGGTCGGACCAGGAGCTGCTCCGCTGGCCCTCCACCTCCACGTCGTAACCCGGCAGCCCCGCCACCTCGTCCAGCAGGTCGGCGACCATCCGCATCGCCCCCGTCACCGAGATTTCCATGTGCCCCCCATGCGTGCCCCTCCCGGGACGACCTCGCGCGGTCCCGGGCCCCCTGGATGCTGTGTTGCCGCCGACGGGCCGCTCTACACCTGGACCGGGAGTGTCATGAATTAGGCTCTTACAAGATTTTCGTAGGCGTTGATCGCTTGGATCCGAGCGTCTGCTAGACGGTGGTGATTCTTCAGTTGTTCGGCGTTTCGTCTTCAGTAGATGGTGTGCGCTATGACCTGGTGGATTGCTGCTGGAGGGCTGTCTTACTGAAGGCGTGATGCCGATTTTGTGCTGAAGAGCCACGCTGAATTGAGAGTGTGGTTGGCGCCGAGTCTGTAGGCACTGGGTCAGGAGGGTGTGGTGGCACCGTCAGTCGATGGTCTGCCCCAGCTCGCGGGGGTTTCAGTCGGGGTTGACCTGGGTGAGTTCCGCCGTGATGTCCCAAGGAGCCAGGGCCACCGTAGGGGGCTTGGGTCTGTCGCGTCCTTTGGGGAAGACCGGTCATCTGTTTAGTCGAAGTACGGGGAGTGATCTTGTAGCCAGCCGACGGTGTGGAGGTCGTGTGCGAGCCAGGCATAGGCGAGGTTCGTGGCTTGTCGCTCGTGGTGAGTGGCGAGTGCTTGCTGATGGATTCCAGGCACCTTGAATACGGCTGGGGTGTCTTCGGGCAGGTCCATCCACCGGGTTGGTGGAACGTCGGGTTCCTGAAGCAGTTCGAGGTTCACCATGGGTTGGGTGGACGGAGGGGTCGACGTATCGGGGGAGAGCGTGTACTCCACAGTCGCGGTCCAAGCGGCCGAATCGCCCGGAGCGGGCATGATCACGTGGCCTTCGACGCGTACGGGCATGATGCTGAATAGGCCCAGTGCGTGTCCGAACCGCGGGAAGTTGGATTCGACGAGTTGGCGGTAGCCGGTAAGCGCATCACGCAGGACGTCGGTGGTAATAGACCAGGTCAGTTCCGGCGAGTACGCCTGCCAGACGAATTGAGCCCCTGCTCTGCGGTCGGCTGGCGGGCGTGGTGCGGTGAGGGTCGGCTGGAGAATATGATCAAGTTCGGTGTGGAGCCAGCGGACGTCGGCGGAGTCGATCGTGTCGCCAGCCACGCTCCAGGTGCACCACTCGCTGTTCTCTACCTGCTCCATCATGGCGTCGACCTGCAGACGGAGCTCCTGTATGGGAATTGGAGCGCTGCCACGGTGCCGGCCATCTGCGAGTACACGGCGGGCGAGGAACCACAGTCGTTCGGTTGAGAGGGGGGACAGAGGTGGGACCTGCAGCACCCGTCGTTTGATGCAGGTGGACAGGGTGGTTCGGAGCCGATTGCGTGCCCAGGCCCATCTCGCCAGATCTCCCTGCGGCAGCGGGAAGCCATGGATGCTGTGGAACTGTGCGAGTGGATTTCCTCCGAGCTGAAGATCGGGCCGCGACACGACGTCGGCATCCAATACACCTTCGCGGGCTTCGCCTAGCAGCATGAAGTCGCCTTCAAGTCGCACTCCCCATGGCGCCAAGTGCCCGTCGTGCTGCCGTGTCAACCGGTTGCCGAGGTCACCGACTCCCGTGAGCCAAGCGAGCATCGCGGTCCTTAGCCACTGACCTGCCGCCAGGGCCGAATCCTTATCGCCGTCGTGCGTGGCGCGGTCCGTACTTGCAGCTGCGCCCAGGTCGGCCGGGGGCGTGGTGCCGGTGATCTCGTTAAGCACCCAAGAAGCGGCAGCAGGGTTCGTCCGCGCCAGCCGGATCATAAGGTTCTCGGCCGCATCGGCCGTAGCTGTGTCTACGGCGAAGGCGATTGCGTATCGCCAGCGAGGGAAGAGTTCGGGCCCGGCAGCGTCCTCGAGTCGTGCTGTCTGGTCCTGGAGGGCCTGAGCTGCGAAGTGCTGCTCGAACAGGGGCAGCGCGAATCGCAACCGGTCGTCGTCCCGGACCACCAGCCCCGTCTCTTCCAGTTCCCAGATTTCATGTTCCCGCCCGAACGAAGAGGCTCTGACGAGACCGGCAGAGTTCATCACCAACGCGGCGAGCCGCACCAGGCTGTTCCACACATCCCGCGAGGCCGGGCGTTCGCGCCGGAGGATGGAGTCGGCAAGGCCCGATAGCAAGGCACGCGTTGAGGCATGCGAGTCGTCCCCGGCGCAGAGCCTCGCGCCCAGGGCATGGACGAGAAGTGGGCTCGCCAGTAGCTGCCTCGTTTCGTGCGCCCCGACCTGCCAGAAGATCTCCTCACCTACGATCACGCGCAGGAGGCGGAGCCCTTGTTCAAGTGGCCAGGGAGCAAGGTCGATACGCTCGGTTTCTTGCACGTCACCCGCCCCGGGGCGGGTCGTCGCCAGTACGCGTACGCCGGGCCAGACCAGAACGAGCCGACGGGCCTCGTTCAGCAGGTCATCGGCCTGAGTTGGGCTGACCGAGTCGAGGTCGTCGATCACGATGCGGCACTCCCGATCAGGGTCGCCACCCAGGGCGTCCTGAACCGCTGAGGCAAGACCGTGTTGCACCAGCCGCGCGTCCAACCACACGGGAATAGCTACCTCGCTATCAGCCCATGCCCGGGTAACCCCCTCATTCCACCATCCTTCCGCCTCCTCGCTCTTGCCCGCACCCATGGGAGCAACCAGGACTCGCACGCTGCCCTCGGGAACGTCCACCACGGAACGCGATTGACCGAAGCGCCAGGCCATCACGTCAGCTCGGCGGTCAGCAGGGGCGCTGCGGAGTCGCACCAGGCTACGCGCACGAGAACTTCTCGCAGCGAGCTCCAACGCCGCCTGCCGGGAGCGGGAGCGTGCCGAGAATGGCACCACGGCCGCCACTTGCTCGACCAAAGCTTCCATGTTGAACGAGGCTGCGGAGACCTCCTTGGCTTCAGTGTCGGTCAGTATGAAGCCGAGAGCCCGATCGTGCTCCTGGACCTGCTTCTGCTTCCACGACCGCAACAGCTCGGCCGGAAAGAACTCGGGAACCCCGTCGACCTCCGAGTGGTGGGCTTCACACAGCAGAATCAAGTTGCCGAAGGCTCGGTTCTCCTCGCTGCTCATCTCCTGGTTCCACCGCGCTCCACCTTCGCTGCGGGCATGGATGTGTGCGACGCGGCTGTTGAGTATGCGCCTACTGGCGGTCGTGCTCTGCCTGTAGAGCGGTTGTCCGCACTGCGGCGAGCCGCACGTCATCGCGGACGCATAGAGCTCCTTGACGGTGGACGACTTCGGTTCCGGATGCTCGCTGGGAGTACAGCCCGGGGAAGCGGCTTTCGGGGTCATCGCACAAGTGTTATCGCTCTCAGGCCGCTCGGGCAGCCGTCGTGACGGTCTTGAGACGGCGTAGCCCTCCGAGCGCCCCAGAACATTTCTGGCCGAGGAGGCACAGCCGCAGATCCTGGCGGATAAGGAGCTTTGGAGTTCAGTGGCTCCTGCGGGCCGTTGCCGGGCGGCATGTCAGAAGAGGCTTGGCAGCTCTGGTCTCATCGAGGTTGGCCCGCGTTGGCCGTGACCTGGCTAAACCCACATGAGTGATGCTGTGCGGTGTGTCTGTGTGGGTTCGGGACAGCTGGACAGCCTGCAGTAGGCACAGGCGCATCGGGGGTGGGGCTGATGGCGGATAGCGATGCCGGTGGCTTCACCGAGTGGGTGGTGCCGGCTGGTGTGGGGCGGGAGGCGGCACTCACGCGTCTGATGGCTCTTGATGTCCGGGGTGAACTCGGTTCTGCGCACGTGCGGTTGACTGCTTCGGCGTTGGGTGTTTCGGAGAGGACGGTGTGGGATTGGTTGTCGGTGGCCCGGTGTGAGGGGCGGACGGGCCCGAGACCGCGCTCGCGGTTCGTGGTGACGCGGGAGATGCGGCAGGAGTTGGCTGTGTGGGGCGGGAATGTGTCCGCGGTGCACCGTGATCTCTTGGCCCGTGCCGTGCGGGATCCGTCGTTGGGTCCGGTGCCGTCGTTGTCCGTGTTCCATCGTGCGGTGGTGCGGGATCTGTCGGCGGGGGAGCGGGCTGGTCTGAAGGGCGGCGAGGCGGCCAGGCGTCGGTTTGATGTGTACGGGAAGCGTCCGCGGACGCACCGGAATGCGTGCTGGGAGGGTGATCACAAGCGGGTCCCGGTACGGGTGGACCTTGAGGGCTCCGCGGTGTGTCCGTGGGTGACGTGGTTCATTGATGTCGCGACGAAGGCGATCGTCGGAGTAGCGGTCACCCCGCACCAGCCGGCCCGGGACGCGGTCCTGGCCGCGCTGCGCACGGGCATCAGTAGGCAGGATCCGTACGGCCCGTTCGGTGGCCTGCCCGGCGTGGTGCGGGTGGACCGGGGCAAGGAGTTCCTCTGCCGGACGGTGGAGCGTGCTCTGGGCGCCTTCGCGGTCCCGGTGGATGATCTGCCGGCGTACAAGCCGTACCGCAAGGGCACTATCGAATCCCTGAACGGTGCGGTGGAGGAGATGCTGCTGGTCTCGTTGCCGGGCTATACGCATCGGGCTCGCCCCGCGGAGGCATATCACCCGGATCCGGTGGGGGATCTGCTCTCGTACCCGGACTTCGTGAGGGTTGTGCTGGATTGGGTGGTGTGGTGGAACACCGAGCATCACCCTGCCGGTCTGGACGCCGACGTGACGCCGTTGGCGGCGTGGGAGGCGGATCCGGTGCCGGTTGAGGACATTGCGGAGGAGCGGCTGGCGTTCTTCGCGTTGGAGGACGACGGCAGGGTCCGGAAGATCACCACGAACGGGATCTCGTGGCGGCGCCGGGCCTATATCGCGCCGTGGATGGCCGGGCATGTCGGTATGCGGGTGAGGTTGAGGTATCTGCCGCACTATGACGGGCGGATCGAGGTGTTCTCCACCGAGGAGTGGGGCCAGCATCTGGGCAGCGCCTATCTGGCCCAGGCGGCGACGCTTGAGCAGCGTCGCGCGCTGAGTTCGGTCAGGGAGAAGAAGGCCCGGCAGTTGAAAGCGGACCTGAAGGCGGCGGAGAAGCTGCGCAAGACCCGCTACACGGAGACGACCACGGCGGCCGTGCCCCGTCCGCGGCGAACGGTCACTTCCTCGCAGGCCGAGGAGGAGATCGCCCGGTCCAGGGGCGTGGATCTGGCGGCCCGGGCGCTTCCGGACCTGATCCCTCCCCGTGAACCCCCTGCTTCCTGGGCACGTCCGGTTGTTCGCCCTCGCCGTGCGGCTGGCGCGCAGACGGATGTCGGGAAGGCGGAGACAGCCGATGGCGGGCCGCCCTGGCTTTGTTCACGTTCCGCAGCAGCGTTTGTCGATGAGTTTCAGCAGCGGTTGGTCAGCCTCTGGGTCGTGGATGTTCACGAGAAGTAGCGGCAGTGCCGGGGGGCTGAGGCCAACTTCGTGAGGGACGCTGCTGCAGTTCACGTTGAGTCCCAGCTACTCGCGCCCCGGACGAAGGTGCGATGATCTGTTCGTGGTGACAGATGCCGAGTGGGCCTGGATTCGGAGAGGCCTGCGCTTCGGGCAGGTCTTCGAGGGGACCGTGGTGAAGGTTCCCCGGCCCGGTGCGATCGGGATCTTCGTGGACATCGGCCTGAGCGTCGGGGGCTTTGTCGACGTTCTGCTGCTGCCGGACGAGGTCGAAGACTGGCCAGTGGAGGGCACGGTTGCCGATTTCGAGATCTGGTGGGCAGACAGCCGCCAGCAGATCCGGCTGAAGCCGTCCGACTCTCGGTATCTGCGGACCGACTTCATGGACTTCCTCGAACGCTGTCGTCCAAGTTGGCCTGCCGACGTCGGCCAGCCCGTTCGTGACCCGGGGCCTGTCGCCCCTGACGAGTTGCGGGCCCTGTTTCGCTCCGATGCGCCGCTGGCCAACTCCCCCTGAGGCTGGAGAATTGGCCGACGGCCCCGGCGGAACCTAGCCGGCCGCGGCTTCGGCGCGGGCTCGTGTGCTGGCGAGGCGGTAGGAGTCGGTGCCTGTCTCGATGATGGTGCCGTTGAAGGTGAGGCGGTCGACGATGGCCGCGCAGAGGCGGGGGTCGGTGAACGTCTTGGTCCAGCCGCCGAAGGACTCGTTGGAGGCGATGGCGACGCTGTTCTTCTCTTCGCGTTCGGTCAGGACCTGGAAGAGGAGTTCGGCGCCGCGGCGGTCGAGTTCCATGTAGCCGAGTTCGTCGATCTATGCCGATATCGGCATAGATCGACCTATGCCGAGATCGTAACTATGCCGAAGCCATGCGTGCTGTTCCGCTCCTTCGTGGGGTTTCGGCTGCTCGTGGCTCTGCATAGTTTCGGTGCCGGGCAGCCTCGCGGGTGAGGGGGCAGGGGTGCTCCCGCGAGGGGGTAGCGATGCCGTTCGGAAGTACGCGTCGGAAGGCGGGTGCTCTGGCACCGCATGTCGAGGGCTACCGGGCATGGCTGGCGGAGCGCGGGTACACGACCCTGACCACCAGGAACATGCTCAAGGATCTGGGGCAGGTCGGCCTGTGGCTATCGACGCAGGGCCTTGATGTTGCCGATCTGGACGAGGGGCGGCTGAACCAGCACCTTCTTGACCTGCAGAATTCGGGTCGCCGGCGGGTGGCCGGGCCCCGCGGCTTGGTCCCGATGCTGACGTTCCTGCGTGAGGCCGGGGTGGTGTCCCCACCGCAGGTGGCGCCGTCGCCGGCGGATGTTCTGCTGGAGCAGTACCAGCGCTGGATGGAGTCCGAGCGCGGTCTGTCGGCGTCGACGATGCTGCGCTATGGGAACACTGCCCAGCGCTTCCTGGCCGAACAGGCAATGACCGAAGGTCAGTTCACGCCGGTCCGTCTGACCGGGGTGGACCTGAACGCGTTCCTGCTGCGGGAGTGTGTCAGGGTCTCGGCGGGCTCGGCAAAGGGGCGGGTGGCCGAGCTGCGGTCGCTGATGCGGTTCCTTCACCTGCAAGGCGTCATCCCGATGAAGCTCGGCGGCGCGGTGCCTCCAGTGGGCGGCTGGCGCTTCGCCTCTGTGCCGCCGACGATGGCAGCCGGCGACGTTCAGCAGCTGCTGGACCATACTCCCCGCCACGGGACGGTCGGCGTCCGCGACTACGCGATCTTGATGCTGGTGGCCAGGCTCGGACTGCGGTCGATCGAGGTGGCCCGGCTGCTGCTGGACGACATCGACTGGCGATGCGGCGAGGTCGTCGTCCGCGGCAAGGGGCGCCGTGAGGACCGGCTCCCGCTGCCGGCCGACGTCGGCGAGGCCCTGGTCGCCTACGTGACCGGCCCGCGGCCTTGCCTGGATGCACGTCATGTCTTCCTGACCTGCAAGGCTCCGCATGCTCCGATCCGGGCGGACCTGGTCGGTGACGTGGTGGAACGAGCCTGTCGGCGGGCCGGCTCGCGCACGGTCGGGCCGCACCGACTGCGTCATGCCCTGGCCGCGGACATGCTGCGGCACGGCGCCGGGCTCACCGCGATCGGCCAGGTGCTCCGGCACCAGGACCTGGCCACGACCGCGCTCTACGCGAAGGTCGACTTCATCGCCCTGCGGGCGGTCGCACAGCCCTGGCCCGGGACGGAGGCGGCATGACCGATCTTCGCCAGGCAGTCGACGACTACCTGCGACTCCGCCGTTCGCTGGGACACCAGATAGCCGAAGCGGCCTATCTGCTTCCGGACTTCGTCAGCTTCATGGACCACCGAGGCGAACAGACCGTGACCGTCGCCGCCGCACTGGACTGGATGAAGACCCGAGAGCCCGAGGTGATCACGACGGTCAGTCCCCGGCGGATCACCGCCGTCCGCGGGTTCGCCCGTTACCTGAGCGGGATCGACCCTGCGACGGAGGTGCCGCCACTGGGGCTGGTGCCCTACAACCGGCGCCGGGGGCAGATCTTCGTCTACTCCGACGCCGACATCGCAGCGATCATGGCCGCGGCCAAAGAGACAATCCCGCAGCCGCTGCGCGCGGGGACCCACCACACGCTGATCGGGCTGCTGGCAGCGTCCGGCCTGCGCATCGGCGAGGCAATCAAGCTCGACCGCGACGACATCGACTGGACCGAGGGCGTGCTGCACATCCGCGAGTCCAAGTTCGGCAAGTCCCGCTTGGTCCCGCTGCAGGACAATGCCACGAACGCGCTGCGCGAGTACAACCAGCTGCGCGAAGACCTGATGCCCAGGCCGAAGGACCCGGCGTTCTTCGTCTCCCTCACCGGCAAGCGGCTGCTCTACGCCTGCGTGCATCCGGTATTCCGGGACCTGGTGGACACGGCCCGTGTCGGTCTCGACGCCCCGCACCGACCTCGGCTGCACGAGCTGCGACACACCTTCGCCGTCAGGGCCCTGCTGCACTGGTATCGCACCGAGGCCAACATCCAGGCGAAGATCCCGTCGCTGTCGACCTACATGGGACACCGCGAACCGGCCTGCACCTACTGGTATTTGTCGGCGGCGCCGGAACTGCTCGCCCTGGCCGCCGCCCGCCGCGACGGCATCCGGCAGGAGGCCCGCTCATGACCCTGATCGCCCCCACGCTCCAGGCGTTCTTCACCGAACGGCTCGCCCGCCAGCGCCAGGCCAGTCCCCGCACGATCGCTGCCTACCGCGACGCGCTCCGCCTTCTGCTCGGGTTCGTCCAGCAGCGGACCGGGACCACTCCGGCGAAAATGGACTGGAACGACCTGAACGCGGACGTCATCTCGGCATTCTTGAACCATCTGGAGGACGAGCGCGGCAACAGCACCAGAACCCGCAACGTCCGCCTGACGGCGATCCGGTCCCTGTTCTCCTACGCCGCCGTCCAGCACCCCGAACACGCCCTCCTCATCCAGCGGGTCCTCGACATCCCGCCCAAGCGGTTCACCAAGAGGACCGTCACGTTCCTGACCGCCGGCGAGGTCGACGCTCTGCTGGCGGCACCGGACCCGAAACGCTGGGAAGGACGACGGGACAAGGCCATGCTGGCGCTGGCCGTCCAGACCGGCCTGCGCGTCTCCGAACTCACCAGCTTGAACTGCGACGACATCACCCTCGGCGACGGCGCCGCCGTCCGCTGCGAGGGGAAAGGGCGCAAACAGCGCACCGTCCCGCTCGACCGCCCCATCCAGAGCCTGCTGGGCTCCTGGCTGAACGAGCGCGCCGGACGCCGCGGCGACCCTCTGTTCTGCACCCGGGCCGGGCGGCGCCTCAGTCGCGATGCCGTTGCACAGCGTCTGGGCATCCACGCGCAGGCTGCCGCGGGAGCCTGCCCGTCCCTGCTGGACAAGAGCATCCACCCGCACGTCCTGCGGCACAGTTGCGCGATGTCACTGCTGCAGGCAGGCGTCGACACCACGGTCATCGCGCTCTGGCTCGGCCACGCCGGCGTCCGCTCCACCGACGCCTACGTCCACGCCGACATGACCATCAAAGAGAAGGCGCTCGCGCTGACCGCGCCGGTCACCGCCCGGCCGGGCCGCTACCGGCCCACCGACAAGGTCTTGGCCTTCCTCGATCGCTTGTGACTATGCCGAGGAACTCAACTGGTTTGCGTCCCCGAGGGCGGGCTGCGAGTGTCGGAGCGATACTACGGGCAGTCGAAGGAGCAGACGGTGGCGCTGGTCAAGAAGGGGTCCCGGCACATCGTCGTGGAGGGCGTCACCTACCGCTGGCGCGTCCGCCACAAGCCGACCTATTGCCAGTCAAACGGCTGGGGTCCGCTGACGTTCGCGGTCGAGGACGCCACCGTCCCGGGAAACGTTCTCGTCGTCGAGACCGGCTGGCACCACCCCGAGAACTGGTTGGGTCTGACGACCAAGCCGGTCGTTCCCGCTGATGTCGCCCAGGCCATCCAGACCGCCCTCGCGCAGGGATGGACGCCACTCGCCAACGGATCGCCCTTCCATCTCGACGTCTCAAACGCAGACCAGACAGGGGAAGACGCAACCCTCGCCAGCGGATTGTCGGCATAGTTACGGTCTCGGCATAGGTCGATGCAGAGCAGGTCGACGCGGCCGTAGCGGGCGATCGTCTTGGTCAGCTGCTTTTCATCGGCGGCTTCGACGAGCTCGTTGACCAGCTTCGTGGCCAGCACGTACTTGACCCGGTAGCCGGCCATCGCGGCCTCGGTTCCCAGGGCGATCAGCATGTGGGACTTGCCGGTCCCAGAGTCGCCGATCAGGCAGAGCGGCTGGCTCTTCTTGATCCACTCGCAGCTGGCGAGGGTGTGGATGGCGGCTGCGTCGAGGTTCGGGTTCGCGTCGAAGTCGAAGCTCCGCAAGGACTTGTCCCGGGGGAAGCCGGCCGCCTTGATCCGCCGTTCCGACCGGCGCCGCGACCGGTCGTCGCACTCGGCCATCAGCAGCTCGGCGAGGAAGCCGCGATAAGTCATCTGGTCCTTCATCGCCCGGTCGGCGATGTCGGGGAACTCGTTCCTGATCGACGGCAGCCGCAGCAGACGGCAAGCGGTGTCGATGGCCGTGTTGGCGGCCTGCTCGGTCAATCCTCGCTGGCGGGGCAGGGTCACTGTGCTTCTCCCTCGCGGTGTTCACCGCCGCTGGCGCGACGGCGTCGGAGCAGTTGGTCGTAGTGGGTCACCGAGGGCAGCGGCCTGGTGTCCGGGGGAAGATGCGCGAGCCGCCACTCGTGCAGAAACGTCACCGTGGCCGTGCCGGCGGACCCGGCCGGCTCATCCTCGGCCTGTGCGATTTTCCGAGTCTCCAGCGCGACCGCGTCCGCGGTCAGGGCCCCGGCCCGCAAAGCCATCGAGAGGCCGGCGACCAGGTGCTCGTGCGGCAGGTGGCGGGCCAGCAGCAGCACCTCGATCAGCGCCCTCGTCCCGGCGGTGTCGCCGTGGGCCTTGACGGCCGCGACCCACCAGGCGTCATGGATCGGGGTGAACTTGCCGGCCGAGCGGGCCTGTTCGAGCGCGGTCGCGCCCGGGAAAGCACCCGGCTTGCGGATCAGGGCCTCCAGGTAGTGGTCCAGATCCAGGCGGCAGCCGCCCTTCGCGATCAGACGCTCGTGCCGTGCCACTTCCACGTTCCTGTCGTAAACCACCAGGTGAGAAGCGTGCAGCACCACCCGGACCCGCTTGCCGATCAGCCGTACCGGGACCGAGTACCGGTTCGTTCGGACGGCGATCTGGCTGTAGCGGTCGACTCGCGGAGTGAACAGCCGGCCCGTCTCGAACGACTCTTCCGGCAGCGGCATCAGCAGCGAGCGCTCGGTCTCGAAGTACTCGTCGATGGTCCGTGGCCGCGAACCGATCCGGCGCCGCCCGTCATGAAGATCCCACTGGTCGACCAGTTCGTTCAGCTCGGCCAGCGTGTCGACCTCGGGCACAGGGGTGAAGTGGTTGCGGCGGAAGTAGCCGATCTGTCCCTCGACTCCGCCCTTCTCGTGGGCGCCCTCGATGCCCGGTCGGCAGTAGAAGCTCTGGATCCCGAAGTGTGACCTGAACGCGATCCATCGGTCGGCCTCCACCCTAGCCCGGCTCAGCCCCAGCACCCGGGCGACGGCGGCCTTCAGGTTGTCGTAACGGACCTTGCTCCGCGGGACCCCGCCCAGCGTCCGAAGCGCGTGAACGTGCCCTTCGAAGAAGGCTTCCTGGCCGCAGGACGCGAAGACGCGATGGACGGCCTTGCCCGAGTAGGACAGGCGGAAGGAGAACAAATAGCAGGTCACAAGCTCACCTGCGAGGCGGATGGTCACGTCGCCGAAGTCGACCTCAGCCTCCATGCCGGGATGGTGGGTCTGCGGGATGAACGCTTCGACCGGGGCCTTCCCCGACTCGACGAGGATCTGCGGCTTCCGGTCCGAGACGTAGCGCCGGACCATTTGGTAGGAGACATCCGCGCCGTGTTCCTCGATCAGGCGGTGGAAGATCCGTGTGATCGTGTGCCGCTGCTTGCGCGGCGCGTCCAGGTCCGCCTGCAGCATCCCGTCGATCACCAGCTTGTACGGATCCAGCCCGGTCGGCCGGGGCGGCAGCTGCTTCCTTGGCTCCGGCCAGACCGAGTCGACGGCCTTACGGACAGTCCGCCACGACACGTTGTACTTGCGCTCGATCTCCCGGATCTTCATGCCGCCGCGGTGGTCACGACGGATCGCCGCGTACAGCTCGATCTTCGACATCTGTGGCATGATCAGGCCCTTTCACCAGGAGCATCTCGATGCTCCCGTGGCAAGCACCCCGGTGACTTCAATACTCGTGAACATCACCCGACCGTGGATCTGGGCGCCTTCCAAACCCGTGAACAACGGGCTTCACAACCCGTGAATAAAGCCAGCCGCCCGGAGCGGCTGATGCACGTGACGACAGCGGGGAGTGTTGAGCGATGGTGACTGCTGAGCGGCAGGGCCGGCTGCCCCGGGAGCGGGAGGACCACTTCATGCGCCTGCCGGGCGCCCAGATCGTCTCCACGCGTGCCCTGCTCATGGTCAGGGAGAACATCCGGGCCGCGATCGAGGCCAGAGCCATGATCTGCATCTATGGGCAGGCGGGCCGGGGGAAATCGTTGGCCGTGAACACCTCGTTGCGTGAGCTCGCGCCGAAGTTGACACGCCGGATCCAGTTCCGCTCGCGCCCCTCGACCCGAGACCTGCGCCACGAGCTGTTTCCTGGAACGCGAACTACAGCAGCTGGACCACCGTGTCGCTGAGGCTTCCGCTCTGCTGCCCGAGGCGGAACCGGCCACTGTGGAACGCCAGGCATCCCAAGCGGCGAGGCCGTTGGCGAACCGCTGGATCAGCCTGCCCGCCCTGACCAGCCTCAGGGCCTTCGACGACAAGGTCCGCCCGTGCAGGTGCGCTGCGCCCATGGCTCAGGACCGGGACTTCTTCCCGCCGGTGATGGCACCGGTAACCGAGGCGGAAGTGGCGTGGCGTCTTCACCGTGCCACCGGGCAGCCGTACTTGGCGGCTCAGCTCGCCACGGCCGTGTTCACCGCGGCGTCCACCACCCAGCTGGCCACCGCGCACGTCCGTGATCTGGCTCCAGATGGCACGACAGTCACGCTGCACGGGCGCCGGCTGCGCAGCGGCTGCATGACCCATAGTGTTCCCGCCTGGGCCAGCCCCCTGCTGAGAGCAGCCGCTCTCCACTGGAGCCTCGGGGCCGGCACCGGCGGACCGCTCTTCAGCGACCCGTTGGGAGGCGAGGGCATGCCGTCACTGACGCTTTTCGCCGAGGACTGCAAGCTGCGCCCGCCCCAGCCTCCCCGCCCCAAGCCACGCGGTAGCCGGCGAGGGACGACACCGGGTCCGGAGGAGCCCACGAAGACCATCTGGCCCGTCTATATCGATCACCGCGAGGATCCGTTGGCCGAGGCCGAACCCGATTTGATGCAGGGCTGTCCCTACCCGCCACCTCACACACGGAAGACCATCGAGAGGCGGAAGAAGGGGTGGCTGCCTCCAGACTACGGACTGCGCGAGCTTCGCCACCTGCGCTGAGAGCCAGCGAATCTACAGTTCGTTTTGACGGTGACAAGCGATGACGTTCCAGCGGACAGGGCGCTGCAGATCATCAGCTCACGGGTCGGCAGCCCCGATACCGGTCCGGAAGCTGAGGCTTTCTCGTGATGCTACTCAGTGCATCATCGTGATGCAGAGCTCATGAGGGTCAGGTCCGTCTGGTGGATTGCCTGCCCGAGACTAAGGTCCGGCCAGGAGAAGACACCCGCTCCCGCTGCTGGCCGCCCGCAGAGCGGGCTTGTCCTGGAGGCGGAGCCGGAAGGACTTCAGGTGAGGGAGCGAAGCGAATCCACCTGAATGGGCCGTAGGTCCGGATCCCCTGAAACGGGGTCACCTGGGCCTGCAGAGCAGGCCGTTCGGGGTGGAGCGAAGCGAAACCCCGAACAGTCCGCAGCGCAGCGCAGGACACCGGCCCGAAGGGCCGCCCCTGAGGGTGCGAAGCACCCTCCCGCTGAGCGAAGCGAAGCGGTCCGTTGGCACAGCGCGCAGCGCTGTGGGACCCGCTCCGCGGG
>NZ_JBIWAJ010000030.1:0-65071 GCF_044759975.1 Streptomyces sp. NPDC098789
GGGGGGGGGGCGCCCCCCCCCGAGCCCCGCAGGGGACAACGGCCCTGGCGGGCCGCCCCGGGCTCCGCCCGGCCCCGCGCCTCAAACGCCGGCGAGGCTGGGTTTGCCTCCGCTGGGGCCCGCGCCTCGAACTCCCCCGGCTACCGCTGGGAGGTACCCCGGGCGACGCCACGGGGTCGGGTGCGCGAGGGGTGGTGTTGCGTCCCCCGATGCCAACACCACCGCTCACGCACTCCGCTCCCCGAGCCTAGGGAGGGACGGCCGCCGTGGTTGTGCACTGCGCGCGGAGATCGTTGACGATCCGCGCAGCGGGTGTGCGGCGGATGTGCACCGGATGCTCAGCGGGCGCGCGTCAGGGCGCGCGGGGCCGGGCCGGGCTCCCGGGCGGGGCGCGGGCCCGCTCGTACGATGCGGTGGTGATCACCGCCGCACCGCGCCGCAGACCCGGATACCTGGCCGCCGCGGCCGTCTTCGCGATCGGCATGATGGGCACCACGCTGCCGACACCGCTCTACGGGCTCTACCGCGAGGAGATCGGCTTCTCCACCTTCGTGGTGACCGTCGTCTTCGCCGTCTACGCGGTCGGCGTGCTGGCCGTGCTGCTGCTCGCCGGGGACTACTCCGACCGGGCCGGGCGGCGGCCCGTCCTGCTGGCCGCGCTCGCGCTGTCGGCGGCGAGTGCCGTCTGCTTCCTGTCCGAGGACGGGCTGCCGCTGCTCTTCGCCGGGCGGCTGCTGTCCGGCTTCGCGGCCGGGCTGCTCAGCGGTACCGCGACCGCCACCGTCATCGAGCTCGCCCCGCCCGAGGGCCGGGCCCGGGCCGCCTTCGCCGCCACCGCCGCCAACATGGGCGGCCTCGGCTGCGGACCGCTGGTGGCCGGGCTGCTCGCCGAGTACGCTCCGCACCCGCTCGCACTGCCCTTCCTGGTGCACCTCGCCCTGCTCGTGCCCGCGGCGGTGGTCGTGCTGCTGCTGCCGGAGACCGTGGAGCGGCCCGACCGCCGTGCCCGGCCGCATCCCCAGGGCCTGCGCGTACCGCCCGGGGCCCGGGCCGCGTTCGCGCTCTGCGCGCCGGCCGCCTTCGCCGGCTTCGCCCTGCTCGGGCTGTTCACGGCGGTGGCGCCCACCTTCGTCGCGCAGACGCTCGACGTCACCAACCACGCGGTGGCGGGGGCCATCGTCTTCTCGGTCTTCCTGGCCTCCACCGTGGGCCAGTGGGCCGCGGGCCGGCTGGAGGCGGAGCGCGCGCTACCGCGCGGGCGGCTGCTGCTGGTGGCCGGCCTGGCTCTGGTCGCCGCCTCGCTGGCGGTGGAATCGCTGCCGCTGCTCGTGGTGGGCGGCGCCCTCGCCGGGGTCGGCCAGGGCATGGCCTTCCGCGCGGCGGTGGCGACCGTATCGGCCGCGGCCCCCGCGGAGCAGCGCGGCGCCACGATCTCCACGCTGTTCGTCGTCGCCTACTGCGGGATCTCCCTGCCCGTGGTGGGCGTCGGGGCGCTCACCCTGTGGCTGGGCCTGCGGGGCGCGGGCCTGGTCTTCACGGCCTGTGTCGCGCTCACGGCGGCGGCCGGCCGCCGCGGGGGCGACCGGCCGCGATCCGGCTCGCGGTGAACGCGGGGCTTCCCGGTCGGAGGTCCCACCCGGTCGGTGGTCCGCCCCGGCCGTGGAGCGGCCTCAGCTGAAGTCGAGGCCGCCGGTCCGGGTGCGCTTGAGCTCGAAGAAGTCGGAGTACCCGGCGAGCAGCCGCACCCCGTCGAAGACCCGTACGGCGTCCTCGCCGCGCGGGATCGAGGTCAGGACCGGTCCGAAGAAGGCGGTGCCGTCGATGTGGATCGTCGGCGTGCCGACCTCCTCGCCGACCGGGTCCATGCCCTCGTGGTGGCTCTTGCGCAGGGCGTCGTCGTATTCGGTGCGCTCGGCGGCCTCGGCCAGCTCCACCGGCAGGCCGACCTCGGCCAGGGCTTCGCGGATCAGCTCGTCCGTGGCCGACCGGTCCTGGTTGTGCAGTCGGGTGCCGAGGGCGGTGTACAGGTCGCGCAGTACGCCCTCGCCGTGCTCCTGGGCGGCGGCGATGCAGACCCGCACGGGGCCCCAGCCGGTCTCCAGCAGCCTGCGGTAGCGCTCGGGTAGGTCTTCCTTGCCCTCGTTGAGCACGGACAGGCTCATGACACGGAAATTGAGGTCCAGGTCGCGCTGCTTCTCCACCTCCAGGATCCAGCGGGAGGTGATCCAGGCGAAGGGGCAGATGGGATCGAAGTAGAAATCAACTTTGTTGGTCACCCGTCCGATCCTAGGAGGCCCATGTCCCGTCCAGAAGGGCCATTCTGCTGCCGTGGGAGTGGGCCATTGCCCCGCGGGGAGTCGGCCCTGTTCTCGTATGGCTACCGCGGCCAGGCTCCGCGAAAGGGTTCCGTTTGTGAGAGACGGGTGAGGTCGCCGCGGATGCCGCCGGATCCTCCACGCACCTTGGATGCGAGGCCATGGGTCTGCTCGCTTACTTGTGGTCCCGGAGGAAGGCGGGGATGTCGGCTCGGGTCGGGTAGTCGGGCAGCGGTGCGGGCTCGTCCTGGAGGAACGCGGTGATGGTGGCTGCTGCTCGTTGGTCGTTGTCACCCAGGCCGTTCCACATGTGGTGGCCGACGCCGGGCATGTACTGGGTGCGCTGGACGGCGGGGTTGTCCGCGAGGAGGGTCGTCTGCCACGGCCGGGCCTGGGAGGAGCACTCGGCGATCATCAGCATCGCGGGTGTCCGGGAGCGCCTGAGCTGAGGGGCGATGGAGGGGGAGTCTTTGATCGTTTGCTGGATGCGGAGGCTGGCGGCAGCGCTGAAGGAGAAGTTCTCCGCAGTGTCCTCGACCGGGATGCGGTGCGCGTCCCGCGCGCAGTAGGCGGACGCGGTGTCGCTGCCGAGATCGGCAGCGGTGAAGGCGTTGTCGCCCTCCGCCTGCCCTACCAGCCCGGTGTCCGGGCTGAGCAGTCCGAGCCGCATGAGGCCGAAGGCGACCGCGTACCGCGGGACGTGCGTGGAGCGCGGTCCGGTCACGGCCGGTGCGATGTCGCGGGCCGACGGCCGACCCTTCTGCTCGGCCATCCGGGCGGTGGGGCCGTCCATCGGGCCCGGCTCGGCGATGACCGCCCGGCGCAGGTGGGCGGCGATGGCCGGGTCGGCCAGCGCGCGGGTGAGCACGACCCCGCCCGAGGAGAAGCCCAGCACGTCGGCGGGGCCCTTACCGAGCTTGCCGACGAAAGCGCCGAGGTCGTGGACGGACCGGGTGATCGAGTACTGGTTCATGGGCAGCAGGTCGCTGCGTCCGCCGCCGGCCTGTTCGTAGGCGTACACGTCGTAGCCCTGCCCCGCGAGCCGCTGCAGGAAGCGGTGGTCGAGCAGTGAGATGCCGCGCACCGGGCCGCCGTTGAGGTAGACGAGCGGGACGCGTTGCCGGGGGCTGTTGCCGGTGGGCGGGTAGTGGTAGACCGCGACCCGGCTGCCGGTGGACAGGCTCCAGTGTTCGGCGGTCACGAACGACAGGCCGGGCGGGTGGCGGCGCGTTGTGGGGACGGTGGGGACGCACACCGACAGCGCCAGGGCCATTGCGACGAGCACCGGCAGGAATGGCATCAGCTGTCCCCGCCAGGGGCGCCGGCGGCCCCGCCACAGCGCTGCGAAGACCGCGACCCCGACAGTCGCGGACCATGCGACGAACCCCGAGCCCGCGCCGTCTGTGGCGACGATCAGCGTCAGGAAAAGGGCAACCAACCCCACCACCGCGGCGGTGGCCGCCAGCAGGCGGCCGAAGAGACGTAAGGGACGTATGACGGACGGCGGCACGGTGATCTCCCAGTTTTTTGAAACGTCGTTTTGAAACGATGTTATCAGCATGGGTAGACTGCTTCCCATGGGAAGGCCGAGAACGAACGACGCCGCCGTCAGAGAACGGCTCGTCGCATGCGCGACCGAGATGTTCGCCACTCGCCCGCAGGAGTCGGTCACGGTCCGCGCACTGGCCACTGCCGCCGGAACGTCGACGGCGGCGGTGTACACGTTGTTCCAGGGGAAGGACGGACTGATCCGTGAGGTGCGTGACCAGGCGGTCGCCGGCCTGTTCCAGGACCTGACAGCTGTTCCCGCCTCGGAGGCCGCCCAGGAGGATCTGTACGCGTTGGCCATCGCGTACCGCCATTGGGGGCGCGAACACCGCCACCTGTACGCGGTGTTGTTCGGTGGCGCACAGTCCTTCGTACCGTCGACCTGGGTCGGCGACCGGGACCCGGTACGACCGCTTGTCGCGGCGATCGACCGCGCCCAGGCGGCCCACGTCCTCACGGGCGACACCACACTGATCGCCGTCTCGTTGTGGGTCGCCCTGCACGGGCTCGTGACCCTCGAACTCGCCGGCGGCCTCGACGGCACCGCGGCCGACGCCGCGTTCCGGTCGACGATCGGTGCCGTACTGCGCGGCTGGGCGACCCCAGCCGCCTTCCCCGGCCTTCGACGCCCGGACCCGGCGCCGTGAAGCGGTTGCTCCGTCCTACCGCCTCGCCGCCACCCGCGCCCGAGGCCGCGCCGAACAGCAGCAGGCAGTCGGCTGAGCAGCGAGGGGCCCTCAGTCCCTCAGTCCCGCAGCTCTCCAGGAAGCGCTGACGCCACCACCCGCGCGCGCCCCACGGGCCTGCCGGCGTGAGGTGAGGGTTGAGGGTTGAGGGGGACAGTCCGGCGGTCGAACTCGACATCGAGACCGCTGGGCATCGACCGACCGCACGTCGGTCAGATGCCTGCCACGGCATCCGACCCGCTTGCGACCACCGGCCGCACATGAGCCAGCAGCAGCTCCAGGAAACGCTCAGGCCGTCGGAAGGCCGCGAAATGGCTGCAGTCCTCGATCAGCGCGAAGCCCTTGACGGGCGCCCGGACGTCGTCGAAGAAGCCACGGGCGAGCTCCGGCGACGTCAGGACGTCCTTCTCGCCCTGGAAGAGGAAGAACGGGATCTCGAACTCCGTGCCGTCCGCCCAGTCGTCGAACCCGGACGTGCCCACGGTGATCTGCTCCGAGAAGGTCATGCCCTTGACGTAGCGCCCCAGCTCGCGCAGCGAGTGCAGCGGCGAGAACCACAGGGATCCCATGACGACCTTCTTCATCGTGTCCAGGGTCAGCGGGTCGCTGGTGGCCAGCAGCTTGGCGTGCGTCGCGCGCTCGCGGGCGGTCCACTGGTGCGCATCGGGGTCGAGCGCCTCGACTGCCGCCAGTTCCTTGCGCTTTCCGGTCGCACGCAGCCGGCTGAGCAGGGCCTGGTGTACGGAGTCGTCGCGGCCGGCGTCGTGGATGTTCTGGTCGGTACCGACGTACGCGGAGTAGCGCTCGGGGAACTCGCGGGCGAGCCGCAGGCCGAAGGCGCTGCCGTAGGAGTGGCCGAGCAGGACGACCTTTTCGACGCCCAGGCTGCTGCGTACGTGGTCGGTGACCTCGATCGCGTCCGCGTAGATCCGGGCGAAGGTCATCTCGCCCTGTCCGTCGGCGCCGCTGCGGCCGAAGGTCTTGAGGGAGCCGCGCATGTCCCAGCGGACGATCGTGAAGTGCTTCTCCCAGGATCTGGTGCGCGGCCCGAAGATCGCGGTCGAGCCGCCGGGGCCGCCGTGCAGCTCCAGGACGACCGGGTTGGCCAGGTCCTCGCCGCGGACCGAGATCCACTGGTCCATGCCGCCGATGCGGACGAAGCCCTGCTCGTCGATGCCGTTCGGGGTGCCGATCTTCATCAGGGAGGCGTTGCCTCGCGATCGGCCCCCCGGCCCCGGCCGCGGGCATCCCCGGCGGCTGGCGCCCGCAGCTGACCGAGTGGGCCCGGCAGTGCTCGGCCAGGTACAGCCGCCACCCGTGGATCCTGGCGGCCACCGACATGCGTCGTCAGATCATGGGCCCCAATCAACTCGGTTGGGTGGAGACGGCGTTGGCCGCGCTGGCCGGCACCGGCCTGTCGGCGGCCCAGCGACACGACACGTTCCTGCTGCTCGTAGGCCATGTCCGCAACATCACCCAGCAGTACGTGGACCACGACGAGGCGGCGAACGCGCAGTGGGCACAGCTCACGGCCGACGTCCTGGAGCGCCACGCGGACCGCTTCCCCGCGCTCACGTTGGCGATTGCGGAGGGCGCCTTCGCGCCACAGGGCGGGGACCCGCTGGACTTCGGCCTGGAGCGGATCCTGGACGGGGTGGCGGCCCTGATCCCCTAGCGGGCTGGTCCGTAGCTGCCGGTCAGGCACTCACCGACCAAGTGATCGTGATGCTGCTACCTGCCGCTCCCGCATTTCCCCAGTTGGTTCACTTCGGGAACCAACTGGGGCGGAGGGCGACACCGAGGAAAATTCAGGCTCTGGTCGGAGTTCCGTGAAGTCTCCGGTCAGGAAGTCTGCGGTGTCGGCGATGGCTGGCCGTCAGGGGCCTTGGCCGGGCGGCCGGCAACTCCGTGCCGCGGTACTCGTCGCCTGCCATGGACTGGTCTACCCAGCGGTCGCGTACCGCTCCTGCTCGACCCTCGGCAGCATCCAGGGCGGCGATGGGATCGTTCGTGGTTGCCAGGAGGAGCCCGAAGTCCTCTTGGTGGGCCGGACTGTTCTACTGGCCGACCCGTCCGAGCCTCAGGTCTCGGTGGAGGAACCACGCCGTAATCGCGACGACCATCCCGCAGACCGTGGGTACGAGCAACCACGGGAGGCCCGTCCAAACGGTGGACAGACCCACGACGGCGCAGCTGGCCCCCGTGACGATGAGCAGCCATTTGCCGTACGGCTGCCAGGTGAGGAATCCGGGGTCGCGCGGCCTGACCAGCCGCACCGCACCGAACATCAGCGCCAACACCGCCAGCAGCCCGGCGAACGTGCCGAAGGCGGCTGTCATCTGGGGTTCGTCGCGAGGCGCGTCGGCGGAATTCTGCCGGACGTCCCCCTCGGCGACCACCACGACGACGCCGCGCCACACGGTACCGGTGACCCCGGTGGGCGCTCCCAGCGCGGCACGGGGGCCGGGAACCCCGGCCGCGGCTGAAGCCGGTTCAAGGTGGGAGTCCACGGACTCGCCGTGCTGGCCGGTCACCGCGGCCGAGTCCGCCGGGGGAGCGTTCGGCCCTGATGTCGGGTCACATGATCTTGCTCCGGCCGTCGTGCGCGGGTGCGGCGAGGGTGCGGAGAGGGCGCGTCGTGGGGTGTTGGCACGTGAAAATGAGACGACAAAACGCCTCAGATCGCTACCAAGTGACCCCATCGCGATCCAATCTTCATCAAGGGCTTTCTCAATCGATCAGCAACTCTCCTATAGTTGCCTCTCGTTGCCACAGGAACCCTCTCTTCCATTTCTGTCCGGTTTGAGGCTTTGATTGATGACGGCGTCGCCCTCCCCCTTTCGCCCCTCCGCGCTCGCCCTGCTGCTCACCGCAGCGGTCGGCGGAGCGCTCTGCACGGCGGCGGTGGCCGCGGCCCCGTCGACCGTCCGGACCCCCCTCGCCTGGTTCTCCGTGACCGGCGTCCTGCTGCTCGGGATCGCCGCCTTCGGACTCACCTGGACGACGCGCACGGCCCAACTGCTGCGCCGGCGCACCGCCGGCCTCGCCGCCGACGTGTCCGCCCGGGACGCCGAGATATCCCGGCTCACCGCCGCGGCGGCCCGTGACGCGGCCGCCCGCACCGCCGAGCGGCGGCAACTGACCGGTGATCACGCCGCCGAGCTGGACCGGCTCGTGCGCGCCGGCGCCGCCGAGGCGGACCGGCTGACGGCCTCCCACCTCAGCGCGCGCCAACACCTCGGCGACGAGCTGCGCCGCGCCGAATCCGGCCGGGCCGCCGCCATGGCCGCCGCCGCCAACGCGGCGGGCCGGATGCAGGCGCTGGCCACCGGCATGCTCGCCGACCTGCGGGAGATGGAACACCGGCACGCCGACGAGGACGTCCTCGGAGACCTGCTGCACCTCGACCACCGCACCGCCCAGGCGGGCCGGCTGGCCGACTCCATCGCGGTGCTCACCGGCGCCCGTTCGGGCCGCCGCTGGGCCAGGCCGATCGTCATGGAGTCGATCCTGCGCGGCGCGATGGGCCGGATCGGCAGCTACCAGCGGGTGCGGCTGCACTTCACCAGTGACGCGGCCATCGCCGGGCACGCCGCCGAGGGCGTCATGCACGCGCTCGCCGAACTGCTCGACAACGCGGCCAACTTCTCGCCGCCGACCGCCGAGGTCCACGTGTACGTGGAGGAGGTCCCGGCCGGGATCATCATCACTGTCGAGGACAGCGGCCTGGTGATGAGCGAGGTGCAGCTGCGCCGCGCCCAACAGGCCGTGGCCGCCGAATCGCTGGACCTGGCCGGGCTCTCCGGAACCCGCCTCGGCCTGGCCGTGGTCGGCCGCCTCGCCCGCAAGCACGGACTGACCGTGTCCTTCCGCCCGTCGGCGCGCGGCGGCACCGGCGCGCTGATGATGCTCCCTCAGGACCTGATCAGCCGGGGTCCCTCGGAGAACCCCGCCGCCGAGGGTGGTGTCCCCGTCGGCGGAACCGACGCCGCGACGGTCGAACCCGCCGCGGACCACGGCGCCGCGCGCACCGGCGCCGATGGCGCCGGCGACCCCGCGCGCACCGCGACCCGTACCGACGGGGGCGCGGCCGGCGCGGCGGACGCCGAGGACACCGGCGAGCACCCCGCACTCGGCGAGAGCGGACTGCCGCAGCGGCGCCGCGGCCGGACCCTGGCCGCAGCCCACCCCGAGGGGGCCGGCGACCCGTCGGCCGCGCGCCCGCCCGCGGACGCCTCCCGCTCCGCCGCCCGCTTCGGCAGCTTCCGCCAGGCCGTGCGCGGCGCCGCGGCCGCGCCGCCCGCAGCGCCCCCGCACGCCTCGAACCCCCCGCACCCGGAAGGCAACACGCGATGACCGGCACCACCACCGACGAGACGCTCGGCTGGCTCCTGGAGAGCCTCCTGGAGCGCACCCCCGGCGCCCGCCACGCCCTCGTGCTCTCCCGGGACGGCCTCAAGCTCTGCCGCACCCCGGAGCTGTCCGTCGACCAGGCCGACCAGCTCGCGGCGATCGCCGCCGGGATCCAGAGCCTCTCGCACGGGGCCTCCATCGAGTTCGGCGACGGCAGCGGCGGCGTCCGCTCCGCGATGGCCGAGTTCTACGGCGGGATCCTCTTCATCGTCGAGGCGGGCGAAGGCGCCCACCTGGCGCTGGTCGCGGCGGAGGACGCGGACGCGGGCCTCGTCGGCCACAACATGTCGGAACTGGTCGAACAGCTCGGTGAGCACCTGATCGCCAGGCCGCGGGGATGAGCCGGAGCAGGCCGGGCCGGGACGATTCCCCGGACCGGCTCTACACCCTCACGGGCGGCCGCAGCCGCTCCGGCTCGGACGCCTTCGACCTCGTGACGCTGGTCGTCGCCGAATGCGATCCGCTCGTCGGCATGCAGTCGGAACACGCGGCCATCCTGCGGATGTGCCAGTACCCGACGGCGGTCGTCGAGATCGCCGCGGAGCTGGGCCTGCCGGTGTCGATCGTGCGGATCCTGCTCGCCGACCTGCTCGGCACCGGCAAGATCAGTGCCCGGCACCCGCGTTCGGCGTACCTCCTTCCCGACCCCGACATCCTGGAGCAGGTGCTCGTTGGACTCCGCAATCTCTGATCAGCCCGCTGACCAGCGCGAACCCCGCCCGGCCCGGCAGGCCCTCAGCAGCACCGCGGACAACGGTCTCAAGATCGTCGTCGTGGGCGGCTTCGGCGTCGGCAAGACCACCATGGTCCGCTCGGTCAGCGAGATCCGTCCGCTGAACACCGAGGAGACGATGACGAAGGCGGGCGAGGCGGTCGACGACACCGGCGGCGTCGCCACCAAGACCGCCACCACCGTCGCCTTCGACTTCGGCCGGATCACCCTCGACGCCCACAACGTGCTCTACCTCTTCGGAGCCCCCGGCCAGGAGCGCTTCTGGTTCCTGTGGGACCGGCTGTTCTCCGGCACCCTCGGGGCGGTCGTCCTCGTCGACACCCGACGGCTCGCCGACTCCTGGTACGCCATCGACAGGCTCGAACACCACGGCACGCCCTTCGTGGTGGCCTGCAACGACTTCGGCGGTCCCGTGCACACCCCGGAACAGATCCGGGGCGCCCTGGACCTGCCGCCGCACGTCCCGCTGGTCTTCTGCGACGCCCGTTCGCGCGAGTCCAGCAAGCAGGTCCTCATCTCCCTCGTCCGGCACGTCCAACACGTCCGCCACGAACGGCACACCCAGCACGCCCAGACGGCCGACCGGCCGACGACCCCGGAGCCCACCCCGTGACCACCCCCGAGCACTGCCCCGTACCGCTGGGTGGCCCCCGGTTCCAGACCGACCCCGCCGAGCTGTACCGGGAGATGCGCCGCGACCACGGCGCCGTCGCCCCGGTCGTCCTCGACGGCGACGTACCGGCCTGGCTGGTCCTCGGCTACCGCGAACTGCACCAGGTCACCAGCGACCCGGTGCTCTTCTCCCGCGACTCCGACCTGTGGAACCAGTGGGACCGGATCCCCGCCGACTGGCCGCTCCTGCCGATGATCGGCCGCAAGCAGCCGTCGATCCTCTACACCGTCGGCGAGCGCCACCGCGACCGGGCGGCGGTGATCTCCGACGCGCTGGAGGCCATCGACCCCTTCGAACTCAAGGGCCACGCCGAGCGGTTCGCGGACGAGCTGATCGACCAGCTCTGCGGCAGGGGCGAGTGCGACATCGTCGGCGAGTACGCCATGCTGCTGCCGCTGCGCGTCCTCGCCCGCATCTACGGCTTCGCGGACGAGGAGGGGCCGGGCCTCGTCACCGCCATGAACGACATGATCAACGGCCGCGAGGGCGCGCTCGCGGGACAGCAGCACCTCGGCGGCTCCATGTACGCGCTGCTCGCCGCCAAGTCGGCCGCGCCCGGCCCGGACGTGGCCTCGCGGATGCTCGCCAACCGGTCCGGCTTCACCCTGGACGAGGTCGCCCAGGACCTCATGGTCATGATGGCCGCCGGGCACCAGCCCACCGCCGACTGGATCGGCAACTCGCTGCGCCTCATGCTCACCGACGACCGCTTCGCGGCCTCCCTCGCGGGCGGCCGGCACAGCGTCGGCGAGGCCATGAACGAGGTCCTGTGGGAGGACACCCCCACCCAGAACGTGGCGGGCCGCTGGACCTCCCGCGACACCCACCTCGGCGGCCGCCGGATCGCCAGCGGCGACCTCGTCCTGCTGGGGCTGGCCGCCGCCAACTCCGACCCGCACGTGCGCACCGACGCCGGGGCGCTGACCGGCGGGAACAACGCCTTCTTCTCCTTCGGGCACGGCGAACACCGCTGCCCGTTCCCCGCGCAGGAGGTCGCCGAGGTCATCGCGCGGACCGGCATCGAGGTCCTCCTCGACCGGCTCCCCGACGTCGACCTGGCGGTCCCCGCCTCCGCGCTCGCCCGCCGCCCCTCGCCCTGGCTGCGCGGCCTGTCCGCACTGCCCGTGACCTACACCCCGACCCCCGCCCTTGGAGCCACCAGATGACGTGCCCGATCGACCACACCGGCTCCACCGCCATCGCCCTGGACCCCTTCGTGGCCGACCTCGACGCCGAGAGCGCCGCCCTGCGCGCCGCCGGCCCGCTGGTCCGCGTCGTCCTGCCCGGCGGGGTGGCCTGCTACGCGGTCACCCACCACGCCGAGGCCCGCAAGCTGCTCACCGACCCCCGCATCGTCAAGGACATCAACGCCTGGGGCGCCTGGCAGCGCGGTGAGATACCCCTGGACTGGCCGCTGATCGGGCTCGTCAACCCCGGCCGCTCGATGCTGACCGTCGACGGCGACGAGCACCGCCGGCTGCGCACCCTGGTCGCGCAGGCGCTGACCGTGCGCCGGGTGGAGACGCTGCGCGCCGGCATCGAAGCGCTGACCACGGAGATGCTGGACCGGCTCGCCGAGCTGCCCGCGGGGGAGAGCGTGGACCTCAAGGCGCATTTCGCCTACCCGCTGCCGATGAACGTGGTCAGCCGACTGATGGGCGTGGACGCCGCCGACCACCCGCGGATGAAGGAGCTGTTCGAGAAGTTCTTCTCGACGCAGACCCTGCCCGAGGAGGTCCCGCAGATGATGGCGGACCTCGGCGCGCTGTTCGGCCGGATCGTGGAGTCCAAGCGGGAGAACCCCGGCGACGACCTGACCAGCGCGCTGATCGCCGCCTCCGAGGACGGTGACCGCCTCACCACCGAGGAGATCACCAACACCCTCCAACTGATGGTCGCGGCCGGCCACGAGACCACCATCAGCCTGATCGTCAACGCGGTCGTCGCCCTGGAGACCCACCCCGAACAGCGCGCCCTGATGCTGAAGGGCGAGGCGTCCTGGGAGGACGTCATCGAGGAGACCCTGCGCTGGTCGACCCCGACCTCGCACGTCCTGATCCGCTTCGCCGCCGAGGACGTGGAGGTGGGCGACACGGTCCTGCCGAAGGGCGAGGGCCTGGTCGTCTCCTTCGGTGCCATCGGCCGTGACGAGGCCCAACACGGCGAGAGCGCCGGCTCGTTCGACATCACCCGCACCCCGAACCGGCACATCTCCTTCGGCCACGGCCCGCACGTCTGCCCCGGCGCCGCGCTCTCCCGGCTGGAAGCGGCGGTGGCCCTCCCGGCGCTGTACGCGCGCTTCCCCGAACTGAGCCTGGCGGTGGCCCGCGAGGAGCTGCGCAACAAGCCGATCGTGACCCAGAACGACCTCTTCGACCTGCCCGTCACCCTGACCCCGCGACCCTGACCGCAGCCGCCGCGGGGCGGGGGCGGTTCAGGCCCGGTAGGTGGAGTACACCAGGCAGCACAGGGTGAGCGTCGCGGCGCCGGCACCGAAGCCCGAGAAGAGGGCCTTCACCGAGGAGGCCCCTTCGGCGACCTGCGCAAGAGCCGTGAGGCGGGCCGGAGGTCGCGCAGGCGGGTCCCCGAGCCGTGGTGGAAGTAGCCGGACGGCCCCTGACCCGCCCCCCGGCACGCCGGTGCCTCAGTCGGTTCGTACGGTGATCCGCAGCCGCTCCGCCAGGAACTTCAGGGCGTCCTCGCGGGCGGCGGGGGAGTCCGCCTTCACCAGGATGTGGCCGAGGCGCTGCGAGGAGGAGGTGAGCGGGCCCACCCGGTCGCCCACCCCCTTGCGCAGCCCGACCCGGACCACCGCCGGGTGCGCGGCGATCTCCGCGAGCCCGTCGACCGCCGTGATCGTGCCGGGCGCACAGGTGGGGAAGTACGTCGCCGCGTACGCCACCGGGCGGGTGCGCAGCAGGTCGCCGAGCGGCTCGCCGAGCGCGAGCCGCACCACCGCCTCGTGCAGGTCGAAGCCGTACGTCAGGCTCACCGCCTCGGCCAGGAAGTCCCCGGGGGTGCGGACCGCCACCTCCATGAGGACCGGACCGTCCAGCCCCACCCGGAACTCCAGGTGCACCAGCCCCGTCCGCATCCCCAGCCCCCGCAACACCCCCGCGGTCAGGGCGTCCACCTGCGCCGCCCGCGCCGGATCGGTGAACTCGTACCCGCAGCGGTGCGAGAGCTCCACGAAGTACGGCGGGGCGGTGGTCTCCTTCTCCGTCACGTTGGCGAAGAGCACCTCGCCCTCGTGGACGAGCGCCTCCCAGCTGTACTCCGGGCCCGCCACCGCGGCCTCGACAAGGATCTTCCCCTCGCCGCCGCGCCGCAGCACGATCTCCTCGGCCTCCGCGGCGCTCGTGACCAGCTCGACGCCCTCGCTGCCGCCCAGGGACAGCGGCTTGACCACCACCGGCAGCCGCTCCAGCATCCACTCCCGGGCCGCGTGCAGGTCCGGGGCCAGCAGGAAATCGGGCTGCGCCACCCCGTACGCCCCGAAGCCGGTGCGTTGCAGGGCCTTGTTGCGGGAGATCACCGCGGCGTGCAGGGACGGACCCGGCAGCCCGAGCCGCTCCTGCGCCAGCGCGCCCGCCGTCACGTTGGCCTCCGCGAAGGCGAGCACCCCGTCCGGGGCGCGGTCGGCGAGCGCCGCCGTCACCCCGGCGAACCAGGATTCGTCCAGGGATCCCGTCACCGGGTAGTAGGAGACGTCCTCCTCGGCCGGGCGGCCGCCCATGAGCGCCGCGTTCTCCACCGCGCGGACCCGGTGCCCGAGCCGCCTCGCCGCCTCCACGTACGGGCGCCCCATCGTGCCGACGCCGACCACCAGCAGATCCTTCACGCCACTGCCCCTTCGCTCGCTGCCTGCTTCTGACCCTGCGCCTGCGCCTGCGCCTGCGCCTGCGCCTGTTCCTGTTCCCGCGTCTGCTCCTGCTGCCGTTCCAGCGCCCGGGTCACCGGCGGTACGAGGACCGAGGCCAGGCAGAACACGGCGCCCAGGGCGGCCCATCCGACCGCTCCCGTCCCGATCACCACGCCCGTCACCAGCGCCGGACCCACGATCCGCTGCCCCGAGTTGCCGAGGCTGAAGACCGACAGGTAGGTCCCGCGACGGTCCTCCGGCGCGAACGCGTAGCTCAGGTCCCAGCTGCCGACCGCCTGCCACATCTCCCCGAAGGTCAGCGCGACGCACGCGACCAGCAGCAGCGCCCCCGCCAGGAGCGGCGCGAGCCCGTGCACCGCCGCCAGCGCCGCACAGCACGCGGCGAGCGCGAAGCCGCTCAGCCGCAGGGCTCGGGCCGCCCCGCCGGGCCGCTCCGCACCGCGCGACACCGGCACCTGGAGCGTGATCGACAGCGCCGTGTTGACCAGGATCAGCACCGGCACGAAACCGGCCGGCACCCCCGTGGCCGTCATCGCCCACAGCGGCAGCCCCACCGACAACAGCGTCGTGTGCAGGTTGAGCACGCCGCCCAGCCCGGCCAGCCCGAGGTAGCGCCAGTCGCGGAAGCCCCGGATCGCCGTCAGCGGCCCCACCTTGCGCTGCGCCGCACTGGAGCGCACCAGCCGCAACCTGCTCAGCATGACCGCCGAGGCGACGAACGCCGCCGCGTTGCCGAGCACGATGCCCCGGTACGCCCACATGCTGTCGGCGGCCAGCAGCGGCGCCGCCAGCAGCGCACCCACCGAGAAGCCGATGTTGCGCACGGTCCGGACGATCGCCATCGTCCGCGTACGGTCGGACTCCTCGGTCGTGTCGGACGCCACCGCCTGCGTCATCGGCTGCGTCGCCCCCTCCGCGGCGGCGAGGCAGGAGGACACCACGAGGAAGCCGACGAAGCCGTGGACGTACGCCAGCGCCACGAACCACAGGGCCCGCCACACCTGGAGCGCGATGAGCGTCCGCCGGGCCCCGATCCGGTCGCTGAGCGCGCCGATCGGGACGGTGGCCAGGAAGCCCACGAAACCGGAGACGGCCAGGCCGGCGCCGATCTGGGCGGGGGACAGGCCCACCGAGCGGATGAAGAAGATCGTGGAGCCCGCGAGGAACAGGCCGGTGCCGATCGCGTTGATCAGCGAGGTCAGGGCGAAGGTCCGGCCGGCCGCCGTGGCGGGCACGTAGTCCGAGAGCGAGATCCGCATCACCGCGCACCTCCCGCGGACCCCGCCGTGCGCACCGAGACCAGCGCGGCGGCCTCCTCGGCGTTGCGGGCCGCCGCCGCCGCGTCCGTACCGGTGGCGATGACGTAGCCGGCCCGCTCCCACGAACTGGTGACGGCCAGGACGACGTCGCCGGGCGCCACCCCGACGTGCACCTCCTCCACCCCGAAGGCGCGCCGGGCGGCCTCTACGCCCTCCACCGCCGCCACCGGGCCGACGGGCGCGATCAGGAACCGTACGGCCGCGCCCAGGACGGGCGGGCGCCGCGGCGCCGGAGCGCTGCCGTCCAGGACCCCGAGCAGCGCGGACAGGATGTCCGTCCCGTAGGCCAGGTCGATCAGGGCGGTGATCCCGCCGCCGGGCAGCCGGGCCGCGCACTCCACCAGGTGCGGGCGGCCCCCGTCGAGGATCCACTCCGCGTGGAGCACGCCCGAGCGGAAGCCCGTCGCCGACACCAGCACCTCCACCGCGCCGCGCAGCGCGTCGGCCTGCGCCGCCGGCAGCGCGGCGGGCACGGTGTGCCCGGTCTCGACGGGGTGACGCGAATCCTGGACCATCTTGGCGGTGATGTTGGTGAAGCCGACGATGCCCTCGTGCACCACCGCCTCGACGCTCACCTCGGGCCCGTACAGGCGCTGTTCCACCAGGTAGCGGGCGGAATGCGGGTAACCGGCGTGCAGGGAGGGCTCGTCGGCGGTCGTGGTGTGCGCCCAGGCCGCGGCGCCGTCGTCCTGCGGTCCCAACAGCCGTACGCCGAGACTGGCCTGGCGGCCCGCGGGCTTGAGCACGCACGCCCCGCCGAAGCGGGCGCGGAAGGCACTCACGTCCTCGGGGCCGCGGGCCAACCGCCAAGCGGGCTGGTCCAGGTCCGTACCGTCCACCGCGGCCCGCAGCAGGGCCTTGTCCCGCAGGATCCGCGCGGCCTTCGGGCCCGCGCCGGGCAGCCCCCACGCCTCGGCGAGGGCGGCGGCGGCCACCACGCCGTACTCCACGACCGGAACGACCGCGCGCACGGCCGGGGGCCGGGGCACCGCGGCGATGATCCGCTGCGGGTGCTCCTCGTCCTGGCTGGGCGCGGCGAGCACCGCCGCCACGCAGCGGTGCGCGTCGGCCAGGCCGTCGATGCGGCGCGCGGCGATGACGGCGGGCTCCTCCACGACCAGGACGGAGTTCTCGGGGAGCAGGACGTCCAGCTTGCCGAGCATCACCGGGCTGTACCCCACCAGCACGTGGGTGATGATCGCCGGACCGGACGGATCGGGCAGTGTCATGGAGGCCTCGCTGCGTGACGGAGAGCGCGGGACGGGGAGGGACCGGGGCGGGTGCGCTGCACCGTGCTCGGCCTGCCCGACGACTGTGCCTTTCCGGCCACTTGGCGGCATAGCCCGCTCAAGGTTCGGGTCCGCGCACCTCCGTGACCTCCCCATGCGGACCGGCCGGATCCGCGCCGGAGAACCATTTCGGCCCCCGCGGCGTCCTTCCTGGTGAGCGCGCACACCGAGGGCGGGTGCGGGCAGGGTAGAAGAGGAGTGGGTGGGTATGGGGTTCGTCAGCTGGATCATCCTGGGGCTGCTGGCCGGAGGCATCGCCAAGGTCCTGCTGCCCGGGCGCGACCCGGGGGGCTTGATCGGGACGACCCTGATCGGGGTCGCCGGCGCCTTCATCGGCGGGTGGCTCTCGGCCAAGTTCCTCGACCGGCCCATCCAGAACCAGTTCTTCGACCTGGCCACCTGGGGCGCCGCGATCGCGGGCTCGCTCGTGTTGCTGATCGCCTACCGGATCCTCTTCGGCAACTCGCGCTCGTCCAGGTAGCCGGGACGGACGCGCACCGCGCGCGGACAGGGGGGTCGTACGCCGCGGGCGCGCGTCAGATGAGGCTGTACTGCACCGCACAGGCCACCGCGTGCGAGCGGTTGCGGGCGTGCAGCCGGGACATCAGTTCGTAGATGACGTTCTTGACGGTGTGCTCCGAGCAGGACAGCGTGCGGGCGATCACCGCATTGCCGTGGCCCTCCGCCATCAGTGCCAGCACCGAGGTCTGGCGTGCGGTCAAGTGCGGTGCGTCCGCGGCGATCGCGGGCTTGGCGGCGGGCTGTGCGGGGTGTCCGCACAGCAGGCGCAGCAGATCCGGATAGGGCATCTCGACGGTGTCCGGAGCCGGTTCGGGGGCGGGCGCCAGGCCGGTGGCGACCTGGGCCAACATCCGGCTCAACCGGACCGCTTCGAGGCCCCCCTCGCGGGCCGACGTGCGCGTCGGTGCGGCGACGGGGCTCACAGCATGCCCGCCCGGAGCGCGTAGGCCACGGCGTGGGCGCGGTTGCGCAGCCGGAAGCGCTGGGTGATGTCGTGCACGACGGTGGTCACCGTCCGGGGCGAGTAGCACAGCCGCTTGGCTATCTCGCTCGTCTCGTGGCCGTCCGCCACCATCCGCAGCACCGACCGCTCCCGATCGCTGAGCCCGGCCGCGTCCCAGGGCCCGGCGGTCACGTCGGCCGCCGCCCCCCGGGCGCCGGAGTGTTCCAACAGCAGGTCCAGCAGGTCCGGCGGCAGGGTGCAGTCACCGCGGGACGCGGCCCGTACGGCCCGGGCGAGGCGGACCGGGTCCGCCTCGCGGCGGCGCAGCAGCCCCCGGGCCCCGGCGGCGATCGCGTGCAGGGCGTCGGCGGGCTCCAGCTCGCCCGCCACCAGCACCACGTCCGGACGGGACGGGGTGTCCCGGATCGAGCGCAGTACGTCGAGTTCCGTGCGGCCGACCCGGTCCACGGTCATGACCACGACGCGGGGTTCGCCGCCCGGAGCGCTCAGGGCCACCTCCGGACAAGCGAGCAGGGCGCTCTTGGTGCCGGCTTCGAGCACCGGATCGAGTGCGACGACGTTGACAGGGACGGGTTCGCCCACCGGGTCCTCCGAAAGTCATCCGCCTGCCGGGTGTCGGACCGGCGGAAGGGGTGCTGGTTCCCAGACTGGGGGCGGCCGCCGGGAGCGGCATCGGGCCCCTGCCCCCACATTTGTGAAGACGCGGTGCCACCGGCGGCGGATCGTGTGAAGGCCGCCGTCCCGGTCCTGCGGGAGGGCGGCCGGGGCGGTGCGTCCGAGGTCGGACCGGGGTGCGCCCCGGGTCCGCCGGGAGCGTGCGGGCAGGGGGCGCGGGGCGTGCGCGCCGTGCGGACGGGGGGCTCTGGGGGGACGCCGTTCGGAATATGGGGGACGTGCCCCCATGTGCGCGGCGCGCGGCTCTGCGAGTTTTCTCTCGTGACTGACACCGCCACCGCCGCAGGACCCGAGGTCGGCGGCCTGACCCACTCCTGGTGGGCACAGGCCCTGAACCTGCGGGAGCGGCTCGCCGCACCGGGTGCCCCCGCACCCGCGCGCACCGACGCCCCCCACGCCCGGCCCGCTTCCTGGGCCCTGGGGGACCCCGACGGTTTCGCGGCGCGGCTGGCGAGTCTGGGCGTGAGCGAGGACACCGGGAACGCCCTCGCGGCGGAGCTGCCGTGGCGGCTCGCCGCCCGTGCCGAGAAGCCCGAGTGGGCCCGGTACGCCGAACGGATCGTGGCGCGGGCCCCCGCCGAGCGCACGGACCACGGCGCCACGACCGCCGCGGGCACCGCACCGGGGGCGCGCGGCGACGAAGCGGCCGACGGCGCCGCGGTGTTCCTGCCCGCGCTGCGCCCCCTGACCGCGGTGGCCTGGGCGGACACGGCCGAGCGGATCGACCTGCCCGCGGCGGAACTGGCCGCGGTCCGCGCCGCCTTCGAGGGCTGGCTGGGCGACCGGCTGATCCGGCAGTCCGCCCGCACCCTGGTCAAGGAGCTGCACGCGGCGCGGAGCGCGGGGCGGCTGGCGGGGGAGACCCCGCGGGAACGCTTCGCCGACTTCCTGGCCGGGCTCGGCACCCGGGAGGGCCTGACCGCGCTCTTCGCCGGCTACCCGGTGCTCGCCCGGATGCTGGCCCGGTCCTGCGCCCAGGCCACCGACGCCACGGCGGAGCTCGTCCGCCGCTACGCCGCCGACCGGGCCGCGATCGTGGGGGGCCTGCTCGGCGGCGCCGACCCCGGAGCGCTGGTACGGATCGACCTCGGCCGCGGCGACCTCCACCAGGGCAACCGCGCCGTCGCCCTGCTGCGCTTCGCCGACGGCGCCACTGTGGTGCTCAAGCCCCGCCCGCTCGACCAGCACGCCCTGCTCGACCGGGCCGTCGCCTGGACCAACGGCAAGGTGCCGGGCCTCGGCCTGCGCACCCCCCGCTCGGTGCCCAGGCCCGGGTACGGCTGGCTGGAGTTCATCGAGCACGGCTGGTGCACCACGCCCACCGAGCTCGACCGCTTCTACCGCCGCCAGGGCGCGCTGCTGGCCCTGCTGTACGCGGTGGACGGCGTGGACATGCACTACGAGAACGTCATCGCCTGCGGCGACCAGCCGGTCCTGGTGGACGCCGAGACCCTGCTCCACTCGGGTCTGCCCGCCGCGGTGACCTGCGGGTCCGACCCCGCGGCGGCGGCCCTGTCCGCCTCGGTCCACCGCACCTGCCTGCTCCCGAGCCTGCTCATCGGCGAGAACGGCGCCATGGACATCTCCGCCCTCGGCGGCGGTCACGGCGGCTCCTACCCCAGCGACGGAATGAGCTGGGAGGCCGCCGGAACGGACGAGATGCGGGTGCGGCGCGGCCGCGTCGAGACACCGGCCGGGCAGAACCGACCCGCCCCGCGGGACCCGGCCGCCGGGCACGGCGACCACCGGGCCGCGCTCCTCGAAGGTTTCCGGGCCGGCTACGACGCGATCGCCGCGGACCGCGCCGAACTCCTGGGCGAGGACGGCCTGCTGGGCCGCTGGGCCACCAGCCCGGGCCGGCTGATCGCCCGCGCCACCCGGCTCTACACGACCCTGCTGGAGGAGTCCACCCATCCCGACGTGCTGCGCGACGCGCTGACCCGGGACGCGCTCTTCGCCGTGCTGTGGGCGGAATCCGAGAACGACCCGGCCCGCCAGCGGCTGATCGAGGACGAGAGCGCCGACCTGTGGGAGGGGGACGTGCCGCTCTTCTTCCACCACCCCGCGCACACCTCGGTGCGGACCTCGCGGGGCACCTCCATCGAGGGAGTGCTGCCCGCGCCCGGTCTGCGGGCCACCCTCGACAAGATCGCCGGCATGGGCGAGGTGGACCGGCACGACCAGGAGTGGATCATCGCCGCGACGCTCGCGGTGACCGGCGCCAACCTCAGTGGCGGCGGCCCCCGTTCGGCGCTGGCCGGGCACCTCGCCCCCGCCGTCGTGCCCGAGCCCTCCCGGCTGCTGACCGCCGCTTGCGGGATCGCCGACGAGATCGCGGCCCGCGCCGTCCACGGCGACGGCCGGGTCAACTGGCTCGGCCTGGAGCAGGTCGCCGGTGAGCACTGGGCCGTCCTGCCGATGGGCGGCGGCCTGGCCCAGGGCTACTGCGGAGTGGCCCTCTTCCTGGCCCAGCTCGGCGCCCTGACCGGCGCCGGACGCTACACCACCCTGGCCCGACAGGCCGCGGCACCGCTGCCGGAGCTGCTGGCCAGGCTCGCGGTCGACCCCGCGCTCAGCGCCGCCGTGGGGCCGGGCGCGCTGCACGGACTCAGCGGCATCGTCTACACCGTGGCCCGCCTGTCCGCCCTGCTCGACGGCGACGGCGACACCGACACCGATTCCGATTCCGATGGAGACGCGCTGCGGGCCTGTCTGCCGGACGCGCTCACCGCCCTCGCCCTCGCCGTCGAAGCCGACCCCGACGGCCCGGCCGACCTGGCCGACGGCCTCGCCGGAGCACTGGCCGCCACCGTCGCCGTGCACCGCCTCACCGGGATGCCCGGTGCCGCCGTCCTCGCCGCCGCCTTCGCCGACCGGCTCGTCGCCCGGGCCGCACCGCGCCTCGCCGGCTCCGCCGGGCCGGACCCCGCCGCCGCCGGCTTCGCCCGGGGCGACGCGGGCATCGGCTGGGCCCTGCTGCGCTACGCCGCCGCCGAGACCGAGCGGGAACCGGCGGGCACCGCGGCGGTCCGGGCCGAGGAGTACGCCCGTACCGGCGCCGCCCTGCTGCGCCCCGCTCTGGACGCGGCCCTGCGCCACCCCGCCGACCTCGGTTGGCACTCCGGGCTGGCGGGCACCGCGCTCGCCGCCGCCGATGCCTTCGCCCGGGCCGGCCAGCCGGTCCCGGAAGCCGAACTCACTTGGTGCGCGGCCCTGCTGAGCGACCCCGCCGAGGCGGGGGAGTCCACCGAGTCGGCCGAGTTCGGCGACCTCAGCCTGGGCCACGGCACCCTCGGCTCACTGGAACTGCTCAGCGTCCTCGCCGGGCAGGGCCACCCCCGGGCCGCCATCGCCCTCACCCACCGCGCCGGTCAGGTCCTCGGCCGCCTCGAACGCCACGGCCACCGCTGCGGCACCCCCGACCACGTCCCTTCACCCGGACTCCTCACCGGCCTCTCCGGCATCGGATACGCCCTGCTCAGGCTGGGCTTCCCGGAGACGGTCCCGTCCGTCCTGCTGCTCCACTGACCGACTCCGGCCGGACCGACCGCACGAACGGCTCGTCAGCACCACAGCACCGACCGCACTGCAGCACCGAGCGCCACCTCCACCTCAGGTTCCGAGAAAGGTACTCACCACCATGCAGGAGTTCCAGGTCAACGCCACCGCCGACGCCACCACCGACGCGGCCGCCGAAGTTCCCGCCGGGGACCCCGCGGGCGGCATCAAGCTGTCGGGCCGCAACAAGGCGTGTGCGCGGGCCCGGGCGCTGGCCGGTCTCGTCCTCACCAGCGGACTCGTGGTCGCGCTCAGCCAGATCGACACCAGCGTCTCGGCGCCCGACGGCACCTGGTAGTGCCCGGTATCCGGATGGCGGTACGTGGAAAAGGCCGACTTTCGGTGCACTGCGGACCGTACGCATGAACTAGATTTGCGCTCATGCGTTCCCGTCCGCGGTACATCATCGGTCGTGACTCTCAACTCTTAGAGATCAAACACGCGTTGACCGAGGCCAAGGGTGGGCGCGGCGGGGTCGTCTTCCTGGTGGGCGAGGCGGGGATCGGCAAGTCCCGGCTCGCCGCCGAGGCCGTGGGGATGGCTTTCAACGACGGGATGCGGGCACTGCGGGGCCGGAGCAGCACCACCGGCCCCACGGTGCCTTTCCGGCCATTGACGGAAGCGTTGATGGCGCTGTTCCGCGGCGGCCCGGCGGGCGGCCCGTCCCTGGACGACCTGCCGCTCGGCCCGTACCGGCCCGCGCTGGGCCGGATCATCCCGGACTGGAGCAGCGACGCCCAGGACAACAGCTCGATGGTGATCCTCGGCGAGGCCGTGTTGCGGCTGCTCATCGCCACGGGCCGGGAGGACGGCCAGCTCCTCCTGCTGGAGGACCTGCACGACGCGGACCCCGAGACCCTCGCCGTCGTCGAGTACCTCGTGGACAACCTCGAATACACCAACGTGGTACTTCTGGCCACGATCCGCACCGAGTCCTGCGACGCCCTCGACATGGCCGAATCGGCCCGTCGCCGCGGCGTGGGAACCGTGTTACAACTGGCCCCGCTGACCCGGCCCGAGGTCCGCGCCGTGATCGCCGCGCAGTTGGACACCGAAGCCGACCTGGTCCCGGAAGCCGCCCTCGCGCGCCTGTGGGACGACAGCGCGGGCAGTCCCTTCCTCGTCGAGGAACTCCTCCAGGGCATGATCGGCAGCGGCGCGCTGGTCCGCGCCGAGGACGGTTGGCGGGTCGTGGGCGACCTGCGCAGCGACGTGTCCACCGCCCTCGCGCGCGGCATCCTGCGGCGCGTCGACCGCCTGGCGCCGCAGGGGCTGACCCTGCTGTCCGCGGCCGCCGTGATCGGCCGCCGCTTCCCGCTGACCGTGCTCCAGCGGATGACCGGCATCGACGACCGCAGTCTGCTCAGCCACCTGCACGCGGGGGTCGCGGCGCAGCTCGTCGTCCACGACGAACCCGCCCCCGACTGGTACGCCTTCCGCCACTCGCTCACCGCCGAGGCGCTGCTGACCCAGCTCACGCCCACCAACCGGGCGGAGATGTCCGGCCGGGCCGCCGACGCGGTCCAGGACCTCTACCCGGAGCTGGAGGGCGAATGGTGCCCGCTCGTCGCGGAGTTGCGCTCCCAGGCCGGTGACGAAGCCGAAGCCGGGCGGCTGTTCACCGTGGCGGGGCTGCGGGCCCTGTCGGCCGGCGCCATCGGCTCGGCCGTCACCCTGTTGGCCCGGGCCGAGCGGCTGCTCGCGGCCAGCGGCGACGCGGCGGGCCGCACGGCGGCCCTGGAGGCCCTGCTGCCCGCGCTCGCCGAAGCCGGCGACTTCGCCCAGGCCTTCGGCTTCGCCGAGAACCTGCACACCCTCGGCGGGAGCGGCCTGAGCGCCGAGCGGATGGCCGCGCTGCACACCAGGCTGGCCAAGGTGGCCCACACCGCCGGGCGTTGGGAGGACGGCAACCGGCAGATAGCCCAGGCCAGGGCCCTCCTCGGAGTGCACCCCGACGAGCGCAGCACCGCCTCCATCGACGTCACGGCCGCCTACCTCGCCCTCGACACCCCCGGCCCGGACCGCACCCAACTCGCCGAGAAGCTGGCCTACTCGGCGCTCCAGGCCGCGGAGCGGCACGGGCTGCCCACGGTGGTCTGCCAGGCCTGGGAGCTGCTCGCCACGCTGGCCCGCGAGCGGGACTTCGACGAGGCCACGGCCCTGTTGGAGTCCGCCCTGCACACGGCCGAACAGCACCAGCTCCCGCTCCAGCGGATGTACGCCCTCACCCGCATCGGCGGGAACAACTGGCTGACCGAGGGCAACACGATCCCGCTGCTCGCGGCCCGCGGCGAAGCCCAGCGGCTCGGCTCCGCCACCATCGTGTACACCATCGACGGGATCATGATCCTCGACGCGGTGCTGCGCGCCGAGTTCGCCGCTGCCGCCCAGGCTGCCGAGGAGTGCCTGGCCGTCGTCCAGCGGCTGCGGCTGGCTCCGGCCACCCGCTACGTGCTGATGGCGCGGGCCACCCTCGCCGCGCACCAGGGCGACCGGGCGGACATGGAACGGGCGCTCACGGCCTTCGCCGAGTGGGACGGCAGCGGCTCCCAGGAGGAGCCGCTGACCCGGGGGCTGGCCCGGGCGTTCTGCGCGCTGATGGAGGAGGACCAGCCCGCCGCGGTCCGCGAACTGCACGCCGTGGCCGAGCTGGAGAGCACCAACCCCAGTACCTACTACCTCAGCGGCCGCTACGGCATCGGGCTGCTGCTGGACGTGCTCTCGGGCGAGGCCGGCCGCGGTCCGTACGAGGAGATCGCGGCCACCGCCCCCGGCCGGATGCGCTGGAACAGACAGTTCGTGCTCTTCGCGGGCGCCGTCCTGGACGGCCGGGAGGGAAGACCCGACCTGGCGGCCGCCGCCGTCAACGAGGCCCTGCGCACCGCGGAGCCGTACGCCACCGCCCTCCACCTGGGCCTGCGGCTCATCGCCGAGGCGGCCCACGCGGACGGTTGGGGGGAGCCCGTGGCCTGGCTGCGCCGCGCCGAACTCCACTTCCACCAGCAGTCCGTCGCCCCCGTCGCGAACGCCTGCCGGGCCGCCCTGCGCCGGATGGGCGCCCCCGTAGCCCAGCGGCGCACCGGCTCGGGCAGCATCCCGGACGTGCTGCGCACCCAGGGGGTCACGGTGCGCGAGTACGAGGTGTTCCGGCTGCTCGCCGAGCGCCTCGGCAACAAGGACATCGCGGACCGCCTGTACATCTCGCCCCGCACGGTGGAGAAGCACATCGCCAGCCTCGGCACCAAGACGGGTCGCTCCAACCGCGCGGCCCTGTGCGCCCTTTCCGCCTCCCTGCGCGACTAGGGGGTGTCAAGGAGGCCGACCGCTTCGGCGAAGTCGGCGTGCGCGGGCTCGAAGGTGCGTGCGGCGACGAAGAACATCGACCGGTCGACGAGGGCGCGGGCGAGGCGTGCGCGGTCGTCGGGCGTGCGGCGGGCGAGCGTGACGCCCTCGTCGAAGTACGGGGCGAACCGCTCCTCGAACAGGTAGGGACGGTCGCCGTCGCGGACGGCCGCGCGGATGCTGATCCTGCGCTGGACGTCGACCAGTTCGGGCAGCCGGTGTGCCCCGCGCAGTGCCGCTGCCTCCGCTTCGAGGCCCGCCGACATGCCGAGGAACCCCTCCCGCACGTCGCGTGACCATTCGTGATCCGTGCCGAAGGGCGGCATCGGGGACTCGGGGCTCGCGGCGGGTTCGGCCGCCCGTCCCGACAGGACGAAGAGCGTCTTCCACCACCCGAGGATGCAGCTCCAGTTCTTCGGCTCGCCGGTGCTCGCGAGCTCCTCCAGGACGCCCAGCGCCTCGCGCCGGGCGGCCGCGGCCCCCGCCCCGTCGCCGACGGCGTCCCGCATCCGGGAGAAGTGGACCGACTCCCAGGTGAGGATGGCCAGCGAGGTGTCCTGTTCGGCCGCCTTGCGCCGGGTCTCCGCCAGGATTTCGCGGAAGGCGACCGCCGCGGCGTCGTGCTGCCCGGCGCCCTCCAGGTTGGCCGCCCACCGCAACCTGGTCCAGAACAAGTGGTCCGAGCCCCCGTCGCGGACGGCCGCTTCGTCGAGCTCCGCCGCCTCCGCGAAGCGCCCCTCCTCGGCCAGGACCCTCGTCAAGGGATCGCTCAGGCCGGCCCCGGCCAGCTCCTCGCAGACCGCACGCCCTTCCGCCCTGCGCCCGAGGGCGAAGAGCGACACCTGGTGGGCGTTCAAGGCCCGGTACAACCGCTCGGTCCGCTTGGGCTCACCGACCTCGATCTCGCGCGCGGCCCGCGCGGCCTCGGCGGTCAGCGTGACGTCCATCTCCGGATTCCTGCTCTGGTAGTGGAGCGAGAGCAGGGCGTCCACCAACTTCGGCCCGTAGGCCTTCGGGTTCACCTCGGCCAGAACCCGGTACGCGTCGACCAGTTCGGCGCGACTCCGTCGGCCGGACCCCAGCAGCAGCACGCGGGCCCGAAGTACCGCATCGTGATCGATCGTCACCGTTTCCCCTGTCTCCGGATGTCGCGAGAAGGAGATTCTGCGCGGCGGGGAACGGATCGGACAAGCGTTGCGAACTGTGCTTTCCGTCCTACGAAAACCGGCGCTGACCTGTCATGATGGATGTGTCGTCGTCCTCAGCGCATCCCGCGCACCGCCTTCGAGCTCAGCACCCCCAGGGCCGTCAGGGCGAGGACCCCGGCCGATACCGCGAACATCGGGCCGCTGCCGTGGCGGGCCAGGGCCCCGCAGAGGATCAGCGAGAGCGGGGCCATGGCGTAGCCGAGGACCATGTCCAGGGAGATCACCCGGCTGAGCACCGAGGGATCGATGGTGCGCTGGATCCAGCTGAGGCCGAAGACGCCCTGGAAGCCGATGCCGAAGCCCATCGCGAGTACGGTCACGAACGCGGCCACGGTGCTGTCCACCAGCCCCAGCACCCCCATGCCCACCGCGAGCCACCCGGCCAGCGCGGCGATCAGCAGCCCGACCCGGGGGAGGCTGCTCAGCGAACCGCCGACCAGGGTGCCCAGCATCGCCCCGCCCGCCAGGGCGCCGTTGAGCAGGCCCAGGGTGGTGGAACCGCCCTGCAGGTCCACCTTGGCGAGCGTGGCGAAGCCGACGGTGAAGGTACCGGCGTAACAGAAGGTCATCGCCGTGTCGACGACCAGGATGGAGCGGATCCGCGGGTCCTCCAGGGCGTAGCGCAGCCCCGCCCGCATCCGGGTGAGCAGGGAGTCCCCGGCCTCCTTCGCCGTGCCCGCCGCGGCGTCGGCTGCGTCGTCCACGGAGTCCTCGGGCCCGCGGGGAAGGGGCCGGATCCGGGAGACGCACAGGCCGCAGAGCGCGAAGCACACGGCGTCCACGAGGAAGGCGACGGGGGCGTCCGAGAGGGCCACCACCATGCCGCCGACGGCCGGGCCGAGGATGGCGGACACCTTGGTGCCGACCGCCAGCAGGGCGTTGGCCGGGGCGAGCATCTCCTTGTCCACCACGGTGGGCAGGATCGAGGCCCGGGCCGGTTGGAAGAAGGCGTCGACCGCGCCGAAGGCGGCGGCGGCCCCGCACAGGATCGGCACCGTCAGGGAGCCGGTCATCCCGATCAGCCCGACGCCGGCCATCAGCACCGCCCGGGCCGCACTGGAGAGCGTCATCAGGGTCCGCGAGGACCACTTGTCGCTGAGCGAGCCGCCGACCAGGGTCAGCAGGGCCCGCGGCACCGCCTGGAAGGCGAGGACGTAGCCGAGGGCCAGCGTGGAATCGGTCAGGCTCAGCGTGATCCACGAGAAGGCGATGTAGCTGAAGCCGTCCCCGAGCAGGGACAGGGACTGCCCCAGCCACAGCAGCCGGAACGAGGGCAGTTTGGCGGGGGCGCGCAGGCGGGTGCCCGCGCTCGCCAGGGTGGAGGCCATGATCGGACCCTTCGTCGGGCCGCCGCAGGGCGGCCGGGGCGTTTCAGGAGGGGCGGCCGGGTCCGGTACCCGGCCGCCCGGGGCCAGTACGTGAGGGCCCGCGTGTCAGTACCGGACGGCCCGCGTGTCAGTACCGGACGGGCAGCGCCGTCAGGGCGCGGTTGAGCAGGGACGGCTGCCAGGTGTGCCGGTCGGTGGTCAGCACCAGGTCCGGGTACTCGCGCACGAGGACGCCGACCACCGAGCAGGCCACCAGCCGCGCCAGCGCGGCTCCGATGCAGAAGTGCGCGCCGAAGCCGAAGCCGAGGTGCGAGGTGCTGCCCCGCGCGACGCTGAACAGGTCGGGGTCGGCGAACCGCTCGGGGTCCCGGTTGGCGGCGGCGGTGACCAGGAACAGCCGGTCCCCGCCGCGCACCGCGCGGCCGTCGAGGTCGAAGTCGCGGGCGGCGCTGCGGATCGACATCTTCGAGGGGCCGTCGAAGCGCATCGCCTCCTCGACGGCGAGCGGCACCAGGTCCGGGTTCGCGCGGACCTCCGCCAGCTGCTCGGGGTGGCGCAGCAGGGCGAGCATCGTGTTGGCGATCAGGTTGCTGGTGGTCTCCCCGCCCGCGAAGGCCATCTGGGTCAGCATCCCGACGAACTCCTCCTCGCTGACCGACTTCCCGATCTGGCCGCCCGCCAGCACGGAGCTGATCAGGTCGTCCTTCGGGTCGGCGGTGCGCTCGCGGACGAGACCGGCGAGGTAGTCGTCCAACTTCACCAGGGACTGGAGGGAGGTGCGGTACTCGCGCTCCTCCTGCGCCGCCCCGAGGACCAGGTCGCCCACCCGGGCGTTCCAGTACCAGAAGGAGGGGCTGTGCGCCTGGGGGACGCCCAGCCAGCGGGCGAAGACCAGCGACGGCAGCGGTCGGGCGATGTCGGCGAGCAGGTCGCCGCCGTTGCCCGGCACCGAACGGCGGGTCAGCATGGCCCGGGTGGCCCGCTCGACGAACGTGCGGTAGCGGGAGATGCCGCGCGCCGAGAACTGCTCCTGGAACACCTGGCGCAGCCGCCGGTGCTGCGGGGGATCGTTGAAGACCATCCAGCGGGACAGGATGGAGAACGCCCGCTCGGTGTCCTCCCGGGCGCCCTCGGGGACGGCGTCCATCAGGGGGCCCACCCGCTCGGCGGAGACCGCCGGGTCGCGCAGGCAGTGCATCAACTGGCCGTGTCCCGTGACCAGCCAGGCCCGGTGCATGGCGCTCCAGTGGACCGGGTCGTGGTCGCGCAGCGCGTTGAGGTAGCCGTAGGGGTCGGCGTTGAGCTCCGGGTCGAGGAGGTAGCGCTCGGCGAAGGCGGGCCGCGGGGGCGCGGTCAGCAGGTTCGTGGGCGCGGTCAGCAGGGCGGCCGGGCCGCCCGCGGGAATCGTCGTGGTCATGCCCGGGTCTCCGTCCGGATGGCGTGCAGGAGGGAAGCGGTCCGGCCCAGCAGGGGCTCGGACATCAGCGACATGTGGTCGCCTGCGGTGACGTGCAGGGTCAGGCCGCCCAGGGCCTGCTCCCGCCAGCGTTCGACGTATGCGCGGAAGTCCACGTCGAGGCCGGGCATCGGCTCGCCGTCGGGCAGGGCCGCCGCGTGCGAGCCCACCACCAGGTGGACGTGGCCCGGGTAGGGCCGTACCTCGTAGTCGGCCAGGGCGGTGAGCAGCGAGTGCCACACCTCGATCGGCGCGTGCTCCACCAGGGCGGCCTCGCTCGGGCTCATGTCCGCGCTCAGCAGCAGGGCGGTCAGCTCGGCCGTCACCGCCTCGCGCTCCGCGCCGGGGGCCAGCGTGCGCAGCCGGTCGCGCAGCTCCTTGCCGGTGACCATCTTGGCGCTGACCGAGGCCAGTTGACCGCGCGCCACCTCGCTGGGGAGGTAGGGCTCGATCAGGGTCAGCGGTGCGACCCGGTGGCCGGCCTCGTGCAGCTGGGTGGCCATCTCCATGGCCAGGTTGGCGCCCATGGACCAGCCCAGCAGGTCGTGCGGGCCGTCCCCGCCGTGCGCGGTCATCTCGGCGACGTAGTTGGCCGCGATGCCGGCCACCGTCGTCGGGTCCACCCCGCCGAGCAGGCCGCGCGCCTGGAAGGCACGCACCGGTGTCCCCGCCGGCAGGGCCCGCGCCAGTCCCACGTACCAGGCGGCGCTGCCGCCCGTCGGGTGCACGCACCACAGCGGGTCGCCCGTGCCCTCGCGCAGCCGGACCTCGGAGGTCACGGCGACGGGCGCGGTGCTCGCCGCCGCCTCCTCGGCGCGGGCGGCGAGCTGGGCGATCGTCGGCAGCTCGATCAGGTCGCGCACGGAGACGCTCAGCCCGCGGGCCGCCGCCCGGGCGGCCACCCGGACGGTGGAGAGCGAACTCCCGCCGATCCGGAAGAAGTCGTCGTGGACGCCGACCTCCGCCGCTCCCAGTACGTCGCGCCACACCTCGGCGAGCAGCTCCTCGGTCGGGGTGCGCGGGGCGGTGGACTCCGCGTCCACGTCCGAGCGTTCCAGCGGCAGCGGCAGGGCCCGACGGTCCACCTTCTTGCTGCTGTTCAGGGGCAGTTCGTCGAGGAAGACGAAGCGCGCGGGCACCATGTAGGCCGGCATCGTGGCGCGCAGCGCCTGGCGGACGGCCTCGGCGTCCGGCGCGCACCCGGGCTCCGGGACGACGTAGGCGACCAGCGCCGGATCGCCCGGCAGGTCACGGCGGAGCAGCACCACCGCCTTGTTCACCTCGGGCAGCTCGCGCAACCCGCATTCCAGCTCGCCCAGTTCGATGCGGAACCCGCGCAGTTTGACCTGGTTGTCCCGGCGGCCGAGGCACTCGATGCTCCCGTCGGCGTGGTAGCGGCCGAGGTCGCCGGTGCGGAAGAGCCGGCCACCGGGCGCGCCGTAGGGGTCGGGCACGAAGGTGGTGGCCGTCAGCGCGGGGCGGTTCAGGTAGTACAGGCCGACCGCGTCACCGCCGAGGCAGATCTCGCCGGGTACCCCGACCGGAAGCGGTTCGAGGTCCCGGTCCAGGACGTAGACCTGGCTGTTGCGGATCGGCGGACCGATCGGCGGCAGCCCGGTGCCGGCCACGCACACCTCGGCGCAGGACCACACCGACGTCTCGGTCAGGCCGTAGGAGTTGATGAACATCCGGCCCGGGGACCACACGTCCGACATCTCGGCCGTGGGTGCCTCGCCGCCGGTGACGATGGTGTGCAGCAGCGGCAGCGGATCGCCCTGCTCGGCGAGCACCGCGAGGGTGCTCGGCGGCAGCGCGGCCGCGGTGACCCCGTACCGGTGCAGGGTCGCGACCAGGTCCGGGCCGGGCATCAGGGCCTCCTTCGGTGCGGTGCACAGCCGCGCCCCGTTGGCCAGGGCCCAGGTCAGCTCGCTGACGAACACGTCGAAGCTGAAGGAGGCGAACTGCAGCACCCGGTCCTCGGGTCGCGGGGCGAAGACGTCCCGCTGGCCGTGGATCAGGTTGCTCAGGCCCCGGTGCGGGACCGCCGCGCCCTTGGGCCGGCCCGTCGAACCCGAGGTGTAGAGCACGTAGGCGGTGTTGTCCGGGCCCGTACCGGCCACCGGGACGCCGCCGGAGCCCGCGCACTCGGCGGGTACGTCGACCAGCACGACGGGGCCTTCGAAGGGCACCCGGCCCACCAGCGCGGACTGGGTGAGCAGCACCCGCATCCCGCTGTCCCGGGCCACGAACTCCAGCCGTTCGGTGGGGTGCTGCGGATCCAGCGGGAGGAACGCGCCGCCCGCCTTGAGGACCGCCAGCACGGAGCGCACCATGTCCGGACCCCGGTCCGCGCAGATCCCGACGATCACCTCCGGGCCCACACCCAGCTCCCGCAACCGGCCGGCCAACACTCCGGCCGACGCGTCGAGTTCGCCGTAGCCGACCTCGCGGTCGGCATGGGTGACGGCGACCGCGTCCGGAGTGCGCAGCGCGTGCTCCGCGATCCACTCCTGGAACATCCGGGGGTCGTTGTCCACCACCGGACCGCGCGCCCACTCCACCAGCGCCCGCTCCCGGGCCGCGCCCCGCAGCACGGGCCGTGCCACCGGCCCGTCGGGGTCCCCGACCATGGTCTCCAGCAGCGCGCACACCGCGTCGGCGAGCTGTTCGGCGGTGGCCGGGTCGACCCGGGTCGTATCGGCGTCGACCGTGAAGCCCTGCACGCTCACGTTGATGTTGAGCGGGAACATCGTCCGGGCGATCTCCTCCGACTCGTCCCAGGTGTCCCCGGAGAGCCGGTGGAAGTTGATGTAGTTGAAGAGCACGTCGACCAGACCGGGCTCGTCCGGCCGCAGCCGGCCGAGGCGGGCCAGCGGCACCCGGCGGTGCGGCATCAGGTCCTGCTCCGCGCTGAAGACCTCGCGCACCAGGTCCAGCCAGCTCTCCCCGGTCCGCCGGATCCCGAACGGCACGGTGTTGAGGAACAGCCCGCGCATCCGGTCCGCGCCGCTCTCCTCCGGGCGGCCGTTGGTGACCAGACCGATCGAGTGCCCGGCGGACCCGCCGTCGGTGTCCGCCTCGGCGTCGGTGAACAGGCCCATCGTGTGGTGGAAGGCCGCCAGCAGCACGGTCCGGCGCGGGACGCCCGCCCGCTTCGCGAGCTGCCCGATCGGCTCGGCCAGCGCCGCGTAGGACCGCCGGATCTCGATGATCGCGGCGTCGCCGTCGACCGGCCCGCCCGAGCGGCGGCCGAAGCGCACCGGCCGCAGGTCGTCCAGCTGGGCGCTCCAGAACTTCAGGCTCTCCTCCGAGTCCACGGCCGCCCGCTCCAGGGCGACGTACTCCGCGAACCGGGGCGAGGCCGGCAGGCTCGGCTCGCGCCGGCCCTGCGCCACCACCTGGCGGTGCAGGTCGAGGACGTCGGCGATGAGCGAGGTCAGGCTCCAGCCGTCCAGCACGATGTGGCAGTCGGTGACCGTGAACCGCAGCTCGTGGTCGCCGACGTGGTGCAGGTGCAGCCGGACCAGGGGCGCCGCCGCCAGGTCGAAGCGGCGGGCGAACTCCTCCCGCACGTACGCCTTGACTGTCGCCCGCTGCCGCGCCCGGTCCTGGCCGCGCAGGTCGACGTAGCCCACCCGCAGGTCGGCCGTCGGGTGCACCAGCTGGATCGGCTCGGAGAAGGACACCAGGTCCACGGAGGAGCGCAGGATGTCGTGGGCGCGCACCACCGCGTCCACGGCGCTCTGGAAGGCGGCGAGGTCGAAGCCCTCGGGCACGGTGATCTTCAGGTCGGTGACGTTGTGGTACGCCCCGCGCTCCGGGTCCGCCAGCATCTCGTGCAGCATGCCGGTCTGGAGGTAGGTGAGCGGATAGGCGTCGACGAGACCGTCCGGCAGCCGCGCCGCGTCCGCCGGGTCCAGCTGCGAGAAGGGTGCGACCGGAGGCGGACCCGCCGGGTCCTCGGACTCCCGCACCGCAGCGGCCAGGTCGGCCAGGGTCCGGGCCCGGAAGAGGTCCGCCACGCTCAGGCCCAGCCCGGCCGAGCGGGCCCGGCCGATCACCCGCAGGGCCAGGATGGAGTCCCCGCCGAGGTCGAAGAAGTTCGCGGTCCGGCTGATCCGCTCGGCGCCGAGCACCTCCGACCAGATGCCGGCCAGCGCCTCCTCGACCGCGCCCTCGGGAGCCGTGAAGTCGGCCGGGGCCGCGGCCCCCTCGGCCGCCACCGCGATCAGGGCCGCACGGTCCACCTTCCCGTTCGCGGTGATCGGCAGCTTGGCGTGCCGGACGAACAGGGCGGGGACCATGTACTCCGGCAGCGTCAGGCGCAGCCGGTCCCGCAGGTCCGCCGCGTCCAGCGGCCGCCCCTCGCTCAGCACCACGTGGGCCACCAGCCGGGCGCCGCCGTGTCCGTCGGGCCGGGCCACCACCGAGGCGTCCCGCACCCCGGGCAGCACCCGCAGCGCGGTCTCGATCTCGCCCGGCTCGATCCGGAAGCCGCGGATCTTCACCTGGTGGTCGGCGCGCCCCGCGTAGGCGAGCTGGCCGTCGGGGAGCACCCGCACCAGGTCACCCGTGCGGTACATCCGGGCCGGGGCCGCGGCCGTGGCGGGGACTGCGGCCGATACAAAGGGGTTGGACGGGAAGCGCTCGGCGGTCAGCTCCGGCCGGTTGCGGTAGCCGCGGGCCACGCCGCCGCCGGCGACGTACAGCTCGCCGACCGTGCCCCGGGGCACCAGCCGGCCCGTCCGGTCCAGGACGTACCCGTGCTGCCCGGCCAGCGGGCGGCCGATCGGGGAGTGGACCCCCGCGACCGTGTCCGCCTCGGTGATCAACCGGTAGGTGACGTGCACGGTGGTCTCGGTGATGCCGTACATGTTCACCAGCGCGGGCCGCCCGGCGGCCGGCCCCGCGAACCAGTCCCGGTAGTCCCGGGCGTCGAAGGCGTCGCCGCCGAAGACCACTGTGTGCAGAGCCAGTTCGGCGAAGTCCGCGCCCTGCTGCGCCAGGTGCGCCCGCAGCCCCTTGAAGGCCGCCGGGGTCTGGTTGAGCACGGTCACGCGCTCCGCGCGCAGCACGGCGTGCACCGCGGCCGGGTCGCGCACCTCGTCCTCGGTCAGCACCACCACCCGCCCGCCGGAGGTCAGCGGACCCCACAGCTCCCAGACGGAGAAGTCGAAGGCGGGGGAGTGCAGCAGGGTCCAGACGTCGTCGGGGCCGAAGTCGAAGTGGTGGTCGGCCGCGCCCAGCAACCAGGCCAGGTTGGCGTGGGTGACCTCGACGCCCTTGGGCTGCCCGGTGGAGCCCGAGGTGTAGATGACGTAGGCGAGCGCGTCGGGACCGGGGACCACGTCGGCGAGGTCGTCGGCCGCGCCGGCCGCCGCCGCGGGCTCCGACAGCGGGATCACCCCCACCGCCAGCCCCTCCACCGCGGCGAGCCCGGTGTCGTCGGTGACCACCCACTCCACCCCCGCGTCGGCGACGGTGAACTCCCGCCGGGCCCGCGGGTGCGCCGGGTCCAGCGGCAGGTACGCCGCCCCCGCCCGCCACACCCCGAGCAGCGCCACGGCCAGGTCGACCGAGCGGCCCAGGCACACCCCGACCAGGGACTCCGGGCCGATCCCGGCGGCCCGCAGCCGCCGGGCCAGCGCCCGGGAGGCCGCGTCCAGCTCGGCGTAGGTCAGGGCGCGCCCGCCGCCCGAGACGGCCACGGCGTCGGGCGTGCGCCGGACGTGCTCCGCCAGCCGCTCGCCGGCGAGCCGGGGCCCCTCGCTCCCGGCCCCGATCGCCGCCGGCCCCTCCACGCCCGCCACGGGCCGGTTCGCCGGGCCCTCGGGGCCGAGCAGCTCCGCGAGCTCCGTGTCCGTGAGCAGCTTCGTGCGGCTCAGCGGGAGCGACGGCGTGCGGGTGAAGGCCCGCAGGACCGCCACCGTGTGCTCCGCCAGCCGGGCGATCGACTCCGCCGCGAACAGGTCGGGACGGTAGACCAGGCGCAGGCTCTGGCGGCCCGCGTCGTCCAGGACGTCCAGCGTCAGGTCGAACTTGGCGGTGGTCAGGTCGATCGGGAAGGCCGCGCCGGTGGCGCCGCCCAGCGCGTAGTCGCCCCGCTCGGCCGCGGTGTGCGTGAACAACACCTGGAAGAGCGGATTGCGCGACAGGTCCCGGTCGGGACTCAGCTCGTCCACCACCCGCTCGAAGGGCAAGGTCTGGTGCGAGAGCGCCCCCAGCACGCTCTCCCGGGTCCGGGCGAGCAGCTCGTCCCCGGTCGGGTCGCCCGCCAGGTCGGTCCGTACGACCAGGGTGTTCACGAAGAAGCCGACGAGCTGCTCGGTCTCCGGCCGCTCGCGGTTGGCGACGACCGTGCCGATCACGATGTCGTCCTGCCCGCTGTGGAAGCCCAGGGCGGCCTGGAACGCGGCCAGGGTGGTCATGTACGCGCTGGTGTCCGTCCGCCGGCCCACCTCCGCCAGCGCCCGCGTCAGCTCCGCGGGCAGCTCCACGGTGTGCGCGGCGCCGGCGTAGGAACGGGCGGACGGGCGCGGGTGGTCCAGGGGGAGTTCGAGCGGAGTCAGGCCCGCCAGGGCGGAGCGCCAGTAGGCGATGTCCGCGCTCTCGTCGCGGCCGCGCTGCCAGATCGCGTAGTCCGCGTAGGAGATCGGCGCCGGGTCGGCGGGCGGCGCGGTGCCCGCCGACCGGGCCGCGTGGAAGGCGCGCAGGTCCCGCATCAGCAGGTCGAGGGACCAGCCGTCCGCGACGATGTGGTGCAGGGCCAGGACCAGCACGTGCTCCTCGGCCGCCACCCGCACCAGCGTGGCGCGGAACCCCGGCTCGACGGCCAGGTCGAAGGGGCGCAGCGCCGCCGCGCGCACGGCCTCGGCCACGGCGGCGGCGTCCGCCCCCTCGGGCAGCTCCACCAGGTGCAGGCCGGCGCCGTCGGCGGGCAGCACCTCCTGGGCCGGTACGCCCTCCACGTCCGGGAAGACCACCCGCAACTGCTCGTGGCGCACGACCAGGTCGCCGACCGCCGCGTCCAGCGCGGGCAGGTCCAGGGGACCGGTGAACCGCCAGGCGGCGGGCATCAGGTACTCGACGCCGCGGGGGTCGAGCCGGTGGAGGAAGTAGAGGCCCTGCTGGGCGCAGGACAGCGGGACGCGCTCCGGTCGGGGCGAGACCCGGGGGATGCCCGCCGCCGCGGCGCCGCCGGCCCGGCCGCGCAGTCTGCGTTCCAGCAGTTGCCGGGCCGCCGGGGAGAGCCCGCCCTGAGCGGTGGAGGGTTCGACCTGTGAAGTGGTCATGGGAATGCGGTCCTATCTCGTCTCAGAAGTCAGCCGTCAGGGACAGGTCGATCTCGTCGTCGCTCATCCCGGCGATCTCCTCGAACAGCCGCTGCTCCACCAGTGCGGCGAGCAGTTCGACCGTCGGGTGCTCGAACAGGTCACGGACCTGGACCGGGCAGTCGAAGGCGGTGCGGAGCCGGGAGGCCACCGCCACGGCGCGCAGCGAGTGCCCGCCGAGGGCGAAGAAGTCCTCGTGGACCCCGATGGCGGGCAGGTCCAGCACCTCGGCCCAGATCTGGGCCGTCACCTCTTCGGTGGGGGTCCGCGGGGCCACGGAGGCGGCGGGCGCGGGGAGTTCGGGGTCGGGCAGCGCCGCGGTGTCGGTCTTGCCCTGCACGGTCAGGGGCAGGGAGTCGAGGACCACGAAGGCGGCCGGGACCATGTAGCCGGGCAGCCGGGTGCGGCACCAGGCGGTCAACTCCTCGACTCCGAGGCCCGCTCCGGCCACGTAGCCGACGAGGGCGCGGTCCCCGCGCATTTCTCGGACCAGGACGGCGGCCCCGCGCACGCCCTCGTACTGTTCGAGGACGGCCTCGATCTCACCGGGTTCGATGCGGAAGCCGCGGATCTTGACCTGGTGGTCGGTCCGGCCGAGGAACTCCAGCTCCCCGTCCGGCAGTCGGCGCACCAGGTCACCGGTGCGGTAGAGCCTGCCGCCGGCGGCGCCGTACGGGTCGGGGACGAAGCGCCGGGCGGTCAGTGCGCTCTGTCCGAGGTAGCCGCGGGCCAGTTCGGCGCCGCCGATCAGGAGTTCGCCCGGCACGCCGACCGGGACGAGCTCGTCGTGCGCGTCGACGACGTAGAGCCGCCGCTCGCCCCAGGCCCGGCCGATCGGCACCCGGCCCGCGACCGGCTCGGTGACCAGGTGGGACGTGGCCGAGATGACGGATTCGGTGGGGCCGTAGGTGTTCTCGACGGGCACGTCGGGCAGGTGGGCGAACCACCGTTCCAGCGGGGCCGAGGGCAGCGCCTCCCCGCCGGTCACCACCAGCCGCAGGCTCTTGAGGTCGCCGGCCACCGCATCGAGGCGGGCGGCGATCTCCTCCCAGTAGGAAGGGGTGACCTCCATGACGGTCACTCCCTCCGCCCGGACCTGCTCGGCGAGTTCCTCCACCGTCCACACCTCGTCCGGCCGGATCACCACCGTGCCCCCGGCGGCGAGTGCGGGCAGGATCTGTTCGAGGGAGGCGTCGAAGGAGTGGGAGGCGAAGTTCAGCACCCGGTCCTCGGCGCTCACGCCGAACCGCTCGCCGGCGGCGCGGGCGTGCGCGGCCAGCGCGTGGTGCTCCACGCCGACCGCCTTGGGGCGGCCGGTGGAGCCGGACGTGAAGATGACGAAGGCCAGTTCGCGCGGGTCGGGTACGTGCCGGGGCGCGTCGGGATCGGGCCGCACGTCCTCCACGCGGAGCACCGGGCGCCCCAGCGCCGCGGCCAGGTCGGCGGTCGGGCCGTCCGTCACGACGTACCCGACCCCGGCCTGTTCCACCATGAAGCGCAGCCGCTCCTCGGGCAGGTGCGGGTCCAGCGGTACGTACGCCCCGCCCGCCCGCCAGATCGCGGCCATCGCCGTCACCGACCAGGTGCTCCGGCGCAGGCACACCCCGATCGGCGTGTGCGGGGCCGCCCCGGCCGCGGCCAGCGCCCGGGCCAGGCCGCCGGTCAGCGCGTCCAGCTCGCCGTAGCGCACGCTGTCCTGCCCGCACACCAGCGCCACCGCACCGGCCTCGCCCCGCACCGCGAAGGGCGGCGCGGTGGCGACCGTCGGCGAACCAGCGGCCCCTGCGGTGAGCTCGGCGCGCTCGGCGGCCGACAGGAGCTCCAGGCGCCCGACGGGCCGCCCCGGGTCGGCCACGACCGCGGCCAGCACCCGGCCCACGTGCCCGGCGAACCGGGTCACCGTCCCGGGGTCGAAGAGGTCGCTCGCGTACTCCACGTTCAGCGCGAACCGGTCCGGATAGAGCAGGAAGGTGGCCGTCAGGTCGAACTTCGCCGAGCGCCAGGGCAGGACGAAGTGCTCCACCTCCAGCCCCGCGACCCGCGGCCCGCCGGTGGCGCTCTCCTGTACGTCGAACATCACCTGGAAGAGCGGATTGCGCGAGGGGTCCCGCTCCGGACGCAGCTGCTCCACCAGCCGCTCGAAGGGCACCTCCTGGTGGTCGAAGGCCCCGAGCACCGACTCCCGGACCCGACCCAGGAACTCCTCGAAGGTCGGTTCGCCCGACAGGTCGGCCCGCAGCACCACCGTGTTCACCAGCAGCCCCACCAGCCGCTCCAGCTCCACCTGGCCGCGACCCGCCACCGGGGTGCCCACCGCCAGGTCCCGCTGCCCCGACCAGCGGGCCAACACGACCTGGGTCACCGCCAGCAGCACCATGAACCGGCTCACCCCGAACCGGCGGGTCAGCTCGCCCAGCCCGGCCGCCAGCTCCGCGGGCAGGTCCACCTCGACGGCGCCGCCCCGGCCCGACCAGAGCGCCGGACGCGGCCGGTCCGTCGCCAGCTCCAGCGCGGGCACCCCGGCGAGGTGGCGCTCCCAGTAGTCCAGCTGCCGCTCCAGCACCTCGCCGCTCAGCCGGTCGCGCTGCCAGACGGAGTAGTCCCCGTACTGCACCGGGACCGGCTCCAGCGCCGCCGGCTCCCCGGCCAGTCGGGCCCGGTAGCAGGCCGACAGCTCGCCGATGATGATGTCCTTGGACCAGCCGTCGGTGGCCGCGTGGTGGAAGGAGAGCACCGCCACGTGGTCCTCGGGCCCCAGCTCCCACACCCCGGCCCGCAGCAGCGGCGGGTGCTCCAGCGCGAACCGCCGGGTCGCGAAGGCGAAGGCCTGCTCGCGCACCTCCCCGAGCCGTACGGACTCCTCGCCGGGCGCGGCCGCGCGCCACTCCAGCGGTACGCCGACCCCCTCCACCACCTGCTGCACGGGTCGCCCGTCCCGCTCGGTCAGCGTCGTGCGCAGTGCCTCGTGCCGGGAGAGCACCTCGTCCAGGGCGCCCTGCCAGGCCGCCCGGTCCAGGCCGCCGCGCATCCGCCAGGAGAACCACAGCACGTACGCGTCACCGGCCTCCGACATCCGGTCCAGGAACCACATGCGCTCCTGGGCGAAGGACTGCGGCAGCGGCCCGGAGCGGTCCACCGGGACCACCGCGGTCGCCCCCGCCTGCCGGGCCGCCGCCACCAGCGGCCCGAAGGAGCGGATGCTGGGGTTCTCGAACAGGGTGCGCAGTTCCACCTCGCGGCCGAGCCGCTCGGCGATCCGCGAGACCGCCATGGTGGCCAACAGCGAGTGCCCGCCCAGGTCGAAGAAGCCGTCGTCGATGCCGACCCGGTCCACGCCCAGCACCTCGGCCCAGATCCCGGCGACGACCCGCTCGCTCTCGTTGCGCGGGGCGATGAACTCGGCGCCGCTCGCCTCCCGGTCGCGGTCCGGGCGCAGGGCCGGCAGCGCAGCACGGTCGAGCTTGCCGGAGGCGTTCACCGGGAGCGCGTCGAGGGACACGAAGTCCGCGGGCACCGCGTAGTGCGGCAACCGCTCGGCGCAGAAGGCGCGCAGGACGGGGGCCGGGACCGGGCCGTCGGCGCCCACCACGTAGCCCGCCAGCGCCGTACCGCCCTGGGCGTCCGGGCCGGTGGCCACCGCTGCCGCCACCACCCCCGGGCACTCCAGCAGGACGGCCTCGACCTCGCCGAGCTCGATGCGGAAGCCGCGGATCTTGACCTGGTCGTCGGTCCGACCGAGGAACTCCAGCTCCCCGGTGGCCAGTCGGCGCACCAGGTCGCCCGTGCGGTAGAGCCGCCCGCCGTCCCCGGCGAAGGCGTCGGGCACGAACGCGCGCGCGGTGAGACCGGGCCGGCCGAGGTAGCCGCGGGCCAGCTCCGGTCCGCCGATCAGCAGCTCGCCCGCGACCCCCTCGGGGACCAGCTCGTCCCGCGCGTCCACGACGTACGCCCGGCGCCCGCCCAGCGGGCGGCCGATCGGCACCCGGGCCGCCGCCGCCTCGCCCGTCGCCGGGCCCGCGATGTCGTGGACGGTCGCGGTGACGGTGGTCTCGGTCGGGCCGTAGGCGTTGACCACCCGTACCCCCGGCACCCGGGCCCGCCAGGCGGCCAGCGCACCCGCCGGGACGGACTCCCCGCCCAGGATCAGCAGGCGCAGGGGGGCCAGTGCCGCGGCCGAGGCGTCGGTGAGGGAGAAGGCGAGCTCGGTCCAGTAGGTCGGCGGCAGGTTCACGACGGTGATCCCGTGCCGCTCGACGATCGCGGGCACCCGGTCGGGCAGCCACTGCTCGTCGGGCCGGACGATCAGGGTCGCCCCGCAGCCGAGCGCCGTCAGCAGCTGGTCCAGGGAGGCGTCGAAGGAGAAGGAGGAGAAGGCGAGCACCCGGTCGGCCGCGGTGATCCCGAACTCCGCCCGCGCCGCGGCGACATGGGCGGCCATCGCCCCGTGCTCCACGCCGACCGCCTTGGGGCGGCCGGTGGAGCCCGAGGTGAAGATGACGTACGCCAGCTCCCGCGGATCCGGTGCGTGCCGGGGCGCCGCGCCGTCCGCGCCCGACCCGGGCCGCACGTCCTCCACGACCAGCACCGGCGCGCCGAGCTCCCGCGCCGTCGGCCCGGTGGCGGCATCGGTCAGCACGCACCGCACCCCCGCCTCCTCGGTCATGAACCGCAGCCGCTCGGACGGCAGTTGGCGATCCATCGGCACGAACACGCCGCCCGCGCGCCAGACAGCGACCATCGCGGCCACGGACGCGTTGCCGCGCCGCATGCACACCCCGACCGGGGTGCCGGGCCGGACCCCCGCCCCGGTCAGGGCCGCGGCCAGGTCACCGGTCAGCGCGTCCAGCGCGCCGTAGCTCAGGGACTCCGCGCCGCAGACCAGGGCCGGCGCCTGCGGGGCTCCGGACACGGCGAACGGGGGCGCGGGAACGGTGGCCCCGGCTCCCGGGCCGCCCGCCAGCGCCACCAGGCGCCGGGCCTCCCCGCCGGGCAGCGGTTCCAGCTGCCGGGCGAGCGCCTCGACCGTGGCCGTGGGCGCGGCCACCACCGCGCGCACCAGGGCGACGTACCCCTCGGCGAACCGTTCCATCGTCGCGTCGTCGAACAGGGTGGTGGAGTACTGGAGCATGGCCGCGACATCGCCGTTGGCGCGCAGGCTGAGGTCCAGGAAGACGTCGAGCCCGGTGCCGCCGAGCGGCGTGGGGAGGAGGGCGACGTCCAGGTCGCCCAGGCGCGCCGGGGCGGGGGCGTTGTTGAGGAGGGTGAAGGAGGCCTGCGCGAGCGGGTGCCGGGACAGGTCGCGTTCGGTGACCACCTCGCCGACCACGCGGTCGAAGGGGGCTTCGGCGTACGAGAAGTCCTTCAGCGCCCCGGTCCGCACCCGCGCCAGCAGCTCAGCGAACGTCGGGTCCCCCGACAGGTCGGTGCGCAGCACGATGGTGTTCACGAAGGGGCCGATCAGCTCGGAGACCCCGGGCCGGCCGCGGTCGGCGAGGGTGGTGCACACCGCGATGTCCCGGCGGCCCGAGTACCGGCCCAGCAGGGCCTGGTAGACGGAGAGCAGCAGCATGTAGCGGGTCGCGCGGTGCTCGCGGGCCACCCGGTCGACCTCGGCGACCAGCGCGGCCGGCAGCTCGAAGCGGACCACGTCCCCCGAGCCGTCCCAGAACGCGGGCCGCGGCCGGTCGGTGGGCAGCGCCAGCGGGCTCGCCCCGGCCAGCCGCTCGCGCCAGTACCCCAGCAGCCGCTCCATGCGCGGTCCGGCGAGCCGCTCGGCCTCGGCGTCGGCGACGTCGGTGTACTGGAGGGCGGGCGCCGCCACGGCCTGTCCGCGGTAACCGGCGTCCAGTTCGCGCAGCAGCACGTCCCAGGACCAGCCGTCGACCGCGATGTGGTGGACCACGACGAGCAGCAGGTGCTCCCGCGGACCGAGCCGGGCGAGGGTGGCCCGCACCGGGTGCTCCGTGGCCAGGTCCAGGGGACGGGACAGCTCCCGCTCGAAGACCTCGGCGGCGTCGGCGGCGTCGGTCGGCTCCAGGGTGATCGCCGGGGCCGGGTCCACCCGCGGGACGGGCTCCCCGTCCACCGCGGTGAAGCGGGTGCGCAGCACCTCGTGCCGCGCGACGACCCCCGTCAACGCCCGTTCCAGCGCGGGGACGTCGAGGGCGCCTCGGATCCGCAGGGCCAGGGGGAGCAAGGAGTCGGTGGAACCTCGGGTGAGCTGGTCGAGGAACCACAGCCTGCGCTGCGCGAACGATGCCTTCACTGCGGGCCTCCAAGCGGTGTTTTCCACAACACTGCTGTCTGGGAAGGCCGGTCAGTAGGGAAGAAGAAGCAGCCCCGCACGCAGCCGTGGGGGTAGAAAGCGCAACGGCGGCGCCGCCCGCACGCGTTCGCGCTCGGGCGGGCCGCCGCCGCGGGGGTGCGTGGTCCCGGGTCGGACACGGGGGAGTCCGGCCGGGACCACGCGGCTCAGGGGGTGTCGCTCCCGCCCGGGACGTGGGGCGCGCCGCCCTCGTCGACCGCCACGAAGCGCAGCTCCGAGGTGTAGGCGGCGCCCTGGTCGTCGATCAGCCACGCCTGCTCGGGGCTGGGCAGCATCTCGGTGATCACGGCGCGGCCGTCCGGGTCGTTGCGGGCCAGCCGGCGCAGCGCCTTGGCCAGGATGTTGAGGTACACCGGGCTGTCGAAGTCGACGTAGAACGGCCGGGTCTCGGTGGGCAGGACCACGAACACGAAGCGCGGCAGACCGTGCCGTTCGCGCCACTGGCGAGCGCGCACGAAGCGGCGGGCCTCGTCCTTCTCGTCCGCGAAGTCGATCCCGTCCTGGGGCAGCCGCCAGGTCTCCCGGGCCACCACCAGCCGGTCGACGGTCACCCGCGGCGCGTGCTCCGCGTCCTCCGGCAGGATCTGGAACAGGTCCATCGCCAGTGTGGTCAGGACGTGCGCGAACACGTCCACCGCCGCGAATTCGGCGCCGTCGGGCAGCACCACCCGCAGCTCGCCGTCCTCGGCGCGGGTCACCGTGACGTCGGCGCTCAGGACCGAACGCGCCCGGGCCGGATCGGCGGTGAAGTCGACCAGCGCGACCTGGTAGTCCTCGGGCCGCACCAGGGCGTGCCGGGTGCGCACCGACAGGCGCGAGCGGTGCTCCTTGGGCAGCAGGGGCATCAGCCGGGGGCCGGGGTGGTCGCGGTCGGTGAGCGCGAGCAGCTCCCCGGCATCGGGGTGCTGGTGGACGAAGAGCGAGGAACCCAGCGTGTTGGCGGCCAAGTGCAGCTCACCCAGGACGAGTTCGAACTCGCCGCGGGCCACCGCGTCCGTGTCCGTCGCCGCGATCATGATGTCGGGGCTCAGATAGCGGGCGGCCGTCCAGCCGCCCTGCACACCGCCCGCCCGGCCGCCCCCGACCGGGTCGGCGCCCGCCCCGAACCGCTCGGCCACCGGCCCCGCGATGTCGGCCAGCGTCAGCCGGACCCGGCGGGCGTCCGGCGGCGGCGAGAGGATCGCCGCCCAACGCTCCCGGAACTCCCGTTGCAGCTCCCGCGTCTCGGTGCGCGCCGCCCCGTGCAGGATCGGCATGCAGGCGAACCAGAAGGCGGCCAGGTCCACCGGCCCCCGCTCCGCGAGGCGCTCGTACACCGGCGTCGCCCGGTCCATCACGGCCTCGGCCAGCCGGGCGGTGAGCCAGCCCGCACTGGTGAGCAGCGGCTCCAGCGGGGCGAGGGCCTCGTGCACGACCCGGCCCAGCCGGGCGCTCGCCGAACGGCGGCAGTCGGAGTACACCAGGGCCCGGCACGGCGCCGTACCGGCCGACTTCTCGCGGACGGCCGCGGTCTCGGTCAGCGCGACGAACTCGCCCTCCAGGGCGGTCATCGCCTCGACCAGGGCCTCGGGGCCCGTGGCGGCCGCCACCGCCTCCCGGCCGCGCTCCAGCACGTCCAGCGCGGCCAGGGCGCGCCCGCGCGCCGCCTCGTCACCCATCCGCTCCAGCCAGGAGCGCAGGAACCGCTCGGGGCGCGCGTCGGCGGGCACCTCCAGCTTCCACACCACCCACCTGCGGGTCACCAGGCCCGCCAGCTCGGTCGCGACGTCCACACCGGGCAGCGCGGCCGCGATCTCCCGCGCGCTGCGCACGCCGTCGCACAGGGCCAGCACGGCCGCGGCGCCGTCCCCGGCGAGCTGCGGCGGGCGACCGGGGACCAGCACCTCGGCGCCCGTGGCGCCCTCGACGTCCGCGAGGCGGACGAAGGGCACCCGGCGCGGAGCCACCCACTGGCGCAGCCCGGGGTCGGCCCCGATCGTCGCCGCGAGCGCGTCGACGGCCCAACTGGCGAAGTACACCTGGGAGTCGGCGATCAGGCCGGTCCCGGGATCGACGGCGATGCCGTCCGGGCCCGCGTCCTCCAGGTCCCAGCGGCCCCAGCCGACGGGGCCGAAGAAGCCGATGGTGTCGTTCTTGACGCAGAACCGCTGCCAGTAGTGCGCGACGAGCTCCTCGCGCTGGCGGGGCATGCTGGTGCGGGAAGCGGCGGTCGGCGTCCAGTTCAGGAACGGCGCGATCCCGGAGTTCAGCACCGGCCGGTTCTGCCAGGCCACGGCCTCCCGGAAGGCGGGCAGCCGGGCGATGTCCTGCAGGGCCAGCGCGTTGTCCACCGCGGCTTCGGCGAACAGCGCGCCGAACTCGCTCCAGCCCTCCCCGGCCAGCTGCTCGCCCTCGGGGAACTTGTCGGCCGCCGCGGCCAGCCCGGCCGGGGCCAGCCGCAGCACGCCCCGGGCCGGGAAGCCCGGCCCGCGCAGCGCGAACTGCTCCCACAGCCGCCAGCGGCCGCCCGGCAGGTACGTCTCGCTCATGGTCTGCCCCTCACGCCTGGACGAGGTCGGCGTCGACGACGGACGCCAGGTCGGCGGGGGAGGGGTAGGCGAAGACCAGCGCGACCGGCACCTCGACGCCGACCGCCTCCTCGATCCGCGCGGTGATGCGGAACGCGGTCAGCGAGTCCCCGCCCCACTCGTAGAAGTCGCTGTCCTCGTCGAGGCCGGCCTCGCCCAGGGTGTCGCGGTAGATGTCGAGCACCAGCTCCGTCAGCGCGGCACCGGTCAGGGTCGGGTTCAGGGACGTGGTCATGAGATCTCCTCCAGATACGGTTCGGTGGCCGCGGCGGCGGTGAGCGCCGCGGTGGTGTTGCCGCCCGAGACGATGGCGACGGCGCGCCCGGCGCCGCGGCCCGCGCGCAGCGCCCCGGCCAGGGCGACGGCTCCGCTGGGTTCCGCCTCGACCCCGCGCCGGCGCAGGAAGACGGCGGCGGCCAGGATCTCGGCGTCGGACACGGCGACGAGGTCGTCGACCCGGTCCCGGATGACGGGGAAGGTCACCGCGCCCGGCTGCTGCGCGCGCAGCCCGTCGGCGACGGTCTCGCTCGGCGCCAGCCGGACGGGCCGGCCCGCCGCCAGCGAACGGGCGTACCGGGGCGTCGCGGCGGGCTCCACGCCCACCACCCGGACCCGGTGCCCGTGGGCGGCGAGGCAGACCCCGGCGAGCAGCCCGCCCCCGCCGGTCGGCACGTAGACGGTCTCGACGTCGGGCACCTCGGCCAGGATCTCCGCCCCGACCGTGCCCTGCCCGGCGATCACGAGCTCGTGGTCCGAGGAGGGCACGAAGACCGCGCCGCCCTCCCGGGCCAGCTCCAGGGCCCGCTGGTCCCGCTCGGCGACCCCGCCCGGCACGGACACGATCCGCCCGCCCAGCGCCCGGATCAGCGCGGCCTTGGCCGGGCTGGCCCCGGCCGCCATCACCACGGTGACCTCGACCCCGAGCGGGGCCGCGAGCCGGGCCAGCGCGATCCCGTGGTTCCCGGAGGACCCGGTGACGATCCGGTCCGCGCCGAGCGCCAGGACGGCGTTGGCGGCCCCGCGCACCTTGAACGAGCCGCTGTGCTGGAGGTGTTCGGCCTTCAGCAGCAGCGCGCATTCCGAGCGCGGCCGCCCCGCGGCGCCCAGCCCCGGCAGCAGCGGGGTGCGCCGCACGTGTCCCGCCAGGCGTTCGACGGCCGCGTCCACGTCCGCCGGGCCCAGGGTGTCGATGGTCGTCACGCTCATGACCGGGTGCCTCCGCTTTCGGCCAGGGCACGCCGGTCGGCCTTGCCCCCGCGGGTGGTGGGTAGTTCGGCCAGCCGGACGAACCGGCGCGGCATCAGGTGCGGCGGCAGGGTGGTCCCCAGGTGCGCCCGCAAGGCGGTGTCGGGAACAGCGGCGTCCCCGGTGACGTGCGCGATCAGGAACACCCGCCCCTGCGCGTCGGTGTCGGAGGTGACCACGGCGCCCGTCACCGCGGCGTGGGCCAGCAGCGCGCCCTCCACCTCGGCCGGGTCCACGCGGTAGCCCCGGATCTTCACCTGCCGGTCGCCGCGCCCCAGGTAGGCCAACCCCCCGGGGCCGCCGCGGGCCAGGTCGCCGGTCCGGTAGAGCCGGGCGCCCGGCGGCCCCAGCGGGTCCGGCACGAAGCACTCGGCGGTCCGGGCGGGCCGCCCGCGGTAGCCCCGGGCCACCCCGGTCCCGCCGATGTACACCTCCCCGACGGAGCCCTCGGGCACCGGCGCGAGCGCCGCGTCCAGCAGCCGGACCACGACCCCGTCGATCGGGGTCCCGATCAGGTCGGCCGCGGTGTCGGGATCGGCCGGCACCGCGTACCGGGTCGAGGTCATCGTGCACTCGGTGGGCCCGTACTGGTTGACCAGCGCGCCCGGGACCAGCGCCCGGCCGCCCGCGGCCAGGAACGGCCGCAGCGACTCCCCGCTGGAGACCACCAGCCGCAGTCCGGCCAGCAGGGCGGCCGCGTCCGGCTGACCGGCCAGGAAGGACAGGAAGGACGGGGTCACGCTCAGCAGCGCGGTCACCCCTTCGGAGCGCACCACCTCCCCGAACTCCTGCGGCCGCAGCAGCGCCGAGCGCGGTACGACGACGAGGCGCCCGCCCGCCAGCAGTGGCGCGAAGGTGTCCCGCACGGAGGCGTCGTAGCCCAGCGGCGCGACCTGGAGGGCGACCGTGTCCGGCCCGAGACCGTAGTCGCGGACGACGAAGCGCAGGTACGAATCGAGACCCCTGTGCTCGACCAGCACCGCGCTCGGCTCCCCGGTGGTCCCGGAGGTGTGACTGACGTAGGCGAGGCCGCGCTCCTGCGGCTCCGCCCCGGCCGGGCCGTCGCCCGCCCCGACCGGACCCGGCCGGTCCAGCAGGACGGGCGCCCCCGCGATCGGCAGGTCCAGGCGCGCCGCCAGGTCCGACCGGGACAGCAGCATCCCGGCGCCGCCGCTGCGCACCAGCGCCGCCAGCCGCGGCGCGGGCTGCTCCGGGTCCAGGCCCAGGAAGGCGGCGCCGGAGCGCACCACGGCCGCCATCGCGACCACGGCGTCCACCCCGCGCTCCACCGCCACCGCGCACACCACCTCGGGGCCGGCGCCCCGGAAGCGCAGCACCGCGGCCAGCGCCTCGATCCGGGCGGCCAGCTCCGCGTACGTCAGCTCCCCGTCCGGGGTGGTGACCGCGACCCGGCCCGGGTGGTGGGCCGCGTGCGCCGCGATGTCGTCGACGAAGGTGCGCATCACGCGTCCCCGTCCGCCGCGGCGGGCACGGCGCTCCGGTCCAGTGCGCTCTGGTCGACGGCGACGAAGCGCAGCTCCGAGGTGAAGGCGTTGCCCTGGTCGTCGGTCAACCAGGCCTGCTCCGGCGTCGGCAGCATCTCGCTGACCTTCAGCCGGGCCTCCGGGTCCTTGCGGGCGAGCCTGCGCGCGGCCTTGGCCAGGATGGTCAGGTACACCGGGCTCTCGAAGTCGACGTAGAACGGCCGGGGTTCGGTGGGGGAGACCACGAAAACGAAGCGCGGCAGGTCGTGTTCCCGCTGCCAGTGGCGCGCCCGGACGTACCGCCTGGCCTCCGACTTCTCGTCAGCGAAGGTCAGTTCGCCGGCCGCGAAGGTCCACGTCTCGCGGGCCACGATCATCTTGTCGATGGTGATCCGCGGGGTGTGGTCCCCCTCGGGACGGATCGTGAACCGGTCCATGATCCGCTGGGTCAGGGTGTTCGCGTAGACGTCGAGCAGGGGGAAGGCGGTCCCGTCCGGCAGCACCGCCGTCAAGGTCCCCTCCCGGTCCTCCACCGCGACGTCCGCGCTGAGCACCGTGCGCGGCCGGTGCGGGTCGCCCGTGTCGTCGACCAGCGAGACGTAGTAGTCCTGCGGCCGGTCCAGCGAGGGCCGGCTGCGCGTGGACCACTTCAGCGGCAGCTCCTTGGGGAGCATCGGGAGCAGTCGGGGCTCGGGGAAGTCCCGCGTGGTCTCCGCGATCAACTGCGCCCGGTCGGGGTGCTGGTGGACGAAGAGCGAGGCGCCCATCGTGTTGAGCGCACTGTGCATCTCGCCCAGCACGAGCGCGAAGTCACCGCGCCCCACCGCCGCCGCGTCCTCGGCGAGGACCAGCACGTCGGGGCTGAAGTAGCGGGCCAGCGACCAGCCCGCACCCGGCTCCTCGAACTCGGCCCGCACCCGCTCGGCGATGTCCGCCGAGGACGCCCGCACGCTGCGCGCCCCCTCGGGCACCTCCAGGATGCGGGCCCACTTCGCCCGCATCTCCGCCTGGATCACGTCCAGATCGGCGTTCGCCTCGGCGTACGGCGACGGCAGACAGGCCAGCCACATCGCGCCCAGGTCCACCGGACCGCTCGCGTGCAGCCGCTCGTACACCTCGCGCAGCCGTACGCCCACCCGCTCGGTGAACCGGTTCGTCATCCAGCGCGCGGAGGTCAGGCACTGCGCCAGCGGCGTCAGTTCGTCGAGCAACGCGGTGCCCAGCGTGGCCGTCGCCGAGCGCCGGCAGTCGGAGTAGACCAGCCCGCGGCAGGGCGCGGTCCGCGCCCCCTTGGCCCGCTGGCCGTCGGTGTCGGTCAACCGCGCGAAGTCCGCCTCCAGCGCGCCCATCGCCTCGCCCAGCGCCTCGGCGTCCAGGCCGGCCGCCTGGACCGCGTCCCGGCCGCGCTCCAGCACGTCCAGCCGCTCCAGGGCGGACTCCCGCAGCGCCCGGTCGCCGACGCGCTCCAGGATGGCCCGCAGCTCCCGCTCGGGATAGGTGCTGCTCGGCACCTCCAGGCGCCAGTGCACCCACCGCTTGGACTGGAGCCAGGCGACGGTGTCGGACGCCTCCGCCTCGGTGATCCCGGCGGCCCCGGCGATCGCGGCCAGCGGCCGCGTCCCGTCGCACAGGTCGAGTACGGCCCGCGCGGCGTCGGTGATGGGCTGCGGCGGACGGCCGGGCAGCCGCACGGTCCGGCCCTCGGCGCGGACGAAGGACACCCGGCGCGGCGGGATCCACGCCTTCATCGCCGGGTCCGCGCCCAGCGTCTTGGCGAGCGCGTCGATGGCCCAACTGGCGAAGTACACCTGGGAGTCGGCGAGCAGACCCGTACCCGGGTCGACGGCGATGCCGTGGCTCGCGAGGTCCCAGCGGCCCCAGCCGACGGGGCCGAAGAAGCCGATGGTGTCGTTCTTGACGCAGAACCGCTGCCAGTAGTGCGCGACGAGCTCCTCGCGCTGGCGGGGCATGCTGGTGCGGGAGGCGGCGGTCGGCGTCCAGTTCAGGAACGGCGCGATGCCCGTGCGCAGCACGGTCCGGTTCTGCCAGGCCACCGCGGCGCGGAAGCGCGGGGCGGCGGCGATCTCCTGGAGCAGCTCGGCGGTGCGCACGGCGCCCGTGTCGAAGGTCTCGGTGAAGGCCTCCCATTCGGACCCGGCCAGCAGGTCCCGCGGCCCGAACTTGTCGGCTGCCACGGCCAGCCCGGGAGGCGCCATGCGCAGCACCCCTTCGGCGGGGAAGCCGGGGCCGCGCAGGGCGAAATGTTCCCACAAGCGCCAGCCACCCGTGGGCAGGTGCACGTGTTCCGGGACGTCCGTCATGGCGGAGGCTCCTTCCAGGCGGTACTGACTCCGCGCCGGGTACCGTCTTCGGCGTCACCCTGGCTCCCTCGAACCCTGCCGCCGCGGGGAGCGGGCCACCAGGGAAGGACGGGCAGCACCGGACACCGCCGCTTCTGCGCGTTTGTCTCTATGGCGGCCCGCGGTTCCGGGGCAGGCTGGGCGCGTCGAGGCGATCGAACGCGGGAGGGCCCAAGCGATGAGTGCCAGCGGTGAGAGCGGCTACCAGGTCGTGCGCAACGAGGAAGAGCAGTACTCCGTCTGGCGGCTGGACCGCGAGCTGCCGCAGGGCTGGCGGGCCGAGGGCGCGTCCGGGACGAAGCAGGAGTGCCTGGACCACATCGACGTGGTGTGGACCGACATGCGGCCGCTGAGCCTGCGCCGCCGGATGGCCGAGGCGGCCGCGGCCGCGGCCACCGCCTGAGCGGGGGCGGGAGCACGCGCACCCGCGCCCGACCGCGCACCTGTACGCGCGGACGCACACACACGACGGCGCCTGACCGGGAAAGTCCCGGCCAGGCGCCTGTTCCGTGCGGTCCCCGGTGCGGGGGCGTGCGGGTGGATCGGCGGGCGTCAGCTCACCTGGAGGGTGACGTCGTCCACCACGAAGGAGGTCTGGAGTGACTGGTCCTCGACCCCCTGGAACTGGAGGGTGACCGTCTGGCCCGCGAACTGCGAGACGTCGTAGGTCTTCAGGACGTAGCCCGACGTCGCGTTCACGTTGGACAGCGTCTCCAGGGTCTGGCCGCCCACCGACACCTTGAAGGTGTCGTAGACGACGTTCTCGGTCTCGTTCGTGTCGATGTGCAGGTAGAAGGAGAGCCGGCCGGTCGAGCAGCCCGTCGGCAGGGTCAGGGACTGCGCCGCGCTGTCGGTGCGCGGGCTGCCCCAGCCGTTCAGCCACGCCATGTAGGCGCCGCCGTGCGGGGCTTCGCCCGCCTGGTTGGTGATGACGCCCGAGGTGGAGGTCCAGGGGGCGCTACCGCTCTCGAAGCCGCCGTTGGCGACGACCTGGCGCGGGGTGCAGGTGCCGCCGCCGCCCCCGACGGTCAGGGTGTAGGTGGTGGCGTGGCTGGTGGTGCCGGTGCCGGTGACGGTCAGGGTGTAGGGGCCCGGCGTGGTGCTCGCGCCGACCTGGACGGACAGGGTCGAGGAGCTGCCGGACTGCACGGAGGTCGGGTTGAGCGTGGCGGTGACGCCCGGGGGCGCGCCGGTGACCGTCAGGTTCAGGGTCTGCGGGCTGCCGCTCACGGTGGTGGTGTTCACGGTGGAGCTGACGCTGCCGCCGGGGTTCGCGCTGCCGGCCGCGGGCGAGGTGCTCAGCGAGAAGTCCTGCGCCGGGGTGTCGCCGCCGACGGCCTGCTTCCAGATGGTGTAGGCGACGCCGTCGGCGCTGCGGTCCAGGACCGTGGCGCTGATGTTGTTCGTGGTGTCGCAGGAGCTGTGGTAGCAGGAGTCGTAGGCGGCGTTCGCGGTGCCGCCCCACTTCGTGGCCTGGGCCGAGGTCTTGCGGGCGCTGGCGCCGGCCGCGTAGCCGGAGGTCGGGATGCCCGCCTGCTGGAAGGAGTAGTCGTCACTGCGGCCCTGGCCCTCGACGTTCTCCTCGGGGGCGAGGTTCAGCGAGGTCCAGTACGCCTTCATCGGCGCCGAGGTGGCGGAGTTGAGGTTGTTGATGAAGTAGCCGCCGTTGGTGGAGCCGACCATGTCGAAGTTGTAGTAGCCCTTGATGGCCGACTTCTGGGTGCTGCTGAGCTGGTTCACGTAGAACTTGGAGCCGTTGAGGCCCTGTTCCTCGTCGGTCCACCAGGCGAAGCGCACGTGCTTGGTCATGGTCGGGTTCCGCTGGGCCAGGACGAGCGCGTTCTCCAGCAGGGTTGCGGAGCCGGAGCCGTTGTCGTTGATGCCCGGGCCCGCGGAGACGCTGTCCAGGTGCGAGCCGAACATCACGGTCTGGTCGGCGGGTCCGCCCGGCCAGTCGGCGATCAGGTTGTTCGACGGGTAGGTGCAGGAGGTGCAGCTCTGCTCGCTGACGGTGAAGCCGGCGGCCTGGAGCTTGCCCTTGATGTAGGCGACCGACGCGGTGTAACCGCCGCTACCGGCGCGGCGGTTGCCGCCGTTCTGGGAGGCGATCTGGTTCAGCTGGGTCAGGTGCGCCTGGACGTTGGCGACGTCGATGTTCGGCTGGCCGGGATCGGGCGGTGTGGTGCCGCCGACGGTCAGCGCGTAGTCGACGGTGTGCGAGAGGCCCGGTCCCTGGCCCTTGACCGTGACGGTGGAGGAACCCGGCGCCGCGGAGGAGGAGGCGCTGAGGGTCAGCACCGAGGACTGGCCGGACTGCACGGTGGCCGGGTTGAAGGAGGCGCTCACCCCGGCCGGCAGCCCGGTCGCGGTGAGGGTGACCTGCTGGGCGGATCCGGTCGTGGTGCTCGTGGCCACGTTGGTGGTGAGCGAGGCGCCCTGCTGGACGGTGCCGGAGGCGGGGTTGAGGGCCATCGAGAAGTCGTCGTTCTGACCGCTCGGGACGCAGGTCGTGTCACCGCTCTGCGCGGGGACGCTGATCGCGTCCCAGGCGGCCTTGGTCCGGTTGAAGAGGTTGCAGGTGCTCGGGTCCAGGGACTTGGCCGCGCTCAGCGTGGCCGTGCGGTACTTCTTGTAGCTCATGCTGCTGGTCTTGAGCAGCATGCCGCCGTAGAAGATCTTGCCGGCGCTCTGCACGCCGACGCCCGTGAGCGTGGTGCTGTTGCAGGTGCTGCTGTTGGGCTTGCCGCCGCCGGGGCTGGTGCCCTCGGCCAGCAGGTAGAACCAGTGGTTCAGCGGGCCGGCCGCCGCGTGCACCTCGGTGCCGGGTATGGAAGAGCTGTAGCAGGCCGGGTCGTTGTTGACCGCCGGTGGGTTGTACATGTTCCGGATCGGCCCGCGGCCCTGGAGGTTGATCATCTCGCCGACGGTGTAGTCCGGGACGTCGTACGGCGACGGCTCGTTGATGTACGCCTCGGTCAGCGCGCCGAAGATGTCGCCGGTGCCCTCGCCCAGCCCGGCCTCCTGGCCGCTGGTGCCGCCGGGGGTGTTGGTGTCGATGGCGTGCCCGTACTCGTGGGCCACCACGTCGACGCCGGCGATCCACTCGTTGGCGCTGTTGTGCCCGATGGTGACCGAGCTGCCGTCCCAGTAGGCGTTCAGGTCGGACAGGCCCACCTTGCCCGGGAAGCTGCGGCCGTTGCCGCTGACCCCGTTGCGGCCGAGCCAGGAGCCCAGCATGTCCCACTGCTTCTGGGCGGCGAACATGAGGTCCGTACAGCCGGTCTCCTTCGACGTCGCGTTCCCGGTGCCCCAGGAGTCCGACGACTTGGAGAAGACGCTGCCGCTGCTGTAGTCGGCGCAGCTCAGCCCGGTGCGGTTCGGGTCGCGCAGGGAGTACGTGCCCCCGGACGCGGTGGTGTCGATGGTCAGCGGGTTCGGGCCGTTCCACTTGCTGGTGCCGCTGCCGGCCACCACCTCGTCGTAACGGTCGACCACCTTGCCGGTGCGGGCGTCGACGAAGACGTGCAGCTTGCTCGGCGCGGTCGCCGTCCGTCCGGACAGGACGGTCTCCCAGGCCAGCACCGGCCGGTCGTCCTTGAGCCGGACCACGAGCCGACCGTCGAGGACCTTGTCGGTGGCGACCAGCTCCTTGCGGGAGGTGGCCTCGGCGGCCTTCGCCGTGACGGTGGGGGTCGTCGCCACGTCGATCGCGGTGGCGGACGCCGACTGGACGGCGCGGACCTTGCCCTCGCCGTCGGCGAGGACCACCGCGTCGCCGCCGACCACGGGCAGACCGCGGTAGGTGCGCTCGTAGGCCACGGAGTACAGGTCCTGCACCCACGGCGTGACCATTCGCCGGTCGTACTGCTGCTGGGGTGAGTTGACCAGGGAGTCGAGGCCGCTCTTGACGGCCGCGTCGGCGGCGGCGACCGCGCGGGCCGCCGACTTCGCCTGTGGGGGCTGGACTTGCCGTGTCGATTGCTGCGCGGCCGATGCGGTACCGGCCAGCGCTCCGGCGAGACTCGTGGTCAGCGCCATCGCTGCCACGGTCGCCATCCATCTGGTGGGCTGCAAGAGTCCACTCCGATCGTGTGTGGGGGGTTCTTGGCGGGGAGCCGCCTGTCCAGGGCCTGTGCGCAGCCGTGGCAAAGGCTGTGCAGTACCTGTGCGTGGGCTGTGCCGGGGATGTGCGCAGGCGGGCGGTCCGCCGCCGAGTATGGGCGTGGGCATGGCGAGATTGGGACATCCCTGCACGCATAAGACCCGCGTTATGGTGCGGGTCGCGTCACGCTGCGTAAGCTGCCGCAATGCAGCTCGAGTTGAGGCACCTGCACACCGTCTGTCAGATAGCCGAAGCCGGCAGCCTGGGCGGCGCGGCCCGGCTCCTCGGCGTGTCCCAGCCCGCGCTCTCCGCCCAGCTCCGGCGGATCGAGGGGGTCACCGGCGGTGACCTCTTCGTCCGCGGCCGACACGGCGTGGAGCCCACGGCGCTGGGCCACTTCGTCCTGGCCAAGGCCCGTCGGGTGCTGCACGAGATGGACGCGCTCGGCGCCGAGGCGCGCGCGATCGCCGGGCACAGTCCGCTGCGCCTCGGCTGCATCATGCTCGTCCTGCTCGACGGCCTGCTCGCCCGCACCGACCTGGACCTGTACGGGCGGGAGATCACCGTCGACCTGGAGGACTCGGTGACCGCGCTGGTGCGGATGCTCGGCGCGGGCCGCTACGACGTCATCGTGTACGGCGAGGTCAACGAGCACGAGGTCCCGCTGCCCAGTGGCGTGTCGGGCCGCACCCTGGTCCCCAGGGAGCCCTTCTGCATCCGGATGTCCGACCGGCACCCGCTGGCCGGGCGGGCCGGCGTGGACCTGGCCGACCTGGCCGACGACCCCTGGATGACCCTGGTCGAGGACGACGACGGCGGGCCCGAGGCCCTGGTCGAGGCGTGCGAGAAGGCCGGGTTCACGCCCCTGCTGCGCTACCGGATCACCGACCGCATGATGCAGTACGACCTGATCGCGGCGGGCCGCGCGGTCTCGCTGTGCCAGCCCACCGCCCCGGCCGTGCCGGGGACGGTGATGCGCCCCCTGGTCGGAGAGCCGGTCGTGGGCCGCATCCGGCTCGCCTGGAACCGCGCGGCGGTCTCCGGCCTCCAGGCGGAGCTCTTCTACCGGGCGGCGGCGGGGGCGTACCTGGCCAATGTGGACAACAACCCCTTCCACCGGGCCTGGTGGGACGCGCACCCGGAGGTGCACCCCGTACTGGGGTGAGAGCGGCGGCCCCGCGCCCGGCAGCCCTGTGAGCGGCGGCCCCGCGTCCGGCGGTCAGCGCTCGCGGATCAGCCCGGCGACGTGATCGGTGATCATGTCGAGGATGTCGGCCGCGGCGGCCGCGTCGCCCAGGACGAGGAAGTTCAAGGTCACCCCGTCCGTCATGGCGGCCAGGTAGCGCGCCAACACCGGTACGGGCACGAGGAGTTCGAAGTCGATCCGCTGGCCCAGCTCGTCGAGGAGCTGGGCGTAGGTGTCGCAGTACAAGGCGTACTGCCGCCGGGCCAGGTGCTCGAAGCCGGGCTCGCGCAGCGCGTACTGGGTGAGCTCGTAGGTGAGCATGTGCTCGCCCGGGTGGGCCGCCACGTGGTCCCAGTAGGCCCGGAAGCCGGCCCGGACGGTCTCGTGGAGGGTGGCGCGCGGCCGGATCGCCTCGCGCACGACGGTGATGTAGTCGTCGCTGATGGTGGTGAGGACGGCTTCGAGCAGGGCCTGCTTGGAGTCGAAGCAGTAGTGGAAGACGCTCAGCGACACGCCCGCCTCGGCGGCGATGGACCGGGTGGTCGTCCGGGAGACCCCGTCGCGGGTCATCGCGCGGATGGCGGCCGCGGTCAGCTGCCGGCGCCGCTCGGCCAGCGGCATCCGTGCCATGGCGGTCTCCTTCGTTCGGGTGCCACGGGGGACGCCCGCCCCCGGCGTGCCGGGAGCGGGCGTCCACGTGATCGCGTCAGCTGCTGTATACGCCGACTTCGTGCAGGGAGTAACCCCATTGGGTGCCGCGTCCCACCCCGTGGACGCGGACGTAGCGGGCGGAGACCCCGTTGAACAGGGCGGTGTCCAGGCCCCCGTCACCCGTGGTCGTGGACCACGCGGTCTGCCAGGTCGAGCCGTCCGTGGAGACCTCGATCCGGTAGGCCCTGCCGTAGGCGCGCTCCCAGTCCAGCGTGACCCGCTTGACCAGGCTCGCGGAGCCGAGGTCGATCTGGAGCCACTGGTCGTCGCTCCAGTCGCTGGCCCAGCGGGTGCCGGTGCTGCCGTCCACGGCCTGGCCGGGCGCGTAGCTGTAGAAGGGGTTCCACTCCGACGAACTGGCCGAGGCGGCCGCCCCGGAGGCGAGGTTGACCCCCGCCCGGTGCCGCTCGGAGGCGCCCCAGGTGCGCAGGTAGGACTCGGCGCCCCGGAAGAGGTCGTCCACCACGTCCTGGCCGCCGACGTGCCGGATGTCCTCCACCCAGTCCGGGACCATGCCGTAGTGCGCGCCGCCGTCGGTGTTGAAGTCCCAGGTGCGCTGGCCGCTGGTCAGCTTGTCGATGACCGAGCCGCCGTCGACGCTGCGGTAGGGGTACGTCACCGGGTTCGCCGCGCCCGCACCGCGCGGGGCGGGCCAGCCGCCGACCCCGTTCATGTCGGTGCCGTAGCCGAGCCCGACCTGGTACTTGTCGCGCAGCGCGTCCTTGCCCTTGGCCTCGGCGCTGAATCCCTCGGACCCGCTCATGTACTGGGCGGCGAACCCGCCGAGCTTGTAGAGCCGCTCGGTCCAGTCGCTGTCCATCCAACTGTGCGAGGAGATGACGCCCGGGTACGAGGCGGACTCCAGGATGTCGAAGGCCCGGCCCGCGGCCTTGACGCCCATGTGGTCCACCTCCAGCATCATCTTGCGCTTCATCATGCCGCGCACGGCGTACTCGCCCAGATCGGTCAGCCCGCGGGAGTTGCACTGCGCGTCGGCGGCGTAGGAGGGCACCGCCACGCCGGCCGGCAGCTCCTTCTGCGCGTTGACCGCGGGGGCCAGCCCGATCGGGTTGTCGTGCTGCGGCCCGGTGCACTTCTCGGTCTGCCAGAAGGTGCCCGTCGACAGGAACTGGCCCACGTTGATCGCGGTGCCGAGCGCGCCCTGGTCGAAGCGGACCCCGCACAGGGCGTTGTCGAACTTGTGGCACAGGAACATGCTGCGGACGCCGAGCGCGTGCAGCTCGTCCAGCCCCTTGTCGATGTCGGCCTTGCTGCACTGCGAGATGTCCAGGATCTGCTTGCAGCCGAAGGGCTCGGAGGTCTCGACCCCCAGCACGACGGCCAGCTTGCCCTGCGCGACGACGTCGCGGGCCTGGGCGGAGTCGGTGACGATGCGGAACCAGCCCTTGCCCGGGCCGCCGTACATCTTGTCGATGTACGCCTGCATGTCGTAGGTCTTCTGCGCCTCCAGGCGGATGGCGGTCATCTCGTCGCAGCTGCGGTCCTTGAAGAAGTAGACCGAGCAGATCACGCCGTTGGTGACCAGGTCGTTGACGAGCACCCGCTGGCCGCCGCGCCAGGCGCGCTCGACCCAGGCGTAGTAGTTCTGCTGGTGGGTGAGCGAGTCGTGGGCGGGCCAGTCCTTGAAGGTCGGCCAGCCCACCGGGTCGTGCTTGCCGTCGCCGCCCTTGGTGATGTAGTCGAAGATCGCGAGGGAACCGTCCGGGTAGTGCTCCGGACAGTCCTTGAGCGCGTCGGCCACGCCCAGGTCGGAGAAGGCCTTGCCGCAGATGAGCCGGCCGCCGAAGCCCTCGTTGGCCATGATGTGGTCGTGGGCGTCGACGAAGCCGCGGACGTTGCCCTGGGCGTCGGTGCCCTTGAAGGGCTCGCCGGTGACGTTGATCCCGGAGTCCGGCGCGGGCCGCGCGGTCGGGTTCCACCAGCCGGGGTCGGCGGCGGCGCTGGAGGCCGGGCTCAGCGCCATCGCCAGCAGGGCGATCAGTAACGACAGGACCAGGGCCGGCCTGCGCCGGGCGTGCGGTTGTCGAGTCAAGGTCATCACTCACGTCTTCGGTCGGCGGCCGGTGGTCTTCGGTCGGCGGGCGGGGTGCGCGGCGCCTGTTGTCATGTTCCGCGCAAACAATGCGACGAGGGTCCCGGCTGCCGGGTGGAGAGTCAAGGGTCCGGGACAAGTGACCTGATGGAGAGCTGACGGACCGTCGGACGGGTGGCCCGGCCACGGAGCGCGCCACGGCCATGGGGCAGGATGGCAGCCCGTTCGGAATGCGTACATCCGCATCCCAACGGGACGGCCTCCACGACGAACTGACAGGTGACAAGGTGACGACACCCCCGCCCCCCGCGATACCCCGACCGACGGCGCCCGCCACCGCCCCGGCCCAGCACGCCGCGGAGGCCCGCCGGTGACCCGGGACCTCGTCCTGCACGACTGGCTGATCGCGGGGATCGCGCTGGCCGCGGGCGCCGTCGCCGGGCTGCTCGTCCGGGCCCTCCTGCGATGGCTGCGAAAGCACGCGGAGCGCACCCGTTGGAGCGGCGACGACCTGATCGTCGACGCGCTGCGCACCTTCGCACCGGGCGCGGCCCTCATCGCGGGCGCCGCGGTGGCCGCCTCGACCCTCCCGCTGACCACGCGGATCGCGGGATTCGTCAACCACTCCCTGACCGCGCTGCTCATCCTGCTCGCCACGCTCGGCACGGCCCGGGTGATCGCGGGTCTCGTCCAGTCGCTGGCCCAGTCGCGCACGGGCGTCGCCGGATCGGCCACCATCTTCGTCAACATCACCCGGGTCGTGGTGCTCGCGATGGGCGCCCTGGTCGCCCTCGAAACCATGGGCGTCTCCATCGCCCCGCTGCTCACCGCCCTCGGCGTGGGCGGCCTGGCCGTCGCCCTGGCGCTCCAGGACACCCTCGCCAACCTCTTCGCGGGCGTGCACATCCTCGCCTCGAAGACGGTGCAGCCGGGCGACTACATCCGGCTCAGCGGGGGTGAGGAGGGCTACGTCGTCGACATCAACTGGCGCAACACCGTGGTGCGCAACCTGTCGAACAACCTGGTCATCATCCCGAACGCGCGGCTCGCCCGCACGAACATGACCAACTACACGCAGCCCGAGCAGAAGCTGTCCCTGCTGGTCCAGGTGGGGGTGGGGTACGAGAGCGACCTCGAACACGTGGAACGGGTCACCCTGGAGGTGGTCGACAGCGTGATGGCCGACATCAACGGGGCGGTGCTCGACCACGAAGCGGCCGTGCGCTTCCACACCTTCGCGGACTCGCGGATCAACTTCACGGTGATCCTGGGCGTCGGCGAGTTCAGCGACCAGTACCGGATCAAGCACGAGTTCATCAAGCGCCTGCACCAGCGGTACCGGACCGAGGGCATCTCGATCCCCGCCCCGACCCGGACGGTCTCCCTCCAGGGGGACGCCCCGCAACAGCCGGTGCCGGTTCCGGTGGCCGTACCCGTACCCGTACCCGTACCCGTGCCGGTCCCGCACCCGCGCGAGGCCCCGCGCCCGGCGGTCACCAGCACGTCCTGACCGGCCGGCCCCTAGTGCTGTGGCCGGAAAGGTTCACCGTGTCGCGGCGCCCGGCACGGCACCTCGCGGCGTTGTCGGACCACGACGGTACGTCCAGTACGAGTCGAGGTCCTCCGCCTTGCGATGCACCGCACCGGACACCGCGACCCGGCAAACCTTTCCGGCCACAGCACTAGCCACCGGCCCCGAGGCACCGGCCCTGAGCCATCGCCCCCCGGGCCGGTGGCCCGCCGCCGGCTACCCGGCGTGGCGCAGCAGGGCCTCCGATAGTGCGACGAGCTCGTCCACGGCGGCGGGGGCGAGCGGGGCCGCGTACAGCTCCGCGCGCGCAGCGGCCAGTAGGCGGCGCGCCTCCTGGAGCGCGTACTCCCGCCCGCCCGCCTCCTCGACCAGCTCCGCCGCGCGCCGCGCGCCGTCCTCCCCGGCCGGCCCCTCCTCACCCAGCAGGCCGGCCAGCCGGGGGCCGACGGTCGGGTCCAGCGATATCGCCGCGAGGACCGGGAGGGTCTTCTTGCGGCGCAGCAGATCGCTGTGGACCGGCTTCCCGGTGGTCCGCGGGTCGCCCCAGACGCCCAGCAGGTCGTCCAGCCCCTGGAACGCGACGCCCCACTGGCGCATCGCCCGGGAGAGGGCGGCCACCGCCTCCGGCGACGCCCCGGCGAGCACGGCCCCCAAGGTCATGGCGGACGCGAGCAGGGAACCGGTCTTGCGGTCCGCCATCGCCCGGTACTCGGCGAGGTCCACGGCCCCCGGCCCGGTCCACGGCCGGGTCTCGAACAGCAGGTCGTCGGCCTGCCCGTGCACCAGCTCGCCCAGGGTCACCGTGAGCTGCCGCAGTGCCTCCCCGCCCCGCTCGCCCGGGACCTCGGCCAGGGTGCGCACGGCGAGGGCGAAGAGCGCGTCGCCCGCCAGTACGGCCGGCCCGGTGCCGAAGGCCTTCCACGAGCTGGCCCGGTGCCGCCGCCGCTCGTCCCCGTCCATGATGTCGTCGTGCACCAGCGAGAAGGTGTGCACCAGCTCGATCGCCACGGCGGCCGGCACGGCCACCTCCCCGGCGGCGCCCACCGCCTCCGCGCCCAGGACGGCGAGCGCCTGACGTATCCCCTTGCTGCCCGGGTCGTCGGTCGGGGTGCCGTCCTCGTCGCACCAGCCGAAGGCGTGGGAGGCGATCAGACCGGGCGTCGGGTGCAGCTCCTGGACGGCCTTGCGGAGCGCGGGCTCGACCAGGCGCCGGGAGCGGAGCAGGGTCGCGGGGAGCGTGGGGGCGGGCGGACCGGTCTGCGCGGACATGGGCGGTGCTCCTGTCGTGGGCCGTGCGGGAGGGGCGGGCGGGCTCGGGTTCAGCGGACCGGGGCGGTGTCGGCGGCGCTCGTTCCCGGCCCCCCGGAGACGATGCCCAGCTCCGCACGCGCCCGCTCGATCATGGCACGGGCGTGCTGGAGCCCGATGCCGACCAGCGCGACCTCCAGCTCGTCGAGGTCGGCCGCGGTCCGACCCGCCGCACGCCCCTGCCGGGCCCGGGCCTTGGTCAGACCCAGCCCGGACAGGGCCTTCCCCCGCGGTTCGTCCATCGCGCGGAACTCCCGCAGCGCCTCGGTGTAGCACTCCTCGGCCTCGGGGTAGCGCCCGGCGCGGTAGAGGACGTTGCCGCGCATCTTGAGGTTGTAGGCCAGCGCGCTCACCAGCTGGATCTCCCGGCAGATCCGCTCCGCCTCGGACAGCAGGGCCAGGGCGGGGTCGGTCTCGCCCCGTGCGGAGCGGACGTCGGCTATCCCGCGCAGCGCCCAGGCCCGCCCCCGGTCGTCGCCCGCCGCCCCCGCTATCCCGGCCGCCTCCTCGAAGAGGGCCAGCGCGGTGTCGAAGGAGCCGGTGCCCCGGTGCATCTGCGCGATGCCCTCCAGCGCCCACACCGTGTGTCGTGCCTCACCCCGGCGGCGCGCCTCGGCCAGCAGCTTCTCGTGGAGCGCGGCGACGGCCGGGTAGTCGCCCTGGATGCGACCCGTCTCGGCGAGTCCGGCCAGCGAGTAGCCGCGGGCCACGACGTCCCCGCCGCGTTCGGCGAGTTCGGCGGCGAGCGCGAGCCTGCGTCGGGCCAGCGGGAGCGCGCCGCGCTGGCGGGCCAGGGTGCCGCCGCTCCACACGGCCCAGGCCATCGCGCCCTGGTCACCGGCGCCGCGGGCCGCCCGGTAGCTGTCCTTCCACGCCTGCTCGGCCTCCTCGACCCGGCCGAGGCGCCTGCTGGCCTCGGCGACGGCGAGCCCGGCGTGCGCCGATGCGGCGCCGCCCCCGCCCGCATCGGCCCGCCGGCGCTCCTCCAGGGCCTTCTCCAGCACCTCCTCCAGCGAGGTGTTGACGGAGAGCTCTCCTAAGGAGCCCTGGTACTCGGGCGCGAATGCCTTGCCGTACATGGTCGTCTCGCTTCTCGATCGCCGAAGCGGAGCAGTGAACTCCAGGGAACGGTGCGCCCCGTGGAGCGGTGAACTCCGCATTGATCAAGAAGGTAGGAGACGGACCGGCGGGTGGAGTCCCCCTCTGAGCCGATGTGTCCGTACATCTGTGGCAGGACGAAGAGCGGCGACCTCTGCCCAAAGGACCATACCCGCGGGTACGTCACCCCTCCTGGAGGTGGGCGGCGACGAGGGCGAGGGCGAGGTCGTTGGCCCCCGGTCGACGCGGACCCGGCACCGCTTCCAGCGTGGCACGGCCCCGTCCGCCGCGTACGTCGTCCGCCCGTGCGGGGGCGTCACCCACACGGGAAAAGGTTTGGACGGCCCGGACGCACGCGCGGGAGACTGCGGTTTCGCGACCGCCGCATGATGACGCAGGGGGACCATGGACACGTCCGCAGCACGAGGCGACCCACCGGCGAAGGGGCCGGTGCTCCTCGCACTCCGTTACTACGGGCGGGAGTTGGCGCGACGCCGGTGGCTGACCGCGCCCAGCATGCTGCTGCCCGCCGTCGGCAACATCGGCATCAACTACATCGCCCCGCTGATCGTCGCGAAGCTCGTGGGCCGCATCGCGGGCGACGACGTGCCCGGCTTCGCGGCGCTGCTCCCGTACGTCCTCGCCTTCGCGGGGGTGCTCCTGTTCTCCGAAGCGATGTGGCGCATCGGGCTGCACTGCCTGAACCGGCTCGACGCGAGCGGCATCGAGAACCTGTACGTGATCGGCATGGACGAACTCTTCGCGAAGGACGCGGCCTTCTTCCACGACAACTTCGCCGGATCACTGACCAAGCGCGTGCTGAGCTTCGCCTCGCGCTTCGAGGAACTGGTCGACACGCTGACCTTCGCGGTCGTGGGCCGCTTCGTGCCGCTGCTCTTCGGGTCGGTGGTGCTCTGGCAGTACGACCCGCTGCTGGTCGTGGCCCTGCTGTCCATGATCGCGCTGACCGCGGCCTGCGTGATTCCGCTCGTCCGCCGCCGCCAAGCGCTCGTCCGCGGGCGCGAGGAGGCGATCGCCAGGGTGTCGGGGCACGTCTCCGACACCCTCATGAACATGGACACGATCCACGCCTTCGCGGCGCAGGAGGGCGAGGCCGCCGAGCACCGCTCGCGGGTGGCCGAGTCGCGGGGCCACATGCTCCGGTCGTGGGACTACGGCAACCTGCGCATCGACACCGTCGTCGCGCCGCTGTCGGTGCTCACCAACGCCCTGGGCCTGCTGCTCGCGGTCGGGATCGCGGCGCGCGGGCACGGCGTGGAAGCGGTCGTGGTGGCCTTCACGTATTTCTCCAACGCCACCCGGATCATGTTCGAGTTCAACCAGGTCTACCGCCGCGTGGAGAGTTCGATGACGGAGGCCGCGCAGTTCACCGAACTGCTGCTGCAGCCGCCCACCGTCGTCGATCCGCAGGTGCCGCAGCCGCCGCCGACCCGGTCCGCGGACATCCGTTTCGAGCGGGTGGACTTCGCCCACGCGGGCTCGGCCCCGCTCTTCGAGGGGCTCGACCTGGAGGTGCCGAGCGGGGCGAAGATCGGCTTCGTGGGGCGGTCCGGTGGGGGCAAGACCACCCTCACCCGGCTGCTGCTGCGGATGACGGACCTCGATGCCGGCCGGATCCTGGTCGGCGGGCAGGACATCAGCCGGATGCGGCAGCGGGACCTGCGCGGCCTGATGGCCTACGTGCCGCAGGACCCGGCCATGTTCCACCGCACGCTGCGGGAGAACATCACCTTCGCCCGCCCGGACGCCACCGAGGCGGAGGTGCGCCGCGCCGCCGACGCGGCGCACGTCTCGGAGTTCGCGGACGCCCTGCCCCTCGGCCTGGACACCATGGTCGGCGAGCGCGGCGTCAAGCTCTCCGGCGGACAGCGCCAGCGCGTCGCGCTCGCCCGGGCGATCCTGCGCGACGCGCCGATCCTGCTGCTGGACGAGGCGACCAGCGCCCTGGACTCGGAGAGCGAGATCCTGGTCCAGGAAGCCCTGTGGCGTCTGATGGAGGGGCGGACGGCGCTCGTGGTCGCGCACCGCCTCAGCACGGTGGCCCACATGGACCGGCTCGTCGTCCTCGACCGGGGCAGGATCGTCGAACAGGGCACGCACCAGGAGCTGCTCGGCTGCGACGGTGCCTACGCGAAACTGTGGCAGCACCAGTCGGGCGGCTTCCTCGACGACAGCCCCGCCCGGTCCGACCAGCGCTGACCCGTGCCGACGTGGGCCCGCCCCCCCCCCCGGGGGGGGCGGCGCCCCGCCCCCCCCGCCCTGCGCCGGCATCCCCGCAGGGGCCCACCGCGCGGGGGCCCCGGCCGCCCCCCCCGGGCGGGCGGGCGGCGGGCGCCGC
>NZ_JBIWAJ010000030.1:65081-88644 GCF_044759975.1 Streptomyces sp. NPDC098789
GCCGGTGCCGCCGCCCACCTGGGCCCGCACCAGGGGGGCGGGTCCCCCCACCACCCCCCCCCCGGGTCCGCCCAGCGCCCCCCCGGGCCGCCGTGCGCCGTCACACCCCGAGGGGCGTGACGGCGCACGTCAGCGCCGGACGTCAGCGGGCATCGCCGAAGGTCCACACGGCGCGGGCGCCCGGGCCGACCACGAGGGTCGAGCGGCCGAGGCGCTCCTCGTGGCGGGCCACCGGGTGGTTGAGGGACATCTCCACCCGGCGCAGCCCGGCGTCCTCGCGGGCCACGGAGTCCAGGCGGATGGTGGTGCCGCCGCCCTCGGCCACGACGGAGCCGCCGGGCAGCTCCCGGACGGCGAACCCGCCGGCACGCAGCAGCGGCACGGTGTTGGCGAGGTCGCGGGCGGTGATCCCGAGGCGGACGGAGGTCACGTCCCGCATCAGGTGGTCGCGGTAGTCGTCGGAGAGGTAGCGCTCGCGGCCGACGTCACCGGCGTGGCTCGCCGGTTCGGTCCTGCCGCGCGGGTCGGCGAAGTACTCGGGCCGGTACTCCATGCCCCAGGCGCCGAAGCCGTCGTACTGCTCGGAGGTGAAGACGGCGTCGAACCACGGCACCGGGACGCCGTCGCCGAAGTCGCGGGTCTGGCGGAAGGAGATCGGGTTCGGGACGCCCTGGCCGGGCAGCCGCCCGGTCACCGTGGCGAGGTCACCGGCGCGTTCCACCGAGAGCCCCATGCCGCCGGCGCCGAGGACGCCGTCCTGGCCGGGGACGTCACCGACCCCGAAGAGTTCGAGGTAGGTCTCGCGGCCCATCAGGTACCGGCCGGTCCACTTCTCCCCGTTCGCGCCGGTCGTGGTGCGGACCTGGAAGTTGGCGAACCGCGGCAGGTAGGTGGACTGTTCGATCGCATCCGCCGTCTCGCGGTCCAGGACCCCGTAGGCGTGGTTGTAGAAGAGCAGTTGACGGCCGCCGGACGAGCCGTTCCCGTCGGCCCAGGCGACGCCGGTGGCGCCCCCGGCCAGTCCGGTCAGGGCCACGGCGAGGACCATGAATACGTGTAACGCGCGACGCAGAGACATGCCGTGAGCGTAGATCGGGAAGCCCGCGTTCGGGTCCCGTTCGAAGGATTCGGGCCACGATCGGCGTGGCGGGAAACCGTCGGCCCGCCCCGGGGGGAGGCGGGGGAGGACCGACGGCACCCGCTACCGCGCTCACCGCACGTCGGGCTCCGGTGCCCGGCCGAGGGCGCGGATCGCGGGTACGGACAGCATCACCGCGATGCAGACGATGCCCACCACCGAGGAGAAGAGCAGCACGCGGTCGGCGCCGAAGGATTCGGCGGCCGGGCCCGCCAGCGCCCGGCCCAGCGGGATGACCATGATGGATCCGGCCACGTCGTAGGCCGAGACCCGGCTGAGCACGGCCAACGGGATGTGGGACTGCACGGTGGTCGCCCACATGACGCCCCAGAAGGCGAACCCGCAGCCGGCCAGCACACCGGTGAGCGCCGTGGCGGTGAAGGACCAACCCAGGGCGGGCGCGAGCGGGTTCAGCGAGAAGAAGAACATCGCGCAGGCCCCCGCGACCAGCGGGCGGGCGGGCCGCACCCGCATCCCGAGCAGGCCGCCGATGATCGTCCCGGCGCCGTCGGCGGAGGCGATCCAGCCGTAGCCGCTCGCCCCGTGCTGTTCGGTGAGCAGGGCCGCGCCGAGCGGCAGCGCCGGGCCGAAGACGAAGAGCCCGTAGACCGCCCAGACGGCGATGACCCCCCAGAGCCAGGAACGCGACCGGAACTCGTGCCACCCCGTGACCAGCCTGCGCGACATCGGCTCGTCGCTCTCGTCCCGGGCGGTGCCGAGCTTGCGCAACGGCGTCAGTCCGAGCGCACTGAGCGCGTAGAAGGCGGCGATCACCACGAAGGATCCCGCCACGTCCCAGTAGGCCACGAGGAGACCGGCCACGCCGGGGCCGAGCAGCGTGCAGATCGCCTCGGAGATCCGCAGCAGCGCGTTGGCCCGCTGGATGTCCTCGGCGACCTGGGGGACCAGGCTCGCCAGACCGGGCTGGAACATCGCGGTCGCCGCGCCGCTCAGCGCCAGCAGCGCCATCACCTGCCACAGCCGTACGTGGTCCCCGGCCAGCAGCGCCGCGAGGGCGAGCATGGCCAACATCCGCACCACGTCGGCGCCGACCATCATCACCTGCGGGGTGAACTTGTCGGCCAGTACGCCGCCGAAGAGCACCAGCAGCACGATCGGGGCCATCCACGCGGCCAGCGCGTAGCCCACGCCGCTCGCCCCGTACCCCGCGCCCAGCACGGCGGTCGTGAGCGACACCATCAGCATGCCGTCGGCCAACAGCGAGGTGCTGCGGGCCGTGAAGAACAGGCGGAAGCGGTTCGACCGCCAGGGGCTGGGGAGCGGGACCCGCTCCGGCCGGACGGTTACCTCATCCATCGTCATGTGACATCCGCCGTTCCCGGCCGTTCCCTTCCGTGAGGATCTGCTGCTGGAGCCACGCGCCGCTCAGGTCGGCCCGCGCCGGCGGGTCCTTCACGATCACGTAGCGGTGGGGCGCCAGGACCCCCGGACGGCCCGGGAGCACGTCCATCAGCGCGGCGTGCGCCGCCGCCGGCGTCAACGGCTCGCCGCCGGCGGCGATGAAGGCGGTGAGGCCCGGGTCCGGCGCTCCGGGGGCGTCCGCGGTGGCGGAGGTGTCCGACGTGCCCGCGCCGTCCGAGACGACGTGCACGGGGAGGCCGCCCAGGGCCTCGCCCAGCGCCCGCGCCACGGCGGGCGGCGAGACCCAGGAGCCGTCCACCAGCTCCCAGTCCGGGCCGCGTTCGACGGGGCGGACCCCCGTCACCTCGGTGAGCGCGGCGAGCGGCACGTCCTCGGTCGCGGCCGCCTCCAGCAGCCGGACGAGACCGGTGAGGAAGCCCTCCGCCTCGTCCCCGTCGAAGAGCCCGGGGTCGGCCCACATCGCGATGTGGAGCACGGGGTCCGTCTGGTGCGCGAAGGCCAGCACCCGGGTCGGGAGCACCTGCTCCGGGCCCCAGCTGAGCTCCGGCTCCGCCGCGTCGTCGCCCTCGCCCTCGCTCCCGCCCTCGGCGGCGACGGCGGACGCCGACGTGGACGGCAGGTTGCTCACGTCGTTGAAGACCACGTCGCGCGCGAAGTGGCTGCCGCGCTCGGCGGTGACCCGGCCGATCATCTCCCACAGGAGGACCGAGTCGAACCGGCTGTGCCGGTAGGCGTTGAGCGCCGCCCCCCAGGCCTTGCGCAGGAGCGCGTCGAAGGACGGGGCCGTGACGTCGAGCGAGAGCAGCGCGTCCTGGGACACGGTGTTCACCGAGCGGGCCAGCCGGGGCAGGAACCGGTTGGAGGTCGGCACCGCGGCGACGCAGGTGCGCTGACCCGCGCGGTGGGCGATGAGCGCGCACCACGCCGTGAGCAGCACGGTCGAGGGGAGGCTGCCGGTGCGCTCCACCACGCGGGCCAGCGCCCGCGCGCCGCGCGGGGACCGGAGGGTGAGCTGGGACATGCGCACGTCGACGCCCTCGGCGCGCGGCTCCGCGAACATGGCCTGGGGCCCGGTGCGCAGGATCTCCTCCCAATAGCGCAGGGAGGCCTGGGACTTGCGCAGCCCCTTCGGGGTGGCCTCCTCGGCGGCGAGGTCGAGCGGGGTGAAGGCCGTCACGGGCTCCAGCGACCCGCCCGCCAGTACGGTGAGCCACTCCTCCCGCAGGACGGCGAGGGCGCTGCCGTCCGCCACGGCGTGGCTGGACACCAGGGCCACGAAGGCCGGCGCGCCGCGCTCGCAGACGAGGGAGATCCGCAGCGGGAAGTCCCGGTCCAGGGCGTAGCGTTCGGCGCGGGCCCGGCGGGCCAGCGTATCGGCGTACCGCGCCGGCTGGGCGGGGAGTTCGTCGTGGTCGAGCACGGTGACCGTGAACTCGCCCTCGGGAGCGACCATTTGTTCGGCCTGCGCGCCGTGCGGGGTGGCCGGGAAGGTGGTGCGCAGCGCCTCGTGCCGTACGACCAGCGCGCGCAGCGCGTCGATCGCCGTGTCCAGGTCGGTCCCCTCGGGCACCGGCCACACGTCGTGGATGTTGATGTGCGCCGGGTCGTCCCGCAGGATGCAGCGGATCATGTTGGCCTGGCCCATGGTGACGGGGCCCCGGCGCTCCGCGCCGCCCGCGTACGCGACGGTGACCGTGCTCGTACGGATGCCCGCCGGCCGGTCGACGGGCGCGAGGCCCTCGGCCGCGCACGCCCGGACCAGGGGCTCCCACGCGTCGATGAGGAGCGCGAACTCCCGTATGTCCGCGTGGGCTTCGTCCAACAGCCCGTCGCGGCGGGCGGCGAGCGCGTCCGCGACGGCCTCGTAGCGGCCGCCCAGCTTGCGGTAGGAGCGGTCGAGGACGTCGAGCCGTTCGGCGTTCTCCGTGCGGACCGCGTCCGCCAGCGTGCTCTCGCGCACCACCCCGGCGACGGCGGCCGCGCGGACCAGGCCCGCGGCGTCGAGGAGGCCGTCCGCGGTCGCCGCCATCCGGGCGTACACGGCGTTCAGGTAGCCGGTGGACAGCAGGTACTTCGCGAACCGCTCCTGGTAGGCGAGGAATCCGGCATCGCCGCGGCGCTCGTCGGTGTGGTAGTTGACGATGTGCCGGTTGTGCAGGACGCCCGGGAGCCGGGCGTCGTCGACCAGGTGGATGAGGAAGTAGTCGCTGCCGATGGTGTCCGTGGCGGGCGGCAGGGGCACCCGGCCGTAGACCGCGCGGTCGAGGGCGATGTTGCACATGTCCACGCGCATCGGGCTGACGTGGGTGAGCGTGGTGTGGTCGGTGGTGAAGGGGGTGGTCCCGGCGCCGCGGAAGGACTGCGCGATCAGGTTCTTGCGCCAGATCTCCGCCAACCCGGCCGGTACCGAAAGGCCGATGACGTCGTCGTAGACCGCGGGGTCGAGCCGCTGGATGTCGGCCACGTCCACGGACATCTCGCCGACGAAGGAGGCGCCGACCATGGCCACCGGCCGGTCCGCCGCCGCGGGGGTCAGTCTGCTCCGGGACATCAGCCCCGCCACCTCGGAGGCGGGCCGGCCCAGGGAGGTCAGTTCGTGGTGCAGGGGGAAGACCGGTTCCCCGTCGAGGTACTGGTAGCGGCTGTCGGAGTCCCGGCGGTGCACCGACGCGCAGCCCAGGGCCTCCGCGATCAGGAAGGCCCGGTTGGTGCAGGCGCCGTAGGACACGCCGGACGGCAGCATCAGGTCGAGCACCCGGTCCGCTTCGGCGATGCCGGAGCGGGCGATCGCCCGGCGCAGGAAGTCCCGCTGCGCGTCCTCGTCGAGGTGGTGGACCACCACGCCGGGCACCGCGGGCAGCGCCCGTACGGCCTCGCGGTGCTCGGCGAGCACCGCGGCGTCGGAGGAGTCCAGGATCAGCAGGTGCACCTCGACGCCGAAGTGGCGTGCGCCGTGGGCGGCCTCCGCGCCGATCGACGCGATGGCCTCGGTGCAGGAGCGGTTGGTGGGAAGGGTCAGGCAGACACGGCGCACGAGGACTCCTCGCTCTGCCCGGCGACCGCGTCGGTGTTGGTCTCGGTGTCGGCGACCGTGTCGGTGTCGGCGACCGTGTCGGCGTCGGCGTCGGCGTCCGTCCACGAGGTGAGTCCGAGGAGGCGGCTGCCGAGCGGATTCAAGGTGGCCGTGGGGTAGCGCTCGGACTCGTGCCGCACCGGGTCGCCGACCAGGGTGCGGTTCCAGCGCGGGGTGCGCAGGTGGCGCCAGGAGTCGACGCGGGAACGGCGCAGCCGCTCGTGCTCCTCCAGCGCGGGCATCATCGACAGGTACTGGACCGCCCGCGCCCCGTCCTTCGAGGTGTTGCGCGCGACGCCGTGGGCGAGGAGGCCGTTCCAGATCAGCAGGTCGCCGGGGTGCAGTTCGGGCCGCACGACGGGGAAATCGGTGCGGTCCACGTCGGGGCGCAGCGGGTCGCGCTCGGCCGGCTGGTCGATCTTCCATTCCTCGAACTGCCGGAACAGTTCCGGGTCGCACTGGAATCCGCCCAGCTCGGCGCTGGTGTCGTTGAGGGCGATGATGCCCTGTACGCGCTGCGGGGGCACGCCGAGGGTGGTGTCGATGTCCCAGTGCAGCTCGATGTCGAAGCCCCGGTCGGTGGGGTCGATCAGCGCGCGGTCGCGGTTCTTGACGTTGGGCGGGTTGAGGTTGAGCCGGTCCAGGGTGACCCACAGCTCCTCGCAGTCCCAGACGTCGACGAAGGCGTCGTACACCCGCTGGGACTGGCGGCTGTCCCAGAGCAACTGGTGGTGGTAGGCCTCCACGAAGCCGTAGACGTGCAGTTGCTGGTCCAACTCGGAGCGGAAGGGGCGGTCCTCGTGCCAGGTGTCCGGCCGGTCCGGGTCGAGTCCCTGGAACTCCCAGGTGAAGTCGAGCAGGCGGCGCGCCTGCGGGGCCGGTATCGCCTCGCGGACGATGACGTAGCCGTAGGTCTGCCAGTGGGCGAAGTCCGCTTCGGACAGCACCCGCAGTGGTCGCGACTTGGTCAGCTCCCGCAAGGTGGTCTGGGCCAGGTAGGACTCGCCGTCCGCGCTGAAGTAGGGGCGGTCCGAGGGCGCTCGATGCAGCTTGGGGCGGGGACGGCGGGGGCGACTGTCGGGGGCAGGTGTCGTCATGTTCAGCAGGATTGGTTTAGACCATAGCTGCTGTCAAGGGGCGTCTCAATATGCTGATTGCGATACTTTCGGTCCCGAAACGCCCCTGCCGACGATGATCGCCGGTATGACGACTTTGGTCTAGACAATGCCCGAGTGGCTGGCTTAGGGTCCTGGTAACGCAGCTCCTGTCCTTGACGGAGCGTCAGCCGCCTTCCTCGCTGTGCCGAGGCCAACGGCGGCCGTGTGCACGGCCGTTCGCACCGATGCGAACGCGCCGCCACCACCTTTCGTTTCGCCCATCCGGCCAACACCCTTGACGACTGTTCATCCACGCCCAGAGGGAGCGGATCTCATGAGCACACCCAGCATCACCGCCTTGCCGGACGGCGGTCTGAAGAACCCCGGTCCGGGGCTGATCACGCTGGACCCGGTCCACACCGCCCTGCTGCGCGGTCTGGACGAGCTGCTCACCGGGCTGGCCGCACGGCTCGCCGCCCCCGAGGTGATGGGGCCGCCGCTGCTCGCCGCCGAGGGCCTGGCCCGCCTCGACTACTTCCGCAACTTCCCCCATCTCGGCGTCTCCGCCGGCCGCTTCGCCCCGGAGGCCTTCGACGGGCTGGCGGCCGGCGAAGCGCCCGGCGAGCTCCCCCTGCGGCCGACCGGCCACCTGTTGCCGTCCGCCACCTGCTACGGCCTGCTGCTCTCCCTGGAAGGCCGGGACGTCGGCGAGGACGGGCTGCGGCTCTCCGCGACCGGCCGTTGCTTCCGCAACGAGACCCACTACGACGGGCTGCGCCGCCTCTGGGGCTTCCACATGCGTGAGGTCCTGTACCTCGGTACGAAGTCGGGGGCGGTGGAACACCTGGAGCAGGGCGCCGAGTTCATCCAGGAACTGGCCGCAATCCTCGGGCTGGAGCTGACCCGGGCCGTGGCCGACGACCCCTTCTACGACAAGGGCGGCTCCCGGGCCCGGCTCATGGCGCTGGATCCGGTCAAGCACGAGTTCAGCGCACCCGACGGCACCGCCATCGCATCCGTGAACCGGCACCGCAACTTCTTCGGCGAGCGGCTCGACATCCGCGCGGGCTCGCACGGACCGGCGTACAGCGGCTGCGTCGCCTTCGGCGTCGAGCGCTGGGTGCACGCGATGGTCCTCGCCCACGGCACCCCCGAGCGGGCGCTGGACCGACTGCGCGACGCCCGCGCCTGAGCGGCCCCGCCGCCGACCACCCACCGTGATCAGCAAGGAGAACCCCCGTCCCATGGAACGCATCACCGCGTGGCTGCACGAGAAGAACCCCGGTCTCCAGGGCGAGATCGAGGCCGACGAGGACCTCATCGAGGCCCGTCTCATCGACTCGATGGACTTCCTGGAGTTCATCGACCTGCTGGAGGAGATCTCCGACGCCACCATCGACCTCCAGCAGGTCACCATCGACGACTTCCGTACGCTCGCCCGCGTCCGGGAGCGCTTCCTGAGCGGCGCCGCACTGGCCGACGCCGCCGCCTCGGCCGGCTGACCGACCGCATGGCCGGGGACGACCGCACGGCCGTGGCCGTGGTGGCCACCACCGGCGAGGTGTTGGCCCACCCGGATCTGCACGAGGGCCTGTTGGCGCCGTGGGAACGGCGCCGGCTGGCCCCCATCCGGGTGCCGGCCCGCCGCGACGACGTGTTGGCGGCCCGGCTGCTGGTGCGCCTGTGCATCGCCCGGTTCACCGGGCTCGCGCCGCGGGCATCGGCCCCGGCCCAGTACTGCGCCGAGTGCGCGCGATCGGGGCACGGGCGCCCGTACCTGCCCGGCCGCCCCGACGTCGGCGTCAGCCTGAGCCACGCGGACGGGGTGGTCGCGGCCGCCGTCGGCCCGGGCGCGGTCGGCATCGACGTGGAACCCGCGACGCGCCGCCCGGGCCCGCTGTCGGTGTGGGGCCGGCTGCTGCCCGCGGCCGAGCTGCGCCGGGCCGCGGCCCTGCCCGACCCCGGCCCGGAGCTGCTGCGGCTGTGGGTGCGCCGGGAGGCCCTCTTCAAGGCGGGCCGGGAGCGGGCGGACGTACGGCTCCTGGAGTGGACGGACCACCGGCGCGCGGCCGTGGTCACGGTGGCCAGCACCGCCCCGGCCAACCCCTTCTCCGCCACCCCCTTCTCCGCCGGCCCCTGACCACGACCGGACGCCGAAGGGCCTACGCGCCGACGTCCCGCTGGCGGAAGTCGTCCAGCGTCTCGCGCCGGACGAGCAGCCGGGCGGTGCCCCCGTGCACCCCGATGACCGCGGGACGGCCGACGAGGTTGTAGCCGGAGGCCATCGACAGCTGGTACGCGCCCGCCACCGGTACGGCGAGCAGGTCGCCGGGGTGGACGTCCCCCGGCAGTTCCACGTCGGCCGCGAGCACGTCCCCGGCCTCGCAGTGGCGGCCGACGACGGTCGCCGTGCACGGTGGCGCCGTCGCCGTCCGGCCGATCAGTCGGGGCGCGTAGCGCACCCCGTACAGGGCCGGCCGCGGGTTGTCGCTCATGCCCCCGTCGACCGCGACGAACACCGTGGCGCCCGTGCGCTTGACCGCGAGCACCCGGTAGAGGACCACCCCGGCCGGTCCGACGACGGCCCGCCCCGGCTCGACGGCGAGGCGCGGCACGGCCAGGCCCGCCGCCGCGCAGCCCGCCACGAGCTCCGCGCGCATCCTGCGGGCGAGCGCGGTGAGGTCCAGGGCGGGATCGCCCGGCCGGTAGGCGACGGCGTGTCCGCCGCCCATGTCCAGCTCGGGCAGCACCACCCCGTGCGCGTCCCGGACGCGGGCCATCAGGCCCACCATGCGGCGCAGCGCCACCAGGTAGGGCTTCACGTCGGAGATCTGCGAGCCGATGTGGCAGTGCAGACCGGTCAGTTCGAGCTGCGGCTGGCCGAGGATCCGGGCGATCGCGTGCTGCGCGCCGCCATCGGTGAGGGACAGGCCGAACTTCTGGTCGTCCGTACCGGTACGGATCTTGTCGTGGCCGCCCGCGGAGACGCCCGGCACCACCCGCACCATGACCTTCTGGCGCCCCTCGGGGCCTACGGCCGCCGCGATCCGGGCGATCTCGGACGGACCGTCGATGACGATCCGCCCCACGCCGAGCCGCAGCGCCGCCTCCAGGTCGCGGGGCGCCTTGGCGTTGCCGTGCAGCACGATCCGCTCGGCCGGGAAGCCGGCGGTGACGGCGAGTTCCAGCTCCCCGGCGGAGCACACGTCCAGGCCCAGCCCCTCCTCGGACACCCAGCGCACCATCGCGCGGGAGAGGAAGGCCTTGGCGGCGTAGAGCACGTCGGCGTCGGGGAAGGCGTCCCGGTAGGTACGACAGCGCCCGCGCACCTCGCCCTCGTCCAGCACGTACGCCGGGGTGTCGAACCGGTCGGCGATCTCGCCGAGCGGGACCCCGCCGACGGCCAGGCCGCCGTGGGGGAGCGGGGTCGTGGAGGCGGGCCAGACGGACAGTTCGTCGGCGCCGGCCGGCATCTCGGGGAGGACGGTGATGGTCATGGAGCGACTCCTCTCAGGCGGTCCGGGCCGTGGTCCCGGGCGCCTGCGGCGCCACGGGCGTCCTGGGTGCCGGATCCGGTCGCCGTTCGCCGGCCGCCGCATCGCCGCCCGCGCCCGTGGCCGCCACCGGGGCGGCGGTGAGCGTCGGGTCGAGCGTCAGCAGGGACGCGCCCAGCGGTTCGGCCATCGACCGCAGCGCGCTCTCGGAGAGCCGGATCCAGGGCTGGGACGCGCCGAGCGTGGCGGCCAGCCGGTCGGCGCTGGTGAAGCCGACGGCGGTGCGCGTGCCGAGCGGGGTGCGGAACAGCCGCACCACCAGGTGCGTCCCGCCGGGCCGGGCGGGTACGTAGAGGGGCCGGGCCGGGACCTGTTCCTCGGGCTCGGGGTCGTCGGCGTACTGGATTCCACACATGGGGCCCTCCCGGCCTCGCACGAACGACGGTTCACGTCCGGGCCGCGGGGAGGCGGCCCGGACGAGGCTTCGAAGCTATCCCCGCGGCCGTGCGTCCCGTCCCCCCTCATGACGCGACCCATACGGTGACGGGCCGGGTCCTGACGGGTCACTGACGGCCCTGGCCCTCCCGCGTCAGGGACCCGTACGGGTTACGGGCCACCGCGTCAGGAAGGCGTCAGTGACCGCCCCCGCCCCCTGCCCGGGCCCTTCCATGGGACGGGTGGACGCAGCAGTGGACGCTGCAGTGGACGAGGGAGAGGAACGAGGCCGTGCGGAGAGTCGTGGTCGGGGCGACGGGAACCCCGGGGAGCCTGGCGGCGTTGCACCGGGCCGTCGCGGAGGCCCGCGTGCGCGGCGCCGAGCTGTGGGTGGTCCTCGCCTGGCAATCGCCGGGCGGTGACCTCGCCGGCCGCGGCCAGGGGACCACGCAGGTCCTGGCGGCCTGCCGGACCGCGGCCGTCGAGCGGCTGCGGGAGGTGCTCGACACCGCTTTCGGCGCCGCACCGCCGGGGGTCCCCCTGGCCGGCGTCGCGGTCCGGGGGACACCGGGGGCGGCCCTCGTGGACACCGCGCGCGGCCCGGAGGACCTCCTCGTGGTGGGCACGGGCTCGCGCGCCCCGCTGCGCCGGCTCCTGCGGCCCTCGGTGTCCCGCTACTGCCTGGCCCACGCCGCCTGCGCGGTGCTCGCGGTGCCGCCCTCCCCGCTCCAGGCGGAGCTGGAATCCGTCCACCGCCGCAACCTGTGGCGGATCCCGCTGGACCCGCGGGAGCTGACCACCTGAGCTGACCACCTGAGCGGCCGCGGACGAGGTTGTCCACAGGTTCGGGCGGGCGGAGCCGGGTGTCCGCGGGTGCCGCTAGGCTTCACGGATGGCCCTTCCGGACGCTTCCCCCGAGATCTCCGATGCTCTGCAGGTACTGCACCGCGTCTTCGGATACAGCTCTTTCCGCGGTGCGCAACAGGAGATCATCGAGCAGGTCGTCGGCGGCGGTGACGCCCTCGTCCTGATGCCGACCGGCGGCGGCAAGTCGCTCTGCTACCAGATCCCGGCGCTCGTCAGAGAGGGCACGGGCGTGGTGATCTCCCCGCTCATCGCGCTGATGCAGGACCAGGTCAACGCGCTCACCGCGCTCGGGGTGCGGGCCGGGTTCCTCAATTCCACCCAGGACTTCGAGGAGCGCCAGGCCGTCGAGCGGGCCTTCCTCGCCGACGAGCTGGACCTGCTCTACCTGGCCCCCGAGCGGCTGCGCACCGAGGGCACGCAGCGGCTGCTGGACCGGGGCAAGGTCTCGCTCTTCGCGATCGACGAAGCGCACTGCGTCGCCCAGTGGGGCCACGACTTCCGGCCCGACTACCTCGCGCTGTCCATGCTGCACGAGCGCTGGCCCAAGGTGCCGCGGGTCGCGCTGACCGCGACGGCCACCGCGGCCACGCACGCCGAGATCGTGGCGCGGCTCGGCCTGGAGGACGCCCGGCACTTCGTCGCCAGCTTCGACCGGCCGAACATCCAGTACCGCATCGCCCCGAAGAACAACCCGCAGAAGCAGCTGCTGGAGCTGATCCGGAGCGAGCACGCCGGGGACGCCGGGGTCGTCTACTGCCTCTCGCGGGCCTCCGTGGAGAAGACCGCGGCGTTCCTCGTGGAGCAGGGCATCGACGCCGTGGCCTACCACGCCGGCATGGACGCCCGGGCGCGGGCGGCGAACCAGTCGCGCTTCCTGCGGGAGGACGGCATCGTGGTGGTCGCCACCATCGCCTTCGGCATGGGCATCGACAAGCCGGACGTGCGCTTCGTGGCCCACCTCGACCTGCCGAAGTCGGTCGAGGGCTACTACCAGGAGACCGGCCGCGCCGGGCGCGACGGCGAGCCCGCCACGGCATGGCTGGCGTACGGCCTGCAGGACGTGGTCCAGCAGCGCAAGCTCATCGAGGGCTCCGAGGGCGACGACGCCCGGCGCCGCTCCCTGGGCATGCACCTGGACGCCATGCTGGCGCTGTGCGAGACGGTCGAGTGCCGTCGCACGCGGCTGCTGGCGTACTTCGGGCAGTCGGGCGAGGCGTGCGGCAACTGCGACACCTGCCTGACGCCCGCCGAGTCCTGGGACGGGACGGTCGCGGCGCAGAAGCTGCTGTCCACGGTGTGGCGGCTGGCGAAGGAGCGCCGCCAGAAGTTCGGCGCCGGCCAGATCATCGACATCCTGCAGGGCAAGAAGACGGCCAAGGTCATCCAGTTCGACCACGACGCCCTCTCGGTGTTCGGCATCGGGTCGGACCTGAGCACCGCGGAGTGGCGCGGGGTCGTGCGCCAGCTGCTGGCGGCGCGGCTGCTGTCGGTGGAGGGCGAGTACGGGACGCTCGTGCTGGCGCCGGACAGCGGTGAGGTGCTGGGCGGGCGCCGCACCGTCCCGATGCGCAAGGAGAAGGCGGTCGCCGCCGCGGCCCGCAAGGAGTCCGGGTCCCGCTCCGGCAAGGGCGCGCGCGTACCGGTCGACCTGCCCGCGGCCGCCGAGCCGGTCTTCCTGGCCCTGCGCAGCTGGCGGGCCGCGACGGCGCGCGAGCAGGGCGTACCGGCGTACGTCGTCTTCCACGACGCGACGCTGCGCGAGATCGCGACCCGACTGCCCACCTCCGCAGAGGAGTTGGGCACCATCGGCGGCATCGGCGAGGCGAAGCTCACCAAGTACGCCGAGGGTGTCCTCGACACCCTCGCGCAGTGCGCCGCCACCGGGCCGACCGCTCCCGACCCCGCCGCTCCCGCTCCCGCTTCCGCCGCTCCCGCTCCCGCTTCCGCCGCTCCCGCTGCCGCCGCCGCGCCGCCGGCCGCGCGGTCGGCCTTCGACGCCGACGCGCCGCCCTCGGACGACGACGAGCCGCCGGCCGACCTGGACGAGATGGATCCCTGGGACGACTGGGAATAGGGGGCGCGTCGAGGCCGGAGGGCGTCGGAGCGCATCGGGGGTGGTCGGAGGAAGTCGGAGGAGGATCGTGGCAGGGCCGCAGGGAGCGGAGCGTGACCTCGCCGGGTACGCGGCATCGTTGATGGACGCGTGCGCGACGGGCCGCCGCCTGACCCGCGACGAGCTGGAGTCGCGCCGGGCGGAGGGGGAGCGCGCGGCGGAGGACGGGATCCCGCTGCGCGGTCTCATACGCGCGCACCTGGCCGCGGCCCAGGCCGTGCGCCCCCTCCCCGCGTCCGGCCCGCTTCTGGCGGCCGTCGAGCAGGCCGTGGACGCCTTCGTCGAAGGGTACGAACGCGCCCAGCACCAGGCCGTGCGCCAACAGGAGGCGGCCCGCCGGGAGTTCATCGACGACCTGCTCTACGGCGGCAGCGACCTGGGCCGGCTGGCGGAGCGCGCCGACCGCTTCGGGTTGCGGCTGTCGCAGTCCCACGCCGTCGCCGTGGCGGCGGGCCCGGAGCCGTACGGCGACGGCTACCCGGTGGCCCGCGGCATCGAGTCCGCGGTCCTGGCCCGCTTCCCGGGCCGGCAGATCCTGCTGACCACGAAGGACGGCCGGCTGATCTGCGTGGCCCCGGGGGACCAGCCGGACGTCCTCGCCCACTTCGCCGAGCGGGCGCACACGGTCACCCACGGCGGCCGGGTCGCGATCGGCCGCACGCACCCCGGCCCGGGCGGGGTCGTCCACTCCTACCAAGAGGCGCTGAACGCGCTCGACCTCGCCCTGCGGATGGGCCTCGACGGACCGGTGCTGCACGCGGTCGACCTGCTCGTCTTCCCGGTGCTCACCCGCGACCGGCAGGCCATGGCCGACCTCGTCGAGAGCGTCCTCGGCCCGCTGCGCGCGGCCCGGGGCGGCGCCCGGCCGCTGCTCGACACCCTCACCGCGTTCTTCGACAGCGGCTGCGTCTCGACGGAGGCGGCCCGTCGCCTCTCGCTCAGCCCGCGGGCGCTCACGTACCGGTTGGAGCGCATCCACACGTTGACCGGGGCCGACCCGGCGGACCCGCTGAGCCGCTACACGCTCCAGACCGCGGTGATCGGCGCCCGACTGCTGGCCTGGCCGGACCCCGGGGACGGCTGACGGCGCCCTCGCCCCGCCCCTGGGTCCCCGAGCGGTTCCCGTCGGGTCCCGAGCTGCCGCCGGTATGCGTTAAAGAAGCGTAAAGATTGCCGAAGGTGGGCAATGTGCTGCGTCCTTCCCGGCTGACACCATGCCCTTGTCCGGCGCGAACGCACTCCGGGCGGGGAGGCGCGCATGAGCTTGTTTCTTGGTCTCGGCATCACGGGGATCGCCCTGCTGGCCTTCTCCCTCATCTTCGACGGGGTGTTGGAAGGGGTCTTCGACGGGGCGCTCGGCGGCCTGTTCGACGGCTGGCTGTCGCTTCCCGTGGTCGCGGGCTTCGTGTCGATGCTCGGTTTCACGGGGGCGATCGTGCTCGGCGCCACGGGCTTCGGGCCGGGGGTCGCGACCGCCGCCGGCTCCGTCACCGGGGCCGGCGCGGGCTGGGCGGCGTACCGTCTCGGTCGCGCCCTGGTGCGGGGCGGCACCGGGATCGCCCCGCGCCACGACGACCTCGTCGGTTCGACCGGCACCGTGGTCACCGCGATTCCGGCGACCGGCTACGGCGAGGTCATGCTCCGGCTGGCCGGGCAGCCCGTGAAGTACGCGGCCACCGCCGAAGGCCCCTTGGGACACGGCACCGAGGTCTGGGTGACGGCGACGCCGTCCTCCTCCTCGGTCAGTGTCCGCGCCGTCGAGCGCTGAAACCGGCACCTCACCCGTACGTACACCACCGGTCTGCCCCCACGGGGGAGGCAGAGGGGATCCACCATGAGTCCAGTCGTCATCGCGGTCGTGGGAGTCGTCGTACTCCTCGTCCTGCTCGCCCTGGCCGTCGTCACGCGCTACAAGGTCGCCGGCCCCAGTGAGGCGTTCATCATCACGGGCCGCCGCGGCAAGCAGTCCACCGACCCCGAGACGGGCCGGACCTCGACGGACAACACGGGCCAGAAGGTCGTGGTCGGCGGCGGAGTCTTCGTCGTCCCCTTCGTCCAGCAGCGCTACACCCTGGACCTCTCCAGCCGGCACATCCCGATCGCGGTCCGCGGCGCGGTCACGCTGCGCGGCATCAAGGCCAATCTCGAAGGCGTCGCGATCGTCAAGGTCGGCGGCAACGAGGACGCCATCCGGGCCGCGGCCCAGCGCTTCCTCCAGCAGCAGGACGGCATCGTCGGCTTCACCCAGGAAGTGCTCTCCGGAGCCTTGCGCGCGATCGTCGGCCGGATGTCGGTGGAGGACATCATCCGCGACCGCGCCGCCTTCGCCGGGCAGGTCGCCGAGGAGGCGGAGGCCAGCCTGTCCGGGCAGGGCCTGGTCCTGGACGCCTTCCAGATCCAGGACATCACCACCGAGGGCTCCTACCTGGAGGACCTCGGCCGGCCGGAGGCCGCCCGCGCCAAGCAGGAGGCCGACATCGCCGAGGCCAGCTCCCGCCGGGCCGCCGAGCAGGCGCGGCTGAAGGCCGAGGAGGAGATCGCCGTCGCCGAGCGGACGCTGTACCTGCGCCAGGCCGAGATCAAGGCGGAGACCGACGCGGCCGCGGCCCAGGCCAACGCCGCGGGCCCGCTGGCCGAGGCCGACCGGCAGCAGCAGATCCTCGCCGAGCAGGAGAAGGTCGCCGAGCGCCAGGCGGCCCTGACCGACCGCCAGCTCGACACCCAGGTCCGCAAGCCCGCCGACGCCCGCCGCTACGAGGCCGAGCAGGAGGCGGAGGCCAAGCGGGTCGCCCGGGTCAAGCAGGCCGAGGCCGAGCGCCTCGCGGCCATCGCCGCGGCCCAGGGCGAGGCCGAGCGGGCGCGGCTGACCGGTGAGGGCGAGAAGCAGCGCCGCTCCGCCCTCGCCGAGGCGGAGGCCATCGAGGGTGCCAAGCGCGGTGAGGCCGAGCGCGCCCGGCGCGCCGCGATCGCGGAGGCCGTGCGCCTCGAAGGCGACGCGGAGGCCGCGGCCATCGCGGCCAAGGGCGCCGCCGAGGCCGAGGCCATGCAGAAGAAGGCCGACGCCTTCGAGAAGTACGGCGACGCGGCGATGATCCAGATGATGGTCGAGGCGCTCCCGAAGGTCGTGGCCAAGGCCGCCGAGCCGCTCTCCGCCGTCGACAAGATGACCATCATCTCCACCGACGGCGCGAGCAAGCTCTCCCGCACCGTCGCCGACAACGTCGCCCAGGGCATGGAGCTCCTCGGCTCCACCACCGGAATCGACCTGGCCCAGCTGCTGAAGGGCCTCACCGCCCGGCCGGAGGCGGCCCCCGCGCCGACGTCGCCCAACGGGAAGATCGCCATCACGGACTGAGCCGCCGCGGCAACGCCGTACCGGAGTACTCCGCAGTACCCCGGCAGTACCCCGTAGTACCGCAGTGCCGTAGTACCGCAGTGCCGCAGTGCCGGCGCCCGGGTGAGCCGCGTCTCACCCGGGCGCCGGCACTTGTCTATGCAACGAGTTGCACAGCAAGATCGGAGCATGGCGCTCGACCACGCGATTCTCGTCTCCCTGCTGGAGATGCCGGGCTCCGGCTATGACCTGGCCCGGAGGTTCGACCGGTCCATCGGCTACTTCTGGACCGCCACCCACCAGCAGATCTACCGCGTCGTGGGGCGCATGGAAGGCGACGGGCTGCTGACCTCCCGGGAGGTGCCGCAACAGGGCCGCCCGGACAAGAAGGAGTACTCCGTCGCCGCCGCCGGTCGCGCCGCCCTGTCCCAGTGGCTGCACCGGCCGATCGAGCCGGAGAGCCTGCGCCACGACCTCGCCGTGAAGATCCGGGGCGCGGCCTTCGACGACCCGGCCGCGCTGGTCCGCGAGGTCGAACGCCACCACCAGGTGCACGGCGACCGGCTCGCGCGCTACCTCGCGGGGGAGCTGCGCGACTTCACCGGCCCCGAGGCCCCCGCGCCGCTCGACACCGGGCAGGAGCTCCAGCACGTCGTGCTGCGCGGCGGCATCGCCTACGAGCGCATGACGCTCGCCTGGCTCGACGACGTCCTCGCCACGCTCCACCGGCTCGGCGCCGCGCCGCGGTCGTCCTGACGCGGTCCTCCCGGACCCCCGTCCCCCCGTCCTCGCCCGTCCTCCCTCGTCCTCCTCCGAAGGTGAACTCCATGGCCGACTCCCTGCTGTTCAACCCGCGCACCTACGACCCGGCGCACTTCGACCCCGAGACCCGCAGGCTGCTGCGCGCCACCGTCGACTGGTTCGAGGAGCGCGGCAAGCGCCGGCTGATCGAGGACTACCGGTCCCGCGCCTGGCTGGGCGACTTCCTCGCCTTCGCGGCCGAGGAAGGGCTGTTCGCCACCTTCCTCACCCCGGCCGCCGCCGCCGGCAAGCAGGACCAGCGGTGGGACACCGCCCGGATCGCCGCCCTCAACGAGATCCTCGGCTTCTACGGCCTCGACTACTGGTACGCGTGGCAGGTCACCATCCTCGGCCTCGGGCCCGTCTGGCAGAGCGACAACGCCGCCGCCCGCGAGCGCGCCGCCGAACTCCTCGCGCAGGGCGAGGTGTTCGCGTTCGGGCTGTCCGAGCGGACCCACGGCGCCGACATCTACTCGACCGACATGCTGCTGGAGCCCGACGGCAACGGCGGCTTCCTGGCGAGCGGTTCCAAGTACTACATCGGCAACGGCAACGCGGCCGGGCTCGTCTCCGTCTTCGGGCGGCGCACCGACGTCGAGGGCCCGGACGGGTACGTCTTCTTCGCGGCCGACAGCCGTCACGCGGCGTACGAGTTGGTGCAGAACGTCGTCGACTCCTCGAAGTACGTCAGCGAGTTCCGCCTGGCGGGCTACCCGGTGTCCGCGGACGACGTCCTGCACACCGGCCGCGCGGCCTTCGACGCGGCCCTCAACACGGTCAACGTCGGCAAGTTCAACCTCTGCACCGCCTCGATCGGCATCTGCGAACACGCCATGTACGAGGCCGTCACCCACGCGCAGAACCGCATCCTCTACGGCCGTCCCGTCACCGCCTTCCCGCACGTGCGCCGCGAACTGGCCGACGCGTACGTCCGCCTCGTCGGGATGAAGCTCTTCAGCGACCGCGCCGTCGACTACTTCCGTTCGGCCGGGCCCGAGGACCGCCGGTACCTGCTCTTCAACCCGATGACGAAGATGAAGGTGACCACGGAGGGCGAGAAGGTCATCGACCTGATGTGGGACGTCATCGCCGCGAAGGGCTTCGAGAAGGACACCTACTTCGCCGAGGCGGCCGTCGAGATCCGGAGCCTGCCCAAGCTGGAGGGTACGGTCCACGTCAACCTCGCGCTGATCCTCAAGTTCATGCGCAACCACCTGCTGGAGCCGGTCGAGTACCCCGCCGTGCCGACCCGCCTCGACGCGGCCGACGACGACTTCCTCTTCCGGCAGGGCCCGGCCCGGGGCCTGGGCTCCGTGCGCTTCCACGACTGGCGCGCCGCCTTCGAGGGCTACGCCGACGTGCCGAACGTCGCCCGCTTCCGGGAGCAGGCGGACGCCCTGTGCGCCTTCGTCTCCACCGTCGCCCCCGACGAGGCGCAGAGCCGCGACCTCGACTTCCTGCTCTCCGTCGGCCAGCTGTTCGCGCTGGTGGTGTACGGCCAGCTGATCCTGGAGCAGGCCGCCCTGACGGACCTGGACGCCTCCGTCCTCGACGAGCTGTTCTCCGTCCTCGTGCGCGACTTCTCCGGGCACGCCGTCGAACTGCACGGCAAGGACTCCGCCACCGAGGCGCAGCAGGCCTGGGCGCTGGGCGCCGTACGCCGCCCGGTCGTCGACGAGGCCCGCGCGGCCCGGGTCTGGGAGCGGGTGGAGGCGCTGTCCGGGTCCTACGAGATGGCGCAGTGACGCCGTAGCGCCGAGGTGTGGCCCCCGCCCGTGCGCGGGGGCCGTCCCGCCCCGGGTATCTTGTTGCACATCACTTGCAAGAACGATGTATGTGCGAAAGAGGTCGCCGTGGGCGCTCCGGTGGTGCTGGGCATCGAGTCGTCGTGCGACGAGACCGGAGCCGGGATCGTCTCCGGCGGCCGGCTGCTCGCGCACGTCGTGGCATCGAGCATGGACGAGCACGCCCGCTTCGGCGGGGTCGTGCCCGAGATCGCCGCCCGGGCGCACCTCCAGGCGTTCAACCCGGTCGTCCAACAGGCCCTGGACCAGGCGGGGCTGCGGCTCGGCGACATCGACGCCGTCGCGGTCACGACCGGCCCGGGGCTCTCCGGCGCCCTCCAGGTGGGCCTCTCGGGGGCGAAGACCCTCGCGTACGCGGCCGGGGTCCCGCTGTACGGAGTGCACCACCTCGCCGGGCACGTCGCGGCCGACACCCTGGAGCACGGGCCGCTGCCGAACCCGTGCATGGTGCTGATCGTCTCCGGCGGTCACACCTCGCTGCTGCTCGTGCGCGACCTCGTGCGCGACCCGATCCTGCACCTCGGCGACACCGTGGACGACGCGGCGGGGGAGTGCTTCGACAAGGTGGCCCGGGTCTTCGGGCTGCCGTACCCCGGCGGCCCCGCCATCGACCGGGCGGCCCGCGGGGGCAACGGCTGCGCGGTGGCCTTCCCGCGCCCGCTGACGCGGCCGGGGGACGCCCCGTACGCGTTCTCCTTCTCCGGCTTGAAGACCGCGGCCGCCCGCTGGGCGGAGCAGCACCGCCTCCGGGGCGAGGAGATCCCGCTCGCCGACGGCGCCGCCTCGCTCCAGGAGGCCGTCGCGGACGTGTTGACCCGCAAGGCGCTGGCCGCCTGCCGCGAGTACGACGTGCGGACCCTGGTCGTGGTGGGCGGCGTCGCGGCGAACTCGCGGGTGCGGGCCCTGGCCGAGGAGCGCTGCGCGGCCGCCGGCGTCGAACTCCGGGTGCCGCCGCTGACCCTGTGCACCGACAACGGGGCGATGATCGCGGCCGTCGGCGACCTGCTGGTGCGGGCCGGATCCGATCCGGCGCAGCTCGACGTGTCCATCGATCCGTCCGCACCGCTGGAGTACGCCGCCCTGCACCCCGTCGCCCGCCCGTCCGCGCGCGTCGCCTAGGGCGGGTCGGGGCGGGTCAGGGCCGGGCGGGCGATCGTCAGGGCTTTCCGGCCGCCGGCTTCTCGGTGTCGAAGGTGTAGAACTTGCGGTGGTCCAGCATGTCGGCCGGCGTCACGTTGTTCCACGGCCGCATGGTGCCGTGCAGGTCGACCACGTCCGGAGTACGGGTGGCGGGCTGGTAGGCGGACTTCGGGTGCCGGCTCTGCCACTCGGACCACAGCATGTCGATGAAGGCGTGGTGCAGCCAGAACACGGGGTCGTTGGGGGACGCCGCGCTGGCCATGTGGCCGCCCACCCACATGTGCACCCGGTTGTGCAGGTTGGTGCCCCGCCAGCCCTCCAGGTGGTTGCGGAAGCCGTTGGACGTGCTGTTCCAGGGGGCCGTGTCGTACTCCGCCATGTTCAGCACGGCATTGACCTCGTCCTTGGTCGGCAGCTGCTTGCTGCCGCCGAGCGCGCGCCGCAGGTAGGTGCGCCGGTCCACGCCCACGGTGACGGCCCACTTGCCCCCCGAGTAGGCGAAGGGGCCGTCGAGCACCTGGCCGTCGCGGGCCCGGACGGTGCCCCCGAGGAAGTCGGCGGCCCACAGCGAGGAGCCGGGGGTGCGGTCGACGGTCCAGTCCCAGTAGGGGATCGAGACCTTCGGGTCCACCTTCTGGAGCTCCGCCTCGAAGTCGAGCAGGAAGCGGCGGTGCCAGGGCAGGAAGGAGGGGGAGCGGTGGCCCACCCGTGCGCCGAAGTCGCTGTCGCCCATCAGGAAGGCGTTGTGGGCGCTGACGTAGCGGTCGTAGACGCCCTTGCGCTTGAGTTCGAGCAGCGCGTTGGTGAAGGCGCGCTTCTCGTCGGCGGTGAGCTTGGCCTGGTTCTTGCGGACGGTCATGCCGGATCTCCGTTGGCGCCGAGCGGGACGAGGATCGCGCCCTGGAGGTCGCGGACGGCGGCGCGGGCCGCCGTGAGGGGGTCGGGGAACGTCTCGTAGTGGTTGACCACGGTGATCCAGCTCCCGTCGGCATTGGGCATCAGGTGCAGCTCGACGCCGTCGACGCGGACGCTGGGCATGGCGGGCAGGTGGTGTCCACCGGTGTGGTGGCCCGAGGTGTCGAGCGATATCTGTATGCGGCGGCCCTCGAACACCTCGTCGACGGGCGTGATGGCTTTGGCGGCGCCCGAGGCGCCCGAGGCGCCCGGGGCGCCGGAAGCGGCCGCGCCGCCGGCCGGGACGACGGCCGGCTTGCTGGACGACGAGGACGAGCAGGCGCTCGTCAGCCCGATGGCGGTGGCTGCGCCGGCCGACATGCTCAGGGCCTGCCGGCGGGTGATCTTCTTCATGGCTCGAAGAAGTATCAGAAGGGCGCGGTCAGTTGAGCGGCGGCCCCGGCTGTCACGGACGGCTTCCCGCTCAAGGCAAGGCTACTTTCGGTCGATTTACCTCCTTCTTGGACGCGGTGCGCAGTAACGATTCGGCGGGTGGCCGGTGTTCGGCGGCCTCACGGTGGTGCGGCGCGGTGGTGCGGCGCGGTCGCACCCGCCGGCCCCGCCCGGCATCCGGGTGGACCTCTCGTGTCGCCCGGGTGATCGGCTCCGCGCGCCAGGCATGTCGCCCACCTGTGCGATACCCGCTGTGGCTTTGTGTGCGCCATGACCTCACCCCGCCCCTCGCGCCGCACCCGTCTCCTCGCGCTGTGCGTCGCCGCCGTGGCCGCCCTGCCCCTCACGGCCGCCTCCGCCACCGCCGTGACCGCCGCACCCCCCACCGCCGTACGCGCCCCCGCGGACGGCGACGGGCCGGAGGTGCTCCGCGCGCGCACCGTCCCCCTCGACCTCGCGGACTTCCGGGCCCTGTGCACCCCCGCACCCTTCGGCGCGCCCCGCAGCTGGAGCTTCTCCTTCTTCGGCGACGTGCACGTCACCGCCGTCGAGGACGGCACCGACGACGACCAGGGTTCGCGCACCTGGTCCGGACACGTCGCGGGCAATCCGCAGTCCAGCGTGATCGTCTCCCTGCGCGGCGTGTGCACCCCCGAGGGCACGCGCTCCGCCGCGCCCGTCGCCAAGGTCGTCGCCGACCTGGGGGACCGCGTCTACCGCCTGGAGACCCGCCCCGGTCACCCCGTGCACGCCCGGATCACCGAGGAGGACCCGAACAAGCGGCCGCGGCGCGCCCCCGACGCGCTGGCGGTCGACCCGGCCGCCCGCAACGCCCCGCGCACCTCCCTCTCCGGCCGCGCCGCGGCCGCCACGACGAACCCCGTCGTCATCGACGTCGTCGCCGGCTTCACGCAGCTCGCGATCGACCGGGCGGGCGGCGAGCAGCAGGTGATCAACACCATCAACTGGGCCGAGCGCAAGATGAACGAGGCCCTCGCCGACAGCGGCGTCGCGGCCAGCATCGACATCATCGGCACCTACAACACCAACTACCGGGGCGAGAACGAGTCCGCCCTGATGTGGCGGAAGCTGAGCAACTCCCAGGACCAGGAGCTCGGCGCCACCGCGGCGGAGGTGCGCCGCCGCTACGGAGTCGACCTCGTCACCGTGGTCAACAGCGTCCCCGGCCGCTCCTCCGGCCAGGGCAGCCTGCCCGTGCGCGGCAACTTCAACGACAGCCTGGCCTTCTCCGTCGTCGACTTCGACTCGCTCACCGGCTGGTACAACCTCGGCCACGAGATCGGCCACAACCTCGGCCTCTTCCACGACCGCCGCACCCTCAACCAGCAGGTTCCCGACGGGAGTTGGATCAACGACCTGAACACCCCCTACGGCACCGGCTGGATCTCGCCCGACGAGCAGCACACCTCGCTCATGGCGTTATCGGTAAGTGCGGCTATTGGGACTTGCGGAATGCTTGTCGGCGGGAGAGCTCAGCGGCGTAGCCAGCTCGTGTGGCGCCTGCCTCCTTGGTCC
>NZ_JBIWAJ010000031.1:0-87120 GCF_044759975.1 Streptomyces sp. NPDC098789
CAGAATCCAGCTCCGGCCTCACCTCATCGACGGCTGCCTCACCGCCACCCGCCTACCCCTCACACCACCGACACCACCCTGAAAACCTCAGTAGCTCGGCATCCAGTTCCATGAGAGGCAGCGTAAGCCTCGGGCCTGGAAGAGCACGCCGGAAGCCAACCTGCCGCAGCAGCCGGACACCCACCCTGTCAGGGGCCACTCAGACAGAGGCACGCATGACCCCTGACTTGAGGGAGCTTCTTGTCGATGACGTACCCGCCCCAGATCGAACCCTTCGCCGAAGCCCTCGGGGAAGCTGCACACTGCCGCGATGGCTTACCGGCTGGTGATGACCATCACCGAAGCCGTCCGCCGCGCCACCCAAAAACGGACCACTGGGCGAGAGGAGAAACTCGGCGATGATCGCGGCGAAGATGGCCCGGGCTAGTCGGCGAACCAGATGCGCGGCGTCCTCGGCGACGACGCACTGGCCCGGCCGGCCCAGGAGGGGGCGGGGGCGCGCTTCCCGGCCCGTTGGCGACGGCGGACCCCCACCCGGCGGGAGACTGACCCGGCACCGGCACCGGCACCGGCACCGGCACCGGCACCGGCACAGCGTGGCGCGGGGCGGACCCGTACGGCCGAGAGTGCCCCCGGTCATGCACTCGCGGACCTTCCCGGCGGATGGCCGCCACGGTAGTGATGGCGGTTCAGGTGACCTTGTGCGGTGGAGAGGACAACGCGTGCGGAACCTACATTCGAGGACCGGCCTGTCGAACGGCACGACGGCCGGGAAGCCCGCCGGTGGGCCGGCGGCACCACCGCTGAGCGGCGCCTGGATCCAGCACATCCAGCAAGTCCAGCACGTCCAGCGCCGCGTCGCGCCGTCGGCCCGGCCGGGACCGCTGGAGCAGGAACCCGACCACGCCCAGGCACAGCGCTCCGCCCTCGAACTGGGCATCACGTCGCCGGTCGAGTCGATGGAGGACGGCCTGCGCACGGAGATGGAGCAGCGCTTCGGGGGAGCAGACTTCAGCGGGGTCCTCGTCCACAAGGGGGCTCAAGCGCGCAAGTCCGCCGCCCTGTTGGACGCCAAGGCCTACACCACCGGTCCGCACATCGTCGTCGGCGACGAGCTGAGCAAGAAGGAGTGGGCTCACGAGCTGACCCACTACGAGGACCAGCTGGCGGGCTCGGTCCCGGGCACGGACAGCGGGGCGGGCGTCAGCATGTCCAGCCCCGACGACGCGGGCGAGCGGCACGCCGAACGGACGGCGGAGGAGGTCATGAGCGGGCCGGCGAGCGTGCAGCGCACGGCCGGCGCGGACCACCCCGAGGCCGCGGACAAGGGCCCCTCCGGGCACCCGGGGGGCGGCGGCTGTCCCCCGGGCGACGGCTGCGGCGGCGGCCGGACCCCGGCCGTCCAGCGGATGCACGTCATCCGGGCGAACTCCGCGGAGTATCCGCAGAAGAAGCCCGATTCCGACAAATTCTTCGTCGGCCAGGACACGAACGACGAGAACAGCTGGTTCGACGAGGTGTCGCCCGACGCCCCGCCCAAGCCGCACCTGGTGTACCAGGGGAGGGTGGACCTCGCCGTGTCGGACGGCTTCGACCTCGCCGTCGAACACGCGGGCCGCGGGCAGGAGCCGAAGAACTTCTTCGCCACCGACAAGCAGCTCAGCGCCTCCATCGCGCGCCTTCCCGGTAAGGACAAGGGCGCGGGCATCTCCCTCTCCAAGACGGGCCGGACCCTGACCCTCAACGGACCGGGCAGGAAGATCACCCTGTACGAGATCGAGCCCAAGTACCGGGCGAAGAAGGGCGGGGAGAAGCTCAAGGGCGCGCAGGTGCACGTACCGCAGCGCTGCAACGAGATGATCTGGTTCGTCACCAGGATTCCCGGCGTCATGACCGGGGCCGACCGGCCGTACTGGGACGTCGTGGAGAGGTTCCTCGTGCGGCTGGATCCGGGGGGTGACTGGGGTGGCCGTTATCAGCAGGCCGAGAGCCTCGGTGCGCGCGGGGGCGAGGACAAGGCGCGGTTCTTCGAGATCACGAGGGGCATGAGCGGGCGCTTCCAGCAGCTGGTCAGGGACAACGCGGAGAGGGCCGAAGAGGTGCTCAGGGACCTGGGGGTCAACGAGCACGCGCCCACCCCCGACGTCGGGGAGGGCATGACGGTCATAGCGAACCCCGACGCCACCCAGGTCGCCAGCGCGCAGAGCGCCACCCCCTACCACTACGGGGGGGTCGTCGCCAGGAGCGGGAACGACTACATCACCATGGAGAACTACTTCCGCGAACAGCCCGAGGGCGGCTTGGCCACCGTGAGCGACAACGATCCCCTGTGGTACTTCCGCATGTACGGCCAGGAAGAGGGCCGCACTTGGCACGAAGGCTGGACGGGCACGGGCCTCTTCGTCGGCGCGACGATCACCATGAAGCTGAGTGGCTGATCACGAGGGCTCGGCGGCTCCCGCGCGGAGGGCCGCGGAGCCGCCGGATCCGCAAGTGGTCGCCCGCCTCCTGTTCCTCCAGCGGACGGCCGGGAACGTGGGCGTCGTCCGCGTGCTGACGGGGAACGGGACGGCCGGTCCCGCGCCGGGGGCCGTTCCGGGGTCCGTGGACACCGCGTAGCCGGGACCTACGAGGTCACCCTGGCGAGGAAGGCGGAGGGGTTCACCACCATCCGCTGCATCTTCTCGTCCAGGGTGATCGTCTCGTGCGGGCGGCCGTCGATCCCCGCGTCCTTCCTGCCAGGGACGTACAGGGAGCAGGCGAGGTCGCTGCAGATGTAGGTGCCGCGTCGTCAGGCAGGGCGAGCACATCTCGCGCTCGCCCTGTCCCACCAGGTGGTTCGGTGAGCGCATTTCGCCCGCGTGATGTGCGCTGTGGGCGTTACGGGCGATGGCACAACGGGACCGGTCGGCCGTGGAGCTGAACGAGACCGACTACCGATGAAGGCTGGACCGAGTGGGCGCCACCAGCGCCGAGTACGAGATGGTCGCCACCGCCCGGACCGCCGTCAACGTCGGCTGAGCCGCCGGCCCCCGCCCGACGGCCGCCCGCGCCTACCCCGGTTCGACCAGCCCGCACTGGTACGCGAAGATCACCGCCTGTACCCGGTCCCGCAGATCCAGCTTGGCGATGACCCGGCCTAGATGCTTCTTCACCGTGGGCTCGGCGAGACCGAGGGCGGCGGCGAGTTCCGTGTTGGTCAGGCCGCGGGCGACCCCCAGCAGGACCTCCCGCTCGCGTGCGGTCAGCACGCGCAGCCGCTCCGCGTCGCCCACGCCGCCGCCGTCCTCGGCGGCGGGGAGCCGCTGCGCGAAGCGGTCCAGCAGCCGCCGGGTCACCCGGGGGGAGACCACGGCGTCCCCCCGTGCCACGTCGCGGATCGCCCCCAGCAGCTCCTCCGGCCGGCTGTTCTTGAGCAGGAAGCCGGATGCCCCGGCCCGCAGCGCGTCGAAGGCGTACGCGTCCAGGTCGAAGGTGGTGAGCACCAGCACCCGCGACCCGGGCACCTCGCGCAGCAGCCGCCGGGTCGCCTCGATGCCGTCGGTGCCCGGCATCCGCACGTCCATCAGCACCACGTCCGGCCGCAGCCGCCGCGCCAGCTCCACCGCCGCCGCCCCGTCGGCCGCCTCCCCGACCGGCTCTATGTCCGGCTCGGCGCGCAGGATCATGCTGAACGCCAGCCGCAGCAGCTCCTCGTCGTCCACCAGCAGCACCCGGACGCTCACGGCGCGCCCCCGGGATCCAGCCGCACGAAGACCCGCCAGCCACCGCCCGGCCGCGGGCCCGCCTCCAGCACCCCGCCGAAGGCCGCGGCGCGCTCCCGCATCCCCGCGAGACCCCGCCCGGACCCGGCGGATCCCGGCCGCCCGGTCCCTCGGGGCCGCCCGTCGTCGGTCACCTCGACCGTGACCGCCCCCGGCGCGCAGGACACCCGTACCTCGGCGCGCGCCCCCTCCGGCGCGTGGCGCAGCGCGTTGGTCAGCGACTCCTGGACGAGCCGGTGCACCGTCAGTTGCGCCGCGGCCGGCACCCCGGCGGCCTCGCCGTCCACGCGCAGCCGGGTCACGAGGCCTGCCGCCTCCGTCTGTTCGCACAGCGCCCCGAGCTGCCCGATCCCTGGTGGCGACCGCCGGTCGTCCCCGGGCCCCGCGTCGGTCCCGACATCGGGACCGACATCGGGACCGGTGTCCTGGAGCAGGCCCAGCGCCCGCCGCATGTCGGTCAGCGCCTGCCGCCCGGTCTCCGCGATCCGGGCCGTCACGGCGGAGGCGTCGGCCGGCCGCGCGTGCCCGAGCGCGTCCGCCAGCGCCACCACCACCGACAGGCCGTGCGTCACGCTGTCGTGCAACTCCCGTGCGATCCGGGCGCGCTCGTCCTCCACCGCCCGACGCTCCCGCTCGTCGCGGTCCCGTTCCAGGCGCGCCAGCCGCTCCGCCCGCGCGGCCCGCCGGATCCGGGCGTTGGCCCCGAGCAGCGCGCTCGCGGCAACCGCCGCCGTCATCGCGGCGGCCGAGGCGAGGAACCGGCCCTCGGGCGCCCAGCGCGCCGCCGCCAGCACCGTCCCGGCCACCGCCACCAGACCCGCCGACCACGCCGACCGGTACGGCGCCCGCGCGGTAACCGTCCCGAGGGCGACCAGCAACGCCGCGTCGGCCGGCAGCTGAACACCCAGACGCCACTGCACGAGCGCCGCGGCGGCGATCAGCCCGAACGCGGCCCGGGGCGCCCGCCGCCGCCACACCAACGGCAGCACCAGAGCGGTCTGCAGCGCGAAGCCCGTACCGTCCGCCACCCGCCCCGGCCCGAGCGTCACCAGGAACAGGGCCGCCGGGAGCGCGGCGTCCGCGACCAGGGGCGGCACCCGCCCCGGCAGCCAGGCGAGGGCACCCGGCGGGCCCGTCCGTACCGCGCCGGTCTCGGCCATCGTGTCCGTCCTCGCGTCCGCGTCCGCGTCGTCCGGCGTCCTCGCCGGAGCCCTACGGTAGGGCCCCGCGCTCGCCGAGGCGTCCGCCCACCGGCGGAGACCGGAGGAGACCCCGGAGTCGCCGAGCGCGGCGTACCACCCCGGTGGCCGTGCCTCGGGTCGGTCGAACCAGTCCCGCAGCGTGCACACCAACAGCCAGTCCAGCAGCCGGTCGAGGACGATCTGGCGCCCCGGCCCGCCGATGCCGATCTGCCCCTCCAAGTAGTCGCGCAGCGGCGTGCAGTCCGCGTCGTCGGCCACCACCAGCACCGGCGGAAGCGCGCGCAGCAACCGCTGCGGCACCTGGGCCCGTACGTCGTAGGCGGCGGCGAGCAGTACCGTCGGGCCGCTGAACTCCCGCTCCGGCTCGGCCGCGTCCGCCGGTTCCTCGCCCCAGCGGACTTCCCGCACGCCGGCGGCGCGTCCCGTCCCCATGGCGTCGGCCGGGTCGTCGGTGAAGGAGAACGGCGCCGGCCCCCGGACGATCGCGGCCTCGCCGACCGCGACCCGCCGGGGCTCCCCGTCCTCCGGCACGATCCACCCCGCGCCGCGCAACGGCAGGAGCATCGTCAGGTAGGGCCCGTCGGTGAACCGCAGCGACCAGGGCGGCCACAACACCGAACGCCCGAACACCGCCCCCTTGCCCCGCACGCCCCGCAACAGCTCGTCGAATACGTCCATGCCGCCAACGATAGGCAGCACCGACCCCGCGCCCGACGCCCGTTCCCGGCCCCGCGGGTGGCCCGGGGCGATCGCGCCCGGTGCGGTGGAGAGTTCGGGGTGCTGGTTCGCATCGAGCTCCCGGGCGGGACCGAGCTCCAGTACCGGCGTCTGGAGGACCGCGTGGACGCGGCCGGACAACGCACCGAACGAGGGAGGAACACGCTTGGCCGCCCACGCACGCCTGCACGCCCGACCGGAACCCGACCGCCTCGGGAAATCGTGACGGCGGCCGTCGAGTTTCGGGTCGGGGACCCGCGCCGGTCGTGCGGCCGCTCGTCGCCGAACGCCGTGCGCTGCTCCCGGTTCAGCCGGCAGCGGCAGCGGCGGTCGGCAGCGGCCCCGTCCCACCCCGTCCCGTCAGTACGCGCGCGGCCCGTCCTCGGTGGCGCGCATCGCCTGCGGGTAGTACACCTGACCGTCCTTCATGACCTGCTGGCACGCGTACTGGGGGGTGGGGCCCATGGGTACCGCGACGGCCTCCGGTATGTCGGTGCACCGGATGTGGTCCAGGGTCCCGTCGGAGTTGCCGAAGATGATCCGCTGGGAGCCCTCCCTCGACATGATGCCCTTGCGCGCCCGAGCGGTGAAGGTGACGTGGTTCTGCGACCAGCCGGGCTTGTCGCCGATGGCGACGTCCCACTCCACCTCGGCACCCTTGAAGTGGGACGTGCACACGACCGTGGTGCCCTTCCTGGAAGCCACGTCCTGAGGGCACTTGGCGGAGACCTCGCCGGTGGCATTGGCCAAGGAGAGCGTCTTCTTGCGGAGTTCGTACTCCAGGTTCGCCGCGAAGGGCGCGTCGGCGGCGGGGGACGGCTGCAGGTCGCCCTCGGGCCGCGGCGCAGGTCGGTCGAGCCGGATCGGCAGCTGGCTGACGGACGGCGCGGGCGCGGCGGAACGGGAGCCGGCGCCCCCGCACCCCGTCACCAGGAGACCCACGCTCACGACGCCCACGAGGCCGATGATGTTCATACGCATGATCGAAAGAGTAGTGCGGATCCGCAACGCCGCTGGTCAGCCCCCTGCCGCCACGGCCAAGCCGCCGTGGGAGCGCGGCCACGAGTACTCGGCGGAGGCTGTTGTCCTGCTGCCCGTGGCGCGCCCGTTGGTGGACTGGGTTCCTCTCCGAGCACACCGCGCAGGACCACCTCAAGCCGGTGTTCGCCAAGACCACGACGAACAACCGCCGTTCGCTGCTGGCCCGTGCGCTCGGAAGGTGAACCGCGGCCCTACCCCGCCTGCTTGACGCAGGTCTGGTCCCTCGCCGGCAGCTTGCCGGTGGCCAGGTACCGGTTGACCTGGTCGTCCACGCACGCGTTGCCGTAACGCCCCTAGAGGGCGTGCCGGTTGGCTCCCTCAAGGGTGACCAGCCTGGAGCTCGGCAGCTGCTTGCGGAGTTCGACGCTTCCCTTGTACGTCGTACGCGGGTCACCGGTGGCGGCGACGATCAGCGCAGGGGCATCGCGTTGCACCCGGGTGGGCTCCTCGCGCGGCGAGTCCCAGAAGGCGCACGGGTTGATGTTGTTGGTCAGCGCGCCGAACAGCGGGTGCGCGGTGCGGTTGCGCTCGATGTCCCGCCAGTAGAGCTCGGGATCGCGCGGGGCGGCTACGTCCCCGCAGAGGACGGCGGACTGCACGCCGGTGGGCTCTCCCTCACCGCGCAGCACGTACCGGAGCTCCGGAACGAGCGTCGACGGCACCGTCGTCGGCCGGCCCTCCGCGGCTTCGGCCAGTACGGAAACCAGCTCACCGAACGACGCCCGCGCCGGGGCGGTGTCGTCCGCGATGCCCGAGAAGAGGAGGAGCGGGACCTGGCTGTCGTCGATCCGGAAGGCATCGGCGCCGGCGCCGATGGCCAGCGGACCGCGCGAGGCCGCCGCGACGATGCGGTCGACGGCGCCGAGTACCTCGGTGCGGCTGCGCCCGAGGCCGTAGGCGTCGTGGTGCTCCGCGGCCCAGGCGGCCCAGTCGGACAGAGCCCTCTCGTTCTCGCGCTCGGTGCCCTTCAGCAGCCGGGGGCGGTAGTCGCTCGGGTTGATCGCCCCGTCCAGCACCATCCGGTCGTGGCGGCCGGGGAACATCTGCGTGTAGACCGTGCCCAGGTAGGTGCCGTACGAGTAGCCCAGGAAGGAGATCTTCCGCTCGCCGAGCGTGCCGCGGATGACGTCCATGTCGCGGGCCGTGTTGCGGGTGGTGATGTGCGGGAGCACTGCGGCGTCGGTGGCCCGGCACTTGTCGGCGAGGCTCTTCTGCAGGGCGACCTGGCGGTCGAAGCCCGCCCGGCCGGCGCCGGCGGACAGCCAGGTCATGCCGACGGGCAAGCCGCAGTCCAGCGCGGTGCTGCGCCCGATGAAGCGCGGGTCGAAGCCGACGATGTCGTAGCGCGCGCCGACCTCCTTCATCGACGCACGGGCCTGCGGCGGGGACTGGAGCGCGGGACCGCCCGGACCGCCGTTGTTGAGGAGGATCGCGCCGATGCGGTGGCGGGTGTCGGTGGCCTTGAGCCGGGAGATCGCCACGGTGATTGTGCGCCCCCGGGGGTCGGCGTAGTCCAGGGGCACGGTCACGTCCGCGCACTGCACGCCTGCCTGGTCCAGATCGCGGCCCGTGGTGTCTTCGGGGCCCTTGACGCAACTGCCCCAGCCGAGGTGCTGGCGGTAGTACCGGTCCAGTCCGGCCCCGGAGCTGTCCTGGGTGGGGGCCTCGGCGGCCGTGGCCAGGACGGGGAAGGACGTGAGGCAGGCGGCGAGGGTGAGGCCCACGGCCACGGCGCGGCGTGCGGCGGGGCTGACAGTGGTCACGGGGTTTGCTTGAGCATCGTCCGCTTGGTGTGATCGCATGCCCCGAGGCTAGGAACCGGCCCTGGTACGGCACATCGCCCAAGGGCACGAGGACCCCGCTCCTGCCCACCCCTGGTCCGGGACCTGGGGCCCGGTCGGCCCTCCTCCTCCGGGAGGAGACCGTCGGCGCGGCCGCGCTCGGAGAGCCGGCGCCGTTCCGCGCACCGGCCACGTGCCGGAGGCCGGCCATGCTCCGTGGACCGGAGACGGGCTCACCGTCGGTGCGGCCGGCTGGTGCGTGTACGGTCCCGGCACCGGGGCGGTGAACCTCCTGATGTGGACGGGGTCCGCGGGGGACGTGCTCAAAAGTGGGCTGACGCGTGTTCCCGCCTGTGCCGATAAGAAACAGGTAAGTTCCGTGCGCATGTCGAGCATGTGGTGGGGCATGCGGTGCTTCGGAGGTTGATAACTATGGTTCCCCTGCTTCTTGTTCTTCTACTGGTCCTGATCCTCTTCGGTGCGGGTTTCGCTCTGAAGATTCTCTGGTGGGTCGCGATCGCGGTGCTGGTGTTGTGGTTGGTCGGTTTCGTGGCTCGACCGAAGGGCGGTAGCGGCCGCTGGTATCGCTGGTAGCCGCCTGGTATTCACGTAGTTCCGATGCGGTACGGCTGTGGCCTGCCACCCTCGATGGCCGAGGGTGGCAGGCCACAGCCGTACGTTCCGCTCCGCCCTGTGCGGGCTCTGGTTCTTCCGTACCGGATGAAATCGGATATCTGGGGTAGTCGGGATATCGCCGGGGCGGTCGCCGTGACGCAGCAGGGGCCCTGCTCGCCTCCAACGATCGACGGCCGTCCCGGTACCGAATGGAATTGGGGTGTGTGCGGGGCCGAATGCGGGGCAGGCGGAGGTACGGCGGATGCAAGATTCCGCCGCGTATGCCGCACGGAAAAGGCAGATGGCTGGGGAGTCATTTCCTTTCCATCTCCCGTTGACCGGAGGAGTTGTTTGCGCATGACTGAGAATGTGTGGGGTTACCGTGAGACGTCCGGCCGTCTGGCTGGTGCGGATCTGACGGGTTACAAGGTCGAGGCGATGGACGGTTCCATCGGGAAGGTCGACAAGCACTCGGACGAGGTCGGCTCGGCCTACATCGTGGTCGACACCGGTCCGTGGATCTTCGGCAAGGAAGTCCTGCTGCCCGCGGGCACGGTCAGCCGGGTTGATCCGAACGACGAGAAGATCTACGTCGACCGGACGAGGGAGCAGATCAAGAACGCTCCCGAGTTCGACAAGGACAAGCACCTCGGCGACCTGGACTACCACCGCCAGGTCGGCGGCTACTACGAAGGCCCGCACCGTCTCTGACGGGCGCGGACACCGGCACCCCGGGGCGGGGGCGACACCCAGAGGGCTGTCGCCCCCGCCCCGGGGTGCCGGCGCCGTCCAACGGTGCCGTCCAGGCGGTGCCGTAACGGCCCGACCGTGGGGGAGATCCGCTCAATGCTCACCGGCGAAGGCCCGGCCGCGCGCGGTGGGGGCGGCGGCCGGTCTGGACCTGACAGATCTAGCGAATGCTGACAAAACGGCGCACCCCCCTACGATGGGCCCATGAGCTGGATAGATGGGGCCCTTCGCGCACGTGGGCGCGGTCCCGACCTGATGTTGTGGGGTGGCGCGCTGTCGGCCGGTGCGGTGAGCGGCACGTTCCACGGGCTCTCGTTGTATCCGATGTTCAACGCGCATCCCCTCGGCCACTACCTGGCCGAGGCCATGACACCGGGAACACCGGCGGCGCTCGTACGGTTCCTGCTGGTGCCGTTCGTGGGCAGCGCCGCGCTGTGGTGGCGCCGGCGGTGCCCGGTGGGCGTCACCCTGGGGCTGCTCGCGGCCTCGACGGTCGCGCCGCTGTTCCCCGCTGCCCTGATCGGCCTCGCCACGGTGGTGGCCTCTCGCCCGCGCCGTACGGTGGCGACGACCGCCGGGTTGGCGCTGCTGCCCCTCGCGCTCCAGCCGTTGGTGCATCCGGTTCCGTTGGGTGAGGCGGGCGCCACCGCGTTCACCACGTCCGCGCTGCTCACCGGCGCGGTGCTGGCGGGGTTGTACGTCCGCTCTCGGGCCGAGCGCCGGGCGCAGGCCGAGGTGGAAGCGGTGCTGCGCGCCGAGGCGGTGCGCCGCGAGGAGCGGGAGGACCTGGCGCGGGAGATGCACGATGTGCTGGCCCACCGACTCTCCCTGCTGAGCATGCACGCGGGCGCGCTGGGGGTGAACCCGACGGCGCCGCCGGAGCAGATCACCGCGTCCGTGGAGGTGATCCGGTCGAGTGCGGTGCAGGCGCTGGAGGACCTCCAGCAGGTCCTCGGGGTGCTCAGGTCGGGGCCGCGCGAGAGAACGGAGGACGCCCCCGATCCGCCGCAGCCGGGCTTCGCCCACCTGCCGGACCTCGTGGCGGAGTCCGCCCGCGCCGGCATGCACGTCGAACTGAACGAGGACCTGCGGCCCGACCTGCTTCCGGTGGTTCCCGAACTCGCAGGCCGGACGGCGTACCGGATCGTGCGCGAGGCCCTGACCAACGTGCGCAAGCACGCTCCGGGCGGGCGCGTGCGCATCGACCTGCACGGCTCGCCCGCCGAGGGGCTGACCGTCGAGGTCAGCAACACGATCCCCGCCGCCGCCGCTGCCGCGGCCGACGGGCACGCCCTGCCCGGCAGCGGTTCGGGGTTGCGGGGGTTGGCCGGGCGCGTCGACCTGATCGGTGGCGAGTTCAGCCACGGGCCGGCCAACGGGGTGTTCCTGGTGAAGGCGAGGCTCCCGTGGCCGGCGTGACGCGTGTCCTGCTCGTCGACGACGACGCCCTCGTCCGGGCCGGACTGCGCCTGATGCTGGGCAGCGCTGCCGACATCGAGGTGGTCGCCGAGGCCGACGACGGACACCGGGTGCACGACCTCGTACGCACGCACGCGCCCGACGTGGTGCTGATGGACATCCGCATGCCGGGGCTCGACGGGCTGGAGGCCACCCGCCTGGTCCGGGCAATGCCCGACCCGCCGCGCGTACTGGTGCTGACCACCTTCACCGCCGACTCGTATGTCCTGCGGGCCCTGAGAGCCGGCGCGGACGGATTCCTCCTGAAGCACACCAGCCCGGCGCGCATCATCGAGGCGGTGCGGCGGGCCGCCGCCGGTGAACCGGTGATGTCTCCGGAATCCCTGGGGCAGCTCATCGACAGGGTGACGGTCGGTGGCCCAGAGCCAGAACCAGAACCAGAACCAGAAGCCGGAGCAGAAGCCAAGGAAGAAACAGAAGCAGAAGCCAAGGAGGAAACCGAAGCCAGCGAAGAAGCCGAAGGGGAGCCATCTCCGCCGTCATCGTCGACGGTCGATCAGCTTGACGCCCTTGGTGCGAGGGAGCGGGAAGTGGCCCTGGAGGTGGCGAAGGGCCGTACGAACGCCCAGATCGCCGCGGACCTCTACATGAGCGTGCCCACGGTCAAGTCGCACGTCTCGCACATCCTCGCCAAGCTCGACCTCGACAACCGTGTGCAGACCGCCCTGCTCGTCTACCGCGCCGGACTCCTGTGAGGCCGTAGCGGTCGGTGCGGCGTCCACCACTCCACCTTTGGCAGGGGTGCCCCGGCCCCGCTCCACCTTTGGTCACGGGCGGGGCCGGCGGTTCTCTACTTTCCGCCGATGCCCGGCCGCCGGTCCGGTTCGTAGCGTCGGGGACATGAACCGCCACCTCGTTCCCCGCCCGGGCAGCACGGCGCTGGAAGCCGTCGACCTGGGCCACCGATACCGCAGGGGCTGGGCCCTCAACGGCTGCTCCCTGCGCGTTCCGGCCGGCCGGGTCTGCGCACTGGTCGGCCCCAACGGGGCGGGCAAGTCCACGTTCCTCTCCCTCGCGGGAGGCCTGCTCGCGCCCAGCTCCGGCAGCGTGCGCGTCTTCGGCGCCGACGCGGGATCGCCCCGAGCCCGCGCGACCACCGCCCTGCTCAGCCAGGACAAGCCCCTCTACCGGGGATTCAGGGTCTCCGAGATCCTGCGCATGGGCGCCGCGCTCAATCCGACCTGGGACGAGGCGACCGCACACCGCATCGTGGACGCCGGCTCGATCCCGCTGAAGGCCCGCGTCTCGTCCCTGTCGGGAGGGCAGCGCACCCGCGTGGCCCTGGCCTTGGCCTTCGGCAAGCGGCCACGCCTGTTGATGCTCGACGAGCCCATGTCCGACCTCGACCCGCTGGTCCGCCACGAGATCGCCGGTCTGCTCCGTGACGAGGCCGCGACGCACGGCACCACCGTGGTGCTCTCCTCGCACGTGGTCGGGGAATTGGTCGGACTGTGCGACTACCTCGCCGTGATCAACGCGGGCACCGTCCGCCTGGCCGGTCCGGTCGGCGAGCTCATCGCCGGCCACTGCGCCCTGGCGAACGACGCCCCCCACCCGCCCGGCAGCCGCGTCGCACAACTGCCCTCCCACGCGCTGACCGTCACCCGTCGCGGCCCCCGGACCCCGGAGGAGCTCCGGGCCGAAGCCCCGGCCGCCCGGGCCGACGCACCGAGCCTGGAGCACCTCCTGATGGCCTACCTCCTCGCCTCCGATGCCCACCCCTACCTCGCCTCCGACGCCCGCCCCCTCACCCGACCGGACGACGACCAGTGACCCCAGTGACCCCAGTGACCAGCACCACGCGGAAGCAGAACCAGAACCAGAAGCAGAACCAGAACCAGAAGCAGAACCGGAACCAGAAGCAGAACCGGAACCGGAACCGGAACAGAGATCACAACCGGAACCGCTCCGCCCGGGGTGGGCTGCTCTGGCTCGTCCTGCGCCAACAGCGCCTCGCGCTGGCCGCGTTCGCCCTCGCGGCCACCGGCATCGTGCTGTACGCGGTCATGGGCCGCTCCGCGACCCTCGACGCCATCGCGCACCTCCGGTTGCCGCTGTGCCCCGAGGGGGAGGGCTGTCAGGTACCGCCGGAGTTCAGCACCGACCACGTGCTGCCGCTCCGCGGACTGCTGAGCCTGCTCACACTGCTCCCGGCGGCACTGGGCCTGTTCCTGGGCGGGCCCCTCTTCGCGCAGGAGCTGGAGTCGGGCACCTACCGCACGGTGCTGTCACAGTCCGTCACGCGGGGCCGCTGGTTCCTGGCGAAGGTCTCCCTGCCGCTCGTGCTCGCCGTCACCGTCAGTGCGGCCGCCAGCTGGGCCGCCACGTCCTGGTGGTCCACGGTCGCCGGGCGCCTGGGCATCTACTTCGACTGGTCCTCCTGGATGCCGTACGACGCCATCGGCCCGGCGCCGGTGGCCCGCTCGGTCCTCATGGTGTCGATCGGCATCGTCTTCGGGCTGCTCCTGCGCCGGACGGTCACCGCCATGGGCGCCACCGTCGTGACTGCTGGAGCGCTGCTCGTCGCCCTGGAACGCTACCGGGGAGCCCTGCGCCCGACCGTCACCGACAACCTGCCCATCACCGACCCCCTCTCCCTCCCCGGAGGCGCCTGGGTCCAGTCGCGCGGCCTGCTGACCAACACCGGGGCCCCGGCCCAGGAACTCCCCGAGTGCACCGTGAGCGGTGGCTTCACCGGCGACCACTTCGCCTGCCTGCGGGACCACGGGATCACTCGCCAGTGGGTCTCCTACCACCCCACGTCCCACCTGTGGCCGATCCAGTACACCGAGAGCGCGATCTGCCTCGGCCTGTCGCTACTGGTACTCGCCGGGGCCTGGTGGTGGACCCGCAAACGCATGAGCTGACCCGCCTTCGCCCTCACCTTCGCCCTCGCCCCCGCCTGACTCCGGCGGGGGCGGCCGGCTGTCGAAGTCACGGCAGGGCCCGTTTCACTCCGCGTCCGTAGGGCGGGGCGTCCCGACGCTTCCTGGCCTGGGCGCGCGAACGGTACCGCGATCCGGGCTCAACGGTCGCCGCCCACTCGCTGACGCTCAATCAGGTCGGCCACGGCGGTCGGGTGGCTCAAGTAGGGCGAGTGGCTGGTGTCCCACACTTCCGTGCGAGAGCAACGCTCGGCGAAGCGTGCCGGAAGCGGAGTCGCCATGGTCCGGTCGCGCTGCCCGCGGAGGTAGAGCGAGGGGGTGTCCCGCCAACTCACCCGAGTGGGCGTGGCGTCGAAGATCGACGGATGTTCCGGACGCAGCAACTCCACCGCACGCAGGGCCGCCGGTTCGTCGACATCGCCGTAGAGTTTGGCCCTGGCATCATCCGGATCCAGACGAAGCCGCCCGTCGGCGTCCGGCAGTGCGAGCAACCCCTCGCCGGGCTCGCCCGGAGCCGCCGCGAGCACGTCGGCCGGGGATTCGCCGACGTCGAGAATCCAGCCGGCGAGGAAGACCAGCGCACCAGCGCCACGCACGGTCCCAGCGGTGACACCCCCGAACGAATGTCCCACCACCACCGGCGGCTCCGGCGAAACCGAGGCGATGGCCTCGACCTTCGCGGTGCTGTCGGCGAGCGAGAGCCCGTAGAGATCGGGCACCTCCACGGACAGATCCCGGGCGCGCAGCAGATCGGCGAGTTCGGCGTAGTGAGCGGGCTGGTGCCAGGCTCCGTGAAGAATGATCACATCAGTCACTTCCGCACGGTAGCGCCCATTGCCCCACCGAAGCCACGTCCTTGGCGGGTGTCGGGCACTGGAAGCCCTGCTACGGCCAAGTCCTGCAGCTGCTGGGACTCGTTCATGCGCACCACGTACGCGTCGGCGTCATTGACCACCCGCACGCCCAAGGCCGACCCCAACAGGAGCCACCCCGGTGATGCCTGCTCCTGCTGGGACAGCCGCGCCGCCCCCAGTTGCCGCGAAGATGATCCATGCGACCGGGTGGTCCCCGGAGCACGGCTCAGTCGGCGTGAACCTCAGGTGGCGGTCAGTTGCTCAGCCCCTACTCCGAACTCAACGCGCCCTTCACGTGATTCGAGTCCCGAGGAGTGACGGAGATCCTGCTCGTGTTCATGGGCGTGTGCTCGTCGGCAGGTAGTACGGGCGGTTGTGGGCGGCGACTGGTGGTGACTGGTAGGTCCAGGCACCGGCGGCCGGTGTCCCGTAGGGGAGTACGGCGCGGATCCCGAGCCCGAGGTCGCCGTCCGGGGCGTGGACCGTCAGCCGCGTGCGCTCGGAGTGTTCGGGGCGGGTCAAGTCGTACCACTGGTACGGCTGATAGAGGTTCATGGGTCCGGCGAGCAGGCGCCCCTCCCGGTCGGTGCCGTAGCCGGTGACGGGGGCCGCGTTGGCGGCGACCGCGGCGAGGCCGTCCAGTCTCGCGGTGACGTCGAGCAGTGGGGTCGCTTCCTGCTCCAGGGTGTCGTTCGGGCCGGGCGAGGCGGCGTTGCACCGTACGTTCCAGGTCTCGCCGGTGGGGCCGTTGAGGGAGGGCAGGTCGACCTCGAACCAGCCCGGGTACTTGGGTTCCGCGTAGATCTCCTGACCGGCCCGGATCGCGAAGGGGTTGTCGCACACGACGTGGAGGCGGGCGATGCCGAGCAACTTCGTCTGGTCCCAGCCCTGCGCGAACTGGGCGTAGGTCAGCCGGGGCAGCCGGTCGCTCTCGGTGGTGGGGAAGGCGATGACGTTGAACTCGATCTCCTGGGTGACGCCGCCGCCGAAGGCGTACTGCGCGAAGTACAACTGGTAGTTGAGGGTGACCAGCGCCCGCCCGTCCTCGAAGGTGGCCGCGGTCAGGTCCGGGTGGTGCTTGGCGAGCAGCTCGCGGACCGGCTCCGGTGCGACCAGCCAGTCGAGGCCGATCTGGTGCAGTGCCCCGTAGTGGAAGGGGAGCCGGAAGGGCTCGGGCACGGGCGGCAGGGGCAGCGGGCCGGTCATGTGAGGGCTCCTCGGGTCGGTGTCGTCGTCTCGTTCGTCGCGGGGGTTGGTCGGGACGGCCCGACGTGGGCCGGGCGGTCGCGGGCGGTCAGGTCCGCCTCGATGCGTTCCGTGCTGCGCAGGGCGAGCGCGGCCATCGTCAGCGTCGGGTTGGAGGTGGCCACCGACGGCATGCTGCCGCAGCCCACGGCGTACAGGCCGGGGTGGTCCCAGCAGCGCTGCCAGGCGTCCACCACCGATGTGGCGGGGGACTCGCCCATGATGTGGGTGCCGGCGGCATGGCCGGCTCCACGGTAGCCGTAGGTACGCCCGCCGTGCTCGAAACGGCCGGGCCAGGCCGCCGGCGGCGCGTAGTCGGTGTGGTCCTCGGCGCCCAGCAGCGCGAAGATCTGGTCCGAGACCGCGCCGGCCGCTGCGATCCCCGCCTTCACGTGCTCGTCGAGGTCGTACGTGACGAGCGGGCGTGGGAGTCCCAGGGCATCGCGCTCGGAGGGGTGGAGGGTGACCCGGTTGGCGGGGTCGGCGCCCTGTTCCATCTCGAACTGGAGGGTGAACTGGCGGCGGATCCGATCCCCGACCGCCCGCCGCAACTCCGGTCCCAGCAGCCCTCGTTCGAGGAGGAAGTGAGCGACGTCCGTCTCGACGGGCCCTTTGGCCCAGACCCACCCCCATGTCCCGAACTCGATGCGGAACGGCGCCCTTCGCCGACGGGCGGACCCGGCGCGGAAGCCTTCCAAGCCGGAGACCGACCCGGGACCCCGGTACGGTCGGGTCTCCTCGGGCAACAGTCCCCAGGTCAGCAGCACCGGATGGTCCATCAAGTTGCGGCCCACCTGACCGCTACGTTCGGCGAGCCGGGAGAGGAGCAGGAGCCGCGCGTTCTCGACGGCGTGTGCGGCGAGCACGACGACGTCAGCGTGCGCGGTCGACACCTCCCCGTCGTAGGAGCGGTACTCGACTCCCGTCGCCCGCCCCCTCCCGTCGATGAGGACACGGCTCACCACGGACCTGTCGCGTAGCGTGACCGTGGTGCTCCAGCGGCCCTGGGTCTTCTGCGGGGTGTACTTCGCGTACGAGGGGCAATGCGGGATGCAGGTCGCGTTGCCCACGCAGCGGCTGCCCGGGTCCTCGCGGCCGCCGCGGCCGCGTGGGACGTAGCCGCGGCCGCCGTCGTACCGGGGATCCGGGACGCCGTTGCGCGCGTGCGGGGTGCCGACCACCTTCAGCTCGACCTCGCTCAGGGCGACGGGGTCGCTCACGCGCCGCCCGTCGAGGCGGGCCGCGAGGAGATGGTCCAGCCGCGCGGCGGGCAGCGGCCGCATGGGGAAGACGTAGTCCTCGGGGAAGGGCAGGCCGACGTGCACGCGTTGATCGTCGGCGTCGGCCGCCACCCCGAACTCCTCCTCGGCCGACCGGTAATGCGGCTCCAGCTCGTCGTACGTGACCGGCCACCGCCGCCCGTAGCCGAAGCGCTCGGTGTCGAAGTCCTCCGGCAGCATGCGCGGTACGAGGCCGGTCCACACGTTGCCGGTGCCTCCGTTGGCGCGGACGTAGCCGCTGGCGTAGGGGAGCGGGCCGTCCTGCAGCACATGGCCGGTCGCCCGGAAGGGGGGCCTCCCGTCCGTGCCGGTGAGGTCCGTCACCTGCGGCGACGCGGCGGCCGGATGGGGTACGGAGGAGGAGCCGGGAAGCCTGGCAGAGGCCGTCAGATAGGTGGCGAGCGGGTCGGTGGCCGGCTCGCCACCGCCGGGGACGGCCGCGCCCGCCTCCAGGACCAGGACCCGCCGCCCGTTCCGGCCGAGCCGGTGCGCGACCAGCGACCCGGCGACACCGGCGCCGACGACGATCACGTCGTACCGCGTCACCGGCCGCCCGCCTCGGCCCAGCTCCCGTATCCGCCCGGACCGGAGGCGGGAGCCTTGAGGCCCGCGGCCTTCCACATCAGGGCCTCGGCGTAGGCACGGGGCGAGACCACGGTCGAGGTCCCGAACCAACTGCCCGTGAACCAGAGGTACGTGACGGCTCGCGCGGCTTTGCGCAGGTCGACGTCCACGAGGTCCTCGGGATTCCGCAGCTCGCGCAGCAGCCGGTCGTAGCTCTCGGCGCCGAGGTGCTCCGTGGCCACCGCCCGGTATTCCCCCGCTAGTCCGGTGGCCTCCAGGTCGGCCTGGTCGAAGCCGGTCAGCCGTGCCGACAGGGCGGTGAAGTGTTGCGTCTCGTTCATGAGGTGCATGCGGGCATCGGTGCCCCATCGCCCGCATACCTATTCCACGCGCTCCGGGAACGGCGCGATCACGCCACCGGGCGCTCCCTCACAAGGCTGGCGTCGTGCGACTCGTCGTTCGAAATGCCTTCGCGGGCCGCCCATTCGTCGGTACGGGCTGCGCATGAGCCCGTACCCCCCCCGTGCTGACCGAGGGGCCGCACGACGATCTGAAGGCACACCTGCATGGGGAGCCGGCGGCCTCCCTGCCGTCAGAGGCTGGCGCCGTCGGAGGAGCCGCCCGGGTTGCTGCCCCAGGCGCCGTCCGGTGGTCCGCCGCTCGCGCCGATGACCCAGAATCCGATGACCGCGATGACGGCGGGGGCGGCAGCGAGGGCTTTGAGTCACTTACCCATGGCGTCTTGGAAGCCCTGGGCGGCCGGGACCAGGGCGATGGCTGTGACTAAACCGGCCGGGCGCCGGGCGACCGCACGCTGACGGGCCGGGCTCGGGCGGGACGGCGGGCGTCGGTGCGCCCCGCGCCCCGCGCACCGCGCGGGGCGGCGGACGATGCCGGTCTGCTGCTGCGTCAGGCCGCCACCGCGGCCGGGACCGGGGCGCGGTGAACCCGCCGCAGCCCGCCCCATCTCCGGCCGGGCCGGTGAGGCCAATCTCCGAAAACCGCTCTGCCCGGAGCTCCGTGAACGCTCTGCTCGCGCTTGCCCAGGGGGCCGGTCGGTAGGATCTGTGGATGCCGAATGAACCTGTGGTCCAACTGCCGGAAGTCGAGCACCGTGTTGTATGGGACCGCTTCTACGCAGAGTTCGATTTTCGGCCCGGCATGAACCCAGCCACATGGCCAGCGATCAAGGAGCCCGTCAACTCGGTCACCTGGAGCTTGAGCTCCTTGGACGACGACCCTGCCGACGAGCGGCTGGATCGACTTGTCGAGGTGGTCGAGCAGGCGCTGACAGTCTGTGTCCCTCCGCAAGACACGCTGTTCGCGCTGGACTGGCAACACGCCTCGTTCCGCTTCTCACCGCATTTCGTCGGAGGTTCGAGGCAGAAGAGTTGGCCCCTGAGCCCCTATCCCGATGGCGACTACTACATCTTCCTCTCGGAGGACTTCCTGACCGGCAGCTTCGGGCACCCCTGGGAGGGCTCCCTGTGCCTATTCGGGCAGGATCTCCTCGACGTCGCCTCAACGGACATCGATGGCATCCTGGGCCCTCCGATCCGCAGGTCTGGCGTTCCTGCCCAGCACGCCATCACGCGTAGCGCGTAGATGGCCTGACGGTCCGGCCGCGGGGCCGGAGCCGAGACACGCGTACGTCGAGCTGATGGGCGGCCCGCTCGACGGACAACTGCTCGACGTGATGGGTGGTCCGGGGGATGGCGGGAGGTGGGCGCGCTGCTGCTCGCACCACAGCCTCGCTCGGTGGGCAACCACCCCGTGCGCGCACGCCGTACGCACGGGGCTCCTGCGGCTTGACCGGCAGCCCGCGCCTCCTCGGCTGGTCCGATTCCGGGACGTGCCGTTCCGCGAGAGCGGGCTGCCCACGGCGGGGGAGTGCGGGGAGGACTACACCGACGCCGAGGTGCTGGCGGCGGCGATTGCGGACTTGGGCTGCGCAGTGGAATGCGGCGAAAGTGATGCATAAAGGGTGCAAGGAGTCGATTCTGCGCACCGAGAATAGGTTGTGCTCGTCAGGTACCCCTTCGGGAGGGTCGGGGGCTCCTCGCGGAATGAACCAGAAGGAGACGTCGTCATGATCGTCAAAAAGCTGCACGACGCGGGCGTGAGGAGCGAGCACGCCTATACGGCGGCCACCCTGTCCATCGGTCTGTCGCTGGCATCGTGGCTCGCTTCCAACAGCCGCGAGGACATCGAGCGTGCGGACCGGTGGGGCATCTTCGTGGGGGAGTGGGCACCCACGTTCTTCGGCCTCGGCTTGGCCCTCGCGAACTACGAACGGTGACATCGCAGCGCACGGAAACGATCTCTCATAGGAGCTGACATGAGGCTGAGCGACGAGCTACCTGTCGATCACCGTCTGGCCACCATCTACCGGTACGGCGCCCTGCTCTGCGGCCTGATCCTGATCGGTTTCGGGGTGCTGGGCTTCGCGGACGCCCTGAGCCCGTTCGACACCCGCGGCGAGAAGATCGCGGGGATGACCACCAACACGACCCTCAGCGTCATCTCGCTGGTCGTCGGGCTCGCACTTGCCGCTGGAGCCTTCATCGGTGGCAACTTTGCCTCCACCCTCAACATCACGGTGGGAGCCCTGTTCCTCCTCAGCGGTTTTGCGCACATCTTCGTCCTCGACAAGGGCGCCAATTTCCTCGGCCTCGGCATGAGCAACGTGCTGTTCAGCTTCGTCATGGGGCTGATCATCATGACGTTCGGGATGTACGGCCGTGTTTCGAGCAAACTGCCGCACGACAACCCGTATTGGCAGAGCCGCCACACGCACCACGAACCAGGCCGGTCCTCGCAGGCGCTTCCAGTGCTCACCGGTCGGGCAGCCCACTCCGCCTCTCGCACATCACCCGCGGCTACGACCAGCTCGCTCGGCTCAGCCGAAAACTCGTCGTGACCGTGCGGGGGAACGCGTCGTCGTGGCGCGTTCCCCCCCGTTACCGTCTTCGTGGCTCCGCAATGGGGCTACCGGCCTTCGGGTCCGGCATGACTTCCCCCCTTGTTGCAGTTGATGATCCGGGGGGTGGTGTCACCGGGCCCGGAGGCATCGACGGACCGCTGATGAGGGGCTTGAGCACCGGCTTCACCCGGGCCGGAAGAGCTCTCCGTAACGTGGGTGTGGCAGCTCGGTGCCGAGGCAAGGCCGGACGAAAGCGTGATGGAGGGGCCTGCACGTGATCGACACCAGCGACATCGACGTCTTCCTCGGCCTGGACGTCGGCAAAGGCGAACACCACGCCACCGCCGTCACACCAGCCGGGAAGAAAGCCTTCGACAAGCGCCTGCCCAACACCGAGCCCAAGCTCCGCGAGCTGTTCGCGAAGTTGCAGGCCAAGCACGGAACGGTGCTGGTCGTGGTCGATCAGCCGGCCTCGATCGGAGCCCTGCCGCTGGCCGTCGCCCGCGACATGGGCTGCCCGGTCGCCTACCTTCCCGGGCTGACGATGCGGCGGATCGCCGACCTCTACCCGGGCGAGGCCAAGACGGATGCGAAGGACGCGTTCATCATCGCGGACGCGTCCCGCGCGATGCCTCACACGCTGCGGGCGATCGACGGCCAGGACGAGACGATCGCCGAGCTGGAGATGATCGTCGGCTTCGACGACGACCTCGCCGGCGAAGCGACCCGCGTCGCCAACCGCCTGCACGGCCTGCTGACCCAGATCCATCCCTCGCTGGAGCGGGTGCTCGGGCCGCGGTTGCAGCGCCCGGCCGTCCTGACCCTGCTGGAACGGTTCGGGTCGCCGGCCCAGATACACAAGGCCGGACGGCGCCGCCTGGTTACCCTGCTGCGGCCGAAGGCCCCGAGGATGGCCGAGCGGCTGGTCGAGGACATCTTTACCGCGCTGGACGAGCAGACCGTGGTGGTGACCGGCACCGAGGCGGCCGCGCTGATCGTCCCGAGCCTGGCCGGATCCCTGGCCGCCGTCCTTGACCAGCGCAAACTGCTGGCCGGGCGGATCGAGGAACTCCTGGACGCCCACCCTCTTTCGAAGGTCCTGACGTCCATGCCGGGAGTCGGCGTCAGGACCGGAGCCCGCATTCTGATCGAGGTCGGCGACGGCAGCACCTTCCCGACCGCCGGCCACCTCGCCGCCTACGCGGGACTCGCCCCCGCGACCCGCAGCTCGGGCTCATCGATCCGCGGCGAACAGCCCTCCAGACGCGAAGACAAGCAGCTCAAACGGGCCTTCTTCCTCTCCGCGTTCGCCTCCTTGGCCTACCCGGCCTCCCGTGCCTACTACGACAAGAAAATTGCACAGGGCAAGCACCACACCCAGGCCCTGCTCTGCCTCGCCCGACGCCGAGCCGACGTCCTCTTCGCCATGCTCCGCGACGGACCCTTCTACGAATCCCGGCCCGCCACAACGGCGTGAGACCCGCTAGAGAGGCGCATCGCAGTCAAACTCGAACGTCTCCCTGGCGGCATCAGCGGGGAACTCAGGGTGGTTGTGCCAGATCCCAGCGAAGGCGACCAAAAGGTTCCACGCAGCGGCTGCCACATCAGTCGTTGCCCCGTTCGCGGGCGGAGCGGCCTGATGAAAGCGCACTGCAAGGATCTGCTTGTCCGCGGCCAGACGAAGGGCTGTCGCCGTGCGACGGGCTTCGCCTTGAAGCGAAGCCGGGTCAGGGATGCGGTCCCACACGAAACGGACCAGCCGGTTGACCTGGTCCTCAGTGATCCGCTCCACCCGTTCCCCCGCAGTTAGCAAGCCTATTCGCCTGGCACGGCGCCAACTATCGCACCTGTCGCGGACCACTGACGCCCCAGAGTCTTTGCAGACGCCTCACTGCCTTGACCAAAGAGATAGGGGCACCCCCCCGCACGGCGCGACCTTCCTCAGCAAGAGGGCGTCGGGGGGACTACTGCACGTGGTTCTCACTCCCTTGTCGCCGGGGACGGCTCACACACGGTGGGCCGCCGTTCCGGTCCCCGGCAGCCGGGTGTAGACAGAGGCGAACGCCGAAGCCGCGGCGTCGATGGAGTAGCGCGCCCGGACCGTGGCCCGGGCGCGGCGGGTCATGTCGTCGACGACCGCCTGGTCCAGCTCCAACAGGCGTTCCAGCCCTCCGGCGAGGCTTTCGGACGACGAGGTGTTCAGGAGGATTCCGTTGACCGCGTCCTGCACGTAGTGCGCGATGCCGCCCCGGCTGGTGCCCGCGACCGGCAGGCCCGCGTCCATGGCCTCCAAGACGGCGATGCCGAACTCCTCCTTCGCACTGGGGCAGACGTAATGAGCTCGGCCCGTGGTGTCCGAACCGGCCAACGCACGCTCCAGGCACCGGACCAGGTCGTTGGGCATCGCCGGTACCAGCGCCAGTCGTGCGGCCGCGTCCGGGTGCTCGTCGACCAGGTCGGCGATGGCCGAGCGCACCTCCCGCTCTGCCGCGTCCCTTCCGTCCGCCCGGGCCGCTCCGCCGACGACGACCAGCGTCGAACGGAGGTGGAGACCGGATTCGATCCACGCGCGGACCAGGACCTGCTGCTGTTTGAGGGGGTGGAGGCGCCCCACGGTGAGCAGGAGGGGAAGGTCGCGCGCGGCGGGGTCCAGCGCGCAGGGACGTCCGGCGGCGAAGAGGCCCTGCAACAAGTGCTGCTGTCTCAGCGCTTCGTCGTCGGCGGGCCGATACGCGGTGATCCCCTCCTGAGGCGCGCTGGGTCCGGCCCCTCCTCTGACCGCGGCGAGCTGTGGGAAGTAGCGGACCAACTCGACGGTGCCGCCCCGACCGGGGATGCCGACGACTTCGTCGGCGCGGTCCACGAGTCTGTCCGCCGCGAAGATCCGGTGAAGGTCTTGGCGCAGTTCCTCGGTTTCGCTCTCGCTCTCGCTGTCCACTGTGCGTCCCGCGTGCCGCTCGCTGACGCGGCGGTGCGGATCGGGGGTCGCGGTGAAGATCAGGCGTGCGCCCTGCTGCCGGGCGGCTTCGGCCACCGCGAGGGACCCGTCGTCCGCGTATCTGACATGGACGAGGTCGGGCCGCCGGCCCAATCCCTCAAGGACCCTGTTCGTCCACCAGGTCAGAGCGGTTCCGGCGGGAATCGTGGCAGTTGCCTCGTCGTGCGGGGCGGTCGGCAGGGTGAGCGTCCAATGGCCGGCTCCCCGGCCGCGCAGGAGGTCGGGCTCCTCACCGAGTTCCCGCGCGTCCTTGGTCACCAGAGTGATGACCGCATCGATGCCCCGCGTGCGCGCGAGTGCGTCGCCCAGACCGGCGAGAAGGACTCCGAGACCTCCGCTGCTGCCCTCCCCGGGACTGTCCATCTCGCCGAGCAACATCGACTGGACCACCAGCAGCCCGTCTCCGTTCGGCAGGGCAGGAGATTCGAACAACCGGTCGCCGCCCGCGGCCGCGAGCAGCAGGCGTTCGTAGGCGTCTGCGGCCGTGTCGGGTGGCGGAAGGATCTGTCGCAGGTCGGGGTGGCCAGCGAGGTGGCGCCACAGGGCGAATCTGGCCGGCCGTGCGTTGAGAAGGTGACCGCGGAGCAGTTCGGCCCACTGGAGAGGCTCCAGCACGTGCAGTCGCCCTGCGGTGGCGAGGTCGATCAGGTGGGCCAGGGTGCCGGGATCCGTGCAGCGCAGGATCTCGTCGCGCAGTGTGAGGCGGACACGCTCGGTGTCCCTCGGGGCGAGCGAGAGGGTCCAGGCCTCCGTCACCGTACTGCGCAGCCTGTGGTCCCCGCGCAGCGCTGCGGCCAAGAGCTCTTCGGGCGCGAGGGCCCGTCGGAGCCTCAGGTCGCGGCGCAGCGAGGCGATCCTCTCGTCCAGTGGATCGGCAAGGAGGCGGACCGGATGCTCGCGGTGTCCCGGGAGGTACTCGGCGTGCAGGAAGGACGCCAGGGTGCCCGGGGCGAGGGGGATCCGCAAAGGTGCCTCGGGAGCCCAAAAGCTCTGGCGGGCCGCTACGAAGGGGTCGGCCCCGTCCTCCGGGGTGTGCGTGTCCAAGGGGCGCTGCTCTCGCTCGGGCGGATGGTCACCACTCCTTCGGGCGAGCCGACGATTTCGGATGCGGGCAGGTGTCCGTCCGGCAGCTGCCTCCAGACGCGGGGCTGCCGCAGAAGAGGATCCGGAAACCGTCTGCCGGAAGTAGGTCCCCCATGCCGCGCGTCACCGTGATCGCTCCGCCGTTCCACTCGCACGCCGCTCCCTTGTCCGTGCTGGCCGGTGAGCTCCGGGCAGCGGGAGCCGAGGTCACGTTCGCCTGCGCGGAGGGTTTCGCACCCCTGGCCGAGAACGCGGGGGTGGAATTCGCGCCGCTGAGGGTCGGCCGCAACGCGAACACGGGCATCGCACGGCGCACGGTCCAGGCCGAGGGCGAGGCCAGGCGCCTGGAGGAGTTCTTGGACGCGACCCGGGCCGGCGCCGTTCCCGCCCTGCTGGTCCAGGCCCGGCACCGCAGGGCGGACATGCTGGCCGCGCCTGAACGGGTCCTGACCGAGCTACGGGCGCTGCACGCCCGGCGCCCGGCCGACTGGTACGTCGTCGACCAGCTGAGCTACGCCGTGACACTGGCCCTGCACTGTCTGGACCTGCCGTACGCGACCTTCTGCCCGGGCCATCCGAGCTATCTACCGGCTGCACCGGGCGCTCTGTTCGGCGTGCCCTACGCATGGCCCCGGGCAGTGCGGCCGACCGCCGCGGACCTGCGAACGTTGCGCGGAGAAGCACAGAGGAACGACCACTCGTTCACCGCGCTGTTCGCACGCTTCATCGCCCGCCACGCGCCACACCGACCCGTGCCGAGCCGGGCGTTCACTCTGTGCTCTCCGCACGCCGTCGTGCTGAACTACCCCCGGTTGGGCTGGCTGCCTCCGCGCCCCGAAGGCCCCGCCTACGTATTCACCGGGCACCTCACTCCCACCGGCGCACTCGACCCGGGCCCCTTTTGGAGCTCCGAAGTGGGCCGACTGCGCCAGGGCGGCCGGCGTCTGGTCCTGGTCGCGCTGGGGACCTTCCTATCGGCCCGGCGGGACGTACTGGAGTGCGTGACCCGGGGAATTCTCGCCGAGCGCCCCGACACTTCGGTGATCCTCGCAGCCGGTGACCAGGCAGAGGCACTGGCGGGTCTTTCGGGCCCCCGGGTCGCGGTGGCCGCGACCGTACCGCAGCAGGCACTGCTCCGGCAGGTGGACGCCATGGTCCATCACGGAGGCAACAACTCCTTCACCGAATGCCTGGCAGCCGGCGTGCCTGCCCTGGTGCTGCCCTTTTCCAGCGATCAGTTCTCCGTCGCCCACGATGCCGAACGGTCCGGGGCGGGCCTGTGCCTCGACCCGCACCGGCTGGACTTCAAGGGAGCGGGCCGGGCGGTCTCCGCACTCCTGGATGCCCCCAGACATGCTCTCGAAGAGCTGCGCGGCCACGTACACGCACACGGTCCCCGACGAGCCGCTCATCAGCTGACCGCATTGATGGCCTGACTCCGAGGCCGGGGCGGAGGCCGAGACCGAGACCGGGAACGGGACAGCGGGTCAGCCGACGAGCAGCCGTGGCGCCAAGCGGTGCATGAACGGTGCCGGGTGCGCGCGGACGGCCGGCGGCGGACGGTTGAGGAGCGAGCACGTCCTGAAAGGAGCGCCCGTCCTGTGATGCCGGAGGAGACCCCGTCCGGCGAGGGTAACGGCCGAAGCGCACCGTCGACGAGCACGGATCGTCGGACTGTAGGGCACGGAGGAACAGGATGGATCACACTGCGGCTGCGTCCGGGCCGGGTATGCGTGGAGCGCGGGTACTCGTGGCGGGGGCCAGCGGGGTCCTTGGCGGGCTCGCGGCCCGCGAGCTGCGGGCCCGCGGCGCCGTGGTCGCTCTCGCCGGCCGCAGTACGGACCGGCTGGCCGGCCTGACCACCGAGCTCGGCGGGGCTCCGGCACGCGGATTCGATGCGTACGACCTGGACGGCTGTGCTTCCTTGGCCGCGTGGGCGGGGCAGGAGCTGGGAGGACTGGACGGTGTACTGGTCACGGTGGGGGTGGCCGGGTTCGGGCGGGCGGAGGAGGTGCCCGATGCCGTCGCCGAGCACCTTTTCGCCGTCAACGTGCTGTGTCCGGCCGCTGTGCTGCGCGGTGCGGTCGCACGAGTGGCGGACGGCGGGTTCCTGGCCGCCGTGACGGGAGCGGTTGTGGACCGGCCGATGCTCAACATGGCCGACTACGCGGCTGCCAAAGCGGCCCTGAGCTGCTGGCTCGGAGTCCTGGGTCGCGAGGGGCGGGTCCGGCGCCTACGGGTGTTCGATTTTCGGCTCCCTCACCTGGAGACGGGCTTCGCGGACCGGTCGGTGGTGGGGCTGCCGCCCGCCTTGCCGAGGGGCGGCGACCCGGCCGATGCCGTGCACACCATGGTCGACCAGCTCCAGGGCGCGGCTCCCGCCGCGCGCCACGGGGAGGGGCCGTGAACGGGACCGGGCTGTCGGGCGGGCCTGCCGAGTCCGTGTGGGACCTCCCGCGACCGCCGTGCTGCGAGGCGGACGGCCGGCACGTGGTCGCCGAATACGACGGGTCCGCGGCGGACACCCGCACCTCGGTCCGGGTACTGGAGACGAACCATCCCGCGATCCCCGGCTTCCTGCCCTTCCACCCGTCGCGGGTGGATCACCTTCGAGATCAACGGCCTCTCAAAGGCCCGCCTGGCACGAGGGGCTGGTGGCCCCCACCGCGCCGCCGCCGAGAAGCGCACCCTGCCCGCGCATCCGACAACGGGGCGGCAGGCGAAGAGGAGACGTGTAGGTCGCAACGGAGCGGTGCCGGCGCGGAACACGTGCCGGCCGCGTCCGCCACAGGTCGCTCCGCGCGCCAGACGTCATCGAAACCACCGGGAGCCGGCCGTGCTAGATCCCGCGACACCCGCACCGACACCCGCACCGACACCCGCACCGACACCCGCACCCGCACCATCACCGCAGCAGGCTCCGGCCCACCCACGGCGATCGGGGCGGTGGTGGGCTCTCGCGGGTTTCCTCGTCGTGAGCTACGGCGTCGCGGCCCTGGGAGCGCTGGCCTCCGCCGACGCGGGTGAGGTGTACGAGGCGCTGGAGCGGCCCGGATGGGCTCCGCAGGGCTGGGTGTTCGGGCCCGTCTGGACGGCGCTCTACGGGATGATGGCGGTGGCGGCCTGGTTGGTCGGGCGGGACCGGGATCGCCCGCGCGTGCGGCGCGCCCACACGTGGTGGTCGGTACAGCTCGCCCTCAATCTCGCCTGGACCCCGCTGTTCTTCGCGGCCCGCCAATACGGGCTCGCGCTGCTGGACATCGTCCTGCTGCTGGCCGCGCTCGCCACCACGGTCGCCCTGTTTCGGCGGCTGAGCCGTGTTGCTGCGCTTCTGCTCGTCCCCTACCTGTTGTGGGTCGCCTTCGCCACCGCGCTCAACGGGTCGATCTGGTACCTGAACTCGTGAGCGCCGAAGGGCAAGCCCTGATGTCGCCGGTGGTCGGGATGAGCACGGGGGCCGTGGCACAGCGCCTGGGAGTAGCGGCCGGAACGCTGCGCTCGTGGGAGCGGCGCTATGCGATCGGTCCCGCTGTACGCGTCGCGGGCAAGCATCGACGCTGGCTTCCGGAGGACATCGCGCGCCTGGAGGAGATGTGCCATCTGACCGGGCAGGGGGTGCCGCCCGCGGAGGCCGCGCGAGCTGCCCGGCTGAAGGCCGCAGGAGAGTTCCGGTACGAGGAAGATCCGCTCCCGACCGGGGCGCGGCCCTCCGGAGGACCCGCGACACTGCCGCTGGGGCCGGTCCGCGCCGAGTGCCGCGGTCTCGCCCGGGCAGCGGTGAGACTGGACGCGGACGCGGTGGAAGCCCTCTTGGACCGGGCGATCGAGGACCACGGCTGCGTCGTGGCGTGGGAGGAGATCATCGCGCCGACGCTGCACGCGGCCGGACGCAAGTGGGCGTCCGCCGGCGAGCGGTACATCGAGGTCGAGCACCTGTTGTCCTGGCTGGTCTCCTCGACGCTGCGGCGTCGGCACGAGCCTCGCCCGCCGCTGCGCGAGAGCGTCCGACCGATCCTGCTGGCGTGCGCGCCAGGCGAACTCCACAGTCTTCCGTTGGAAGCGCTGTGGGCGGCCCTCACCGAGCGCGGACTGCCGGTGAAGATGTTCGGTCCGTCCCTTCCGGCGGAAGCCTTGATCGAGGCGGTACGACGCGTGGGCCCTTCGCTGGTGGTGGTGTGGGCCCAGGCCCGCCCCGCTGCCGCGGCGGAACTGGTGGGTGCGGTCGAGGGGATCAAGTGGGGAGTCAGGGGGGCGAGGTTCCACTCCGCGCTTCTGGTGGCAGGGCCCGGCTGGAACTGCGTCCCGCGAGCCAACACCAGGCGCCTGACGGGCCTGCGTTCGGGGCTCACCCTGATCGAACAGCTTCTCGCAGACTGACTCGTCCCAACCGGGCCTCTCGCATCGGGCCGTGTCGGGCCGTGTCGGCCGGGGCCGGGCCCCGGCCGGGATGATGGGATGCGGTCATGAGTCCAGTCCACTGGTTGTTCGGCGACCAGCTCGGCCCGCACTTCACCGCCACGGCCGCCGGTGGGACGCCGAGGAACACCCGGTGGCTGCTGATCGAGTCCCGGGCCGTCTTCCGGCGTCGGCGGTTCCATCGGGCCAAGGCCCATCTGGTGCTCAGCGCCATGCGCCACCGTGCGGCCGACCTCGGTGAGCGTGCTCGGTACGTCAGGGCGGACACCTACCGGGAGGGCCTCGCGGAAGCCGTGGGCGACGCACCGGTCTCCGTGCACCACCCCACGTCACGCGCCGCCCTGCGCCTGGTGTCCTCGCTGCCGCAGGTCACGATCCATCCGGCCCGCGGATTCCTCGTCGGCCACCGTGAGTTCGCCGACTGGGCCGCGCGCCAGGAGGGCCGACGCCTCCTCCAGGAGAACCTCTACGAACAGACCCGCCGCACCCACGACATCCTCATGGAGGAGGGGCGGCCAGCCGGCGGCCGCTGGAACCTGGACCACGACAACCGGGAGCCCCCGCCGCGCGGCCGGGCCACGCTCGGCGCGCCACCCCCGTACCGGCCCCGCGAGGACGAGATCGACGAGGAAGTGCGACGTGACCTCGACCGCTGGGAACGGGAGGAGGGAATCGCCTTCGTGGGGCGCGACGGGCCCCGCGTCTTTCCCGCGAGCCGCCGTGAAGCCCTGGCCGCGCTCGATCAGTTCATCAGCCACCGGCTCGCCGGTTTCGGCGCCCACGAGGACGCCGTGCTGGCCGGCGACCCGGTGATGAGCCACAGCTTGCTGTCGTCCTCCCTCAACCTGGGACTCCTCGACCCGTGGGAATGCGTGCGCCGGGCCGAGGACGCCTGGCGGGCCGGACAGGTGCCGCTCAACAGCGCGGAGGGTTTCATCCGGCAGGTCTGCGGCTGGCGCGAGTACGTATGGAACCTCTACTGGCACCTCGGCGAGGACTACCGGCACCGCAATGTCCTGCGCCACCACGCACCGGTGCCCGAGTGGTTCGCCGACCTGGACGCCGACGCCGTGGAGGCCCGATGCCTGTCCACCGTGCTCGCGCAGGTACGGGACACGGGGTGGACGCACCACATTCCCCGGCTGATGATCCTGGGCAGCCACGCCCTCCAGCAGGGCTGGAGCCCGGCCGAAGTGACGGACTGGTTCCACCGGAGCTTCGTCGACGGATACGACTGGGTGATGCTGCCCAACGTGGTCGGCATGTCCCAGTACGCGGACGGCGGACTGATGACCACCAAGCCCTACACCTCGGGCGGCGCCTACATCCACCGCATGAGCGACCTGTGCGGGGGTTGCCGGTACCGGCCCACCGACCGCACCGGCGAACGGGCCTGCCCTTACACCGTCGGGTACTGGTCCTTCCTGGACCGGCACCGCTCCCGGCTCGAACTCAACCCGCGCATGACCCCGGCGGTACGCGGCCTGGACCGGATCGGCAACATCGAGGAAGTCACCACCGCACACCGCGAGCGCGGGTCCGCCGCGCCCTGACCGCGGTCCGCGCGGGGCGGCTCACAGGGCGAAGAGTCGCGCCAGGAAGAACGCGGCGAAGAGCAGGGTGCCCAGCACGATGAGGGAGAGGAACCACTGAGGATGTTCCCAAATCCCTCCGTCAGGACGTTCCCGATGTACTTCCGAAATCGATCCCTCCGCCGGTGGTGTTTCCTCCGGCGGGACACGTGAGGTGCTCATGGTGCCTCTCGGTGTGTGCAGGAGGCCGGCCTTGCGCAGCCGGCGAGGGCGAGGTGATTTCCGTGGCCCCAGCTCCGGCCCGGCCTGCCCGTGCGGACATCGTCGCTCCGTGCTCGGAGACTCGCTCGGCGCATCGTTTGTGCAGCTCTTGAAACAGGTGCGAGGAGATCAGCAGACGAGCGGCGGCGCTGGCGGTGGGGTCAGAGCCCACCGGATGGTCCGCGTCAGGCCGTGGCCGGTCACACGGACGCAGGCCGCCTTCGGCCCCCTCGGGCAGCGCAGGCCCAGCAGGGCAGGTGCCCACGGGGGCAGGAGGGCGACCGCGTTCGCGGCGAGCAGTGCGTACGGGACGCGGGCGGGCCAGGGAAGCGGCGGGTGGCGCAGGATGAAACGGGCCGCGTCGAGGGCCTCGGGCGTGGCCCGCAGATCCGTCCGGTACCGGGACATCAGCTCCGCCAGTGCGGCCGTGTCGCGGGGCGGGTCCGTGACGCCCAGCGCCGTCGCCACCCGGGCGGTGTCGGCGACGTAGGCGTCGCATCCGGCCGCGTCCAGAGGGCACGCACCGAATCTCTGGTGGGCCCGGAGGAAGCTGTCCACCTCGGCCAGGTGGACCCAGCCGAGCAGGCTCGGATTGGCCGCGGAGTACGACTCACCCCGCGCGGTGGTGCCCTGAACCCGGGCATGGACCGCCCGCACCCGGTCCACAGCGTCCTGAGCGTCCTGGGCGGTGCCGTAGGTGGTGACGGCCAGGAAGGTGCTGGTGCGCTGGAGCCTGCCCCACGGATCCCCGCGGAAGCCGGAGTGCGCTGCGACGGCGGCCATGGCGAGGGGGTGCAGGGATTGGAGCAGCAGTGCGCTCAGACCGCCGATGAACATCGAGGCGTCGCCGTGCACGGTGCGCACGGGCCGCTCGGGGCCGAACCAGCGGGGTCCGGGCGCGGTGTGGATCCGGGCGCGGTTGTCAGGGCCGGAGGGTCCGGCCACCCGGCTGAAGAGGGCCGAGCCGAGCCGCTCGCGCAGCGTCGGGCCCCCGGTCACAGGTTTGTCCATGACAGTGTCCTGCCCGCCAGGAAGCCGCTTCAAGGCTCGACCGGCAGCGCGTGCCGGGGCCGCCGGGTCCGGGCCGTCAGGCTTGGTGCCCATGTGCCAGGGCTGCGGCTGGCAACCGGTCCGCCACCTTGTCCGCGAGCGTCTCGAACTCCCGCCTCAGGAACGGTTCGGCCAGCCGGGCGAGGCCACGGACGCGCAGGGAGGCGGTGTAGGCAAGGCGAGTGACGGTCGCCGACCGGGCCTCGAAGCGCATGACGTCCCTGGCCGTCACGGTCTTGTTCACCCCGGTGAACACCAGCTGTCGCGGTCCGCGGGACTCAAGGCGGTAGACCAGATCGGTGGTGCGCCCGTGGAAGCGGGAGGTGTTCTGCCAGCTGGAGCCGGGCCGCACGGGTCCCTCGTCGACGCGGCGACAGCGCACCGTGCCCGGGTCCCATTCCTCGGCATGGCCGAAGTCCTCCAGATAGGCCGTCAACGCGTCCAGCGGAAGCTCGATGAGGAAGGTGCGTTCCACCGTGATCACTGCTCTCGCTCCTTCTGCCGTCCGTGAGGGCGGCGGAGTACCGCGCCCCGACTCGTACTTCTCCGCCGGACGCCGTGGCGGATGCACACGAGGGCCGCCGGGGAACGCCGTCAAGCAGGTCGGGCCCGGCGGACCGGGTTCAAGTTCGTGGCCGCCGATCGGTGTGGGCCTACGTGCACGTACCCAACGGCGATAGGCGCACCCCCGCACGCACGTGCCACCGGTGAATTTCTGGCTTTCCGCTGGCTGCGGATTGCGGAACACCAGCACGACCACGATATTTGAAGGCCCGTCGCCACGCCCCACAGGGCTCGCGACCAGTGCGAGTTCAGCCACTCTCCCCAGTCGGGCGACCCCAACTACTTGGAATGCGAAGCCAGTTCTGCATCATGTCCGGCGTCCCCAGGACATCGCGTCACCGCACCGACCGGATATTGATTCCACTCGTCACTACATGTGTGTATATGCTCACCCAGGTTTTGGTTAAGGAATGGGTAAAGGGTGGGGAATGTGAAGGCCGTCCGCAGGATCAGAACATGCGCCGTACCGGTGGCCGGCGTGGTCGTACTTTCCATGGGCCTGACCGCCTGCGGTGGGGGTGGCGCCGGTTCCCGCGATGCCGCGAAGGGTGAAACGGGCGAGTCGCAGCGTAAGGACGCCGCGGCGGTTCTGGCAGCCGCCGCCAAGAAGACCGGTGAGCAGAACTCCTACCGGACCCACCAGTCGGACGGCTCCGCCGCGGGGCCCGCCAGCGACATGGCCTGGCAGAGGACACCGTTCGTCTCCTCGATGATGATTCGCGGGACGAAGACCGCGGAGAACCCGACTGGCGAGACGCACCTCGTCGACACGGCCGACGGCGCGTACACGAAGACCGACAAGATCCCCGGCAAGGACTGGTTCAAGATCGACCCGTCCGGCGGGAAGAAGACCGACACGTCTCGCTCGCGCGGGCTCCTGACGGAATTCCTCGGCGCGCTCAATGCCACGGGCTCCGCCAAATGGGTCGGCGCGGAGCAGGTCGGCGGCCGTCCGACCGACCACTACCGGGGCACGGTGAACTTCGCGGAACTCGCCAAATACCAGGGCCCCGCCATGAACAAGGAGAGCCACGACTGGTACGTCGACGTCATGCGCAAGGGCGGAAAGGAGCAGGCCGTCATCGACGTCTGGGTCGGCAAGGACGACCTCGTGGCCAAGTCCCGGGAAGTCAGCTCGGGCCAAAAGGGCCAGGAGACGATCGTCGAGGAGTACACCGCCTACGGCACCGGCCTCAAGGCGGAGATCCCGCCCGCAGACAAGGTCGCCACGTTCGACGAGTACATCGACGCCCTCTCGAAGCGCCCTGGCGCCTGATCCGGGCACGCATACCACGTAGTGCCCGGCGTTTGCCTCAACTGCCGCACCAATAAAGGTGGTGACGGGTGGATGGCCACGAGCGTGGCGGCTGTGGTGGCGACGACGCCCATCAGTTCCAGCGCATGCCGATCTTGGAGAGTTGCTCCACTCGCTCCGACGACTGACCGGAGCTGGAGGTGTTGCGCCGAACCGGCCCGCGGTCCGCCAGGTGGCCGATCGCGCCATCGGGCTGGACGCTCGCGTGCGGGAGTCGGCTCTCCTGCGTGGCGTGCCGAGTTAGAGGTCGCCCGTGTGGAGGAGCCGGTTCGGGGTGCCTGCGGGGAGGCCGGTGATGGTGTTCTTGGTGGACTGTTCGGAGAGCCATAGGCGGACGGTTTCGGTGGTGGCCGCGGGGTGGAGTTGTTTGTAGAGGGCGGCGACTCCGGCGACGTGGGGTGCTGCTTGGGAGGTGCCGCCCTGGATTTCGCTGCCGCCGCCGAGTTTCGCGGAGGTGATGTCGCCGCCCGGTGCGTAGATCCACACGCAGTCACCGACGTTGCTGGTGTCGCGTTTGGTGTCGTCGGCTTCGGTGGAGCCGACGGCGATGCTGCGTTCGGCGCTGGCGGGTGAGCGGGTGCAGGCGTCCTCGGATCCGTTTCCGGCGGACACGGTGGGGACGATGCCCTGCTCGGCGAGCCGGTTCACGGCCTCGTTGACCGTTCTGGAGAACCCTGCGCCGATGGAGATGTTGGCGACGGCCGGCTGCTGGGCGTGGAGGGCGACGTAGTCGATGCCGGCGATGACGTCGGAGAGGGCGCCGGTGTTGTCGCAGTTGAGGACACGGACAGCGGTCAGGTTGGCCTGCGGGGCGACTCCGTAGGTGCTTCCGGCCAGGATTCCGGCGACGTGGGTGCCGTGACCGTTGCAATCCTGGCCGTTGCGCCCGTCGCCCACCGCGTCGAATCCTGTGGCGACACGGCCTTCGAACTCGGCGTGCGCCAAGTCGATGCCGCTGTCGATGACGTAGGCGTTCACCCCGCTACCGGTGGCCGTCGCGTTGTACTGGCCGTCCAGGGGCAGGGCCCGCTGGTCGATGCGGTCCAGGCCCCAGCTCGCTGCTGGAGCACGCCGCCCGGAAGCGGAAGCGGGGACGGGGGCGCCGTCTGAGGGGCGCGTGCTGCTTGTCGGCGCGCCGACCACGGCGTCCTCTTCCACCGCGCGGACGCCCGGAAGGCTGCGGATGGTGTCGACCTGCGCGGTGGTGAGCGTGGCCGAGAACCCGTTGACGGCGCCGGAGTACGTGTGTCCGACCTTGACCCCTGGCACTGCCCGCAGGACATCCCGCACGGAAGCGGTGGTTTCCAGGGCGACGATGAAGCGGCCCGGGATGGCGTTCGGCGCCGTGCGCAGGGGAGCCGGCACGCTCGGCGGATCGGTGCCGACATCGACCGCAGCGTGGGCGGCCAGCGCCGGCCCGGCCAGAGCGAGCATCAGAGCCGTCGACACCCAACGCACAACAGGACGCATAGCCACTCCGGAAGCCAAGGAACTGGACATCCCGATACTGCTGACATCCCCGCCAGGGCCAAGGCAGCCACGCCCGGAACCCGCACACACGGCCCCGCATGCGGGTGAACCACCCATGGGCCGCTTGCCATGTTCGCGACGCGATCGGTGCCGGTACTGGGTGCCGCTGAGGGACGTCGCCCGTATGGCTCGGGTGGGTCGGGCCGCGGCGGCGGCGGCTTGGCGCCGCCGGTACGCCGACGACTTTCCCCGCCCCGACCGGCGGCACGGAGCTGCGCCCGCTGTTCGACCGGGCGGCGGCGGTGCGGTGGCTGCTGGCGCACGACAAGGTGGAGGTGCCCGTGGTCATGCCTGCGGCGGTGCTTGTGCTGGTCGGTGCCGGGCGCCGCACCGTCCGAGTGCAGCTGGATGACCCGCACGTGGTCCTGGCCGACGTCGCGTAAGCCGAGGGCGAGGTGTCCGGCTGGTCGACGGACGCGGATGTCGACGCCCTCGCGGTCCTGCCCTCCGCTTCAAGGAAGCGCGGGGGCTGCGGGCGCACTGGGGTGGTGGGCCGGCTGGAGATGGATGCGCAGCTGCGTCCCGCGCGGGAGCGCTGGGCGTTTGGGTCGCTGGCCGGTCTGCTGCTCGGGGTGGGGCGGCTCTTCACTCCGGCTCCGTGACCTGACGTGGCCGCGCCCCGGGGCTTCCTATTCGGGGTTTCCGGCGGTGCCTGAGATACCGCCCGCAGCCGTGGCCGACGGCCTGGAGCCGGAACGCCCCTCCGCGGACCCCGCCCCCCGTGGACGCCACCGCCCACGACCACTGACCCGTCTCGTCCGGCGGCCCTGGGAGAGCGTGCGGGAGGATCCACCACCGAATTCCCACCTCGCGGCCGACGGACGCGCGGTCCCCCTCAGCCCTGGCGGCCCGGGAGGATCTCCTTGACCTTGGCCACGGCGAACCCCCAGCCCTGTGATGCGGTCGGCCGCCCGGGGACGGCCACCTCCTCGGGGTTGGTGAGGACGTCGAGCACCACGGGTCCGGGCGTCTCCAGTGCTCGGCGCACCCCGTCGTGCAGGTCGGCCGGGTCGGTGATCCGGATTCCCGTCAGGCCCAGGGCCGTCGCGACGGCCGCGAAGTCGGGATTGTCGAGCTCGGTTCCGAACTCGGGCAGGCCCGTCTGCTCCTGTTCCAGCTTGACCATGCCCAGTCGGCGGTTGTCGAAGACGACCAGCTTCACCGGCAGTCGGTGCGTCCTGATCGTCATCAGGTCGCCGAGGAGCATGCTCAGCCCGCCGTCCCCGCACAGGGCGATGACCTGCCGTTCGGGCGCCCACAGTTGGGCGCCGAGGGCCTGGGGCATGGCGTTGGCCATGGAGCCGAGGTTGTAGGAGCCGATCACGCGGCGGTCGGCGCGCATGGTGACGAAGCGGGACAGCCAGACGGTGGCCATGCCCGTGTCGGAGGTGAACACGGCGTCGTCGTCGGCGTACGCGTCGATGGCGGCGGCCAGCGCCTCGGGACGGACCTCGTGGTCCCGGTTGTCCACGGCAGCGCGGAGCCGGCCGCTCCAGCGGTGCTCGTGCGCGGGATCCGCGAGTCGCTGCTGGCCCTCCTGCCACCGGACGAAGCGCTGGCGGGCGTCGTCCAGGTGGGCCCGGTCGGGAACCGGCTCCAGCAGCGGGAGCAGGGCCCGCAGCGTGGCGCCCACGTCGCCGGCGAGGCCGACGTCCACGGGGGTCCGGCGCCCCAGGTGGTCCTCCCGGGCGTCGATCTGGACGACTTCCACGTCCCGCGGGTACCACTTCCGGTACGGGAAGTCGGTTCCCAACATCAGCAGGGCGTCGCCGCTGTCGAGGGCGTGGACGGCGGCGGGGTTGCCGATCAGGCCGCTCTGGCCCACCTGGAAGGGGTTGTCGCCCTCGAACCCCTCCTTCGCCTTCAGGGTCAGCACCATGGGCGAGCCGAGGAGCTCGGCCAGCTCCAGGACCTCCGCGCGGGCCCCGCGGGCGCCCTGCCCGACGAGGAGGGTCACCCGGGGCGCCCGGTTCAGCAGCTCCGCGGCCCGCATGAGGGCGGGCTCGTCCGGACGCGTGACGGCGCGGTCCAGGGCGAACCGCGTGGGGCGGTCCTCGCTCACCTCACGGTCGCCCAGGTCGCCGGGGACGGTCAGGACCGCGACGCCGCCCCGCGTCACCGCGGCCCGCACGGCGGACTCCAGCAGGCGGGGCATCTGCTCCGGCGAGGTGACGGTGGCCCGGTAGACGGCGACGTCCCGGAAGAGGAGGTCGTTGTCGACCTCCTGGAAGTAGTCGCTGCCGATCTCGGCGAGGGGTACCTGACCGCAGATGGCGAGGACGGGGGCGTGGCTCTTGGCCGCGTCGTAGAGACCGTTCAGGAGGTGCACGGAGCCGGGCCCCACGGTCCCCATGCACACGCCGATGGTGCCGGACAGCTGGGACTGGGCGCCGGCGGCGAAGGCGGCGGCCTCCTCGTGCCGGCAACCGATCCACTGCGGGCCGTCGCTCGTGCGGATGGCGTCGGTCAGTGGGTTCAGGGCGTCCCCGACCACTCCGAAGACGTGTTGTACGCCCAGTTCCTCCAGTGCGTCCACGATCACGCGGGCGACGGTGCGTGCCACAAGGTGTCCCTTCTATGAGGTCAGCGGGTCCAGGAGATCCGTGTCAGCTGGCGAAGCGGTCGGGATCGGCCGCCTGCCGATCGCCTGCCCACTCCTGCGGCGGGGATGCGAGCAGTTGCCCCGGGAGGAGCCACGCGTGCAGTTCCGCGTACGAGCGGACGGTGTGCGGGTCCACGCGGTGCAGCAGCATGTGGGGGCGCAGGTCGCCCGGGCCCTCGACCCCCATCGACGCCATGATCGGCAGGGCGCTCTCGACGGTGGACCGCTGGTAGCGGCGCACGCGCTCGGCCTTGTCGCCGACGACCAGCGCGCGGGCGCGCCGCCGGTCCTGGGTGGCGACGCCGACGGGACAGGTGTTGGCGTGGCAGCGCTGCGCCTGGATGCAACCGAGCGCGAACATCATGGCGCGGGCCGCGTTGGTGTAGTCGGCGCCCTGGAGGAGGCGCTTGACGAGGTCGCCGCCGGTGGCGACCTTGCCCGAGGCGCCGATCCGGATGCGGTCGCGCAGTCCGGTGCCGACCTCCCACACCAGGTCGCCGCCGGGCCGCAGGTGGTGCTGGGACAGGTCGCCCTCGCCGGTGTCGTGGGCGAAGCCACCCAGTCGCGCACCGGTGTTCAGGGCCAGGACGGCGTTGGCGGACAGCGAACCGAAACTCATCGCCGACACGTTGAGCAGGGCCATGTCGTACGGCCGGGTGCACCCCGGCCCCCCGATCCGTACCCGGGGAGGATCGGCGCGCACGGGCCGTGGCGCCATGGACGGGGTGAGGTACTCGCTGCCGGGCCGGTAGAGGTCGAGCTCGGTGCCGAAGGGCTCCTCGGCGTCGGTGCCCTTGGCGCGCTCGTAGACGATGCTGCGGGTGTCGCGGTCGTAGGGGCGGCCGTCGACGTTCCGCTCGACGAAGTACTGCTGGACTTCCGGCCGTACCGCTTCCAGGGCGAACCGCAGGTGCCCCAGGACGGGATAGTTCCGAAGGACCGAGCGCCGTCGTTGCGCCACATCGTGCACGGCGACGAGCGCGACCAAGAGCAGCGGCCCGCCGGCGACCCACCACCAAGGCGAGACGAGGACGGCGGCGACCGACGCTCCGGCGGCCGTCGTGGTGAGCAGGGCCACCAGCAGAGTTTTCGGCACACTCCGCGTGTGTCCGGATTTCCGGCAGCCAACCCCGGACCCGCCCGTCCGCAGGATCCCTCCAGGGGTTCAGTCCAGGGGTTCCGTCCGCGCGGTGGTGGTGGGGCCGCGGGCTCGGCTTGGCGGGGATTTGGCATTTCTTATGGCGTATCAAAACTCGGCTCCGGGTAGTCCGGATCCGTGCATAGATATGTGGCAAATAGTAGCTTCTGGCCCGATATCTCCTCCGGGGCGTCCCGAAGATCCAGGCCGTCCGGACGGTCCAGGTCGTCCGCATGGCCCGGGCCGGCAAGCCGGCCGGGGGCGGGGTGCGCACGGTGACCGTCGCCTCGTCGCTCACCGCCGATCCAACGGGCGCGGCCGCCTCGCCACCTGCCGCCTCGCCGCCCGCCGACTCTCCGTCAGGGGCCGGGCCGGCCGGGCCTGCCGGGCCCGAGACCGCAACCCACTGTCCCTACTGCGCCCTCCAGTGCGCCACGCTGCTCAGCGGCGACCGGCCGGGGGTGCGGTTGCGCCCGGACCCGGCCTTCCCGGTGAGCCGCGGTCACCTCTGCCAGAAGGGTTGGACGGCCACGGCGGTCCTCGACGCGCCCGACCGGCTCACCGCACCGCTCCTGCGCGATGCCGCGGGCGAACTCGCGCCGACGGACTGGGGCCGGGCCCTGGACCACGTCGCCGGCCGGCTGCGGAGCATCCGAGCCGCCCACGGCCCCGACGCCGTCGCCGTCCTCGGCGGTGGCGGACTCACCAACGAAAAGGCCTACCTGCTGGGCAAATTCGCCCGCCTGGCCCTCGGCACCGGCCGCATCGACTACAACGGCCGCTTCTGCATGGCCGCCGCCGCCGTCGCCGCGCAGGCCGCCTTCGGCGTCGACCGCGGCCTGCCCTTCCCGGTCACCGACCTGGACGAGGCCGACGTCGTCCTGCTCGCCGGAGCCAACCCGGCCGACACCATGCCGCCCCTGATGCGGCACCTTGAGCGGGCCGACCTGATCGTCATCGACCCCCGCCCCACCCGTACGGCCGCCACCGCCGCCCTGCACCTGAGGCCGGTGCCCGGCACCGACCTGGCCGTGGCCCTCGGGATGTTCCACCTCGCCGTCAGCGAAGGGCTGCTGGACACGGCGTACGTCGCCGAGCGCACCCACGGCTTCGACGGGACCTGGGCCCGCGCCTGCGCCTGGTGGCCCGAGCGCGTGGAAGCGGTCACCGGCGTCCCCGCCGGCGAACTGCGCACCGCCGTGCGGATGTTGGCGGCCGCCCCCAAGAGCTACGTACTGACCGGGCGCGGCGCCGAACAGCACAGCAAGGGAACGGACACGGTGGCCGCGTTCGCCAACCTCGCGCTCGCGCTCGGGCTGCCGGGCCGCCCCGGCCGCGGCTTCGGTACCCTGACCGGCCAGGGCAATGGCCAGGGTGGCCGCGAAATGGGCCAGAAGGCAGGGCAGTTGCCCGGGTGCCGCTCCCTGTCGGATCCTGCCGACCGGGCCCATGTGGCCGGCGTCTGGGGCGTCGACCCGGGCCGGCTCCCCGCCCCGCCGTCCGGCACCGCCCCCGGCGCGTACGAGATCCTCGACGCCATCGGCACCCCCGGCGGCCCTCGGGCCCTGCTCGTCTTCGGCTGCAACCCGGCGGCCTCGGCCCCCGACTCCGCCAGGATCGCCGACCGGTTGGCGCAGTTGGAGCTCCTCGTGGTCGCGGACTTCGTGCCCTCCGACACCGCGATGGCCGCCGACGTGGTCCTGCCCGTCGCGCAGTGGGCCGAGGAGGAAGGTACGGTGACCAACCTGGAAGGCAGGGTCCTGCGCCGGCGCAGGCTGCTCGACCCGCCCGCCGGGGTGCGCCCCGACACGGCTGTCATCGCCGAACTGGCCGTGCGGCTGGGCGAGCCGGCCGCGCACTACGCGGCCGAACCGCGCGAGGTCTTCGAGGAGTTGCGAGAGGCGACCCGTGGCGCGCCCGCCGACTACTCGGGCATCGACTACGCTCGACTGGACGCCGGTGAAACGCTGTACTGGCCCTGCCCGGAGGGCAGTTCCGGAACCCCGCGCATGTTCCTCGACCGGTTCGCGCACGCCGACGGGCGGGCCCGCTTCACCCCCGTCGAACACCAGGAGGCCGCCGAACGGCCCTGTGGCCGGTACCCGTTGTTCGCGACGACCGGACGCGTCCTCGCCCACTACCAGACCGGTTCGCAGACCCGGCGCGTCGCTGAACTGGTGGACGCCGTCCCGGAACCCTTCGTGCAAGTGCACCCCGACACCGCGGCGGCCTCCGGACTGGCCGACGGTCAGATCGCCCGGATCGTCTCCGCCCGCGGCAGCGCGGTGGCCGCGGTGCGCTACGACGCGGGGATGAGGACCGACACGGTCTTCGTGCCCTTCCACTTCCGGGGCGCCGGACGGGCCAACCTCTTCACCCACGCGGCGTTGGACCCCCGCAGCGGGATGCCCGAGTTCAAAGTGTGCGCGGTACGCCTGGAGGTCACCTCGTGAACCGACCCACCGAGGACCGTGTGCAGGGCGGCCGGGGCGCGGGCATCGTGGTCGTGGGGTACGGTCCCGCCGCGCACCGGCTGGTCGAACGGCTCGCCCACCACGGATCGATCGCGCCGGTCACCGTGCTCGGCGCGGAGCTCGAACCGGCCTACAACCGTCCCCTGCTCACCGCCGTACTGGACGGTTCCCTGCCCGCCGGATCCTTGCGGCTGCCCGCACCGCCCCCGACCACCGTCGTACGGCTCGGGGTCCGGGCCGTGACCCTCGACACCCGTGGCCGCCGGGTCCACACGGACGACGGCGACCGCGTGCCCTACGACCGGCTCGTCCTGGCGACCGGCGCCGCTCCCGTCGTGCCGGACCTGCCCTGGGCCCGCCGCTCCGACGGCCGGCTGGTCGACGGCGTACGGCCGCTGCGGACCCTGGCCGACGCCGACCCGCACGGCGACGGGACCGATCCGCACACGAGGACGACGGCGAGGACGACGGCGACGGCGTCGGCGGTCATCGGCGGGGGAGCCCTCGGCGTGGAGGCGGCCCTGGCCCTGCGCCGGCGCGGCCACCGGGTGGCTCTGGTCCACCGCGGACCGTACCCCCTGGACCAGCACCTCGATCCGCGCGGGGGAGCGGCCCTCGTCGGCCGGTTGACCGCCCTCGGCGTCGACGTCCGGACCGGACGCACCGTCCGGAGCCGCGCGCCGGGTCTGCTCACCCTCGACGACGGCAGCCCGGTCGACGCCGACCAGGTCCTGCTGTGCGTCGGGGCGCGCCCGCGCACGGATCTGGCCCGCGCGGCCGGGTTGGCGGTCGCCGCCGGTGTCCTCGTCGACCACCTCCTGCGCACCAGCGACGCCCGGATCCACGCGATCGGCGACTGCGCGGAACCGCTCGACGGCGGTGGTCCCTTCGACCGCGGCGGTCCCCTCGTCGGCCCGGGCCCGACCGTGCGGGCACCCGCCGGAGGGTTCGCGTCGGCCTGGGAACAGGCGGAGGCGCTGGCCGTGCTGCTCACCGGCGGACGCACGCCCCCGCCGTCCGGTCCCCGGGGAGTGCTGCGGATCAAGGCCGAGGAACTGGACCTGATGCGGGTCGGCACCCCGACGGGCGCGGACGAGACGATCGTGCTCGGTGACGCCGCCCGGGGGCGCTACGCACGCCTGTCCTTGCGGGGCGGGCGGCTGACCGGTGCGGAGACGATCGGCCTGGGCCGGGCCGCGGCCGACGTGGTCCGCCTCCACGACGGTCGGACTCCGGTGCCTGCGGACCGGCTCGCGCTGCTGCTGGGCCGGACTCCCGCGTACGCGGCCGCACCACGGCCGGCGACCGCCGTGCTGTGCCACTGCAACACCACCACCGGCAACGCCCTGGCCGCCGCCTGGCGGGCCGGTGCCCGCACCCCGGAGGCGCTGGGGGAGGCCACGCGGGCGGGAACCGGTTGCGGCGGCTGCCGGGCCGACCTCCGCGACCTGTGCGAGGCCTGGGAACGCGGAGGAGCCCCCGACACGGTGACGAACGACGACGCACGCCCGCAGGAGGTGGGTCAGCGATGACACGGGTGAAACGGGTGAAACGGGTTCTCGTCGTGGTCGGCCACGGAATGGTCGGCCACCGCCTGGTGCAGGAGGTGCGGGAGCGCGACCGGGCGGACGACTGGCGGGTCGTGGTGCTCGCCGCGGAATCGCACGCCGCCTACGACCGGATCGCCCTGTCCGCTTACGCCCGCGGCGCCGACCCGACCGAACTGGTCCTGGACGGAGCCTCGTTCACCGCGGACGACCGGGTCGAGGTCCGCCGCGCGACACCGGTGACCCGGATCGACCGGGTGGCGGCGGCCGTCGTCACGGCGGACGGCGCGCGGACGCCGTACGACGCGCTGGTGCTGGCCACGGGGGCGCGCCCCTTCGTGCCGCCGGTACCCGGACACGACCTGCCGGGCTGCCACGTGTACCGCACGCTCGACGACGTCGCCGCGATCCGCGAACGAGCCCGCTCCGGCCGGCCCGCCGTGGTGATCGGAGGCGGTCTGCTCGGTGTGGAGGCGGCGGGAGCCCTCGCCGCGCTCGGGATGTTCCCCGAGGTGGTGGAGGCCGCCCCGTGGCTGATGGCCGTACAACTGGACGAGGGCGGGGGCCGTTTGCTGGGCCGTCTGGTCGACGGCCTGGGCGTGCGCCCGCGGTGCGGCATCGGGCTCAGCTCGGTCGACGCGGGCGCCGACGGCCGGGTGCGGTCGGTGACCCTGGCCGACGGCCAGGTCGTCCCCGCCGACCTGGTGGTCTTCGCCACCGGAGTCCGGCCGTGCGACGAACTCGCGGTGGACGCGGACCTGCCCACCGGTGAGCGCGGCGGCTTCCTCGTGGATGCGCGTTGCCGGACACCGGACCCGCGGGTGTGGGCCGTCGGGGACTGCGCGGCGGTCGAGGGACGCTGCCACGGGCTGGTGGCCCCGGGGTACCGGATGGCCGCGATGGTCGCCCGGGAACTGTGCGACGACGGTGACGGGGGCGCCTTCACCGACCCCGACCTTTCCACGAAGCTCAAGCTCCTCGGGGTGGAGGTGGGCAGCTTCGGCGACGCCCACGCCCGGAGCGAGGGCGCCATGGAGTTCATCCGCAGCGACCGGGGCGGAGCCCGCTACGCCAAGCTCGTCCTGGACGGCGAGACGGGTGCCCTGCTGGGCGGCGTCCTGGCCGGGGACACCGCCGCGTACGCGACCCTGCACTCCTTGCTCGGCAGCCCACTGCCCGGCCCTCCGCACGAACTCCTCGACCCCGCCTGCCCGTTGTGATCTGTGCCCTGACCAGACACGTCAGCAAAAGGTCTTGGCCTCTCCGCGGCCGCGGGCTCCCCTCTCGGCTCTCGTCGGGCAGGGGTACGCTGCCCTGATGACGCCGTCGCGTCCGCGCGCGGCGTCCCGCAGGAACTCCACGCAGGCGGCGGTGAGATCGTGCACGGACTCCCTGGAGCCGGTCGTCACGTCGATGGCTCGTGTGGTGAAAGCGTCTGCCATGGATCCATCCTCGCGCGGGACGGCGCGACCTCCCAGCGGTAGCTGGGGGAGAGGTGCCGTGCCGGGCGCCGTGACACGGTGAACCTTTCCGGTCACAGCGCTAGCGGAGCGCTGCGAACGCCTTCGTGAAGGCGAGCGGCTGCTGCGCGATCGAACTGCACGTCGGTTCGGCGTGGTTCACCTCGCCCGCCGGGCACTGCTGGTCACGGGTCGCGGACCACATCGCCAGCCGTCCGATCCCCTTCGCCTTCGCGAAGTCCACGAGCTGTACCGCGTCGGAGAGGGTGAAGACCTCGCTCGCGACGTCGTTGACGCCGATCATCGGCGTGACGGCGACCGCCTTCCACGCGGCCGCGTCCGAGAGCCCCAGCACCCCCTTGACCTGTGCCTGCGTGGCCGTGGCGGCCTGGATCGCGTACTGCCCCATGTCACCGCCGTACGCGGGCCCGTAGTCCATCGCCATGATGTTGACGCCGTCGATCCGGACCCCGGCCCGCTTGGTGTCGGCCAGTAGCGCCACACCCGGCTGGGTGAGGCCCTCCGGCATCACGGGCAGGGTGAACGCCACGTCCAGACCCGGGTGCGACTTCTGCAGCGCGGCGATGGCCTGGGCGCGGCGGGCGTTCGCCGCGGTATCGGGCAGTGCGGCGCCCTCGATGTCGAAGTCGACCTTGGTCAGCCGGTACTGGTCGATGACCTTGCCGTACGCCGCCGCCAGTTCGGTGGCGCTCGCGCAGTTCAGCGCCAGTTCGTGCCCGGCGGCGCCGCCGAAGGAGACCCGTACGTCGCCGCCCTTGGCCCGCAGCGCGCCGATCTGCCCGGCGACCTTGTCGTCCGCCAGGCCGGTGACACCGCCCCACAGGGGCGAGCAGCCGCCGCCGGAGGTGATGAAGGCGAGGTGGAACTCCTTCACCCCCGTCTTGGCGGCGGTGTCGAGCAGGTCGTAGGCCGGATACAGGGAAGTGTCCACGTACGGGGCGAATCGCGCCCCGCCGGCGGAGGGGGTGCCGGTGGCGGGCGGGGGAGCAGTGGGCTTGGTCGCGGTCGGCGTCGGCGTCCCGGCCGGGGTGGGCCGGGTGGACGGCGCGGAGGAGGCGGGGGCGCTCGCGGTCGCCGTCGGAGCGGCGGTGGGGCGGCCGCCGGGCGGGGGCGTCGCGCCCTGGTCCACCGAGCACTTCACCCCGTTGATCCGGCAGGCCGTCGGGTTTCCGGGTTCGGCGCCGCCGCTCGTGACGAAGCCCACCGTGACGGAGGCTCCCGCAGCGAGCTCCTTGTTCCACCCGGCGGGCTTCACGGTGACGTGCTGACCGCTGACGGTGTGGGTGCCGTTCCAGAGGGAGTCGATCCTCGTCCCGGCGGGCAGGTCGAACTGCAGGGTCCAATCCGGCTGGGTCTGTCCGGTGTTGTTGGTGATGACGTACTGCCCGGTGTAACCGCCGCTCCACGAAGCGGACTTCGTGTACACGGCTCCGACGGACGCGGCCTGCGCGCTGCCGGTGAAGACGAAGGCGGCGCCGCCGATCACCGCCGCCACCGCGATCGCTCCGGTGGTCTTCGCCTTCTTGCTCGCCGTGCGCCGGTGCCCGGTCGTACTGCCCATCGTGTGCCTGCCTCTGGTGTCTCTCGGGGGTCTGGTGTGGCAGCACGCTAGCCGCCCCGAAACGGACATTCATTCGATTCGGGGCGGCGGGTGTGAGTCTTAGGTTCCGCTTAAGGGAGAGGTAAGCGGGCCCTCAGGTAGGGGCGCGCGGAGCTTCCCGAGCGCGGTCCGGCCTTCACGCCTTCTTGGAGGGCGCTTTCTTAGCGGGACGTTAGATCTGAGAGGCGGTCATTGTCCGGCGGCGGGGGAGGAAGCATGCTCTGGGCACTCACCGCCCGTTCCCGCTCCCGCCCCCGCCCCGCCGGGGTCTCGCCTGGAGGCGCCATGTCCCCGTCCGTCGCCGTCCCCGCAGCACCGCTCGCGGACGAACGCAAGAAGCGCCGCATCGCCCTGGTCGGCGGATCGCTCGGCAACCTCGTCGAGTGGTACGACTGGTTCGTCTACGCCAGCTTCGCGATCTACTTCGCCGACTCCTTCTTCCCCGGGGACAACCCGACCACGCAGCTGATGAACACCGCGGGGATCTTCGCGGTCGGCTTCCTCATGCGGCCCGTCGGCGGGTGGATCCTCGGCCGGGCCGCCGACCGGAACGGACGCAAGAGCGCGCTCACGCTCACCGTGACCATGATGTCCGTGGCCGCCCTGCTGATCGCCGTCGCCCCGACCTACGGTCAGGCCGGATACTTCGGCGCCCTCGTACTGCTGCTCGCCCGCCTGCTCCAGGGCATGAGCATCGGCGGCGAGTACGCGGCCAGCGCGACCTACCTCACCGAGGCCTCGGCACGGAACCGGCGGGGCCTCGGCTCCTCGTTCCAGTACGTGTCGATGACCTGCGGCCAGCTCCTCGGCCTGGGGATGCTCATCACGATGCAACACACCCTGACCGCAGCTCAGTTGAGCAGCTGGGGCTGGCGGATCCCCTTCGTCCTCGGGGCGCTGTTCGCGGTGGTCGTCTTCTGGATCCGGCGCCGCCTCCCGGAGACCGACGCGTTCAAGGAGGAGGCGGCGGACGGGTCGGCCTCCGACGACAGCGCGCGCGGCACCCTCAAGGTCCTGTGGCAGCACCGGCGCCAGGCGGGGCTGGTCATGGCGCTCACCCTCGGCGGGACCGTCGCCTACTACACCTACACCACCTACCTCACCAAGTACCTCGTCGGCAGCGCCGGGATGCCGAAGACGACGGCCACGCTGGTCAGCTTCACCGCGCTGGCGCTCTTCGCCGTGCTGCAGCCCTTCGCCGGGATGCTGTCCGACCGGATCGGGCGGCGGCCCCTGCTGATCACCTTCGCCGTGGGCTGCACCGTCGGCACGTACCCGATCATGACGGCCCTCGGGTCCGCGTCCTCGTACTGGTCCGCGCTCGGCCTGTCCCTTCTCGCCCTGGTGATCGTCACCGGCTACACCTCGATCAACGCGGCCGTCAAGGCGGAGCTGTTCCCGACCCGGGTGCGGGCCCTGGGTGTGGCGCTGCCGTACGCGATCGCCAACGCGCTCTTCGGTGGCACGGCCGAGTACGTCGCCCTGTGGTTCAAGAGCGGCGGCCACGAGAAGCTGTTCTTCTGGTACGTCTCCGGGTGCGCGCTGATCTCCCTCGTGACGTACGTCCTGATGCCCGACACCCGCCATGCCGTGCTCAGCCGCGCCGAGGCCGAGGCCGACGGCGGGACCACCGCCGATACGGGCGACGGGGACCGGCGGCCGGAACCGGGGCGGCCGAGGGCGTCCGCCGAGGCCGCGCGTGAAGGCGGCGCCGGTGACCAGGGGCGGGCCCTCGCGTAAGCTGCTGGTCCGGGATCGGGGTCAGGACTGCCTATGCACGCGCTGCTCGTCGAGGACGATGACCGCATGGCCCAGGCCCTCGGCACCGCCCTCGCCCAGCGCGGCCACACCGTCCGCCGTGTCGGCCGGGCCCTGGACGCCCTGCTGCACCTGCGCGAGGCCGAGTTCGTCCTCCTCGACCTGGGCCTGCCCGACCTGGACGGGCTCGAACTGCTGCGGCGGCTGCGCACGGTCTGCGACGTGCCGCTGATCGTGGTGACCGCGCGGTGCGAGGAGCGCGACGTCCTGCAGGGGCTGCGGGCGGGAGCCGACGACTACGTCGTCAAACCGTTCCGGATGGCCGAGCTGATGGCCCGCATCGACACCGTACGCCGCCGCGCGGGCCGGCGCTCCGGCCGCCCCGACGGGGATGCCGTGCGCGGCGATGGCAGGGTCGTGCGCACCGGGGACGTGGAGGTGGACCCGGCGGGCCGGACCGTGGCCGTCGCGGGCGTCGAAGTCCAGCTCACACGACGGGAGTTCGACGTACTCGCCTTCCTCGCCGCGCGCCCGGACGAGGTGCACTCCCGCGAGGAGATCCTCGACCGCATCTGGGGTGACGCCTTCCTCGGCACCTCCCGCTCGCTGGACGTGCACGTGGCCGGTATCCGCGCCAAGACCGGACGCTCTCAACTGGTGCGCACAGTGCGGGGGTTCGGCTACCAGCTCGGCTGCCCCACCGCCGCGGACCCGGCGCCGTGAGGCGCAGGCTGCTGGCCGTGCTGCTGGTGCTCATGGGCGCCGCGACGCTGCTGCTCTGTCTGCCGCTGGCGGATGCCTACGCACGCGGACGGACCGAGCACATGCTGCTGCAACGCCGCTCGGAGGCCGTACGGTTCGCCGACCTCGCCGAGCGGATGCGCACCGGGGCCGACCGCTGCGAACTCTCCGCCGAGATCGGCCGGTACGCGCAGCTGTACGGAGCCACGGTGGCCGTGGTGGACACGTCGGGCCGGACGGTGGCCCGGGCCGGAACGACCGGATCCCTGGGGGAGGGGGCGGGCCCGGAGTCCTCCGGCGCGGTGGCGGAGGCCCGGGGCCGGGCCCTCACCGGCCGGTCCACCGACCGGTTGCCGACCATCCGGCCCTGGGGGCCGGGTTCCGTGGTGCTGGCCGAGCCGGTGGGCCGTGACGAGCGGGTGAGCGGGGCCGTGCTGATGGCCCTGCCGACCGGGGCGGCCCGCCGGGACGTCACGGCGCGGTGGTCGCTGATCGGCGCCGGAGCGCTCGCCGCCTTCGCGGCGGCCGCACTGGTCGCGGCCGGGATCGCACGCTGGCTGCTGCGCCCGGTCAGGGACCTGGATCGGGCGGTGGAGGGCCTGACCGCGGGCAGTCTCCAGGCGCGGGCCGTCTCCGACACGGGCCCGCCCGAACTGCGGCACCTCCGACGGCATTTCAACATCATGGCGCAGGCCGTCGCGGATTCCCTCGTCCGTCAGCGCGACTTCGTCGCCGACGCCTCCCACCAACTGCGCAATCCGCTGGCCACGTTGGTGCTGCAGATGGAGAACGTCGAGCCGTACGTCGCTCCCGGGCCCGGCCTGGCCGAGCACGGCCGCGCCCTGGACGAGGCGGCACGGCTGGAGGAACTGCTCGACGGGCTGCTGGCCCTGGCGCGGGTGGAGTCGGGTACGGCGGAGCTGAGGGACCAGGACGCCGCGCGGGCCGTACAGGACCGGATGGCGGCCTGGAGCCCGGTGTTCCACGACGCCGGGCTGCGTCTGGGGCCGGAGCCGGAGCCGGAGCCGGGGCCGAAAGCGGCGGCCCACGGTCCTTCCGGGAGTCTGCTGGTCCGGGCCCTGCCGGACGCGGTGGGCCGGGTCCTGGACGCGCTCCTCGACAACGCCGTGAAGTTCGTTCCGCCCGGCGGCAGCGTCGAGGTGAGCGTCTCGCGCGCCGCCGACGGGGATGTCGTGGTGCGGGTCGGCGACGACGGCCCCGGCGTGCCCGATGACCAACTGCCGCTGCTGCTCCGGCGCTTCGCGCGGTCCCCGGAGCACCAGAACGTCCGGGGCAGCGGGCTGGGGCTCGCCATCGCCGAGGAGATCGCGCGGAGCAGCGGTGGCGGTCTCCGGGCCACCGGGAACACGCCGCACGGACTGGTCCTCGAACTGCGGCTGCCCGCCCCGTGAGGGCTCAGCCGTACACGGAGCGGTAGTAGGCCACCGCGCCCGGGTGCAGCGGAACGCTGCCGGTCGAGATCGCGAACCGGGGTTCGAGCCGGACCCCCGCCGTGACCTCGTGCAGCAGGTCCCGCCACCGGTCGAAGACCACCCGCAGCAAGGGCTCGACGGCGCTCCGCGGGAGGTCGTCGCGGGCTAGCAGGTAGTTGCCGACGCCGATGGTCCCCACCGGCTCGTCGAGTCCGTACACGCCCGCCGGAAGGGTGACGGCCGAGTAGACGGGCCCGTAGCGCTCCCGTAGGGGACCCACGTGGCTGTCCAACGGCAGGAATCGCAGAGGCAGTTCGCGGGCCAGGGCGGTGAGCGCCGGTGTGGGTACGCCACCGGACCAGAACAATGCGTCGACCCGTCCCGCGCGCAGGGCGTCCACCGACGCGGCGAGGCCCAGGGGGCGCTCGTCCGGCGGGGCGGCGTCGCTGCCCCGCCCGGTGGCCCGCAGTACCCTGCCCGCGATCACCTGCACTCCCGAACCGGCGGCGCCGGCCGCGACCGGACGGCCCGCGAGAGCGCCTGCCTCGCGCACGGGGCCGTCGGCCGGGACGAGGAGGTGCGTGTAGTTCACGTAGATCCGGGCCAGCGCGCTCACACGGGTCGCGGGGCGGGCGAACGACTCCCGCCCCAGGACCGCGTCCTCGGCGGTGTCGGCCATCGCGAGCGCCAGCTCGACGGTCCCCTCGTCCAGCTGCCGCAGGTTGTCCACGCTGGCCGCGGTGCTGACGGGGACGATCTCCGGGCCGCGCCCGTCGGCGGCGAGGGCCTGCGCCAAGGCCTTTCCGAAGGCGTTGTACGGACCCCCTTCCGGCCCGGTGGCGAGCCGCAGCCGCCGCACCGGAGCGGGCCCGCCCGAACACCCCGCGAGCCCCGCCGCGGCCGCGCCGAGCCCGGCGCCCATGATCCACCGACGGCTCGGCGCTGCCCTGGTCATGGCGACACCCTAGCCAGGGCGGGCGAAGCACCGGCCCGGGGCCCGGCGCCCAGCGCCCTCGGTCACGTAGCGTAACCGCCTGCTGGGTCCGCCACCCGGCCCGCCACCCGGGGCCCACCGCTCGACGCGGGCCGGGTCCGGAGCGACGATGGGGAAGGGCCCCCGCGTCGAAGGGACGATCATGTTCGAAGGCAGCGGCAAGCCGTTCAGCGGGTTCTCCGTCGATGACCTCGGCAAGGCCAGGGAGTTCTACGGACAGACGCTCGGCCTGCGCGTATCCGAGGACGAAGGCATGCTCTTCCTGCACCTCACCGACGACACCGCGGTGCTCGTCTACCCGAAGGACAACCACGAGCCCGCGAGCTTCACGGTCCTCAATTTCCCGGTGCCCGACGTCGAGCACGTGGTCGACGAGCTCGCGGCGGCCGGGGTCGTCATGGAGCGCTACCCGGAGTTCACGGCGGACGAGAAGGGCATCGTGCGCGAGGACGGCGGCCCGGTCGTCGCCTGGTTCAAGGACCCGGCCGGCAACGTCCTCTCGGTGGTCGAACCGATGTGACCGACCGCCTCACGCGTCGCGCGGGCCAGAAGCAGCGTGCTGCCCCAGCAGGCGCCGTTGTAGTCGCCTTGCGCGAGCAACCGGGCCGGCGCGACCCGCGCCTCGGTGGCGCCGGCCTCGGCCGCAAGCGCCGGACAGCGTCGGCGCCGGACAGAGGCCGAGTGCCTTGCCGTAGAAGCGGGAGAGCTCGGCCGGGTCCGGGCCGTCGAACGTGACGGCCGAGAAGCGGATCGCGGGTGCGGAGACGTTTCCAGTGCTCATGAGGAAGACGCTACGACGCGCTGTTCCCTCCTGCGAGAAGATCATCCGGATGCGGGGGGCGTGCGCGCGTGCGGCGTTCACGTCCCGTCCGGGACGCCGAGCGGTACGGTGCACCGCGACCGCCGGCCTTCCGCCGTCAGCACCGCCAAGTGGACCGCCGTCGCACGGGTGCGTCACGACCTCCTCCAGGAGCAGATCGGCGGCCGGCGAACCCGCCGTCAGGGAACGCACGCTCTCCTCGTCCGGATCCGTCAGCTCCGATTCCGCACGAACGGGTAGAGGATCGAGACATGTGGCGGTACCCCGCGGCGCACCAGGGCCGGGTTGATGCGCCGCGCCGAAACGTCACTGCCGCGCGGGCGCGGGCGGCGTACCGGGCCTGAGGCGGGCACGGCCGGGGCCCTCGGCCGGAAAGCTGGTGGTCGACGTGCCTGGGTTCTGACGGCTCGTGCCGGTATCCCCGGTGGGCCCGGTATCCCCGGTGGGCCCGGTATCCCCGGTGGGCCCGGTGGTCCTGGGCTTCCCGATCGCCGGTCCGGTCACCTGCAGTTCCCCGCCGGTGAACACGCCCTCGAATCCGCCCCCATGGAACCGGGGCGACGTCTGGTGGTAGCGCAGGTTCCCCGCGCTGATGTCCTCCAGGCGGTCGCAGTACTCGTCCGCCTCTGGCGTGAGGGCCCAGCGCGACCGCAGGACCACGTACTGCCGTTCCGTCTCCTCTATCGTCTCGACGAGCTTGTTCAGGGCTTCCTGAATGCCCAGGCCGTACACGTGCTGCAGCACCGAAACGGCCTGGACGTGTGCCTTCTTCCCGTTCCTGTCGTTCCACTCCTTGCGGAACGAGTACAGGTCGTTGACGAGACAGCAGTGATGCGCCGTCAGCCGGTCGAGCTGCCCCCGCTCGGCCGACTCCCATTCCTCCGCGGAAAGGTTTCGCTCCAGCAGTGCGGGAAGGCTGGCGGTGAACAGCGGGACACCGAAATTGACGTGCCGGTACTCCAGGTACTCGCCCCACCCCATGCGGGGTGACCGGATCGCGTGGTCCTCCCGGTACTGCGCCTGCGCCATGTACGCGATGCGCCGCAGGAAGTACCGGGCCAGTGACTCCGGGAGCCGTTCGGCGATCGCCATGGCCGCCGTCAGGTTGTGCCGGGGCAGTCCGTCGCCCCAGTCGCCGGCGGCGAAGACGTCGTCGGCGTGGGACTGCTGGAACAGCAGCGTGACCGTGCGTTCCCACAGCCGTTCCGCGCTGCCGGCGCCGTTCGTCTCGTACAGGGCCTCCTGCTTGTTCTCCATGACCGTGTACAGCGCGTTGAAGCGGCACCACCGGGTCAGCAGGTCGGCGTCCACGTCGGGGAAGCACAGCGCGGCCCACGTCGTGTAGTTGTCGGCATGCACCGGCGCCGGCACCCTCGGGTCGTCGCTGAACAGCCCGAACGCCCACGCGTTCGCGTCGGCGTCCATCTGGGGGGAGTGGTAGGGGTTGATGCGCCAGCGAAAGCCGCTCCGCACCGGGGGAAGGGTGAACGTCCGGATTCTCATGGCCTTCTTTCTCGACGCCGACCTACACCAGAAACTTCCCTGCGGGGCGCACGGCACACCCGTGACCCGATGAAGAGCCCACGGGCCCGGTGGAGCTTCCCGGGTGCCTTCCGGCATGCCTCGCGGTGGGCAGCCTTCGGAAGTCGGGACCGGCGAAGTTGCCTTCGAGTCCACTTGAGGGTGTTGGCTGGGGGAGACACCTCGTCGTGCTGACCGTACGGACGACGAATTTCCTTGAGGAGCACACCATGACGCAGAAGATCTGGTTCATCACCGGTGCCTCGCGCGGCTTCGGCAGGGAGTGGGCCGTCGCCGCCCTCGAACGCGGTGATTCGGTGGCCGCGACCGCGCGCGACCTCTCGACGCTGGGCGACCTCCGCGAGAAGTTCGGAGAGCGGCTCCTGCCCCTGCGGCTCGACGTGACGGACCGTGACGCCGGCTTCGCCGCCGTGCAGCAGGCGCACGAGCGGTTCGGGCGCCTCGACGTGGTGGTCAACAACGCCGGTTACGGCCACTTCGGCATGATCGAGGAACTCACCGAGGCCGAGGCGCGCGCTCAACTGGAGACCAACCTGTTCGGCGCCCTGTGGATCACGCAGGCGGCCCTGCCGTTGCTGCGCGAGCAGGGCAGCGGCCACATCCTCCAGGTCTCGTCCATCGGAGGCATCAGCGCCTTCCCGCTGGTCGGGATCTACCACGCGTCGAAGTGGGCGCTCGAGGGCATGAGCCAGGCGCTGGCCCAGGAAGTGGCGCCGTTCGGCATCAAGGTCACGCTGATCGAGCCCGGTGGGTTCGCCACGGACTGGGCGGGTTCCTCGTCGAGCACGTCCGAGCCGTTGCCCGCCTACGCCGACTTCCACACGGCGGTGCAGGAGCAGCGCCGCAAGCGCGTCGGCACGCCGGGCGACCCGACCGCGTCGGCCGCCGCCGTGCTGAAGATCGTCGACGCCGACGAGCCGCCGCTGCGCTGCTTCTTCGGCGCGGCGCCGCTGGGCATCGCCAAGGCGGACTACGAGCAGCGTCTCGCGGTGTGGGAGAAGTGGCAGCCCGTGGCCGAGCTGGCGCAGGGCTGAGCCAGGGGAGTAGGGGCCGGGGCCGGGGCGCACGGGGCGGGAAACCGCGCCGTCGTGCCGGTCGTGCCGAGCACGAGGGCGAGCGCGTCGAGCTGCGCCGGGGCCACGTCGGCGGGGACGTCGATCAGCGTCAGCTCGTACGGCGACCAGGTGCCGTCGGGGAGTCGGTGCAGGAGGTCGCGGTCCATCACCAGGAGCTCCTCCCCGAGTGCGTACGTCCCGGACGCCCAAGATCCGAGGGAGGGGACCGCGCACGGCACCCCGAGCTCGGCCACGGGATCACACCCGGGTGCGGTCCGCTCCCGGCAGGAGCACAGCCGCGCGGGACGGACCGCCGGCCCGTGCGCAAAAGGTCCGGAAACGCCGTTGAAGCCCCACCCGGGGTCCCGGACAATTGCTACCGCTGCCCGCCGATGCGGGCTGATGGTCGCGAGTGACGCCGGATCAGTCCGCGTCGCCGTACGAGCCCGGGATCAGTGGGGCCATTGCTGTTGCGCATTCATTTCACCGCGGAGGATCTCGCCCGGACCCGCGTGGCCACCACGATCGGGGCGGCGGCGGAGACCTATTACAGCCTCGAGATGCTGAGCAGACACTCCCTCGCGGTGCCCTTCCTGCCCTGGCGCGCACAGGTTGCCGGTCGACTGCCGCGGGACGCCAAGCCACTGACCGCGCTCGTGCCGGACCACGGCCCCGGGCTCGACCTGCTGACCCTGGCCGGGGACTCGCCCGACATCGACGAGGCCGTCGACACCCTGCTGCGGGCTCCGCGCGCCCGCGTACGCCGGGAGCTGGAGGTGGTCGCCTTCGACCCCGCCCGCTCCTCCTGGGCCCGGACCGTGGCCGAGGGCGACGGTGCAGCCCGCCGGCAACTGGCGACGGCCCTGGCGGCCTGCCACCGCCTGACCGTCGGGCCGTTCTGGCCGGCCGCCCGGGCGCGCCTCGAAGCGGTGCGCGCGCAGTACGCCCGTACGTTCCTGGAGACCGGAGTGGAGGGGCTGCTGGCCACGTTGTGCCCGCCGCTGGTGCGCTGGAGCCCACCCGTGCTGGAGGTGCGCCACCCCCGCCCGGTCGATGTCCACCTGGGCGGCCGGGGGCTCGTCCTCGCGCCGACGGTCTTCTCCTGGCGCGAACTCAGCCTGTTGTACGACCCGTACGACGAGGAGTCGGTGCCCCGGCTGACCGTGCCGGCGGTGACCGACCCGGCGTACGGCTCCGCCCTGTGGGACGGCGGCAACGGCACGGCCGCCGACGAAGCCCTGGGCGCTGTGCTCGGCCGTACCCGGGCGGCCGTGCTGCACCTCCTCGCGTACGGCTGCGGCACCACCGAACTCGCCGGGCGGCTCGGCATCACCCCGGCGGCGGCGAGTCAGCACACCAAGGCCCTGCGCGGCGCGGGCCTCATCACCACGAGCCGTCGGGGCGGTTCCGTGCTGCACGTCACGACGGCCCTCGGACGTGAGCTGCTCGGAGCGACGGGCGAGCGAGCGAGAGGCGGCCGCTCCTTTTAAGCGGTGGCTTAAGACCGTGGCGGGCGGAACCCGGCCGTCGGCAGGATGCGTGACGGCGCCGGCCCGCCGGGGTCCAACGGCACCGCATCCGTACATCACCACATCCGCAACCGAGGTGGGAGCACGCGCATGACAGATGCAACGAGTTCAGGGAGTACGAAGGCTCGCCGGCGCCGGACGGGGGAGCGGGCCGCGGTCCTCGTGGGCGCCGTGCTGATCGCCTTCGCGACGGCTCAGGCACCCGCGTCGGCGAGTCCGGGCCAGTGCGCCGACAACCGCCTGTGTGCCTGGTCGAACGCGGACTACGGCGGCATCTTCACCGCCTACACGGCCTCCGCGCCGGTGCTCGGCGGCGACAACGACCGGTTCGACTCCGTGTGGAACCGCAACAGCGTCTCTTGGTACGTCTACGTCGACCCGTACTACCGGGGCGCCAAGTACTGTGTCCGGCCCGGCTATTCGGTGTCGAACCTGGGCGACTGGTTCGGTCTCCACGACCAGATCTCGGCCGTACAGAAGCTGGGCGGGACATCCTGCGGGACGGCGACTCCGATCGGCTCCTACAAGGGCTCGTAGCCGACGCCCCGAGCGATGCCGTCCCCCGGTGGTCGGGGGAACCGGGGGACGGCGGTTTCGCCGCTACTGAGCCTGAGGAGCTGTATGTCACGACGCGGGACCTTCCAGACGGCCATTACCCCGTAGGTAATCGATCTTGGGCGAGTGCGAGGGCAGGCTGGGGCCACCGCAGCGGCGAGAGGTCGCTGTGGAAGGCACCGGATCGGAGTGGGTGGATGTTCGCGCGATGTCGTAAGGCGTGGGGGATCTCGCTGGCGGCAGTGGCGGTGGCCGCGGCGACCTCCGCGGCGGCCTGGCCGGTCCAAGTGGTGGCCGAGAACGCGGGGGTGGACTGTACGGAGGCACGGGCCGGGATCGTGCGGTTGGAGGGGCGCGTCACGCCCAACGTCTGTGCCTTCCTCCAGCGGCAGTTGGCTTTCGGCCGGATGCCGACCGGCGAGCTGCCGCCTTCGGGGGAGAAGGCCCTGGATCATCCGAGGGTCGCGGCCTACCTCGACATATTCGACCCGGCCGCCACCTTGTGGGAGGCGGGTAGCACCCCCAAGACCGACCACCGTGTCATCGGGGCCGCCATCGGCGCCTCCCTGAACCTGGTCCCGGATCTGCGCTACACCGGCACCGACGTGGTGGCCGACGGCGGTGTGGTCATGTTCGGCCAGTGGAACACGGCGACCGTCAAGGGCCGAAAGATCGCCTACCCGCAGATCGCGCGCAACGTTCTGGGCGACGAGGGCAGGACCATCCAAGCCCGTCGCTACTACGACCGCCACGTACTGGTCCGTGACACCCTGCCGGACGCCCCCATAGGCCTGTTCGAAGGCATCGCGGACACCGGCCGGCCCTCCACCACCGGACCGGCCCCCGTCCGCCCGACCCCGGCCGAGCTGCCGGAGCGCCTCGCCGCATGGAACGCCGGGAACACCGACGCGCTGCTGCGCCGGATGGGTGGCGCCCGGTTGGCTGGGCCGGGGCTGGCCGAGCCGCTGGCGACGAAGGCGGCGAAGCGCGACTACCTCCAACGCCTCTTCGGCAAGGCCGATCTCGAACTCAAGGCGGGACAGGTCGCGTTCGGCAAGACCACCACCTACGTCGAGTGGTTCGGCGCAGTCACCCGGAAGCAGGCCGCGTCCGCCGCGGAGAGCCCCGCCGTCCCGTTCGGGATCGTGGAGCGCTTCGGCCCGGACGGCGAGTGGGAACTGTACTTCGACACGCTGCCGGTGCTGGCCGACCGGCAGACGATCGACGGCCTGTTCGCGCGACTGGCCAAGCCGTGACTCCCCCGACGTACATCCGACGCCCGGTCAGCTGGTGGGGGCGGCCGGGCGAACCTGAAGCCCGACGGTGAGTCCGACGGCGGAAACGATCCGAACGGGTTCATCCGGAAGGTGAACCGACCACGGCTCCAGCCCCGGCTCTCGCCGCTGACGGCCGACCGTCAGCGGCGGGTCTCGATTCGCAGGCCGCCCGTAGTCACCTGGCGGATGGGCTCGCTCGCCAGCAGGTCGTGCGGCTGGCCGAGGGCGATCGCGCCCGCCGCGTCGAGCCGGGCCAGTTGGGCGTCCGTCAGCTCGACCGCCAGGGCGCCCAGGTTGTCCTTCAACTGGGCGGGGGTGCGGGCGCCGAGCAGCGTGCTCGTCACGCCCGGCTTGCGCAGCGTCCAGGCCAGCGCCACCTGGGCCGGGGTGTGCCCCAGCTCGCCGGCCAACTCCCGGACCACCCCGGCCACGCCGAGGCTGCGTTCGGTGAGGGTGCCCAGGGCCAGGTTGTGGCTCCGCCGGGTACTCCCGTCGGGGCCGGCGCCCGTCGCGCCCACGTCCTCCCGGCCGTACTTGCCGCTGAGCACCCCGCCGCCGAGCGGCGAATACGGGACCACGCCCAGACCCAGCTCCCGGGCCATCGGGATCAGGTCGCGCTCCGCGGTGCGTTCGATCAGGCTGTACTCGACCTGCAACGCGACCAGCGGCGACCAGCCGCGCAGGTCGGCGATCGCCTGCATCCGGGACACCTGCCAGGCCGGGGTGTTGGAGATCGCCAGGTACAGCACCTTGCCCTGCCGGACCAGGTCGTCCAGGCCGCGCAGCACCTCCTCGACCGGCGTCCGGAAGTCCCAGACGTGCAGGTACAGCAGGTCGATGTAGTCGGTGGCCAGCCGCCGCAGGCTACCCTCCACCGAGCCGAACAGGGCCTTGCGGTGACCACCCCCGGAGTTGGGGTCGCCGGGGCGTCGCAGCGTCGAGTACTTGGTCGCCAGCACCAGGCGCTCGCGCTCCTTGCGGGCGAACTCGCCGAGCAGTCGCTCGGAGGTGCCGTCGGTGTAGGTGTCGGCGGTGTCGAAGAGGTTGCCGCCGAGCCCGACGTAGTGGTCGAACAGCGCTCGGGCCTCGGCCCGTTCAGCGCCCCAGCCCCACTCGGTGCCGAAGGTCGCCGTACCCAGGGCCAGCGGTGAGACCCGCAGTCCCGAGCGGCCCAGCAGCCGGTAGGTGTCGAGGGTCAGTGCCATCAGGTCCTCCTGTGCTCGTGGTTCGTTGCCGGTACCGAGTCTGTGACGGCGGTGCCCCGGGGGTAAGGGACGGCGCTTCCTGGGAAGACCGGTCCCACCCCGGAGGTTGAACCGGTCATGACGACCCGAACCATCGACACGGCCCAAGAGCTGGCGGCCTTCCTGCGGAGCAGGCGCGAAGGCCTCGACCCCGGCCGGCTGGACCTGCCGTCGCGTCGGCGGCCCCGGCGGACGCCGGGGTTGCGCCGCGAGGAAGTCGCCGATCTGGCCGGGGTCAGCACCGACTACGTGGTCCGGTTGGAGCAGGGCCGCGGACTGCGGCCCTCCGCAGAGGTGCTGGTGGCGCTGGCCCGAGCCCTGTGCCTGGATCCAGGCGAGCGCGACTACCTGTTCGACCTGGCCGGACACCGCCGCCCCGGTGTCACCGGTGGGCCGGCCGCCGGCGCGGCGTCGTCGCTGGCCCGTCTGGTCGGTGACCTGTCACCGCTGCCGGCCATGCTGATGGACTACCGCTACGACATCCTCGCCTGGAACCCCGAACTGGCCCGGCTGCTACCGGGCTTCGAGGCCGTCCCGCCGGCACGGCGCAACGCGATGCGGCTGTGTCTGCTGCATCCGGAGATGCGCGGCTTCTACGCCGACCGGGAGCAGGCGCTGCGGGACGGGATCGCCCACCTGCGCGCGGCATGGGCCGCGCACCCCGAAGACCGGGAACTGGGCTCCCTCATCGACGAGTTCATCACGCAGGATGAGGACTTCGCCCGCTTGTGGTCGCAGCGGGAGGTCAGCGTCAACGGACGCGGCCGGAAGGTGCTGCGGCATCCGGTCGCGGGCGCGATCACCGTCGACTTCGAAGTCCTGCTGCCGCTCCAGGACCCGGAACTGCGCCTGCTGGTCTACCGAGCCGCGGACGAGGAAAGCCGCGCCTCCCTGGACCGGCTGTGCGCGGCTGACGTGTCCAGGCTCACGGGCTGAGTCGCCTTGCGGCCCAGCGACCGGAGGACAGCGACCGCGGCGCAGGAGATGCTGAAGGCGGTGGCTCTAGTCGACGCGGCGACGGTCGCGGCGACGTTCGCGCTGATGGGGGAGAGGAGCCGGCAGCCGCGCTGCCGGAGAACGCGGAGTCGGGTACGACGCCGACCGACCTCCTGGATCACTTCTTCGGGCCGGGCGAGCACGACGAACACGGCGACGCGCACCGCGTCGCCGCCTGGGATCCGGATCTGCCGCGCCCCGCGCACGTCCCGGACCGCATGACGCCTGCCGAGCCGGTGCTCATCCCGGACGCCCCCGTCGAAGCGCTGCGCGGACCGAAGCCGATCGAGCACGTGTGGCACGTCTCGGTCCGCAACGCGGCCGGCGACCGCCGGCTCTCGGACACGGAACGGAGGGAGGGCGCCTCCGCGAGGGCGCACGCCCCGTCACCGGCGAGGCCTCGCGGCGAGCGCGCGGGACTCCCGCAGCACGCCGTCGGCTAGGCCACCACCGTCGCCCACGGCGACATCGATGTCCTCGACCGGCTCCGCGGCTCCGGGCAGCGCGTGCGCCAACGCCGACATGACGACGGCGCCTTCATCGGGTCAGAGGGCTTCGGCTTGCCACCTCTGCGACGTCCATCCCCTGCTTCTGAACCGCCACGACACCCAAGGATCGGTGAACATGAGGAAGGGCGCCCTCATCCGCGCCACCACGCTCGTCGCCGCGGCGCTGCTCGCCGTCGGAGTCTCCACCGGATCCGCGTCCGCCGCCTACGGCGCGCCGTAGGTCGGCAACGGCTACGGCAACAACGCGACCGCCGTGTGGTGCGTGCAGCACCTCGTCAACAGCTGGCGCGGGTTCGCCGGACGGTCTCCCATCGCCGAGGACAGCCACTGGGGCTGTTACCCCTACCTGCCGACTCCGTACGGTTTCTAGAAAGGTGCGGAACCACCCGATGAAGCTCACCACACGCCTCTCGGCGCTCGGCGGCGTCACCGCCCTGATCCTGGCCGGTCCCTCCGAAGTCGGGCAGCCCGGAGAGCACCGAGGCGTACGGCACCGCGCTCCTCGGCGACCAGGGAAAGCGCGTGACCGCCAAGGGCTCCCGGATGAGCGTGTCCCGTCCCGGCGACGGCTGTCTCGCCGAGGCCGAGACGCGCCTGCTCGGCGACGGCCGGATGCGATGGCTCCAGGTCCGGATCATGCTCTTCGAGGGGCAGGAGCAGGCACGCCAGGACGTGGAGAAGAACGCCGCGTTCCGGGCCGCGACCACGCGCTGGCGGCAGTGCATGGAGCAGGCCGGTTTCCCGCAGCAGGACCCCGTCAAGCTCCTGGGAACCCTCCGGACGGACGAGGCCCGCCGTACCAGCCCAGCCTGCTGTACACACCCCAGGGGCCCGGGCGCCGCAGGGAGCGCGCACCGCGGCGGAGGTCACTCGAGGGGGACGGACGCCAGGCGATCGACGGTCTGGGGGTAGAGGCGGTTGCCGCGTTGGACGACCATGCTCGGGCCGTCGGGCATGTTCACGGCGCCTGCTGAGAGCGTCCACGCGACGCGGCGGGTGGCGGTGTCCATCGCGACGACCGCCTGACCGGCGCCGGCGACCGTGGCGTAGAGCTCACCGCGGAACGGGTCGGGCGCCGCCAGCATGGAGACGTAGGCGCCCGGGTCGTGGGTCCATGACTTCTTCCCGGTCGACTCGTCGTAAGCCTGGAGCTCCCCGTCCGCGACGTACACCGTGCCGTTCACGCAGACGGGCGCGCTCAGCAGTTTCGTCCCCTCCGGCTCCAGCTTCCAGGCCACCGCGCCCGTCAGGAGGTCCACCGCCGTGATCCGCTCCTCGAAGTCGAAGACGTGGCGGTCCGAGGCGACCGGGGGGTTGATGCCGCCCGACCGGTCGGGTGACGTCGCCTCCTGGTCGGTGCGGACCCGGGAGGCCCACAGCAGGCGGCCGTCGCGCAGGTCGACGGCGAAGACGCGCGCGGGATCCGAGCAGATCAGGCGGCCGCCGGAGATGGTGGACGACATCATGAGGGCGCCGAGCGAGTCCAGGACGGCGCCCTCGACGCGCGTGCGCCAGCGCAGTTTCCGGGCGCCCAGATCGTAGGCGAGCAGCCAGGCCTCCTCCTGCTGTCGCCGGTCGTCGGAGCGGAAGTACGCCTTCAGGTAGAGGCACTGGGCGTCCGCGGCGAGCAGCTGGGTGGTCTGGGCGAGCCCGCCCAGCACCGCCGGGTCGGCCGCGTCGGCGGGGAGGCTGCCGGTGCGCGGGTCCATGTATCCAGCGCTCGCGTTGCCGTCGTCGTCGAAGACGAGGCCCACGAGGCGTGCTCCCGCCACGACGACGTCGACCGTGGCGCTCTTGGTCTCCCACAGGATCCGGCCGTCGGCCGTCGAGATGCCGCGCAGCACGTCGCTCGTGTGGATCAGGACCTCGTCGGACGCGACGACCGGGGTGGCGGAGAAGGGGGACGGGACCGACCACAGCGGCGCCGGTGGGGTGCCGGGCGGACGGGAGCCGCGGCCGGGACCGGGTGACGCCGTAGGGGTCCCGGAGCCGGAGCCGGAGCCCGGGAGGTTGCCGGTGGCCCGGAGCGCCGCGGCTCCGCCCACGGCGGTGAGTGCGGCCGCCGTGCCCGCGAGCAGGGTGCGCCGGGAGAGGGCGCGGCGCGGGGCGGGGGCGCGCAGCGGGGCGGGGGAGACGGTGGCGACGTCCCCGATCCGGCGCGACAGGTCGGCCAGGAGGGCTTGCGGCAGCAGCTCGGCGAACTCCCCGGGGTCGAACGGCCCCCACGCGTCCCGCAGCCGGCCGGGGGCGGGCCGGTCGCCGGGTTCCGGTGACAGGCAGGCGGTGAGCGTCTCGCGCAGCCCGTCCGGCAGGCCCGTCAGGTCGGGGTCGGCGCCGTCCCGCAGCAGTTCCAGTGTGCTCTGCCGGCCGCGGGCGTCGTAGGGGCCGTGACCGGTCGAGGCGAACACCAGGACCGCGGCGAGGGCGAACACGTCGCCTTCCGGGCCGGGCGGTCGCCCGCGCGCCTGCTCCGGCGACATGTACGCCGGTGTGCCCGCGGGCCCCGCGCTCTCGGTGGGACGGGGGCCGCCCGGGGCCTGGGCGAGGCCGAAGTCGATGAGGCGCGGGCCCTGCGCCGTGACCAGTACGTTCGACGGTTTGACGTCCCGGTGGACGAGCCCTGCACGGTGCAGGGCGGTGAGGGCGGCGGCGAGCGCGGAGCCGAGTCCGCGGACGACCGGTTCGGGCAGTGGCCCCCCGGCCGCCACCGCCTCGGTCAGTGAGGGTCCGATGAGGTATGCCGTGGCCAGCCAGGGCCGCGCCGCGTCGGTGTCGGCGCCGAGGTAGGCCGCGGTGTGCTCCGCTCCCAGGGCCCGCGCGGCTTCGGCCTCCATGGTCAGCCGCTGACGGTAGCCGGGCCGGTCGCGCAGGTCGGACCGGACGGTCTTGACGGCGGCGAGCCGGCCGCCGCCGGTGCGTGCCAGGAAGACGGTCCCCATGCCGCCGCCGCCCAGCCGGCCGAGGAGGGTGTGCTCCCCGAGCCGTTCGGGATCGTCGGGCAGCAGGGGCAGGAGCGTGGACATGACCGGTGGACTCCTTCGGGGCGGCGGTGAAGCGGTGCGTGCTCGCGTGTGCGGCCGTCGGCGGGCGGGGAGGGCGCGTGGGGGCGGGGAGGGCGCGTGGAGGAGGGGGCGGGGTCAGTCCGCCGGGAGGGCGACGACGGCGGACGGCCGGGCGACGAGCAGGACCCCGGGGGCGGCGGCGAGTTGGAACGGTTCTCGGGCTTCCACGCCCGCGAGCCCGGTCTGCCACGTCCGTTTGCCCGAGGGGAGGGCGGTCGCGGTGACCTGGTGGAGGGTCGCGAGGTAGAGGGTGCGTCCGGAGGTGCTCGCGGTCATGCTCCCGAGCGCGTTCCACGCCAGGTTCTCGTTCAGCACCTGCTCCCACCGGGTCCGGCCGGTGTCCGGGTCGACGGCGACGACGGGGCCCGTACCGTCGTCGCACAGGTACAGCGTGCCGCCGCTGAGGAAGGGCGGGGCGTTGGTGCCGGCGACCAGGGCCTGCGACTCCCACAGCCGGGTGCCGGTCTTGAGGTCGTGGGCGTGGGCGCGACCGCCAGAGAGCAGGAACAGCCGCCCACCGCCGGCCGGGTCCACCACGGAGGCCGGGCCGCTGTGCACGCCGGGGTAGGAGCGGTTCAGGAGCAGGCGTCCGCCGCTCCGCTCGAAGCCCGCGATCGAGAGGGTCCGGACGGCCGTGACGTCCTGGAACATCGGCCGCGGTACCCGCACCTCCACGACGACCGTCTCCGGGCCGACGGTGGTGGTGAGTTCGGTGTTGCCGAACCCGCTCGGCAGCGGGGTGCGCCACACCTCCTTGCGGTGCTCCAGGTCGAACGCCGACAGCAGGTACCCGCCCGTCGCGCTCCCGTCGTTCACGAGCAGCCACGCGGTGGCGCCGTCGGCGGCGAGCACCCTCGAGAGCCGCTCGTCGCGTCGGAGCCACTGGGTACGCCCGTCACGCGTCGAGCAGAGCGACAGCCCCTCGCGCGTGGCCATCAGGAAGCGGTCGCCGGGGACGAGGACGGGGGAGGTGTTGTCGTCGACGGGCAGTTGCCACACCTCCTTTCCGGTGCGCAGGTCGTGCCCGTACAGGACGTCGCCGCGCATCATCAGGCAACGGTCGGCGCTGGTCACCGGGAGGAGCCGGGTGCGGGCCGTCGGGTCGTCCAGGCGCCACAGGGCGGCCGGCGGCATGCCGGGCACGCGGGGGCTCGTACCGGAACCGCCGCCCGCCGCGGACGGCGCGGTGCGGCCGTCCTCGCGGGTCAGCGCGGACCACGCGAGGGTCCCGGAGACCCCCAGGGCCGCGCCCGCGGCACCGGTCAGCAGGCCGGACAGCACCCGGCGGCGGGTGGGCGTGGCGAGCGTGCCGGGCGTGGTCGGCCGGGACGGATCCGGGCTGGTGGCCGGGGGTGTCACGGCCAGGGTGGCGGGGTGCTCGGGCTCGTGCGCGTCGCCGTCCGCCGCTCGGTCGTCCACCTCCCCGTCCGCGACGGCGCCCTCCAGGTCGGCGATCGCCTGCGTCCGCGCGGCCAGTGCGGCGACGACCCGGCCCGGCAGCGCGTCCGGTGTCCGCTGCGGATCCTGTCCTCCGGGAGCCAGCGTCCGGGACAGTTCCGCGGCGGTGGGGCGGTCCGCCGGGGAGGCGGACAGCGCGGCGGCCACCACCTCGCCCAGTTCTCCCGGCAGTTCGGGCAGTTCGGGCCGGTCGTGGACGGCACGATAGGCCAGTACGGGCGGCGGGCCGTCCCCGAAGGGGAGCCGGCCGGTGGCCGTGTGGAGCAGCAGCACCGCCAGGGAGTACACGTCCGCGGCGGCGGAAGAGGGCCGCCCCGCTGCCACTTCCGGGGCCATGAAGGCCGCGGGCACGGTAGACACCCGGCTGGGCGGCTCGGGCCGGCCGGGCCCCGCGCCGGGCCGTCGATCCTCGCCCGGCCCCTGCCAGCGGGCCGGTTCGCGGCGTCGCTGCTCCGACGGCATGCGGCAGGCGTGCAGGGCCATCAGCAGCGGGCGGGCCGTGGTGAGCCAGACCCCGTCGGGTGCCACCGCGCCGTAGCTGATGCCCCTGGCGTGCAGGGCGGCCAGGGTGTCGGCGACCTCCGCGGCAAGCAGTACCGACTGTTGCACGGGCAGCATCCCGGACTCCGTTCCGGGCCGCCGCCCCACGTCGGAGAGGGACACGGCGGAGGTCTGCGCGAGGGCCACCCACGCGGGCTCGGTCCCGGTGTCCAGGTCCAACACGACCGGCACTCCCGGCACGGGCCCGCGGCTCAGCTCCTCGGCCGCCCGGTGCGAGGCCGGGGGCAGCAGGCACACCACGGCGTGCCCGTGGGTGCGGTCGCGGCCGACGTACATGCCGCCCCGCCGCGGCGCCGGCCCGGGGCCGGGCCAACGGGCCAGCAGCCGGTACGGCCCGGCCGACCGCGGGTCCTCGGGACCCGGGCCTTCCCCCAGACGTCCGCCCCCCATGCGTTCCCCCCTCACCTCGTGGCCCCGCCCGGGGCCGCTCACATGCCCGGCAGGGCGCGGACCGCGCCGCCGCGCTGCCAGATGACGCCGCCCCCGACGACCGCTCCCCGCCAGGAGACGCCGGCCCGGACCTCCCCGGCAGGGGCCGGTGCGAACACGTACTGTTCGGCCGCCCGCCCGCGGTGCGCCACGAGGATGCCCAGCTCGGGCTTGAGCAGCGGCGCGAAGATCCCGGATCCCGCCACCAACGGAGCCTGGTCCTGCGCCAGTTCCTCGGCGGCCAGCACCGTCCAGCGGGACGCTCCGGTCTTCGCGTCGATGCTCCGGAGCTGGCGGCCGTCGGCGACGTACACGTCGTCGCCGGCCGGCGTCGGCATGCCGAAGCCCGCGCTGTCGTCCGCGGGCAGGACCCACAGCTGTTCACCGCGCTCCCGGTCCAGGCAGGTCAGCGTCCGGTCCCCGGCCCCGCCCAGCAGCACTGCCTTCGCGGACGAGGCCGTCCGCGAACCGTTGGCGCCGGCGGGCCGCCGCCACACGGGGCTGCCGTCGGTCGCGGACAGGGCCAGCACCCCACCGCCTGCGGAAGCCAGGACCAGCTGCCCGTGCCCGGCGGCCGCCGAGGGCGCCGTGCCCGGCACGGGAACGGGCACGCGCCAGCGCACCGCGCCGTGCGCCCGCTCGAACGCGGCCACGCCGCCCTTGGCGTCGAGCACGTACACCTGGTCCTCGTCGGCGGCGAGCAGTCCGGTCACCCGCTCGCGCGTGCGGTGGCGGACCGTACCGTCGGTGGGGTCCAGGAAGAGCAGGCTCCCGTCCGGATCCAGGGCGACCGGTCGGCGGCCGCCGACGAGGTCGCGCACCACCGGGCCGCGCCAGCGCTGTGCGCCCGAGACCGGATCGTGGAGCAGGAGCTCGCCACCGCGGTCCGCGAAGCACACCCGGCCGTCGACGTCGACCGGCCCGAAGGCCGGCTGCGCCGCGGCGTCGTCGTACGACCACAGGGGCTCGGGCACCGTGCCGGGCGGGCCGCTCCAGCGGGGAGCGGGGGTCCGGTCGGGGCCGTCGTCCTCCGGGAGGGCGCGCAGGGCGGTGGCACCGGCCGCCGCGAGGAACACGGCCGCGCCGACGGCGGTGAGCACCCCGCGCCGGGTGGGCAGCCGCGGGCCGGCGCCCAGGGCCGCCGCGGCGCGGGCGATCTCGGCGGCGTCGGCGAGCACCGCGGGCGGCAGCCAGCGGGCGGCGGCGCGCAGGGCGGAGTCCTGCGGGTCCAGTTCCGCGACCACGTCCGCGGCGACGGGCCGGTCCCGGGGCTGCTTTTGGAGGCAACCGCGGATCACGGGCATCAGCTCGGCCGGTACGCCGGTGAGGTCCGGTGCCTCGTAGGCGGTGCGGAAGTCCGAGTGGACCGGGTCTCCGTCGTAGAAGGCGTGCCGGCCGGTGAGCGCGAAGACGAGCAGTGCGCCGAGGCAGAAGACGTCGCTCGGCGCCCCGAGGGGCCCCTTCACCACCTGCTCGGGCGACATGTAGCCGGGCGTTCCGGGGCGCTGCCCGGTCGCGGTCAAGGTGGCGTCCCCGGTCACCCGGGCGATGCCGAAGTCGACGACACGGGGGCGGTCGGCGCCGAGGATGACGTTCGACGGCTTCAGGTCGCGGTGTACGACCCCGGCCGCACCCAGGGCCGTCAGGGCCCGGCCGAGCGCCCCGGCGAGGGCCCGCACGGCGGGCGCGGGCAGGGGTCCGTGCCGCAGTACGGTCGCGGCGAGGGTCGCGCCCGGGACGAATTCGGCCGCGATCCAAGGCACGTGGTCGGCGGTGGAGGAGCCGAGCACGTTGGCGACGAAGGGGCCGCGGACCGCTGCCGCGGCGGCGGCCTCGCGGGCGAACCGCTCGCGCAGGTCCGAGTCGCGGAAGAGTTCGGGCCGGATGGTCTTCAGGGCGACCGGACGTCCCCGGCGGCGGGCGAGATAGACCGTCCCCATGCCCCCGGCCCCGAGCACCCCCAGGACGCGGTGACCTCCGAGCTGGGCGGGCGTACCGCCCGGCAATGGGGCGATCACTGGTGTCATGCCGTTGATCGTATGCGCGCGTCCGCCAACCGCCCTTCGAATCAGCGAAGTTGCTCTCTCCCGCCCGGCCGGCGCCGACCACATCACCACGGGCGTCGGCAGGCCCTGACCAGGGCGGCGCGGCCGTCGACCCGCCGCGGCGGATAGCTCTGACGACGGGCCCGCAGGGTGGCCGGACCGCAAGGGCGCTGCGGATGGACGCCGGGCCCGCGCGGTCGACAGGGCAACGGTGTGGCCTTCCGGAGGTTCATGCTGAGCACCGTCCAGGCTCGACACCCCGCTCGGCGGGGCCGGGGCACGGTCGACCGGGGGAGGCGGGTGCCATGCGGGCCGGTGAGCGGCATGGGAGCGTACGGGTGGCACGCCGACGACGGGTGCCCAGGGAGGTCGGCCGGAGGTGATCCAGCGCCGGCGACCGCCGGCGGCCCCGGCCCGTGAAGCACCGCAGCTCACCCTCGCCTTGGTACCCGCATCCGACATCGCGGGTGACACCTACGACTTCAGCCTCGATCGGTCCACCCTGCACCTGTCGATCACCGACGCCATGGGCCACGACGTCAGCGCCTCGCTCCTGGCCACAGAGTGCGTCGCTCCGCTCGGTTCAATCGGTCCGCGCTGTGGCCTGGAGGCGGAGGCCTGCCAGGGTGAGGTCGAGTGCGGCGCGGAACTGGTCGATGTCCTGGTGGCCATCGAACTCGTCGACGATCTCGTGGACGAAGGGGAATTCCGCCGGGTCCAGTTCTCGCCAGGTCTGGGCGTAGCGGCCGAGGTAGTCGTCGCGGTTCACTTCTCCGTCGAGGACTTCCCGGGGCGGTTCCTGTCCGAGGTCGATCGCCGAGCCGACGACGACGCCGGTGATGGCGGACACGGCGTGGAAGCGCTGGCGGGGGGTGAGGTCTAGGCGCAAGGTTTGCCTGCCCAAGAGTTCGTACAGGCGCAGGGTGTTGCTCTGGACGTCGGTGTTGCGCATGAAGTACGCGCCGAGCCAGGGGCGGTCGACGATGGCGTCGAAGAGGGTGAGGGCCATCGTGCGGAGGTCGTCGACGGGGTCCTCGGTGCCGGGGATCTTCTCCACCTCGATCAGGATCGTGCCGATCACGTGGTCGGTGGCGAGGTCGAGGAGCTCGTCCTTGTTCTCCACGTACCAGTAGATGCTCGCGACGCCGCCGCCGAGGCGCTGGGCGAGCGCCCGGAAGGTCAGGGCCGGCGCCCCGGCCTCGTCGAGCAGGGCGACCGCCTCGGCCAGCACCGACTCCATGGAGTGCGATGCCCGGCGACGAGCCTGGCCGGTGCCGTTCCGTGGACGTGGCATAACGGATTCCCCTTCTCGCTTGCATCGTATCGAACGCTGTTCTACCTTACCGTATGGAACAACGTTCGATATTCGTGCGTCGTTCGATACTCGTACCGTGTTCTATTGGAAGGGGTCCCCATGACCACCACCACGACGCACACTCCCGCCTCGCGTACCTATCCCTCCCTACGGGCGGCGTGGATACCCATGGCAGCCCTCTGCCTGGCCTTCTTCGTCGAGATGGTCGACAACACGCTGCTATCGATCGCGCTCCCCACCATCGGCCGCGATCTCGGCGGCGGCACGACCGCACTGCAATGGGTCACCGGCGCCTACTCCCTCACCTTCGGCGGCCTGCTCCTCACCGCCGGATCGATGGCCGACCGGCTCGGCCGCCGCCGTGTGCTGCTCGTCGGGCTGGCCGTCTTCGGCTCCCTCAGCCTGGCGGTGGTCCTGGTCACGACCACGGGGGAACTGATCGTCCTGCGGGCCGCCCTCGGCATCGCCGCGGCCGCCATGGCGCCGATCACGAACTCCCTGGTCTTCCGCCTCTTCGACGACCAGGCCCTGCGGATGCGCGCCATGACGGTGATGATCGTCGTCGGCATGTCCGGCTTCGTCCTGGGGCCCCTGCTGGGCGGCACCGTGCTCGCCCACGTCGGGTGGCAGTGGCTGCTGATCGTCAACGCGCCCATCGCGTTGATCGCCTGCGTGGGCGTCCGGCTCGGCGTCCCGGCCGACCGCCCCGAGGACCTCACCCGAGACGCCCTCGACCTGCCGGGCGCCGCCCTGAGCATCGCCGCCATCGGGCTCGCCTGCTACACCTTGACCAGCGGCGTCGAGCACGGCTGGGGTTCTGTGATCACCCTTGCCTCGATCGCCGGCGCGGTGGCTTCCGCGATCGCCTTCGTCCGGCACGAACGCCGCACGGCCGCCCCCATGCTCGACCTGAGCCTCTTCTCCCTCGGCACCGTCCGGGGCGCGGCCATTGCCCAGATCGGTACTTCCGTCGCCATGGCGAGCGTGATGTTCGGACTCATCCTGCACTTCCAGTACGCCTACGGCTGGAGCCCGATGCGCGCAGGCCTCGCCAACCTGCCGATCATCGTCACCATGCTCCTCGCGACCCCCCTCTCCGAGTGGCTCGCGCACCGCTTCGGCCACCGCATCGCCTGCCTGGTCGGCGCCGCGTGCATGGCCGGCGCGCTCGCCGGCCTCTCCTGGGGCGTCGGGCACGGCTACGCAGCCATCGCGGCCTGCATGGTCCTCATGACCATCGGCCTGCGCACCGTCATGACGATCTGCGCGGTCGCCCTCGTCGACGCGATGCCCGCCAATCGCACCTCCCTGGGCGCCGCCCTGAACGACACCGCTCAGGAAGTCGGCTCCAGCCTCGGTACCGCCCTCGTGGGCACCCTCATCGCGGTCCTCGTCACCACGCAGCTGCCAGCCGGCTCCTGGAGCGACGAGCTGGTCGCCTCCTTCTTCCACGGTGAACGCATCGCTTACGGCATCCTCGCGATCGTCGTCGGAATCATCTCCGCCGGCGGGGCCCTGGCCCTCACCAACTCCCGTACCACCGAAGAACACTGAGGGCCCTGGGGTGGCTAGGCCGTCTCTTTCGGATCTTGCCGGGCCCGCAAGATGGAGGCGATGGCACCGGACGAGGAATCCCTGTTCGTCGTCAAGGCGCGGCACGCCGTCCTCGCAGGTACGAGACCGCGCTTGCCTACCTGCTGGGCCAGCTGGATGCGCGGCGGGCGGTGCTGTGCGGGCAGGTGACCGAGTAGTGCGTGCTGTACTCGGCCCTCGACGCCCACATCAGGCACCTCGACGTCGTCGTAGCCCTCGATGCCGTCGCCCACGCTGACGCCGGCCTCGCCGACGCGGCCCTGCGCATGATGGAACGCAACATGTCGGCCGAGCTCCGCCGGAGCGGCGAGATCACCTTTGAGGACACCCCTCCAGGCTGACGGCGGCGCGGACGGCGTTGGTCATGGCACTCCCTCAACGAGTACACGCGGATACGGCGGGGTTTGAGGGATCGCAGTTACCGGGGTTGTTGTTCTTGATGGTGGTGTGGTTCAGGGTGACGGATCCACCCTCATTGTGGAGGCCGGCGGGGCCGAATGCCGCGGTATTACCTGTGATTCGGGAGTCGTTGAGCGTTGCGTCGCCCTGGTTGTGGATTCCGGCGCCAGTTCCTTGAGTGACCGCGTTCGCGTCGATGAAAGTGTTGCGGGTGTTGAGTGTTCCGAAGTTGTAGATGCCGCCACCGGAAAAGCTAGCGGTGTTGCCGCGGATGGTGGTTCGGACGTTGGTGGTGAGGGTACCGAAGTTGGCGATGCCCCCGCCCGTTCTGGCGTTGTTACTGCGGATCTGGCAGTTGGTGATGGTCGCGGAGGAGCTGTTGTTGTAGATGGCCCCACCAAGGCCTTGTGATTCGTTGCCGGTGAAGATGCTCGCGGTCAGGGCGAGTGGCGCGGAGAGACTGGTGTGCGCGATTGCTCCGCCGTTGCCATCAGCGATGGGGCTGGTGGAGTTGTTGACGAAGACACTGCCCTCCACGCGCGTGGCCCCGCTGCTCGAGATGGCACCGCCTTGGCCGGCCTCGGTGTTGTTGTCCTTGAAGTAGGAACTCGCGATGCGGAGGGTTCCATTGTTGTTGATGATGGCGCCACCTCCGTTGCCGGATGTGTTGCCGGTGAGCTGGACGTCGACCAGGGAGGCAACGGTGCCGAATCCCAGCTGGATTGCCCCACCCTGAGCGCCTCCTCCGACGGTGGCGTTGGTGAGGGCGAGGTCGCGGAGCGTCAGATTCGCAGCGGTGGTCGGGGGGAGGTTGAAGAAGCGGAATTCGTTGTCGGTATTGCCGTCTCGGGTGATGGTCGCGTGGTGTCCGTTGATGGAAATGGGGCTGGTGATCTGGGGGAGCGCGGCCTGGCCGGGTCCGGCGATCCGCTCGGTGTAGGTGTAGGTGCAATCATGGGCGAGATCTAGGGTGTCGGAGGTGGTGGGGGTGCTGTTGGCAGTCGCGATGGCCCGGATGAGGGCGGCGGGGGAGCAAGCGACGTCAATGGTGGCGGCGTGAGCGGGGGTGGCGACCAAGCCGGCGAAGGTGAGTGCCAACGTGGGTGCGGCCAGCAGGGCAGCGGCCTGACGGGGACGGCGCGGTGGCCTCAATCTCCGACTCCTTTTTTGGGGAGACGCCAAGAGCGATCTCGATCATTGTTTACATCACCTCAATTCAGATAGTTTCGGGACACACCATGTCAATCCCATGGAAACTAGCTCGGTCGCGGCCCGGGAACTACCACGGTTGCGTGATCGAAGAGGCCGGCGCCAGGGTCTGTGCATCGCCATACGTGGCCACCGCCGTGACGTCGAGGACCGGCTGGCCAAGTCGGCGCGGTTCACGGTCCACCGGGAGCGCCCGGCGCTCCACCGGCGCGGAGACCACACCCACCTGGTAGCCCCACAGGATGATCAGTCACGCAGCACGGAGCTTCGGCGCCGGGCCCACCCGCGGCGGTCGTAGATCGACGCCGAGCGCTCGCTCAAGACTTCCGCGTCCGCCGCCGAAAGCCAACGCTGAGGACTGATCCGCAGGTCAGCGGAGAGCGCCGGCGCACGGCTCACCGCGTGTTCCCGCGGGCTGAGGGCCGTTAACAGCACGTGATCGTCAGTTACGCCTGGTCGACCAATGCCCTTGCCGCGTTCGCGGCTTCCCCGTGGCCCTCGCGGGTGCGGTCGCGGCTGCATGCCCGGTCTGCGGGGGGCGGTCTGTTCTTCTGTACGCGTCCAGCGCGAGGAGCCGGCTCCTCGGGTAGCGGCCGGCCACAAGGGGCCGGCCGCTACGTGGCCTGGCGACCTACACAGCTTTCGCTGCGTGCGCGTCACGGGCGCCGCCCGGCGGACCGCGCGCGGGCACGGGCCGCCGGATCCGTGGCAGAGCCGGCCGACCATTGCTGCGGGACCCCGGACGTGTCCGCCCGAGCCCGTGGCCCCGTGCTGACCGTACTGCGCGGACCTCGCCCCCCGGGGTCACCGGTACCGGCGGTGCCATCGGCACCGTGGGCGGCCCCCACGACCCCCGTGCTCGCCCCGTTGCGGTCGGCCCTGCTTGAGTGCCGCGTCCGCCTCGCGGACTTGAGGCGCACCTCGCTTCCACCGCGAGAGACACCGAATGCGATGCCGTTCGTCTGGAATTCGTCCTCGGCATCCATGGGGAAACCTGGTCTCGTGGAAGTGTCCTTCGTCGCTCGTGGACTTGCTGCGCCTGACGTTCTACGTAGCCGGTTGGAGCCCGCAGAGGCCTGGTGCGTTCATGCACGGTGTCGAGGCCACGGCATTCACCCGCGCGCCGGTCGGAAAGCGACGCACGCCTTCCTCGGGCGGCCCGCCCGTCGGGGTCGTTCAGCGGAGCGGGTAGCTGAGGAGGTCGATCGCGTCGGCCGGCAGTGTGAAGAAACGGGACGCCAGGTCTCCCAGGCGCGCGGCGGCAGGGCTGCCCGCGATCCTCAGGGCGGTGTTCATCGCGGCGAGACCGGTGCGGCCGCGCGGGTTGAGGATGCGCGGGGTGCCCGGCGGGAGCCTCCGGGCCTGGTTCACGTAGGGCCTCATCAACGCTTCGTACCGGGCGAACGCAGTGCGGTGCGGGTGGGCGGCGAGCTCGCCCGCGAGGACGTAGGCGCCGGTGAGGGCGAGGCTTGTGCTCATTCCGCTGATCGGTGACGAGCAGTACGCCGCGCCCCGAGCAGGGCCACGCGCCCGCGGCTCCAAGACGGCGGGCGGGCCTGGCCGATGGCGTCGAAGTGGAGCAGCAGAGCTCCTCCGCCCGCGTTCAGGTTGACGGCCCAGGTCACCGGGCTGTCCTTGGCAAGCGCGAGGATGTCGCCTATCACCTCCAGCAGCTTGGGCGCGTTGTTTGGAACCCGGCGCGAGAGCACCTTCGTCCCGTCCGTGTCGATCACCGTGCAGCGATGCACGGCCTTGCTGGCATCCGTCCCCGTCCAGAGCTCGGGCACCCGAGCCTCCCTCGTCGATCGGTTGACCGGTCCCCCTGCAGACGACCACGCCGACGTGTCCTTACGAAGCGATATTTGTTCGCTCATCCCAATGAGCGGCCGTGTCGTCGCGGGGCACTGGGCGGCCAATCAGTCAAAGCCACACCTACGGCAGGAGCGCTCACAGCCACACCCAGGCCCCGGGGTCACCCGATCGTACGGAGGAGCGGAATCAACCCGCCAACAAGGTAAGGAGCGCTTCACTTGTCAAGTGAGCGCGTGAGTCGGTGACCGAACATCCGGTGCCGATGGCTTGGTGAACCGGGACAGGGGACCACTCGAATCTACTGGCCTGAACGCCAGCACGGCGGACAAGACCGATGAGCGACGATCAAGCTGTCAGTGGCGGACTTTAGGGTCAGCCCTATGACAGCAGACCTGGTCCAGGCCTCATGGACTCGCATCGACGCGTGGCTGCGCGAGCACGCGCCCCGCACTTTCGCCACGCTGCGGCCGCCCGCAGGGGACGCCGAGATCGCGGCAGCGCAAGAGCGACTCGGCGTCACCCTTCCTCCGGACCTGGTCGCTTCCCTTCTCCGACACAACGGGGCGCTGGAGGGACCTGAGGCTTTCCGGTTCGACTCGGGCGACCGGCTGCTCGGAGTGAGCGGAATCCTCGGGGACACCGGGTTCATGCGCGGCATCGACCAAGGCATCGACGGGGGGACCGAGGGCTACTGGCTTCACGACTACGTGAAGTTCGGTTCATACGACGTGACGTCGGACGGCCTTCTGGTGGACTGTCGTACTGGGCGGGACTCCTTCGGCGCGGTCGGGCGGTTCTTCGACGAGACCGGCACCAGTCTCGGGGAGGCCGACTCGCTGGGCGAGTATCTGGCCGAAGAGGCCGACCAGCTCGAGCGCGGCCAGGACACCGGTATCGTCACCTTCAACGGCCGGCTGTTCCGGGAAGCGCCTCTGCCTGCCAGGCCGAAGTGCAGCGCCGACGAGCCCCTTCCCGCACCGGATGAGCAGCTGCCAGAGCTGGACCTGTCCCACAGTCCCACCGACCTCCTCCACGTGAGCCACCTGGACGGACACGAGGAGCTTGGTGCGCTGATCGCGACCCTGCCGTATGAGCGGGTGGTTGAGGCCGCGCAAAAGCAACTGTGCAGACTGGCGGTCGAGACGGGCCTGAACCACTACCCGGAGGTCGAGGCTGCCCTGAACGCGTGGGAGCGCGGTGAGGCCCCGCCACGGCCGAACCAGACCGATCCGCTCGCCCTGCGCCTGCGCGCGGTGCTTGCGCAGGCTGACACCAGTCGGGACCGCACTCTCAGGTGGGCCGCGGATAAGATGGCTCTTGGGATCTGGGGGTCCCCCTACAGGTCCGTGTGCGAGAGCGCGGAGATCCGGAGTCACCTCACTGTCGACTGGCGTGCGGATCTCCATGCAGACCTGGGCAATCCGCCAATGCCACCGATACCTGACGACCGATTCTGGGGAGCTTTGAGCAACCCCGCCATCGACTCCAGTTGGTACGCAGCTCAGTACGCGCAAGACCGGAGCTGACCCCAGGGTTTTCCCTTCCGCGTGAGCACTTCGTCTGGCGAGTTGAGCAGGGACCGATACGGCCCAGTCGTGGACACCGGCCGCTTCGGCCGCTGCCGCCGCCGCAGGCCTGGGAAGCACACCCGGCGCCACAAAATGTGCCGCGGCGGCCGGCATCCTCGCCGCGTCGTGAAACGCGCGGTGCCTGGACTCCAACCGGTGAACTCAGGCAGTCGGCGCGCCGGACGGGGATCGAAGGGCCGCAGCCCTTCGATGTCGCGAAGCGAGCCGCCGGGTTTTCCCGTGCCCAGCCGCCGGTACCTTCTTGTTGGGCGCCGACGGCACAACGCGGAAGCCCGCATCGACCGGCTGGTCGACGCGGGCTTTCGGAACAAGCGAGTTCAGGTGTACTGGACGGGGGACGAGTGGAGGAACGGGGCACCGCCGTCGACCCTCACCAGCATCGAGGTCTCGTACGCGGACCCTGAGCGCTTGACCGCGCTGACCTTGCCCACGTAGCCACTGGAGCAGGAGTATTCGCCGCCCGCCACGGGGTGACGGGTCCCCGCCCAGAGTTCGTAGATCGCGATGTAGACCGTGCAGCTGGAGCCTGTCGAACCCGCGCTCTTGCGGAAGGCGTCGGCGTGCACTTTTCCCCCGCCGGTGCTGATACAGACGTCGTAGGACCAGCCGTACGACGAGTATCCCGAGCAGCCTCCGCCGGAGTCGGCGCTGGCGGGTGAGGACAGGCCGAGGAGCACGAGCGGGACGACCCCCGCGGCAACGGCCAGCCGACCGAGCCCGCGCTGTGCTAATGCGGTGAAACGTGTGGTCACGATTTTCCCCCGGATGACATCTGTGATGTGGGTCGGACGTCACACAATCTAGACATGAGTCGATCACGGCACTTCACGGTCAGTGCGGGATTCCTTGACTCTCGACGCGCGGAACTGAGTGGGGGCCGAGCCCCTACGCCGCCCCCGGAAGGACCAGCTGCGAACCATCCGGCGGTCCGGGTACCTGCTGCACGCTGACCCCGTCCGTGTCACCGTCTACACCTCCACCCGCGCCTCGCACGCGGTGCGGGAGCGGTAGCCGGTGCCGGCCGTCACGAGCCGGCTACCGCGCCGGCGGGCGGCTTCGGCGGCGAGCTCCGTCTCCAACGCGCTGATCGCCCGCCCGGCCACCTTCTGCTGCGAACCCAGCCACGCGGATACGGCCCGCCAACTCTCCAGCCGCGCCCGGACGCCGCTCGCGAGGCCCACGGCTCCGGATCGGCGACGGTGAACCTCTCGCCCGTCCAGCGCACGAGCAGTTCCCGCACGCCGTCCGGTCCACTGCGGGCCGCCCGGTACAGCTCGACGCGCCCCGCGGTGCTCCAGCCGCGCTCGGCCCAGTACGGGTGAGCGCTGATCAGGCACGACAGCCGGACCGGCTCTCGGCGCAGCTCGGCTGCGCCGAGGGCGGGGCCGCGCGGAGAGCTTCAAGCATCTGTTCGAATAGACGGGCCAGTCCGATGCTTGCCGCAGGACGCCATCGATTGTGACGGAGCGTTTCAGTTTCCCCCTGGGCGTTGTACTTGGCCCGACAGAGGGTGACGGTTGGCCCGGGTCGTTTCTTCGTCCTCCACGGCGCGGCCGATGAGTTCCCGTCTCGCATTCGGTCCAAGCTCGTGACACCGCAGGAAAGGACACCGCCATGTCAGATCTTCTCGTCGATTTCATCACCTCCCTCGACGGCTATGCGTCAGGAGAGGGGTGGCCCGGCTTCTGGGGCCTCGAAGGCCCGGAGTACCTCGCGTGGCTCGGTGAGCAGCCCGCGGCCACCTACCTGATGGGAGCGAACACCTACCGCCTGATGTCGGGCTTCGCCTCGGGCGAGGTCCCGAGCGGCCAAGACGAGTTCAGGCCCGAGGAAGAGGCGTCCGTCGACGAGCTCACGCAAGCGCCCAAGGTGGTGTTCTCGTCCTCGCTCGAGGAGCCACTGACGTGGGCCAACTCCACGCTCGTTCGCGGCGACGCCGTCGAGGCGGTCCGCACCATGAAGTCGAGCGGCTCGGGGCTCATCAGCACGATCGGCAGCCTCAGTCTGTGCCGGTCGCTTCTACGGGCCGGACTCGTCGACCGCTTCCGGGTCGTAATGTTCCCGGTGATCACAGGGGCCACGGGCGAGGAACGCATCTACGACGGCTATCCGGACGTTGCCCTGGAGATGATCGAGCACCGCACCTTCGACGGCCGCATCCAGCTGGTCGAGTACAGGCCCCGCGTACTTGAGCACCCACCGGTCGGCCGCCCCGCGTGACGTCACCCCGTCCGCCGCACTCCCCGTACGGGCCTACACCGAGGACCAGTAAGCAGCCCAGGCCCGAGCGGCACTGACCTGCCGCTCCAGGTCGGCCGTCCCGTACTCCCGCCACGCCTCCCACCACCGTGCCTCCGCCTCGGTGAGGACGACGACAGCCTCCCGCGAAGCCTCCGCGAACGCGGGCACCTTCGCGCACCATCGCGCGGCCTGTTCCGCGCTCTGCCCGCCGTCCAGAACCAGCCGGAACCCCCACAGCGCCGTATCCAGCCACGCGGGCCCCCGTGTCGCCCACGCCCAGTCGATCATCCGTACCCGGCCGTCGCTCTCGACCATGAAGTTGGAGGCCGCCGGGTCGGAGTGCACGAGCCGGTCACCGACAAGGAGCGGCTCGTCCGACGCATCGCAGCAATCGCCCCACTTCTCCCACGCGGTGCGCCCCACCACCTCCGGCGCCGGGAACCGGCTCAGCTCGTCCAGCACCACGGCGACAGCTTCCAGGTGCTCCCCGTCGTTGCCGAAGTACGTCCAGGCGCTGGCGCGCAGGCCCTCGAAGCACACCACCAGCCAGCCTCCGGCCTCCTCGTGCCACAGCACTCGCGGCGCGCTCGCGGGCAGGAACGGTGCCACCGCGACCTCGGCCCGCAGCTCGCCGATCCGCTCGTTGGTGACTGGTAGCCCCTTGAGGAACACCATCTCGGAGCCCGGCACCGGCCAGGCCCAGCACGCCAGGGCCGAGGCGGTGCCGTTCTCCACCTCGACGCGCTCGCAGTCCTCTCCGACGCGGGAGGCGATCGCGGCCCGGGTCGCGGCGGGCAGCTCCTCGAACGGGAGCCGGTTCACGTACACCGACCCGTCACCTGGGCCCGGGCTGCTGAGGGTCGTTCGGCGGCATCGGCGGGTTCTTGTCGGGCCGGGTCGGCGGCTGCGTGGACGGTCCGCCCGGCGGCGGCTTGGACGCGGGCCCGGGGGAGGGGCGCCGGAGCTCGGGGGACATCATCGTCATGGCGGGAACGTACCGGCCGCCGACCGGCGGGCACCGGCCATTGCCGGGATTGGCCGGAATGCGTCAGAAGGCGAACGGCGAGCCTCCCCGCAACCCTGCACGGCTCAGCCGACCTCGATGAACCGGAGTGCCTAGCGGCGAACAAGGCAGTTGCCGTCCTCCTGCTCTAGGCAGAAGGTCGACGCGAACGCGGCCGCGAAGCTGCCGATATCCAACAGAGAACCCGCTCTGGCGACCAGGCCCGTGCCCGCCCGCCGCTGATGGCCCGGCGCCCGGTCAGCGGCCGCCCGTTCCACGCGATAGCCAAGTCTCACCGGACCCGTGATGGTCGCTCCATGAACCCGCCCCGCGAACCGAGCCGTCAGGCACCGACGTGCATACTTGCCGGACGATCAGTTGAGACGGACAGGTGATGACGCGGTGAAACTGGCTGAAGCGCTCGCGCAGCGCGCGGCCGCGGTGCGGCGGGTGGAGCAGCTGCGGGCGCGCGTCGTCGGCAGCGCCCGCTACCAGGAGGGCGAGGAACCGGCCGAGAATGCGGCGGAGGTCCTGGCCGAGGCCGGAGCGGTGCTGGACGAGCTGGAGCGGTTGATTCGTCAGATCAACCGGACCAATTCCACCGTGGTCATCGAAGGCGGCGGCACTCTGACCGACGCCCTCGCCCGCCGGGACGTCCTGCGGCTGCGCCACTCGGTGACCACCTCGGCCGCCGACGCCGCCTCCGGACGCGACCAGCGCGGAGCCGTCCGGCAGTTGCGGTCCGAACTGCGGATCCTCTCCGCCCTGCCGGTCGCCGAGCTCCGTGCCCAAGCGGACGTCCTGGCCAAGGAGATCCGCGAGGTGGACACCCTGATCCAGCGCACCAACTGGGAGATCGACCTGATCGAGGACTGACCCCACAAGCTGGGTGTGGGAAGCAGGTAGTCGTCATGGAGGCGTGCACACACCGCGGGTCGGCGGTTTATCCGGCCCTTGGCGCGTGAAGAGCAACGCAGGGGTTCGATTCCTCACCAACAGTGCAGCTCAGCATCGCGTACAGGTGACAGAGCACACCGCACAGCACATCACCACGTGCAGATCCGGACGGCGAGGGCGGGAACGGGGTGCCCCACACCCGGTGCGAGGGCCGTGCACACCAGCACGGCCCTCGCACCTACTCCACCCCGGACCAACAGGGGCGAGGGGTGAAAGCGGGGGAGCGGAGCCCGTCCTTCGGCTGGGACGGGAAGCCACACGGTTTCATGACGCTGGCGACCGGCCTGCGCCGCGGACCGACCACAAGGTGTGCCGTGCCCCCTTGCATGCCGCGGCGCGGGCCGCTCGCGGGCGGTTCGGGGACTTCACGGAGCAGCAGTACCCGCAGAACGTCCACAGCGGCACGATCAACGGCCACGACGGCACGTACGTCGCACTCCTCCACGCGCAGTACCCACTGGTTGCCTTCGTGGACACTCGGCGCTACTGGTACACCGACGAGTTCCAGGCCCCCTGCCTGGGCGGCTACCCTCGCTGCCTTCGAGATCGCGGATCTTGTGGCGGGTCTGCAGGTGCTGGGGGAGGGGGAGTTCGCCGCGCGTATCGTGGAGCTGGTACCCGTAGCGTCACCGACCTCGCCCTGGCCCTAATGGCGGCCGACCCAACCGCCCGTCCGGGGATGCCGGCCCAGAACCCCCACCCGCCCAGTGGGAGTTCCATCCCGTCCAGCCCGCGGTCGCGCACGATGCCCGACTGACTCCCTGCTCGCGCAGCAGCGTCCCCGGCCCCCGCACCGCTGGGGCCGGGGACGTCCGGCGACCGGTGCGCCGACTACCCCGGCGGATGACCGTCGGGGTGACGGGCGACAAGGAGCGTTGGGACCCTTACCGAGCCCAGTGCACTCCGAGGCCGGCGAGCGCGGCCAACTGGCCAGGGTCGAGCCCGGCCCGGCGCTGCTTCTGGTTGACGATCCAGATACCGGTGCGGTGCGCGGTCCCGTCGAGCAGCTCCTCGGCATGCCCGCGCCCGGGCAGACCACTGCCCTCCCCTTCCCGTTCCAGGTATTGCGCGAGGGCCCGCACGCCGGTCTCGAAGGCGGCCGCAGCCCGCCCGCCCGAGCTGCCCGCCTCCCCGGGTGGCTTCCTCGGTACGCGTCGGTCCGGGGTCCGGACGGCCTTGGTGACGCCGAGCTCGTTGAGCCGGTGACGCAGCTCGACGTCGAGCCGCTCCCAGCTGTGTCGTTGGGGGGCGAGCCAGCGTGCGATGTCTTCCCCAGCGAAGTATTCAATTGTTCCTGCAGGGATGAACCTGCGACCGTCGCTGATGTGCATGTGCTTCTGGGAGACAAGTTCAGGTTCGCCGCAGAGGTCGGCGAGCCAGGCCCGCTGTGTCGGGTCGACCTCTGGGCCGCTGGAAAGTGGCTGACCTGCGACGACAATGTGGCCTACGTCCCTCAGTTCCGCCGCGATGTGCTGGACGCCGCCGCCTGGCTGCGGTCCGGCGAAGGTTTTCCCCTCCCGTTCGCTGGCGTGTCTGTCGAAGCCACATAAGAAACGTGTCACCGGTCGGGAGGAGGAACTCGGCGAGGACGCGGCGTAGATGACCCCGGGCTGGTCGGCGAACCAGCTGCGCGGCGTCTTTGACGACGACGCCCTGGCTGAGCTGATGGCGGGCGCGGACTGGCCGCAGCTGGCGCGTCAGCTCGGGGGCCTTCAGCAGGCCGGAGTCGACCTCGGCACGTTTTGCCGCAGATGGGCCGCATGACCGCCGCGGTCCACCAGGCCGTCGCCGTGAACATCGCGCGGACGAAGGCGGAGGGTACCGACCGGTGGGCCGACCTCCTGAAAGCGACGATGCCCGAGGGCCTGGTGCGCGACGCGATCCTCGCCTCCCCGGCCTGGCCGGACATCGCGGCCGCGATGGGCCGGCTCGACGCCCGCGGTGTCGACGTCGCGCGGATCCTCCTCGACGCCCACGCCGCCGGGGCGGGCGTGGACCAGGCCGTCGCCGCCGTCACCACCGCAGCCGCCACCCACGCACCCGCCCACGCACCCGCCCCGGCCCCGGCGGCGACCACCGCTTCCGCCTCGGCACCCGCTTGGGCTCCAGCCGCGTCTGCCGGCGCCCGTGTCCCCCGCACCCGCGGCTACTCCGGGCACCACACCCGCCGTCGTCCCCTCCGCGGGTGCCGCTCCCGCCGCTGCCGCTGCCGCTGCCGCTGCTGTAGCGGGGCGATGCGGAGGCCGGCGATCCGCGGGCGTCGCCGGCCGGCGTGGACGCGAAGCGTTCCCGGACCCGTTGACCGAGGGGTTCAGCGTGCCCCAGGACTTGGACCTCGGAGACCGGGCGTAGGCGTTGGAGCAGCTCGGCGTGGTCCGCCTCGCGCACGGCGCGATCGTCGCCATCGTCAAGGACGTCCTGCCCGAGTCGCAGGCGGGACTGGCTCCTGGTCGGCTCCCGCCCCTGGACCCTGCTCGCCCACCGCATGGACCAGATCCGCGACCAGGGCGGCACCAGCCTCCTCGCCTACCACCTGGCCCGCCTCGGCGCCAACACCACCTGGAAGGATGGCCCGTCCTTCACTACGGTGGCCGCCGCTTGGACCCGACCCTGCCCTCCTCGCTGACGACACCGCCCTCCGCCCCGGCCAGGCCGACCTCCCGCATCCGGGTCTCCCCGGCGGCGGCCCGTTCCTGCTCCACCACCACCGCTACCGCTGCCCCGGATGCGGCGGGCGCGCACCGTCAGCACACCGAAGGGCATGTACGGAAGTCGGGCCGCAGCAGGTAGCCGTTCCAGAATTCTGGAACGGGCCGGGCCCAGCTGTTCCATCGTTCCCCCATAGGGGATTCGTGCAGGTCACGGGAAGGGGTGACGGTGCGGTGGTGCGGCACCATCCGGCAGCGGTTCGGCGAAGAGCCGCTGTTCACACGCGGCCCCGCCACGCACGTACACCCCGCGCAGCAGAACCGCATCCCACCGGTACGGCGCGGGTGCGCTCCTCGGTGCGGCACATCCACGCGGCGCGGAAAGCATGACCAAGGCGAAGAAGATCAAGAACGTGGGCAACCTCCCACCTCTCGCACATGTCTCCGAGTTGAGGACCTTGATCCAGGGCCCGTAACCAGCTGGCTGGCAGGCGTCTCGTGGCGTTCGGCTGGCCGCCTCGTCAGAGAAGAGCATGATCATGAAGCGCATCACAAGAGCGTCTGTCGGCGTGGTCCTCGCCGGAGCCACGGCCGCCGGAGCACTCATCGCAGGCGCCGGCACTGCCACTGCGGCGACGTACCGCAATGACCTGGTACGCACCCTGGACACCGGCGTCAGCGCCTTCAACTGGACCGAATGCGACAGGTACAAGTACGAAGGGAACCTTGAACTGGACCGCCATCACCCGAGGGATCCGCAGGAGTACTACTACTGCTCCCCCGGCGTCTTCAGCAACGGTGTTCAGCGAGTGAACCTCTGGTTCAGGCACCGCACCTGACGGTTGAGAGCGCGGAGTGTGCGGCAGCGGCGAGGGAGGTGTCCACGGCGGGGGCCCGCTCCCGCTCCACCACCCCCCGGCAGCCTCCCTGGGCAGGCGGGCGCCGCTGCGGCCGTACTCGCGGTGCCGGGCACCGTCAGCTTGCTGGGGAGCCCGTACACAAGTTGGGCAGCAGCAGGTAGCGATTCCCGGATCGGGGAACCGTATGGCTCGGGGTGTTCCCTCGTCCTGCTGGGGGAGCACCTCACGGTCGAGTTGACCGGCCACCGCTACCCGCAGCTCGGCGACCGGGGCCGGGCGGGGAGGTCGGACAGGGCCCATCGTGCGGTGCGGAGGCGGCAGGCCGACGGCAGGCCGACGTGGTCTTCGGCTCGCCGATGTCCAGGCAGTGTGTGGAGAAGGCGGCGGCGAGCTTAGCGCTTCCTGGGGTGGTTTCCGGCCGGTGTGCGATGTCTTTCGGCTCTTGCGTGTCGATGGAGCGGAGCTTTGAGTGGGGGCGGCTAGCGTGCGCTGACTCATGATCCGCCGCTCTCATCGACGCTGGCCGTGACCGGATCGGGGTGAGTGCTGCGCCATGGAGCCGTTGAGGTCCTTGAGTCACGGGCACCACCCGTTCCCGGCTGACGCCCCGCACTGAAGACACGGAGAACCACATGTCAGACCCGGCGGTGATCAAGCATTCCGATGGCAACCTCATGCCCCAGCTGGGGCTCGCCGTCCCGACGTTGAGCGACGACAAGGCTGCCGTAGTAGTGGAGACGGCCCTGGAGACCGGGTACCGCCACATCGGCACCACGGCGGCTCACGGTAATGAGCGAGGAGTCGGCCGGGCCCTGTAGTCCAGCAAGATCCCGCGTGAGGAGCTGTTCATCTCCGCCAAGCTGAGCGTCGTCCAGCAGGCCGAACCAGAAAGGGCACTGGAGTCCAGCCCGAGTCGGTTGCAGCTGGACTACGTGGATCTCTACCTGAACCACTGGCCTGCGCCGGCCCACAATCATTATGTGTCCGCCTGGCAGAAGCTGATCGAACTGCAAAAGCAGGAAGTGATCAAAACCATCGGCGTGTGCAACTTCGGACTGCCGCACCTGGAACGCCTGCGGCTCGAAACTGACGTGACCCCGGCAGTGAACCAGCTTGAGCTTCACCCGCTCCTCCAGCAGAAGGAGCTTCATGCCTGGAACGCCACGCACCATATTGCGACGGCGTCATTCTGGCCTCTGGCCCAGGCGGGGGCGGGTGTGTTCGACCAGCCGGTGATCAAGGAACTGGCCATGAAGCAGGGCAAGGCCCCGGCGCAGGTCGTGCTCCGTTGGCACCTGGATCACGGTCGGGGGGCGCTGCCGGAAGCAGCGACGGAAGCTGAGGTGAAGGAGTACTACGACGTGTGGGACTTCCGCGTGGACCAGGCGGCCCGGGAAGCCGTCACGCAGCTCGACGCTGGCAAGAGGCTGGGGCCCGACCCTGCCGCATACACCTACTGAAATGTCGGTGAAGGTCCTGGGAAGCGGTTTGTCAGCACCGCTTCCCAGCCCGCTGGGCGGCTCGCTCAGGTGGCGCTGGCACCCCGTGTGGCTCCCACAGGGGCAGGGTAAGCCTGGACCGGCAAAGATCATGGACCTTTGCGCGTCCAGGGCGGGTAAGGCGGGCCCGGCCCGTGTGCACATCACCGGACTCGGCATGTTCAGCGGCAAGAAGATGGAAGTGATCGTCCCGTCCGACAGCGTCCAGCAGGTACCGGCGGTCATGCGCAGGCTGGGCGTAGTAGGCCGCCATCGACGGGGTCGCAAGACCGCCCTGGGCGGCCCGGACCCGGGTCATCGGCGCCATCACCATGCGGTTGCGCAGCATGAGATGAGGCCACCCAGCTCGTAGCTGCTGAAGAGACTTGTCATCAGGACTCCTTCGTAGCTGTTGCTGTGTCCGCGCTTTCGGCGCAACGGCTACGCTGAAACCTTACGCCGATGTCAGAGGCAAGGGTCTGTGACACGGAGTTCGGCCGGGAGGGCTGTATGCGGATCGGGGAACTCGCGTCACGCGCCGGAGTCAGCGTCCGGTCGGTGCGCTATTACGAGGAGCAGGGACTGCTCGCCAGCACCCGCAGTTCCAGCGGGCAGCGGCACTACACGGAAGGCGAGGTCGAGCGGATCGCGTTCATCCAGCGGATGTACACCGCCGGCCTGTCCAGCCGCACCATCACCGAGGTGATGCCCTGCATCGACACACCCAGCGAGGAGGCTTCCGATGCCGCGCTGGAGCGGATGACGCTGGAGCGCGAACGCCTTTCCGCCCACATCGCCGAGCTTCTGCGGACCAGGGACAGCCTCGACGCGCTGATGACCACGGCCCGTGCACACCGCGATCAGATGACGGCCCCAGGTGCCGGCGCCGACCAGGCCCCGCAGCCGTCCTGCCGACCGGAACCCGGCTCCGGCGCCGGACGCTCCGGCCGGCAGACACTCCGGGCCCCAGCGGCGTCGGGGTCACGACGTAGCGGGTGAGTGGGTGCGCCGCAGGTGCGGGGCCGGCGGCAGTGGTGCGGGCGCTTGCGTGGCGGGGGTGGCGCGGAACGCCTCGATCACAGAGGCGCCGAAGCGTCGGGAGCCCACGAGCCGGGCAGGGCGCCGCGCGTCGTGAAGGCCCTGGTTGGCCATGAGCATGGGGATCAGGTCTCGACGACGAACCCGGGGCGCCGCCGGCCTGACTCCTGGGCGCGGAGGGCCAGTTACTGAGTTTTGCGGTTTGTCGTCGGGTGGTGACGGTTCATGATCCCTGCGGTATGTCGGAGGTATGCGTTATCCGGAGGGTGGGGGCCTGAC
>NZ_JBIWAJ010000032.1:0-80382 GCF_044759975.1 Streptomyces sp. NPDC098789
CTTCCGATCTCCCGCGGAGCGGGTACCCCATCGCTGCGCGATGGGACAGCGACGCGGGTCGCTGCGCTCCCCGCGCCCACGCTGCGCGTGGGCTGCTCCCTGCGCTGCGCTCCGGGAGCCAGGGAAGGCCGGCCGCTGCGCGCCCGGCAGGCCACGCGCAGCGTGGCCGGGACGATCGAGGGTGTGAGGTGTGACGGTACGCCTGCTAGGGCGTTCTGTAGGGGCGTTGAAGTAGAGTGAGGGAGGACTGCGTCCTCCGGGTGGGTCCGCTGCGCTTCCCCGCCGGACGGTCCTTCCGGCTGCGCTTCCAGAACCGTTGGGGCCCACTGCGTGGACTTGGCTGGCTAGGGAGGGGTGGGGGTCGCTCGTTTGTGTCGGGTTCTGGTGTAGCGAGTGCATCGGATTGATGCAGCATGTACCCTTGGCGGAAACACGAGACACCCCCAACCACCAGGGTACGGCGCGCGATTTGATGAGCGGTCAGCTCAGTATTGGGTACCCCGACCACAGGCGAGGAAATACAAATTGAGCCGGTGTCGGCCTCAGCCACAGAACGGTACCCCCTATATGGGAAAGCCTCGATTCCGAGGTGCGGAGGTGCCTGAGCCGAATGGCCCCCTGGGCCGGGCGGCGGAGCTACCCACCAACACCGGCCACGTTTCCTGGCTTTTGATCGTCAGGGGAGGTACCACCCGAGACTCAGAGCCGCTGCTGCTGTCCAGGACCCGCACCGAACCGCGGAGCCGCACGCGAAGCGAGCCCAGCCTGCGATCCGCTAGCGCGCGAGGCGGGGAGAGCCGAGGCGGGACACGCCCGGCGTGGCTCCGTTGTCGTGTTGGCCAGGCCAGGTGCCGACCTGAGCCCTAGGGCTCAGGTGGTGTCTTACAGACACCTAAGAGTAGGTCCGGCTGGAAAACGCCCTGACCAGCACAAACACCGATCGGCATGTTCTAGATCTCCAGAACACGGGGGTACGGGTTTGTTCTGGAGATCTAGAACAAACCCAGGGCCGGTCCAGAGGCCGCAAGGGCCCGCTTGGGCCCGGCTCTGTTCTAGATATCTGAAACAAGACGGTTCCCCTAGTGATACCGTTCGCCACCGACGCACGATGATCTTCCTGGAGGCATTGATGGAGCAGCTGCCGGTCGTTCGGCCTGGCCAGCGCGTTGTCGCGCGGTCCGACGGCAAGGGCGGCATGTATGTCACGGTCGAGAAGATCAAGGGCCGCGAGTTCGCAGTCAGCGCGGAGGCGAAGGGCTATGTCCTGGACGCCCGGCTGCTGATGGACGTCCTGGGCAGCCTCAAGATGCCGGGGAGCTGGTTCCAGGTGTGGTGCAAGCTCGTGGCCGCCCAGGACCCCGCCTACCACGGCGTGGACCGGACGAAGGCCCCGCGCGGGTATGTCGAGATCAACCAGCGCGTCCTCCAGCAGCGCTGCAGCCTGTCCGCTGCCTCGGTGAGCGAGCCGTCGCAGTTCTTCCACCACATCGGCTGGATGCGCACGAAGAAGCCCGGCGTCGTGCAGCTGAACCCGTGGCTCACGGTGGCCGGGACCTCGGCCGAGCAGGAGCAGTGGCAGAAGGATTGGAACGCCGCGGAGGGCCCAGCCTGCATCATCCCGGCCCCGGACTACCCCGCCGAGTGGCGCGCGGAGCGGGCCAAGGCGAAGAAGGCGGCCGAGGCCGCCCGCCGCAGCGAGAAGGTCGTGGCGCTCAAGCCCCGTAAGCTGCCCGCCCGAAAGAAGGCGAGCGCGTGACGCGCGCGGGCATATCCTCAGAGCCAGAAGACATCGACCAGGAGGCCCTCGTGAGCACCACTTACGCACCTGGCCTACCGTCCGACGAGCCGGTCGTACTCAGCCGCGATGCTCTGCGGATGCTCGCCCTCGTGGACGTCTCCCTGACCGCCCGGCGCGTGCTCGATGTGCTCCTGGCCTTCCAGGACCCGGAGAGCGGCGCCGTCGGCATCAGCCAGGCCGAGATGGCCGCCGAACTCGGAGCAGGGAAGCCGGCGGTGAACCGGGGCTTCAAGGAGCTCAAGGAGGCCGGCCTCGCCTGGCTCCTGCGCCGTGGCTGCTACCAGCTCCACCCCGTCCTGACCGGCGGCCGGGTCGCCGGCACCGCGATGGCGGTCCCCGAGATCAACACGACGCCCGCCGAGGGCTTCACCGAGCAGCGGCGGACCCGCTTCGCCGCACAGATCGCCAACCTCGCGCAAAGCGCCTGAGCAGCCCTCCAGGGCTCTTCTCGACGCCACGGCGCCCCACCCCAGGGTGCGGCGCCGTCTGCGTGCCCGAGAAGCACGCAGCGCCACATGTCGGTATCACCAAGGGAACCAACATGTTCTAGTTCTCCAGAACACGCGGTACCCCCCCGGCAGGCCCCCAGGGCGCATATCGTTCCCCTCCAGGGGAAAGCCCAGGTCAACGGCGCGTAGCGGGGGCGACGGTATTACCAGAGGAACCGTCTTGTTCTGGTTCTCCAGAACAAGGAGTGGCGGCCAGCCCAGCCCGCCAGACGCGCACATCGTTCCCCTGCGGAAAACCCAGGTCAGACAGCCCGCACAAGCGTTCCCGGGGTGGAGCTCCGCGCGCCGCTAACCGGAAGGTCGGCCGACGCGGTACGAGTACGGCGTGACGTACGACTTCGGCCTCCACTTCACCCAGGAGCTGGGCAATCACTTCGGCTCGCCCACCGATGGCTGGCCCGCGACCGCGGAACACGTGACCCCATTCCTGGCGATCGTCGTCCACGCCCTAGGCGTGACCGACGGCGCGAGGTGGTTCGAGGCAGCCGGCCGGGCCCACCAGGAGATGGTCGACGCGGACCAGGCCCGGACCTACAACTTCGGCTTCGCCCACTACCTGGACTTGGCGACCGGCGCGCACGAAGAGATCACGCTCCCCATCGAGGCCGCCTTCGAGGCGATGAAGGGGATGTACGTGCTCGCCCGCCGGGACTCCGCCGTCGACGTCCACGCGTACTTCGACTGCGCGCTGCGGGCCTGCTCGCGCGACGGCGGGCACGCCGCCAGCACTCCGGTTGCAGCAGCCGCGTCCGCTTAGCCGTAGCCGGCTTCCGTGCAGCGGCCGTCTGCTGCATCGGTGAGGCCCGCCTTGCTACCCGTGCAACACCGGTGTGCCGCCTGGGTCGGGCGAATGCTGCACCTTGAGCCGGGTGACCGGGGCGGCACCCGGCCTTGCACCCTTGCGCTGCCCTTGCACCGTTCGCCACCAGGAGCAGCAGTCTGTGCAGCAGGACGGGGCAGCACGCCGAAGGGTGCAAGGCCCGAACGGTGCTGGAGGCCCTCGCTGGCGCTTCGCCGGGAAGCCGCTGGGGGCCGCCTGAGCGGGCCGCGGCTGGAGGCTTCCTTGCACCCCATGTAGTTAGGTACTTGTAGTACCTAAGTGCGGGTTGAATTCTCCCCCCCCCCCCCCCTGAGAGCGGAGCTCGCGGCCGGGGAGAGCGAGAACACCCGACGCCGGAGACGAGCCGCGAGAAGTCGCTCGGGGAGTCCGAGGAGGCCCGGAACGCGCGAAGCGCTGTAGGGCGTTGCGAGAGCCCGAGAAGCCAGTGATCGTCGCCGGGGAGTCCGGAGGCGCTCAGAACGCCACAGGAGGCCGCACAGCGCCGGGAAGGATCAAGCAAGCCCGAGGGGTGACGGGCACCGCGGTGAGCTCCGCCCGACCGTGCGAATGCTGCGCACCCACCAGAACTGCGCACCCACCAGAACTGCCAACCGAACATCCGCTTACGCGAGCGATCCCTCACCAACCGGCGGAGTCGCCGGTCCGCTGCGGACCGTCCTCGCGGTCGGCGCCGGCTCCTTCGACTCCGGCGAGCAGCAGCCGGTCGGCCTGGCCCAGGACGTCGCGGGTCAGAGCTCGATGAAGGCGACCACGACCACGGTCTTGAGCGCGGTCACGCAGTACACGAGGCGGATCCGTTCGACGTCGTCAACGTACTAGCCAGCCGCGACCCGCTGCTGTCGCCGCGGAGCAGTTCGCCAGCGTCGGGGTCGACGGAGATGACGACCAAGGCGCGGTCCAGCGCGTGCAGCTCTGCTTTGCTGGTGATGGCGTCGAGCTGGTTGGCGGCGGAGTCGGAGAACGCGACCCGGGCCCGGCGGGGGCCGTGCGGTGTGGGCATCAGGCGGCGAGCCGGGCAAGGTGGGCTTCGCGCAGTTCCTCCCACGGCGTGCAGTCCTCGACCGAGGGCAGGCCGTTGGTGGCGATGTCCTCCAGGACGGCGCCGAGCTGGTCGGCGCTCTCGCGGGTTCGGGCCGCGTACGCGCGCAGCCCGTCGGCGGCCGCGGGCTCCAGCTGCTGTCGGACAGTGGTGTCGGCGGGGGCGGGCTGTTCGCTCATTGAGGGGCTCCAGGGCGCGAACGGGCGTGTGCCACCGCGGTATCGGGCGGGCGCGGGCCCTGGGGGCCACTCCGCGGCACCCGGCTGGGAGCGGGTCGGCCGCCCGTCACATGCCGAACGATGACTCGACGGCGCCGATGATTTCGCGGGCCAGCTCGGTCACGTCGTCCTGGATGGCGGGGAACTCCTCGGTGTCGAGCAGCCCTGCCTGGTGGAGGTACTCGCGGATCCTGTCCACGACGGTGGTCAACGGGTAGGCGTCGTCGTCCACGGTGGCCTCCATCTCGGTCTCGGTGCTCAGGCGGGCAGGCCGGGGAGGACCTGACCGTTGGTGATCCGGGGGCGGGCGGTGAGGGCGTGGCCGTCGGAGACCACGTAGCGGTCGCCGTTGTCGGCCTGGATGGTGTGGGTGGCCGGCTCGGTGCAGGGCGCGTCCAGCCGGTCGTACGGCCAGACGTTGAAGCAGGTGAAGTCCATGCACCAGGAGTCGAAGCCCTCGGTTGCTCGGGCACGGGACTTGAGGGTGGCGCCGTGCTCGGGGCACACGCCCCACGGCACCGTGCACCGGCTCGGGTCGGCGGCGGTGCTCTGCACGGCCTGGGCGTAGAGCGCGGCGGCGCTGTCGGCGGTCACCCCGGCGATTCTTCCGCACCCGCCGGCCCACCGGGCCCGATCCCGGTGATTACGTTCCGTACCTGCACCGGCGAAGTTGTCACGCTGCTCGGAGGAGCCGAAAAATGGCGGCCAGCCCCATGGTTGCGGGCCCGATTGGCAGCGTGACACCCCTGCGTGACAGCCGGATCGAGGCGCGTGACACCCGAGCGTGACAGCCGGATCGAGGCGCGTGACACCCGAGCGTGACAGCCCGTTAGTCACTTTCGGTGATCATCGGGTGGGGGTGCGCGCGGGTGAGGAACGCGGCGAGCGCACCGGCGGCTTCCGGCTCGGTGGTGGCGAGGCGGGCCGTGAACGCCAGCTGGTCCATGTCGGCGTCGGGGACCAGGCGGGCGAGTTCGGCGAGCAGCGCGGCGTGCGCGAGGACCGGCGGCGTGAGGAGGCCGGCGGCTTCTTCACGGGCGGCGGGGTCGCGGTAGTGCCCGCGGTGCGCGGCTAGGGCGTGCGCGAGCCAGGTGTCGACGTCGGCCTGGACGTACCCGCCGGCTCGCCGGGTGAGTTCGTCGCGTACGGGCTCGTCGCCGGTGCGGGGCTCGGTCTGCTCCAGGGTACCGAACTCGCGCAGCGCCTGGAGCTCGTCGGCGCGGGCCGCGATCCGCTGGTCTTCGCGCAGCTTGGCTTCCCGGGCGGCGGCGGCCGCGGCGTCGGCGGCGAGTTCGGCCTGGACGACGCCGTCGGTGTCCGGGTCGTAGACCGTGCCCGGCGCGGCCGCGGCGAGCAGCTGGTCCAGGCGCTCCCACTCCGCGAGCTCCGCCGGGCCGCGTACATCGTCCGCCAGGTCTTCGTGCCGGGACGCCTGCCGGGCGTCGAAGCGTGCGTCCTCGAGGGCCGCCGCGATGGCGCCGGCGTCCATGCCCTTCGCCCGGCGTCGGGCGAAGCGGCGGCCGATCCGGGCGGGGTCGACCGGCTCACGGGGCGCGGCGACGCGCGGGGCGAGCGGTCGGCGGGTGCTCTCGCCGGGCGGCCAGAACCGGGTCATCTTCGGCCTCGCATTCGTGTGGATTCGGGAGCGGGCCGCCGCCAGAGCGCCGTACGGCGGCCCACAATCTGGTTTATAGCAGGCTCCGAATTCAGGCGGGTCAGAAGCGGAAGGAAATTGACGACACTGACGTGAAGTCCGCGCGGAGGCCATCCGCCCGTGTGCCCCATTCCGTGAAGTACGACTCCGTGATGGCCTCTGCGACGATCGGATGCAGATCCTCCTCCGTCGCACCAGCCTCCTGGAGGGCCAGGATCTGCTTCACGTAGAGGGGCGAGATGTCCGTGGTGATCTGGCGCTCGCGGCCATCATCCGAGCTGCCCGTGCAGGTGAACCCGAAGTACGCCGTCACCTCCACCATCATCCCTCTGGAGGTGGACGCCGCCGCGCGTGCCTGTGCCCTGACCTGCGGTTGCCACTCGGATTCGGTCTCCTCCACCAAGGCGGCCTGGAGACGCTTCTGCGGGGTCGACAGCTCTCCGGCGCGGTAGCGCTCCACCGTCCGGCGCGAGACGCCCAGGCGCTCCGCCAGGGCCTTGGTCGACCCCTTCACCCGCGTGAGGAGGAATTTCACCTGTGCATTTGCGGACTTCGGCGCGGGCCGGGTGAAGACCTTCCGCTCTGCTCGCGCGAGGGCCTCCAGGACCTTGCCGCGGCGCGGGGCCGGCTGCTGTTGCTCGTGATCGCTCATACCTCCAGGGACCACGGTTCACCTGTGGACAGCGGCCGGGCTCCGTGCCCAAGTCGGCCTTCAATGAACGGCGTTAGGAGGGTACGCGGGTGGGGGAGGGTTGCGGTGACAAGGGGAGGGACACTGTGGGGAAGCGGAACGGGGCGCGCAAGGGCGCCCGGCGGTCGGGGAACCCGGCACGCCGCGAGGTGGAGCGCCTGTACTCGGGGAACGTGATGGGCGAGCGCATGTACGCCGCCACGGTCCCCAGGCCGGGGTCTGCGGCTCAACCAGGCGTCATCATCCCGGTGAGCGCCCTGGCCTTGCCGAATGGTCTCCAGCTCCGGGACGCGACCCGGGACGACGCGGCTGAGCTCCAGCCGGTGATCCGGATGGCCGACCCGGACAACCCTGACGGCTCCTGGCGGGTGCTCTCGGCCGTGATCGACCAGAGCCTCGATCCGGAGAAGTACACGTGCGCACGCGTGGTGGAGGAGACGTCGTCCGGGACGCTGGTCGGCGGCATGCTCGGGATGCCGGCGGTGTGGGCCTACACCCACCCGATGCTCGCCGGATCGCCCAACGCCCACATCATCGCCGGGCTGGTCGCCAGCCTGGACTCCCTGGCGGTGGTCGAAGCGTGGCGCGGGCAGGGTGTCGCGCGCGCCCTGGTCGCTGAAGCCGAGAGGACGATGGCGGCGCACGAGAAGGGGAAGCTCGGCGCGGCTGTCCTGTACATCACGCACGAGCCGGAGCTGACGGACTTCTACGCCGGACTCGGCTTCACCCTCTCCCCCGACGGCATCGGCATCCCCACGCCACTGGGGCTGATCTGCCACGGCCCGATCGAGGGCTTCCGCTTCTCGGTGAAGCCGTTGCGCAGCGGCATCCAGATGGATCCCATGCCCACTCCCCACGGGCAGCACCTGATCATCCGAGGCGTCTTGCCGGGACCTGCACGTTGAGAGGGTGAGCCGGGCTCCTGGCTGCCGTTGGGCACGACGCCGCGAGCCTGACCGATCTCCCGCGGACATGCGAGCGGGCCCGGACCATCTGGTCCGGGCCCGCAGGCTGTTCGGGGCGGCCTCTACAGCTGGAAGCCGAGGTCGAGGATGTCGTTGATCTGGACTTCCTGGAGGGAGCCGGCGCGGCGGCCGCTGTCCTGGAAGTAGACCTCCTTGAGTGCTTCGGCGGTGAGCTCGCGCAGCTGGACTTCGGTGGCGCCCTGCTCCTGGGCGGTGAAGAGGCGGGCCGCGTACTGGGGAGGCAGGGCGACGGTGATGTGCCGCTGGCGGTCTTCATCGGTGGAGTTCATCGGCGCTCCGGCGTAGCCGAGGCGGGCGTGGACGTCGATGACGATGCCGCCGGTCGTCGCTGCCTTCTCCTTGGCCTTGGCCCGGATCTGCGGCTGCCAGCGCTTCTTCACCTCGCGCTCCAGGCGCGCGGCGAGGTCGGCTCGCGGCTTCTTGATCTGCTCCTTCACGTACCGCTCGACGGTGCGCTGGGAGACCCGCAGCATCTGGGCGACCTGCTTGGTGCCCTTGTACTGCTTGACCAGGTAGCGCATCTGCGCGCCGGCCGACTTCGGCACCGGGCGGGTGAACGCCTTCGCCACGGCCTCGTTGAGGCCGTCCCCGAACTCCTTGGTCATGCCGCTCCCTACTCCCCGTTGTCCTTGTCGGTGAAGGTGCCGTCCTTGATGTACCGGGCCAGGTTGAGCTCAGGCGCCTGGTGCTGCTCCCGAGCGCCTTCGCCCCACAGCAGGGTCTGCGTGCCCTCGTGCTTGACCAGGCCGGGGTTCACGCCGAGCTTGAAGCCGCCCGGGAGCGGCTTGCCCTCGCGGTAGGGCAGGAAGTCCAGCGGGTTCTCACCGTCGACGGCGTAGACGACGCAGTCGGACAGGATCGCCACCGGATACTGCTCGGTGAAGGCGGCGTGCTTGACCATCTTGCGGTGCAGGTTGATCCGGGTGCGGGAGATGACGGCGGCGCGGATGTCGGGCCGCCAGGTGGGGCGCTCCAGGGCCCGCCACCGTTCGCCGGAGGTCCAGCCCTCGCCGCGGGGCCGCTCGCGCAGCTTCCCCAGGCCGCCCTTTACCGTCGCCTTGATCGCCGAGGCGACGATGGCCATCTGCGGGTCGCGGCCCTTGTAGCCGTCCATCGCCGCGAGGAAGTCCTCCGGCGACAGGTCGGCGTCGACGCCGAGGTCGGCCATCGTGGCGAGGTAGGCGTCGCGCAGCCGGCCGTACCAGCCGTCCAGGTAACGGCCGTTCTCGTACCGGACGTACGCCTCGGTCGGCGTGACGTCGTACCCGAGCTCCTGGGCGTAGGCGATGGTCGGCGTCGCGTACCAGGCCGGGCCCGTCGGGCGGTCGCCCTTCGGCGTGAACGGGGAAGGCAGCAGCGCGCCGTCCAGCTCCGCCCACTCCTTGCCGACCTTCACCCGGGACAGGTCGACATGGCTGAGGTCGACCAGCCAGCTTCCCGGGAGCTTCGGGTCGAACACGGAGTTCTTGACGTGCGTCGGCGCGCCCAGGCCGACGACCAGGCCGTTGGCTCCGGCGGCGAACGCCATGTTGACGTCCAGGCCCACAAGGTTGCTGCGCAGGCACTCGGCGTCGGTGAGCGGGCGCGCCCAGTCGTACGCCTCCTCGAAGAGCTTCTCCGCCGGTCCGCGGACGTGGAAGCGCGGCAGGTCCGCCAGGAGCGGGTGTCCGTCGGGGGCTTCGCACGGCGCGCAGTCCACCGGGTCCTTGCCGAGCGAGCCGGGGGTCTTGGTCTCGGCCTGCCGCAGGACGCCGGTCTCCTCGTCGCGTACGGCGTGGGTCGGCGGGTGGAGGGCGGTCATGAGCTCCAGGCCGGTGACGGCGGTGGAGCCGCGCGGCGTCATCACCCGGGCCGCGTACGTGCCCAGCACGCGGGCGAGCTCCGCCGGCGGCAGCTGCCCGGCGGTGCTCCAGAACCGGGGGTCCAGCCCGTTCCACGACGGAATGCACAGCTGGACGCACTGGCGGTCCGAGCCCTTGGCGGGGCGGTAGATCCGCGCCCACGGGCCGAACCCGCGCTTGGTGAGCTGCCAGTCGGCGCGGGTCAGCTGCTTGATGACCTTGTGGCCTTCAGGGATCCGCCCGGCGATCCTCTCCTGTTCGGTGAGGGTCACCGGGAGGCCGTAGCGCTCGCACGCGGCCGCGGTGAGCACGATCAGCGGGTCGGCCGGACGTCCCGGCCCGGACAGCTTCGGCTGCCCGAGCTTCGCCTCTTTCAGCGTCCAGTCGACCAGGGACGGCAGGCTCTTGGCGGGCACGTCCAGGACCAGGCCGCCGACGCAGTACGCCAGCACCTTCCCGTCCTCGACGTCGACGACCGCCAGCGGGCCGTTCTCGAACCGCGGATCGGTGTCGCTCGCCGGGGTGTTGGCTGGGGCCGTCTTCCGCGTGCCGGAGCGGCGGGACGTCGACGTGCTCCTGGTGGTGCTCGCCGGGCTGGGCGCGGCGGCCAGGGCGGGGGTCTGGGTGTTCTCGGTTGCAGTCATGACCGCAGCCTGGGACGCCGCCCCTGTGGACAGCGGCCGCGCTTCCGCCGGAGCGGGCACGGCGGTGAACGTGGCAGGCACCGCGACGGCAGAGACGGGGGCGGCCACGTCGGCCGGGGCCGGGTAGAGCTCCGCGAGCTGCTTGAGCAGTCGCGCGTACGCGTCCCGTTCCGGCGGGCGGGGCTCGGTCTTGCCCGACTCCCAGCCCGACACCGTGGCCCGGCGCACCTTCAGCGCGGTGGCCACCTCGTCGATCGTCAGACCGTGCGCGGCACGCAGCCTCTTGCGTTCCGCCGGGGGCGGAAGCGTGGAGCGGGACGCGACCAGCGCGTCGACCGCATCGAACAAGTCGGACATGGAGCACCTCCTTTCACCGATACTAGCGCGTGAAGCGAACGAATGCCGTACGTTTGCCGTACGAATCGCGTACGTGACTGGGGAGGGGTGCGTTGAGAGACGAAGACGTCGTTCCGGTCGTGCTGGCCGAGCACCAGCACGAGGAGATCCTGGCGACGGAGATCCTGCCGATTTGGACCAGGCACGCCGTCCCGCAGGACCAGCCGGTGGTCATCGTTGTCGCTGGACCGGCGGGCAGCGGGAAGTCCCGGCTATGCGACCTCCTACTGGCGGTTCTCGCCCGCCGGGGCGGAGCCGTGCTGATCGGCCGCGAACTCTACAAGGCGGCCCACCCCCAGTACGACGCCCTCATGCGGGAAGACGACCTCACGGCCGGCGTGCGGGTGCGGCCGGACGTCCTGCGGTGGCAGGCGGAGGTCGAGGCGTACGTGCGTCGCAACCGCTTCGACGCGGTCCTGGAGGAGCCCGTCGCCGACCTGGCGGAGGCCATCGCGATGACCCGGGTCTGGCGTGCGGCGGGCTACCGCATCGAGGTGGTGGCGCTGGCCACCTCGGAGGCCGAGGCGCAGCTCAGCGGGTTGGACCGGTACCTGACACAGGTCGACGAGCAGGGTGCGGGCCGGTCCGTCTCCTGGGGCAACCTGGACCGCTGCACCCGCAACCTGCCCGAGTTCCTGGAGGCCGTCGAGGCCGAACGGCTCGCGGACCAGATCATGGTGGTCCGCCGGGGCCTTCACGCGCTGTACCGCAACGAGCTCACCGCGGACGGCACGTCCTGGTGCGAGTACACGGGCGCCCCGGAGACGCTGAGGGCGGAGTGGGTCCGGCCGTGGACCGCGCCGGAGACCTGGCAGTTCCGGCGCCGGCTGAACAGTACGGAGCAGCGGCTGCACCCGGCGGTGCTTGCGCCGGAGCGGCGTCTGGCGGTGGCCGGGGGGCTGGAGCGGGCCTTCGCGCTGGCCGAGCCGGTGCGCCGGATCGCCCAGCCGCTCACCGTGCCGCCTGGCGTCGACTACCACCGCTTGTCGGCGAGCGAGCACCGTTGGACCTTCGACGAGCTGATCGTCCCGATGTTCCTGAGCGCCATTACTGCGCAGGACGACCCCGTCAGCCTGTACGTGATGGGTCCGCAGGGGTCGGGGAAGTCGTACATGGCGCGCATGCTGCGGCGGGCGTTACGCCAGCGCAGGCCCATCGGGATCGAGGGCGGCCGCTTCAAGATGCTCCATCCCGACTACCGCCGGCTCCTGGAGGAGGAGCCGCGTACCGCCTCCGCGCGGATCAGGCCGGACTATCGGGCGTGGCAGGAGATGGCCGAGGCGTACGTACGGGCGCGCCGCGGGGACATGCTGATCGAGATCGCCCCGGACAGCGTCAGCCACTTCCTGAACAGTGCGCGGCGTGACCACCGGGCGGGCCGGCGTGTGGAGCTCGTCGTGATCGGGGGGCGCGCGGCGGACAGCAGGCTGGGGACCGCGACCCGGTGCGCGGAGATCGCGAGCCTGGGTGTCCAGCCACCGCGGTTCACTGCGGCGGCCGCCCACAACGCGACGGTCACCATCATGCCCACCGTGGCCGACGCCGCCGAACGCTCCCCGTTCGTACACCGCATCTCCGTGGTCCGCCGGGACCTGACCCCGCTCCACCTCAACGAGCGCGCCCCGGACGGCACCTTGAGCAAGCAGCCCCGAGCCGGCGCCGTGGTACAGGCCGAGCAGCGCCGCCCGTACACGCCAGCAGAAGCCGCCCACCTCCTCACCACCCTCAAGCGGCTGGAGGGGAGCTGCCGCAGTACCGGTCGGATCTGGCCGAGATCGCCGCGCTAGCCCGGCCCCTGATGCCCGCCCACCTCCAACCGCGCGCGATCTCCAACACGAGCACCACGGCGCTGCTGCCGGTCCTGCAGCAGACGTCCGGCTACTGGCCGTTCAGCTCCTGGGCCCGGGCGGCGTAGCGGGCCGCGATCTCGGCCACCTCCTGCGAGCCAGCTTCCTCAAGCGCGAGCAGATCGGCGGCGCACACCGCCAGCTCCGCCTTCAGCGTCTTCAGGTGCTCCGAATCCGGGCCCGCAGAGCCCTGCTCCTTCCTGATCTCTGCCACGTACCGGCTACTCACCTTCTCCACGAGATGCTTGGCGGCTTCGGGGCTCACGTGCTCTGACAAGGGATTTCCTTCAACTTGGCGGAGGGGATGGGGCGCCATTGTCTCTGGAGGAGCCACGCCCGCGTTGCGGAAGGTGGCCACGCCACACTGCCCAGGCCCTACGGTTGATACCGTCGATGATCATTCTGGGGGGACCGACCGTGGCCGACCTGCGTGCGCTGTTCAGCTCCAACAACCCGTCGTACGACGCAGTGGAGGCGTTCACCGACCGCCAGCACCAGTGGGCGGCGGTCGCGGCCGCGCTCGGCGAGCACCTCCAGCGCGTGACCCGGCCCGACTTCGACGTCGAGGACATCGAATCCCCCCGCACGAACCTGCTGATGTTCCACGGGGTGGGCGGGGCCGGGAAGTCGACCCTGCTCCGCAAGATCGAGGCCGCCCTGACGACGGCCGAGGACCGGCCCGCCCAGTGGGGTGCACCGGCCTGGACCCAGCGCCTTCTGCCGATCCGGATCGACCTCTCGCGCTCAGCGTCGACCGGATCCGACTACGAGCGCGTCCTGCTGACGATCCGCCTCGCGCTCGCCGGCGAGCTCGGCCGGACCCTGCCGTCCTTCGACGTGGCCCTGCGCAACTACTGGGAGACCGTCCACCCGGGCGAGCCCCTCGACGAGTACATCCGGCGCACCGGGATCGCGGGCAAGGTCACCAATCTGCTCCCCGGCCAGCTCCAGGCCGGCGTCGGGGAGATCGCGGCCGCCCTGCAGCTGCCCGGCCTGGTCGGCTCGGCCGCCGGACAGCTCACCTCGGCCCTGGTCACCGCACTGCGCGAGCGCCACGACCGCGCCCAGGCCATCGCGGGCGCCTCCCGTACCGCGGCGCTCCTGGAGGCCACCCCAGACCTGGAGGCCCTGTCGTACTACCCGCACCTGCTGGCCTGGGACCTGGCCCAACTACCGACGAAGAAGAAGCTGACGCCGGTCATTCTGCTGGACACCTTCGAGGACACCGCCGACCGCCACCGCGACCTCGAACGCCTCCTGCAGCGCCTGGTCTGGCTCATGCCGAACGCGTTCTTCATCGTCGCCGGGCGCAGCCGCCTGCAATGGGCCGACCCCGCCCTCCACGGACAGCTCGACTGGACCGGACCCGCCGCCTGGCCCGGGCTGGGATCCACCCGCACCGTCCCCGCACCCCGCCCCGGCGAACTGGTCGCGCGCCAGCACCTGATCGGGGACCTGTCCCCCCAGGACTGCGAGGACCATCTCGCCCGGCGGCTCACCGTCGAGGGCCGACCTCTCATCGACGCCGACATCCGGGCCGCGATCACCACCCGCTCCCACGGTCTGCCCCTCCACCTCGACCTCGCGGTCTCCCGCTTCCTGGAGATCCGCCGCACCGGCCGCACGCCCGTCGCGGCGGACTTCGACTGCTCCTTCCCCGCCCTCCTCGCCCGCACCCTGTCGGACCTCACCGCGGAGGAGCGTCACCTGCTGCGCAGCGTCTCGCTCCTCGACGCCTTCGACCTGGACCTGGCCACCCGGGCCGCCGGCCTTACCCAGCAGGCCCCCGCCCGACGTCTGACCGAGCGCCCCCTGATCGCGGAGAACCCGTACGCGCTGTGGCCGTACCACCTGCACCGGGCGATCCGCAGCGCCGTACGAGAGGACACCCACAGCGAAGACCGCTGGACCCTGGCCGACTGGCATCAGGCCGCCACCCGCGCGTTGGCCGCCCTCGGCGAGCAGTGGACGGCGGGCACCGCGCTCGGCCCCAGCCGCCTGCTCCTGGTCGCCTGCCTGCGCCAGGGGCTGCGCCTGGCCCGCGACCACCGCCTCACCGACCTGGGCTGGCTCATCGAGGCCGCCTACACCTACACCGACGACTCCGTCTGGGAGCCCCTGACCCTGCCCGCAGACACCGGTGCCCCGGACACCGCCGCGGACGCCCTGGCCGAGCTCCTCACCGCGATCACCCGCCGCCAGCACGAACACCGTCGGCAAACGGTGGAGAGGCTGAGCGAGGTCCTGAACACCGGGCTGCTGTCCGCCGAACTCACCGAGCTGGCCCTGTACTACCGGGCCAAGGCGTACAAGGACCTCGACCAGGGCGCCGCCGCCCGGGCCGGTATGCGGCAGGTCGCCGACGCCGGCGGGCGCCTCGCACCCAAGGCCCGCCGCGGCCTGGCCAACCTGGCCCGGTTGGGCGGGGACTTCCCCACCGCCCTGGCGGCCGTCCCCACCCTGGGCTGGAAGGGCCGCCACCACCGCGTCCTCGGCGACATCCGCTGGTCCGAAGCCGACACGGACCTGGCCCTCACGGCCTTCGAAGCCGGCCGCGCGGAGGCCGAGCAGCACGCGGCGGCCGGCGAGCGGGCCATGATGCAGGTCCGCCTCGCCCTCGCCGTCTCCTTCGCCGACCCCGTGCGCGCCGGCGACGAGCTCGCCTTCGCCCACCAGCTCCTCGATGGCCTCGATCAGCGCTCCAACACCCTGCTCGCCTTGGCGGTGGCCTTGATCAAGGACGCGGGGATCCCCGATGTCCCCGGCCGCGCCCAGAGCCTGCACGCCGAAATCGAGGCCGCGGGGCTGCCCTTCCTCCACCGGTTCGTGGAGCTCGCCCTCGCCTTCCACCACGCCGTCCGCGACGAGCCGCAGGACCTGGTCGCCACCATCGACCGGCTCCGCACGCTGACCGACACCGGCGACTTCGCGTACTTCACCGACATCGCCCACTTCATGGCTGCCCTGCCCCTTCCCGGGCCGTCGACCACCCGCTGGACCACGAACGAAGACCACGTCCGCTCCTCATGGCGCCACTTGGTCCAGGCCCGGCAGGAATACCTGCGCACCGAAGCCTGACCGCCCGGCGGGCACCAGGCCCCAGACGGAGCTGGTCCGGGACGCGTGGTCCACCGGCGCCAGGGCCGGGAAAGTAAATGGTCCGTACGCCGACGGCGTACGGACCAAAAGAGGGGAAGCGGCCATAAATGGCGAGTGCCCCTTCAAGTTGGAGCTGACTGTACGCCGGAAGGCGGCGAATCTGAAGGCGGCTCCGTGCAGGGCATGGTCCAAGACCCGCTCTCCGGACGGCCTCAGGGACGGTCTACTCGGTCAGGCGTGCGATGAAGGCGGGGGCGAGGGTTCGGACGCGGTCCTCTTCGAGGGAGCCCGCGAGTGCCTTGACCGCCATTTCAACGCCCGGGGTGGCCCGTCCGCCGAAGAGTTGGCGCAGCTTTTCCAGCCCGTCCGCCGCGACGTTGCCCACGCGCGGGTCGTTGCGCAGCACGGTGAACGTGTTGGCGACGTGTGATGTCCTGGTGGTCATCATGATGCGGAGTACGTCAGCCGCGTCCTTGTCCGTAAGGCGGTCAGGGCGCTTCTCCGCTTGGCTGAGGCGGTCGGTGATCTTGAAGGCTTTAGCGACCAGGAGAGCTGTCGGGCCAGCAACGTTGACCGTGATGGAGCGATCGTCAGCAGGGTCGAGGCTTCCGACGGACAGGGGCGAGCGGTCCACGGCTGCGACCTCCAGGCCCTCGATCCAGCGCGCTGACATCGTGCCGTGCGGGGGGACCTTGGCGCTGCGATCCCCGTTCTTGCGGGAGAGTTGCCGGGGAACGAGGAGGTCCAGCTCTACCGGAACAATCCGGTCTCCTACGGTCTCCTCCCGTTCCCAGAGCCCCGGCTGATGTTCCTGCCTCAGCCTGAAGCCGGCCTCGCGCAAAGAGGTGTCGAGGAGGGGCTGATCCCCGAGGAGAGCGGGGTCGATGCTCAGGTCGCCGTCGGAGGTGAAGGGCGAGGTGCGGATCGCCGCGTCCGGAGTGCGCAGGTAGACGGCCTGCGCCCCCACAACCGTCAGGGCATCGAGGTGGGGTCGCAATGCGACCAGGCCGTCGAGGAGGACACGTCGTGCTGCCACCGTCAGTTGATCGGGGTCGACGCCCTCCGGGATCTGTGACATGGTGCCTCGCGCTCTCGTTGCCCTGTGCTCTGCGTTGCGATCTTAGTGCCGCGGAGGCCGCGGCCATATGTCGTTCTCGGAAGCGCGCCACTCCTCGGGATATGCCTCCATGAAGTCCAGAAGGGCCTCGCCCTCGGCTGGCATCCGGCCGGGGCCGGCCAGACAGTCGAGTACTGCTTGGCTGGGTGCGACGTACTGCACGCCGCCGTCGAACTCAGACCGCCTCCGGACGAAGGAGTCCGACTCGTTCAACAGCAGGACGTCTGCGCCCTCGGTGACCGGCAGGAGTCCGAGTTCGTCTGCCGCGTCGTCGATGTTCAGCCAGGGGGCGACGTAGAACATCAGCTGACCGCCTACGGCGACCTGGGCAAAGCGCTGTGCGGCGTGGGAGCCGGTCACGGAAAGGCCATCGATGTATTCCGTGGCGAGGCGGGGGATCTCTTGCAGCAGTGCCGGGATGCCGTTGGGGGCCAGGAACCCTTGGTATGAGCCTGGAGCGAGGAGGTTCGTCGCGTTGGCGCGGGCGCGCAGGAGCTGAGCCCAGTCGACGTTTGCGATGGTCCGCCCTTCGCGGCGGATCAGGAGCTGATCTTCCAGGGTGTCCAGGAGCCGGGATACATACGGGAGGCTCAACTCGGAGACCCGGTGTAGATCGGTGGCGCGGTGAGGTGGGGGGACATCGGCCAGCAGACGCACCAGGCGTCCCGCCTTCACCCCTGCCAGAGTGGTCCTGCTGGCTTCCCTGGGCGCTGACCGCGGGGCCTTCTCGGCTCCTACGGTGTGGATGATGATGGCCGGTCGTGGCACGCGAATATCGACGTTGCCTGTCAGGTCCAGGTACGCGATGCCGTTCTGCTTCAACAGCTCCCGGGCCTGGGATGAGATCCACGGGGCGATCACCAGAAGGTTGGTGTAGTGATTGACCTCGCGGAGCAGCTGCACCTTGGGCACCAGCCGTTCCATGATGAACCGCGGTGGTACTGCCAGGGTCGCCTCCACCAGTAGCTGCGTGAAGGTGCTGTCCCCTTCGGGCTTCACCTCCAAGGCGGCGTCGAAGACGCTGCTCTTGTTCGGGCGCTGCGTGACCTGCCAGTCCGGCCCGAGTAGGCCGCGCAGGGCATCAATACCCTGTTCCAGTAGGTCCAGCTCTCTGATCAGCGGAGATTCCACCGAGCCATCATCACACGCTCACCAGGCAAAGTTGCTCAGGGCCGCGAGTTTACTGAGTCAGTAAAGTTCCGATTCCAGGCAAATTTCTCTTGAAACTGTACTTACCTGAGTCAGGCAACTTGTCTCTTCAAGCAAGTAACTAGCGTGGTGGTCGAGCATCCCGGCCAAGCGGGACGTGGCCAGATCTAGGCGGGCGACGTCTTGGCTCCGGTCACGCTGTGGACTGCAGAAGAGTGGCCGCTGGCTGCGAAATCGCGTCATCGACGTCGGTCTGCTGCCCGCCGAGCTCACCGAGATGGCCCTCCACTACCAGACCAAGGCTCACCGCGACCTCGGCCAGAACGACGCCTCCCGCGCCGGCATGCGCCAAGTCGCCGACAGCGGAGGCCGCCGCGCCGCCGCCGGCACGTGGACTCGACTATCGCGCCCGCGCCACCGGCGACTTCCCCACCGCCCGCACCCTCAGCCGGCCCGGACGCGAGGACCGGGTGCTCGGCGACATGAACCAGGCCGCCACCGCTCCTTCGGCGCCGCCCGCACGGAGGCCGACCGAGCTGTTTATCCGCAGGGATTTTGTGTGACTTACGCCACAGTCTTGTTGTGGCGGATCTGCCGACTAAGGACACGCATTTTGTACGCCGCAACCAAGTTGACCAGCAGATTCCGAGCCCCACCGGGGACGGGTTTTCAGGCCCCGGGAAGTGAGGCCTCAGACGATGAAAACCTGCGCCACCAAAGCGTGTTGGGGGAGGGTACGCGTGTCCAGATCCAGATTGGTGACTAGCCTTGTGGACGAGTCAAACCCCGGCGAACGGCGAAGGGAGACTCCGGTGAGGCCCATGCTTCCTAGGGCCGGCCTCGCGGAATCTCCCTCTCGCCATACATCGGGCCACCGTCCCATCACGAGGAGAGCAGACCCTTGGCGTCACTTGACCGTACCCCAACGCCCTTAGTGCCCAAAGCCCATCTGCTGGGCTGGCTGACCGCGGTCACCGGGCTCATTGCCATCATCGCCGTGGTGGTGCTCGCAGCCATGGGCCAAGGCGAGGCCGCAACAGCCGTCGGTGCTATCGCAGCCGCGGCCCTCAGCGTCGGCGGGGTCCACATCACGGTGCAGATCCGCCGGTAGAGCAGCGCGGATCGAACTCACAGGAGGTCCCGGACACCCTGTCCGGGACCTCCTGCACCAAGGTCGAGCAAAGCCACCCGTAGCACCTCTGGACATGACAAGGCCCCGAACGTTCGAGAACGTCCGGAGCCCCGGGCGGTCCGGTCGTACTGCCCCAGAGCGCTCTGGGCACCGGTCCTGACCCGCGCACCGATGTCGGAACGGACTACACCAGAGCCTAGCCGCGCCCCCTAGAGGCCGGAATCCACCGACGGGCTGAGCGTTCTGACGCCTTGACCCAGGGCGCCTCTTCTTCCAGGCGAGATCGCGCTCGTCCGCCCAGACTTTCTCCTGCAGCACTGCGAGCGCAGCGTCGGTTAAGTCGCTGTAACGCGAACTGGCTGCCAACTCTTCTCCCGGGTCAGTCGGTGATCCCGGGAGTATCACGCGCTGGCCAACCACTGCGGAGGGATTCACCGAGGCTGTGACACGCTCCACACAAGTCGGTTGCGTGGGAATCAACTCTGTGCAGGACCAGCCTGGAGGTGTAAAGACCAGTCCGCCGCAGACAGAGGAACGGGATCGACGAATCGGATGCGGTCAAGGCGTCGTTCAGGGGCGTTGGGAGGCCGCGACCAGAAGTTGGTCGCATCGCGGCGCTGCACGACCTCTTGGACCGCCTGGCCGGCGTCACGTGTGAATCCACCCGGAAGAAGAGCGACCCGGTGGCAGTACAGGTCGCTGCTGTTGTCCGTGTAGTCCTCCCACTTGCCGTCGACATACCGCTTGTCCGGTCGGATCACGTCGATGAGCTGAAAGGCATCCAGCGGCTGATGGGTCTCGTACGCGTCCCGGCCTAGCCCATAGCGCCCGAGCCGGACATCGCTCGCCACATGCCCGATCGCGAAGTCCTGGGATTCCTGAACAGTGGCGTGGAAGGTGAGTGTGTCGACCCACATCAGGAGCGCGGCGATCTCGCTCATGGTGAGGACGTGAATCCAGCCCTGGGTGAAGAACTCCGGAGGGAGCTCGATGAAGGGCTCGGTCTCCGTGGGAACGGTGTAGGAGACGGACTCCGCCACGGTGCTCCGTCCGGTCTCGGTCAGCAGTTCATACCCTCGCCGTGCCCGGCCGGGGCCATGGGTCGGCCGGACGAGGTTCATGCGCTCCAGCTGCAGCAGAGCTTGAGTGATCTGCCTGCGGCGGTTGACCGTAGCGGAGGCGCCCTGGATGCCGGGGCCCTTGTAGTTGGCGCCCGAGGCCATCATCCGCATCAGTGAGTGCTCGGCGCCGGCTCTCAACTCCACGGGGAAGGGGCTCGGCCACGTGTTGCCCGGGAGGGCCTCGCACTGCGCCGCGTACAGCAGCATCAGCTCCAAGCGAAGGGTGAGCCCCTTCGGAGTGATCATCTGGGCCGCCAAGGGACGCTCGGCCTTGGGGAGCGGCTTGCGCTCGTCCTCCACGACCTTCTTCACCGGCAGCCGGTAGAACTCCCGCCGTATGCGGACGCCGGTCGGGCTGATCCCGGACTTCCACACGGTCTGGACAGTTTTGTTCACGGTAGGGAGGAGCTCCTGACGGAGAGTCCGCAGGGTCTGTAGCCGAGTCTCTACCTTCAGGTCTCGTTGGACCGTCACATCTCCCCCACCTGACACGCCATCTAGACGGATTCACCGCTACGGATTAATCCGTATGTGTGCGGCACCAGTTTCAACTCTTCACATTCAGCGACAAGTTGAGATAGCAAGGCATGCGGATCAATCCGTTCCCAAGACTAGCCGACGGAGTGTCAAGGGACGTACAGAATTTCTTCTCGAAGGGCACGAACGCCCGTGCAGGACAAAACGATCGGCGGCTTCCCGGCCGCGGACATCCAGCAGGCCCGGAGCAACGAGCCGTCCAAAGCAGAAGCTCCAGGACCTGCACAGAGCGAACAGAAGAGGAAACCAACTCCGTGTCCAAGCTCGAACCTACCGCAAGCCCCACCTACAGCATCACCACGCTCCCGGCACCGCACACGCCCAGCCGCGCCCTGGAGTGGGCCGACTTCGGCCTCACCGCGGCCTGCATGACCGGGGGCGCCATCATCGGACTCTTCGTCTCGGTGCCCATCGGGATCGCTCTGATCACGACCGGCAGCATCAAGGTCATCGTGAACGTCATCCGGTAGCCCTCCCCCGGCCGACGAGTGGTGGCCGGCGGTCCAGACCCCCGGCCCCCCCTGCTCACGAAGCCGCGTACCGCCTACCCGGCGACACCCCCACATCGAAAGCCCGCGCCAGCATCGTTCGGGGGAACAGCACCGCGAAGGGTCCCATCAGGGCGATCAAAGCCGCGCCCCGGGCAAACCTCAGCCCCGACCGGCTCGTCGCAAGAGCGACACCATCCCCTTCCCCACGTCCGCGCACAAGGGGAACAGAGGGTGCGCTCGGGACCTAGACACTCTGCGCCCCGCCGGTGGGGTGGCTTAGAACTGGTGGTAGTCGGCGAGGAAGCTGCAGGCGGCCTGCTCGCTGGTCCCCAGCGCGGTGGCCACCTCCGCCATCAGGTAGCGCAGGTCCGCGATCGCCTTCAGCACGACCAGCGGGCTCTCCTCCACCGCGGAGGACAGCTCCCGCGTCAGCCCGGTCAACAGCTCGGTGAGGGTGTCGGGGAGCGGGACGGCTTGGTCGCGGACCACGCTCACGTGCGCCTCGATGTCGCCGGTCGGGCCCGACAGGTCGATGTCCGCCTTCCACAGCGGGCCGTCCTCCAGGGTGCTCCAGTCCAGGGGGTAGTGGGCCGGGCCGCGCCAGCCGCACGAGCACGAGCCCCGCAGCACGGCGGCCCGGGGGCGGCCCATCCGGCCGTCGTAGGCGTGCCAGTCCGTGGAGGAGGGCATGTGGGCGCCGCTGCCGACGTCGAAGTACACCGGGTCCGGCTCACTGCCATCCGTCAGCAGCACCCCCACCGACCCCGTGTGCCCTGCCGACAAGCTCTTCAGCACCCTGTCCGTCACGACGACCTCCCACTGTCCGCGCCACAGCTCCGCCCATAGCCGGCCGGGCTCACACACCAGCCTGCCCTGCCCCGTACTCCTCGGTGCCTCATTCGCCGAACGAGCTACCGCCGGAGCCGGTCAGCTTCTTCACCCCCTGTCCGCACGGCGCGTCGACGAGGGCAACCGCTGCCGAGCAGCCTCACTGATCTCCAGGGCGCTGCGCTGCCGGAAATGTGCCTTGGCCACGACCTGGAACTGCCACGAGCCGTGACGGATCGTTCGTTGATGGCCACATCACCATCGCCGGAGGCATCTGTTTCGATGCCTGGAGCCATCTTGTCCAGGTACCCACCGCGGCATGGTCCAGGAACACGCCCGCTCCGGATTGCTCCAGGGAGTCGAGAGGTACCTGCGCTGGTACGCCTACTCCCATAGCGCCGATCCCGACGCCGGCGCTGCGGCTCGCGCGGTCTTGGACGAGTGGGACACAGCACAGCGCAGCGGGGCCACCGCTGTGACTACGGCTGTCCGGTCTGCCGGCTCGGGCGCGCAGTGGGCGCTACCTTCCCGTCAGTCGGTAGTCGAGGAGCGCGAGGCCGGCGGCGGCTGCGCGATGTTGGTAGGCGCGCAGGCCGGGTGCTCTGGGGGGCGCGGGCTTGCGGGCGTTGCGGTGCCAGTGGCCGGTGAGTGCGGCCAGGAACGCCGTGGTGGTTTCTGGGCTGTTGGCGGTGGCGGGGTGGTCTTGGAGTAGGCGGGCGATGTCTGCGGGCGTGTGTCCGGCGAGGATCAGTTGTGGTGCGAGGGAGGCGGCGTCGATGCAGGCGGGGCCGGTGGTGGCGTGGGCCCAGTCGACGAAGGTCACGCCCAGGTGGTGGTCGCGGACCATGTTGTCGGCGCGTAGGTCGCCGTGGACGATGCGGTCTCCGTGGGCGAGAGCGGGCCAGGCGGCCTCGAGTTCGGCGAGTTCGTGCAGCCGGTGGCGTACGACGAGGCCTAGGTCGCCCGGCGGGTTTGCGAGCAGTACGTCCCAGCCGTGGAGGCCGGCTGCGCCGGAGGGCGTGCCGACGACCGCGGCGGTGTACGCCGTCGGGGCGGGGCTGGAGGTGAGCTTGTCCAGCAGGGCCCAGGTCTGCCCGCCGTCGCCGGAGGCCGGGGAGAGGTCGGGGTGCGGTCCGTCCAGGTGGGCGATGACGACGGCGGTCCAGCCAGCGGCGCGGTGGATTCCCAGGAGCTTCGGGGCCGGTGCGCCGGGAGGCAGTACGTCCAGGACGGTGGCTTCGTGGACGTTGGCGTCGGTCAGCGGGTCGTCGTCGGGAGCAGCCTTGACGAAGGCCCGTCGACCGCTGGCCAGGGTCAGGGCGGCGGCGAGCTGGTGGCCGAAGCCGCCCGCCGGGGTGACGGCGTCCACGACGGAGGAGCCGAGGGCGGTTTCGAGGCGGGTCCGCAGCGGGGTGGGGACGTCGGTCCATCGAAGACGGCCGACGGGGGGAAGCGAAGACATGGAGGCGACTCACAGGTGGGTGGGCGGGCAGGGCGCGGGGGTGAGCGCCGGCCCGGACCGTGAGGTGGTGGTGCCTCAGTGGTCCCGGCCGGCGCTTGGCGCCTGTCGCCGCATCACGCGCATGCCTTGAGTCCCTCGGACGTCGGGAAGGGCACCCGTTTCGGGTGCCCTTCCACTGTAGCGGGGCGGGTGGGTCAGGTCGTGGGGATTGGGGTCAGGTGGTGCAGGAGTGACGGTCCGATGCGGATGGGATCGGACAGCAGGTGACGGGCTCCGGCCGTACGAAGGGCGGCGGGCGGGTGCCAGCCCCACGCGGCGCCCACGGCGAGGACGCCGGCGGCGCGTGCGGCACTCATGTCGCCGGGACTGTCCCCGACGAATGCCGCTTGCTCGGGCAGGACACCGACCTGGGCCAGGGCGGCGTGCAGCCCGTCGGGGGCCGGTTTCGCGGGCGCGTCCTGCAGGGTGATCACGACGTCCAGCAGGTCGGTGAGGGCCGGTGGCAGGTACCAGGGCAGGCGGTCGCGGTCCTGGAGGGTGACGACCCCGAGTGCGACGTTGACGGCACGCAGGGCCAGCAGTGCGGTGAGCACGCCGGGGAAGGCACTGGGTGGTGCGGCGGCGAGTGCGCCGTCCCACCACCGGCTGCAGGCGTCGTCCGGGTCGGCGACACCGAGGAGGGCCAGGACCTCGGCGCGGGGGCGGCGCAGGGCGCCTGGCGGGAGGTCTGCCGGGGTGGTGCGCTGGCCGGTCGCGCAAGTCGCGACCGCCGCGAGGGCGGTGCGGATAGTCGGGCCGCTGTCGAGGAGGACGCCGTCGAGGTCGAAGAGCACGGCTTGCCGGTTCACCGGACGCTTCCCGGATCGGTGAGCAGCGCGGACAGGGTCATCCGGTGCTCGGTGAGCAAGGTGGTGGCCCCGGCGTCGCGGTCAAGGACGCAGAGCGCAGTGGTGACGCGGGCGCCCGCGATCCGCAGCAGCCGGGCGCCACGCAACAGGCTCGTCCCGCTGCGGGCGGTGTCGTCGATCAAGGCGGTGCGGCGGCCCTGAAGGTCGGCGCCCTCGATCTGCCGCCACGTCCCGTGTTCCTTCCGCGCGGCCCGTATGTAGGCGGCGGGGAGCCCTGTGTGCAGGGACAGGGCGGTCACGAGCGGGATCGCAGCGAGCGCCGGCCCGGCCACCACCTGGGTGTCCGGGGGCAGCAGGGCGGCGAGCGCGGCCGCGGTCTCCCGGAGCAGCAGCGGGTCGCAGGCCAGCCGGTAGGGGTCGAAGTAGGAGTCGAGGGTCCGCCCGTCGGGCAGCCGGTAGGGGCCGGGGAGGAACGCTGCCGTGATCCGGTCCGCGAGAACGGCAGACACCGAGGTCGTCATCGCGGGCCCCCAGAGGTCAGGGCCATCAGATCCTTCTCCAGCGCGGCGACGTCGGGGAGTTCGGCGAGGAACCCCAGCGGTCGGGTCGGCCCCTGCACCAGCCACTGCTCCGAGCGCAGGAAGGTGACGAGGCGGCAGGCGGCCGGGCCCAGCAGCCGAACCGGGACGGGCCGGATCGTCGTCGCGTAGTACAGGGCTGCGGTCACCTCGTGCAGGGTTCCGACCCCGCCGCCCATGACCACGACCAGGTCCACGTCGTCGAGGTAGGCGTGCAGGCGCTTCCCCATCGTCGGCGCGTACACGACGTCGGTGACGTAGGAGTTGAGCGGGCCCCAGTCCTGGCCGGCCAGTGTGATCGCGGTGACCGGCACCCCGTGGCGGGCGGCGCCGCGGGCGGCGGCTTCCATCAGGCCGTTGTAGCCGCCGTGCCGCAGCCCGTACCCGGCCGCGCCCAAGGCATCCCCGGCGGCCAGGGCGAGGTGTTCCTCGCCGGGGCGGGCGACGACGCCGGCGAACAGTGCCGCGGTACGCGTGGGATGGGTCATGCCGGTCCCTCCTGACTCTGGTAGGCGCGGTAGGCGGTGATCTCGTCGGAGAGGGAGGACACCGCGCGCGGGGCGATCCGCTCGGTCAGGCGCACGATCCGCTCCAGCGCCTGGTCCGCTTGCGCAACGGTGGGCACCGGGGGGCCGCTCAACGCTTCGGTCAGCTCCGCCAGGCATTCACGGCCGATCGCGGTGCGACCCACCTCGTCGGGCAGGTGGTACCAGCCGTGATGGCGGGAGTGCGGGACCAGGACGGTGCGGACCACGTCCCGGCACGTCTCGTGCAGCTGGTGCAGGAGCCCGTAGGCGATGTACTCCTGCCCGCGCAGCACGCGTTTGCGAAGCATCGCGTGCAGGACCATCGCCTGCACCAGCAGCGTCGAACAGTCCGCCGGCGCGGCCGCCGTACGGGCCAGCTCCGCCGCCAACTCAACCTGGGCCCCCGCGTCCGGGCCGGTATGGGGGTGGGTCTCCTGCCAGAGCAGGCGCGGGCCGATCCGGCGGCGCAGCGCGTCCACGGCGCTGTCCGGGCAGAGGTAGAGGTCCAGCTGGAGCAGGTGCCCGTCGTGCGGCAGCAGGTAGACAAAGCCCGCGCCCCCCAGGTCGGCGACGATGGTGTCGCGCCAGCCGGGCAGCAGCGCGCCGAACTCGGTGGACATCACCGCGTCCAGACTGGTCATCAGCGCCAGCAGCCGCTCAGCGCGTACGGCAACGACCAGGTCGACGTCGGACAGCCGGTCGGCCGTCCCGGTCGCCAGCGAGCCCCGCACCAGCAGCTGTGTCACCGCGGGAACACCAGACAGCATCTGCACCAGATCGGCCAGCACCGTCAGCTGCGAGGGCCGGTGGGCGTAAGCCAGCTCCTCCAGCGGCGACAGCGGCGCCGAAGGCGTGGTGGTGGTCATACGGTCTTCCTTCCTGGGAGAGAAGAGGAGGTGCGGGCGAGCAGGTGCTGCTTGGCCTCCGCCCATCGGGCGGCTTCCGCGTCGGCCCCGCGGTTCCTATGCAGTTCGGTGATCAGGTCGTACGCGCCGCCCTCGGGGAGCGCGTAGGCGTAGTACGCCCGCAGCAGGACCTGCTCAGCGCAGGCGAGGAACCCGAGCGAGGCCAGCTCCCCAGCCCGCTCCATCAGCCGACCGCGATCGGCGGCCGTCAGCACCGGCAGCCGGACGGCGTCCCCCGCGCGCAGGTGCGGGTGGGCGGCGAGCTTCCGGTAGATGTCGTCGGTGTAGACGTCGGCGATCAGGTGCAGCCGGGCCGGGCCGGTGGCGTTGCGGACCCCGTGCGCGCGGGAGGGCGTCAGCCGCCACAGGGAGCCGGCTCCCATGTGCACCCGGGCCCCGGCCGTGACGAGGACCGCGGACGGGTTGGTGACGAGCGGGATGTGCAGGCGGTGTCGGCCGCGCTCGTTCAGTTCCGCGTAGTCGCGGTGCTCCCACAGGTAGGAGTGCGGCTCCAGACGGGCCAGACGGACGTACATGAAGTCCAGCCCCAGCCCCGCCAGGAAGTCCTTCGTCACCGGCATCCGGTCCAGAAGGGTGGTCGGGCGGGGCCGCCCGTCGCCGATCACGACGTCATGCGGGTCCCGGTCGGTGGAGTGGTTCATCAGCGAGGCGGTCCACCAGCCGCCGGACTGGTACTCCCCGTACGCGACCCTCCCCCGGGTCGGTACCCCGAGCGCCTCCGCCCGCATCCGCTCCACCAGCGTCTCGTCCAGGTCGACCAGGCGAGCCACCTGCTCCAGCAGCTCCGGCCCGGGACCGCCCGTCTCCTCGGTGGCCGCCGTCGCGGCGAACGTCATCGTCCCCATGCGTCTCTCCCGACACCTCATCCAGCTGCGGCCCGGCCGGGCCGCCAGAACTCACCACACCGCGCCCGTCGCCCAGGGCCCAGAGCACCGGCGTTGCGGCTGGTTGCCGCCGGTTGCGGCGGGGTGCGGACCGGGCCCGGTGCCCTTCCCCCGCTCGTGCGCAGCCGGAAGACTGGTGTCCCGTGTGCTCGCGAAAGGGACGCCGCCGTGACCGTGGACACCACCGCTGAACAGCACCCGCTCGCCTATCTGCTGTCCCAGCGCGGGATGAGTAACGAGGCGTACCTGTTCCGGGTGGCCGAGCAGCACCGGCGTATGGGGTACGGGCAGATGGGGCACCGTAAGGAGAAGGCGTCGCGGTGGGTCAGCGGCGAGAACGCGCCACCCTGCGCACCCAGTTCGCCATGGCCGCGCTGGAGAAACTCCCGCCCGACGTCGTTCTGGCTCACGGCTGGCCGGGCTGGCTCTTACTCGCCGTGCCCGACGACCACGCCATCCTCACCGCCCCGTGGGCCACCACGGCAACCGTGCACGCACTGGAGATCGCAGGAGGTCCGGTGGACCGCAGGAAGTTCCTGATCACCACATCCGTCACCCTCACCACCACCGTCGCCCAGTGGTCCGGTGCTGCCCCCGCCAGCGCCGTCGCCGCGGGCGGCCGCCGTATCGACGACAGCACCCCCGACCGGTTCGAACGCCGCCTGGAAGAACTCCGTCACCTCGACGACGAACTGGGCTCCGGGGAGGTCTACGACGCCGCCCGAACCGAACTGCGTCTCATCCTCGGGGCCCTCAACGACACCTCCTACAGCGAGCGCGTCGGGCGCCGCCTGTTCAGCGTCGCGGCCGAAGCATCAAGATCGGCCGGCTGGACGGCGTACGACAGCGGCCGGATCGCCGCAGCCGAACGTCACTACGTCACCGCCCTGCGGGCCGCCGCGAGCGCGGACGACCCGGTCGTGGGCGCCAACACGCTTGCGTTCTGGGCGATCCAGCAGTACTCCACCGGCAACCCGCGCGGCGCGATCGACCTCATCGAAGCAGCCCTCACCCAGGCCCCACGCATCGGCTCCGCCCGGATGACCGCCATGCTCCACGCCCGCGCCTGCCGGGCCCACGCCCACGCCGGCGACACCCGCGCCGCCGACCGCTCCGCCAACGCCGCCATGGACACCTACGCGAACGCCGGGCCGATGGAAGCAGACCCGGCCTGCGTCTACTGGTTCAACCTCGGTGAAACCCACCAGCTGCTGGGCAGCTCCGCTCTCAACCTCGGCAATCCCCGCCAAGCCCTCAAGCACTTCCAGGACGCCTCTACCGCCCACCACAGCGAGGGCGAGGCGTACGACGGCGACGCCTTCCCCCGCGGACACGCCATCTACCTCGCGCGCCTCGCCGAAGCCCACCTCGCCCTCGGCGACATCGACGCGGCCGTCGACGCCGCCCACACCGCTGTGACCCGCATGGGAGGCGTCACCTCCGCACGCGGCACCAGCACCCTTGACGACCTCCGGCACAAACTCGGACGCCGCCGCGGCATACCCATCGTCGCCGACTTCCTCAACTACACCGCCAACTGACGAGACGAGCGGCCAGACTAAGGGAGCCCTTCTCCAACGGGAATCGTCGAAGGCGACCGGCCGCATCCTCAAGAGGCCGCCATCTGGTCATTCTTCTCTGCGAGCTGCCCAGGCCGCAGCTCAAGAGGAGACCTTGTCCCGCAGCGCCTGCCCAAACCTCGGTGGCACGATCTGAACAGTTCTGGACCCCGGCGAATGTAGAAACTCGGGCCGAGCGCCTATTCGTCCACTCCGTGTGCTGCGGGATGGGCATGGCCGGCAGGGGCCTTGACCCCGTTGGGACTCACCGGGTCAACCCGGGACTGCCGCTCACGGGGTGAGGTCCAGGACCCGGACCGGTTGGCCCTCCCAGCGTTTCGGCACGGTGGTGGCCACGATCGCGCCTTCGGGCCGGTCCGCGGTGGGCTGCGCCGCGTGCTGACTATGCGCGGCCGCCCATGTTTCCTGCTGGGAGACGGCGAGCGCGGCCGGCAAATCCAGGTCTAGGACCGTGATCCCGGGCAACGAGGCCAGGTGCTCAGCGGTGCCGGGCCGCGCGCGGTCGGCTTCGACGAGCGCGCACGAGGGGGCGTAAAGGAACCAGCCGGTCTCGGCGTGAGCGCGGTGGATCAGGCGGGAGACCAGGACGTTGCCCTGCCCGGCCGCGGCCATCGCCGTCTCGTCGAGCACGATGTGCATCGCTTCGCTCACGGGCGCTGCACCTGCGCAAGCCGCCGGTCGAGCTCGTCATCGAGCTCGCCCTGCTCCGCCGCGGTCGGGGCGTACCCATTCCAGGCCCGCAGCGCGGTCTGCGCCTTCTCCGCGCGCTCGGCGCGCTCGGCCGGCGTCAGCATCGTCTCGGCGAGACGGGCGAGGTAAGCCCGCAGGGACAACCCCTCGGCCGCCGCGATCGCGGCGAGGCGGTCCTTAGCTTCCTCGGGGATTCTCACATTGGCATCGGACATGATCATGCTCCTTCCCATCCCCTTAGGGTACGGGTACGGGTACGTACCCGTCAGGGGGCGGTTGAGGTCGGCGAGGTCGTGGGCGGAGACTCCGTGGGCGCCGGCCTGCTTGGCGTCGAAGGAGGGCGGGCTGCGCCGCAGTACTCCCGGAGCCGTTCGGGAGCTCGAAGCTGCCGAGGCCGGAGTCCACCTCACGGATGTGGTCTACCTGGCGCGGGTGTTGAAGGTGCGGGCGACTGGCTCGCTATTTTCTGGAATTTCGGCCATTTTCTTGATGATCGAATCGTGGCGATCATGGCCGGAACTCCTCTCTTTTTGAACGATTAAGTGACCTGGAGGAACGCTCTTTCGGGGGACGGCGGTCATCGTTCGGGGCCGTTAGGCTCATCGCCGCCTGCAACTTCATGAAAATTTCACGGGGTGCATGAAGGAGGCATCGAGAGCGGGTGCCCAGGCGGTGACAGGTCGGGATTTTAGCTGGTGAGAGCTATTTGGAGGTCGTATGGAGCACATGTATAGCAACGGCACGCGGGCCAGTTCCATCGGTGGAGCGGTGTGGGTGAAGGCGCGCGCGAGCGATGCCGTCAACAACTGTGTTGAAATTGCACGGGTCGAAGAGGGCGAGGTCGCGTTACGGAACTCTCGTTTCCCGGATGGTCCCGCTCTCGTGTTCACGCGGGCGGAGATGATCGCTTTCATCGCGGGTGTGCGGGCCGGCGAGTTTGACGCCATGACTGTCTGAAATGGTGTGGCCCTGGGTTGCGTGGTGCGCTTGTGGAGCTCGAGGATCACGACACGTGAGATTTCTGTGATCAAGGAGCTGATGTGGGCGCTCGGCCCAGACCTTTCGAGATCGTGGGAGGGAGGGGGCCGGACCGGGTACCGGAGCCGGCCTCTTCCGTTCCTCCGATCCTGCGCAAGCTGTTGGGGGTGGCGCTGCTCCGCCACCGGAATGCTGCTGGTCTCACTCAGCCTCAGGTCGCGGCGCTGGGCGGTGTCTCGTCGGCGCCCAAGCTGTGCCGGATCGAGAGCGGGGCGACGAACGTCCGGTTCGACGAGAAGGGCATCATCAAGCTCCTGGACCTCTATGGGGTGCCGGAGGGCGAGGAGCGCGAGAGCGTGCTCGCCCGCGCCCGCCAGATCCTGGCCGTCGGTAACCCGCGGCTGCCGGGCAGCAAAGACGTGGCAGCAGCGTTCAACGACCTGCGGTACGTCGAAGCGGCCGCCACGCAGATCACCACCTTCGAGGGGAACAACATCCCCGGGCTGCTGCAGACCACCGCGTACATGAACGCGGTGTTCGCCGTGCCGTACCTCGGCCAGGACACTACGGCCCAGGACAGCCTGCTGGCGCTACGGGGGCAGGTGCGGACGCAGCGGCAACAGATCCTGGAGTCGAGCTCGGCGCCGGAGCTCACGGCGATCATCGATGAGGCGGCGCTGCGCCGGCCCATCGGCGGCCACGCGGTGATGCTGGAGCAGCTGCGGCGCATCTACGGGAGGTGCGAGCGGGGCGGGAACGTCCACGTGCGGGTGTTCCCGACCGAGGCGTGGGCTGTGTGCCCGCCGCTGACGACGGCCATGACCTTGCTGAAGCTTCCCGACCTGGAGGGTCCGCCGGAGATGCTCTACGTGGAGGCCATGAACGTGAGCGCGATGTGGGTGGAGGACCCGGTCCGTCTCCTGGAGCACAAGGCCTCCCTGGAGGGAGTGTTCCAGCACTCCCTGACCAAGGCCGACACGATGCGGTTCTTGCAGGCCAGGATCGACGAGCTGGCCGAACCGCACTAGGGGATGCGGGCGACGCCCCCAAACTCGATCCATTCCTGGGTCTGCTGTCGTGGGAAGAGGTCGGTATCGGGCCGCCAGGTGGAGACCTCCACCGGTTCGGTGTGCTCGACGAGTTCGAGGCCGTCGAAGAGGCGTCGGACCTCCTGCGTGCTGCGGACCCGGCCCCACCGGTTGCCGGTGATCTTGCTCATGAACGCGGTGACCTCGTCCCGCAGGGCCGGGTTGTCGCTCGCGAGCTGGGAGATGACCATGTGGCTGCCCGACGGTAGGCGGCGCGCGACATCCTTGACCAGGCTCCAGGGGTTGTCGCTGTCGGGGATGCAGTGCAGGACGGAGACGAAGAGGGCGGCGACGGGCTCACCGTCCAGCAGGTCGGCGACTTCCGGTGCCGCGAAGATCTCTTCAGTGCGGCGGAAGTCGGCCTCTATCACCGCGGTGGTGTGCAGGTCTTCTTCCAGCATGACGCGCCCGTGGGCCAGGACCAGGGGGTCGTTGTCGATGTAGACGACGCGGGCCTGCGGGTGGGTCTCCCGAGCGACCTGGTGGACGTTGGGGCGGGTGGGGAGCCCTGAGCCGTGGTCGAGGAAGCGGCGGATCCCGGCCTCCTGGGCCAGGTAGCGGACGGCCCGCACGAGGAAGGCCCGGTTGATCCGGGCGAGTTCTCGTGTCGAGGGAGCCATCTCCAGGAGCTGGGCGCAGGCTTCCCGGTCGGACGGGTAGTTGTCGCTCCCGTCGATCAGGTAGTCGTACATACGGGCAACGCTGGGTGTGCTCACGTCGATCATTGAATAGGTCGGCCCCCAGGATGGTGGCGGTCCGCACTCTTGCGGCTCCGGCCGGCGATGGTGGTCGGCCCATGCTAGGAGCGCATCTTGGCACCCGACTAGAGCCCCTCGCCCCTCGGAGTGATGCACAGGGGCGCATATCGGCCGCCCGTCATTGCGCAGCGCGGGCCCGGCGTGCGCCGATGAATTCGGGTACAGCACGCCAGGCCGCGCATAAATGCATTTCTGAATATGCTTTAGGTCTTTTCCGTGTTCTCTTGCGTGGCACGGAGCGCGGCGTTGTGGACCATGTCGAACTGCTGCGGTGGCAGGCCCATCACCGCGGCCGCGGTCCGCCGGGGCAGTCCCAGACGGTCGTGGAGGATCACCGCGTCGGCGTGGATCTGTGACAGGCCCCGCGCCGGCTCGCGTCCCACCCGGGGTTGGGCGTTGACGAATCCGGTGAGCAGCAGCCAGGACACGGCCGCCGGTGCCGGGCAGGTCAGCGCGGAGGCCCACAGGGGGGCCAGCGCGCCTAAGGCGGCCTGGGCCGCGTCCTCGCCCAGGCGGTCGTTGCCCAGGCGGGCCGCCGCGTAGCGGGAGTACACGGTTCGGTGGGTGGCGCAGAACGCCTCGTAGGCGACGCTGGCCAGGTCGCGTGCGCACCTGGTCGCCTGCGGGCCGCGCGGGCGGGCCACAGGCGAGGGGGCGGGGCGTCGGCGGTTCGGGAAAGGGGTGTCAGGCATCAGGTCCTCAGCCGGTCGTCATCGACGGATGCGGGTAGGAAGAGGGGCTCCCATGGGTGTCCGGATCCCGCCCGCCTGGGCCGTGCCCAGGGCAAGGTGGCTTGTCCCGCGCGAAGCGTTCGAGAGGCTGCTGGGAGGCGGACGCGCGCTCGGGCGGCGCCGGCGAGGGCTAGGCGCCGCCCTTGCAGCTCAGGACCGCCGGATACGGGTGAGGATCACCGCACTGCGGTCAGCCAGGGCCGCGGGCGCGACCATCAGCAGCACATCCTGGGACGCCGCCCCCTGGAACACCGCCACGACCGCGGCTGCGGTCAATGCGGAACCGAAGCGGAGCACCACCGAAAGGATGCTCAGAATCTCCGTTTGAGGCAGCCAGTACGACGGAATGGTACTTTCTGGCGGCAGAGGAAAGCGTCCCATGAATTTCCGATACGTGCGTTCAATCATCGCTGTTCTCCTTAGGCAGAGGCGGCTGATCGGACGCGCCGGGGCCCCGAGGGGGGCAACCCTCGGGGCCCTTCCCATGTCTGGGTGGACGTCCGGCCAGGAACTCGAACCGTAGCGATGGCCGGCCATACACGCCACGAACACCGCAGCCGTGAAACCGGAATCCGCAACCCCCAGTCCCGGGCGCCGCATTGCCTGCACACACCCCAACGGGACGCACTTACGGCACAGAAATGACAAATTTATCAACTAGCTGGTCAGATTATGAATCTAAAAGGGAGTCTGGGCTCAAGGGAGCCACTCCCGGGAAGTCTCGCCTTCACTCGAACGGATTACGCCCCACCAGTCGGGTGGCACCCCGCACGCAATTTCACGGCCGGAACCGCATCCACGACGACGGACTTGACGAAAAGATCGGATGTGTCCCGGCGAGCGGGAGCGAGTTCCCCAAGGCCGAGTACCGGCTGACGGCGCCGGAATCCCTGCTGGGCGATACGTACCGGCTGCCCGAGGACCTGTCGGCGACCTCGGGCCAGGAAGCGGTGCAAGGCACGGTCAGCTCGGACATACGCGCTGTGCCTGTGGTGCGGCGCTCCAGATCGGCGCGGTCCCGAAGGTGCCGCCGCAGTTCTGCTCGGCCGCGTGCGCGGCCGCCGCAGGACGGCAGTAGCTGCAGGTCGGGCTCGGCCGACCCCCCTCAGAAGCGGGGCTCTTGCTGCTCGGTGAGCTTCCTGGCCTGCTTGGAGCGCGCGAAGTGGGGTTGGCCAGGCTTGAGGCACCAGGCGCCGGCTTCCTGACCGCAGTGGGGGCTTCGCACGTCGTACGCCTGCCACACGGTCCGGACCGCCTCGTGCTTATTCTGCTCTTCCTGGAGTTCGTCGCTGACTGGCCGCAACCCCTCGGCGACATCCGCTGGTTCGAAGCCGACACGGACCTGGCCCTTGCCGCCTTCGAAGCCGGCCACGCGGAGGCCGAGCAGCACGCGGCGGCTGGCGAGCGGGCCATGCTGCGGTCCGCCTCGCCATCGCTATCTCCTTCGCCCGCCCCGGGCGCGCCGGCAACAAGCTCGCCTTCGCCCACCAGCTCCTCGATGGCCTCGATCAGCGCTCCAACAACCTGCTCGCCTTGGCGGTGGCCTTGATCAAGGACGCGGGGATCCCCGGCGTCACCGGCCGCGCCCAGAGCCTGCACGCCGAGATCGAGGCTGCGGGGCTGCCCTTCCTCCACCGGTTCGTGGAGCTCGCCCTCGCCTTTCACCACGCCGTCCGCGACGAACACCAAGACCTGGTCGCCACCATCGACTGGCTTCGCACGCTGACCGACACCGGCGACTTCGCCTACTTCACCGACATCGCCCACTTCATGGCCGCCCTGCCCCTTCCCGGGCCGTCGACCACCCGCTGGACCACGAACGAGGACCACGTCAGCTCCGCGTGGCGCCGCCTCGTTCAGGCCCAGCAAGAACACCTGCGCGCGGGAAACTGACCCCGGACACGCGAACGGCCCCGACCGTGTCCGGTCGAGCCCGTGATGGTGGGCGACCGCTCAGCGAGCGGGCCCGTTCGTACGTAGGAGGGTGAGGATCTCGGTGAGCATCTCGCCGTGCTGGGCGAGTACGGCGCCGTGGTCGTCCTGGGTCCGCGAGATCTTCTCCAGCAGCTGGGTACGGGACTGCTCGACCTGCTGACGCTGGCGTGCGGCGAGGGCTTCGGTGCGGTCCAGGATGTCCTGGGTCTCCGCGAGACGTTCCAGGGCTGCCACCCGGCGGGCCAGCTGGGTGTCCGGGTCGTCGTAGATCGGCTCGTCGGACACCAGGGCTCCGTTCATCGGAAGGGCTCGTACGCCACAGCGAGTATCGCAGGGCCAGGCCGGGAAGCGGAAACACAGCCACTGCCTCCACGACCAAGGCGCGCGCCGAAGCAGCTCGCGCAGTTCCGGGGCGGCGCCCCGGTCGGGGCCGGGAGCCGGTCAGGTGTCGAGGAGCCCGAGTTCGGTGTCGGGTCGGCACAGCGGGCACGCAATCGCCGAGGGCACGGTCCGCAGCACCTCCGTGACCGACTCGCGGGTGGACGGCTTGCCGCGGGTGGTCATCCGGCAGGCGCTGGTGTGGACGCGGTCGGGGCGGCGGGATACGCCGATGCCGTACTCGATCCACCACCGTGGCGGCTCCCGCAGCGGCCGCCGGCGGGCCCGCTCTTCCTCGAACGCGCGGACGGCGCTGATCCGCTCGTCGACGCGCACGAGGGTGAGCTCCAGCCAGCGACGTATGACCAGGAGCTGATCCAAGGCCGGTGGGAGGGGCAGGAGGGGGTCCTGCATCGCGGGCTACGCCGCCTCAGTCACGTCGGCGGGTGCGATCGGGCGGGTCAGCTTCTTGAGCTGCATGCGCGCCGCCACGACGTCCTCGCGGGCGACCGTCGCCCAGTGGCGGTGGTCGACGACCGCGATCGACAGTTCCCGGATCTCGGCCCACATCCGGTCGACAGTCGTCTTCTGCTCGTCGCTCCAGCCGGGGCTGTCGGGGACGTCGCCGCGGTGGGAGAACCGCTCGCCCCGGGCCCAGCCGGTGCAGGGTTCGACGCTCCAGGGCAGGTCGGCGAGGTAGGCGCGGTGTTCGGCGTGGGCGCGGTGGAGGCGCTCCTGGAGCTGGAGGAGGTCGTCGGGGAAGGAGCTGGTGTCGGTCACCCGTCAATCGTAAGTCTGTTCGAATATGGATGGGAAGTCGACGCTCCGGTTGGTGACCCATTCGCGCGATCCCGCTACCCGACCACACATACGGCCCGCGCCGCTGCGCCCTCGCTCCGCGGACAGCCCCACACCTCCTGCACTGAGGCCGGGGCGGTGCGACCCTGGATTCAGGGGCCCCGCGTGTGGAGGTGCGAGTGCGTCCCATCTGGTCCGGTGCGATCTCCTTCGGTCTGGTGACCATCCCGATCAAGGTGGTGCCGGCGACCGAGTCGCACGACATCAGCTTCCGGCAGATCCACACCGCTGACGGCGGTCGGATCCGCTACCGCAAGGTGTGCGAGATCGACGGCCAGGAGCTGCGCCAGGACGAGATCGTTCGCGGGTACGAGACCGCGACGGGCACCCTCATCCCCGTCACCGACGAAGACCTCGACGGCCTGCCGCTGCCCACGGCGAAGGCGATCGAGATCGTCGCCTTCGTGCCGGCGGCGAGCATCGACCCGATCCAGATCGGCGCCTCCTACTACCTGGCCGCCACCGAGACCGTGTCCGCGAAGCCCTACGAGCTGCTCCGCCGAGCCTTGGAGCGCAGCAGCAAGGTGGCTGTGGCGAAGTTCGCGATGCGCGACCGCGAGCGGCTGGGCCTCCTGCGGGTCAAGGACGACGTGATCATCTTGCACGCGATGCGGTGGCCCGATGAGATCCGCGCCTCCTCCTACGTCCCCGTGCCCGAGGTGGAGGTCTCCGAGGAGGAAGTGGACGCCGCGGTGCGGCTCACCGAGTCCCTCAGCGGCGTCGCCCTGGAGGAGATGCACGACGGGTACCGGGCCGCGCTGGAGGAGGTCATCGCCGCGAAGACCGGCACCGGCACCCTGCCCGAGTCTTCCGGGGAGGCGCCGGCGGCCTCGGCCGAGGTCGTCGACCTCATGGCCATGCTGGAGCAGTCCGTCCAGGACGCGAAGACCTCCCGCCACAGCGACGCCGGCACCGTCCACCCCCTCCCCACCAAGAGGGCCTCGGGGGCGAAAGCCTCGGACGGGAAGAAGCCGGCGGTCAAGAAGACGGCCGCGAAGTCCCCACGCCGCACTGCCTGAAGAACCCCACCAGGCCGGCACTGGACCATTCCCGGCAGGCCGAAGACGAGGGTTCGGGCCCGACCTGCAGTCGCCGCTCGCCGGGCCCGGACGGTGCTGCGTCAGGGGCAGGTGTCGAGCATCGTGTTCAGCTGATCGCGCTCGGGTTCGGTGACGGCGAGTTGGTAGGTGTACTTGATGTGGGTCCACGCGCGGGAGTACGTGCACCAGTAGGCCCGGGACGGCGGGCTCCACTGGTCAGGGCTTTGGTCGCCCTTCGACCGGTTCGAGGCCGCCGAGACCGCGAGCAGCTGAGGTCCTTGGAGGTCGTTGGCGAAGGCCTTCCTTGTGGGGGTGTCCCAGAGGTCGACGCCGCTGCGCCAGGCGTTGGCGAGGGGGACGATGTGGTCGATGTCTACCTGGCTCGCGGCCGTCAGCACTCGGTCGTCGTACGGGCTGACCCAGGTGCCGGATACGGCCCGGCACTCCGAGTCGCGCTGGACGTCCTGGCCGTCGCGGGCCAGAACGACCTCACGGGTATCGCACCGCTCCCCCTGCTGCGCCCAGTGCGGGAACCGTGCCCGGCTGTAGCCGGCCATCGGGTGCGGGGCCTCCACCACCAGCTCCATCAGCTCCGCGCGAGCGACGGCCGCGGACGGCGCCTCCGGCAGATCCCCGCGCACCACGACCGCGGTCGCGGCAGCAGCCGGAGCGGCGGCCAGTCGCGGCGACGGCGCGGCGACGGCGGGAGTAGGGGTGGCGGTCAGCAGGGGCAGCACGGCGAGGGCGAGCGCGGGCAGACCGCGCGTCAGAGTCTTGATCACACGGGTTGGTGTAGCGGTCGCGTTCGCGGCCTGCCCGCGGCCTCGGGAGGCGCTTCACCTGGTTGGGCGTACGGGTTCACCGAGGAAACGATCCCGCCCCAGCCAGTTGCGAGGCTGTTTCAGCGGCGGGTGACGGTGTAGCCGACGTCAGTGCCCCCGGCGCCCCGGGTCTTGACCGAGGATCGGCTGTCAGCGGTCGGGGTGGGAGGCCGCGAGGGTGGAGGGGCCAATTCCGCTGGTGGGATCGGTGGCCCAGGGCCACTGGCGGGTGTCGTAGGGGGCGCTGGTCGGTAGGACGGCCTTGCGGCCTCGCCGGGCCATCTCCTCGCGGAGCGCCGTGCGGGTGGCGTCGCCCATGAGCTCGACGTCCATGACGCGGCTGTGTCCGAAGAAGGCCCGGCCGAGCTCGCGGTCGGCGACGATCCGGGTGAGGAGGTCGAGCATCCGGTCCGGGGTGGTGGTGAACTCCGGGGTCTCGAAGAGGAAGAGGCGCTCGCCGATCGCCGCCTCGCCCAGGTACTGGGCGAGGACGGTGAACAGGACGTTCTTGGTCCGGGTGACGTAGAGGGTGTTCACCGCCGCGTACACGTCGTCGAGTGCTCCGCCCAGCCGGGTCTGCCAGGTGTCCAGCACCGTGGTCCAGTGGCCGACCTGTACGGCGGCGGCCGCTTCGATCAGGTGCAGGAGGAGGGGCGTACAGCTGCTCGCGAAGCGCTCGGTATGTTCCTGTGGAGCGGGTCGGCCGCTGTCGAGGCGTGCCAGGAGCCTGCCGCAGAGGTCGAGGAGGGCGCGCCCGGCCCGTGCTTCCTCGGGGCCGATCCCGGCCGAGGCCAGGCCTGCGGACGCTCGGGTGAGCGTGCCGGCCAGCCGGGTGCGGGTTTCCGGCGGGAAGTGGCCGGGTGAGGTTGCGAGGCGGAAGGCGGCCACGGGTACGTGGGCGAGGTCCTTAAGCTGCCGGTAGGAGTCGGGGACGGGCGGTGCCTGGAGGGGTGGGCCGCCGGGGGTGTGGAGCAGCAGCCAGCCGCCGCTGCCGTCGAACAGGGCCAGGATCACGGGGGTGGAGGCGAGGAGCCGGTCGCGCTGGTCCGCCGTGGCGTGGGCGTAGACCTCCTGCACGGTGGTGCCGAGCCCGGCCGTCGCCTCCTGGCTCGCCGTGCGTCCGGGTGGGGTGGCGTCGTTCATCCTGCGCCTTCTCGTCCTGGGCTTTCTGGTCCTGGCCGCCCGGCCAAGCCGTCCCCATGATCGAGCAGCCTCTCCGTCTACTGTGCGGTCTCGCCGCCGTCGGCCCGGCGTGGTCTCCAGAACGACCGGAAACCTCGCTGCCGTGGCGCGAACCCCCCACGACGGGCGGCGGGATCGGAGCACCGCCGGGACAGCGCCGGGTCCCGGGCCGGTGTGCGGGGGCACGCGGGTGCCGCCGCACACCGGCCGACCGTCAGTCGCAGCTGACGGAGAGCTTGGTGACGGCCTTGCAGGTCCGGCTGGCGGTGTCGTCGGCCGGGTTCGGGTCGGCGGGGGTGGTGGCGTGTGCGCCCGCGGTGACGGTGAACGGGGTGCCGAGGCTGAGCGCGCCCACGGGGACGGTGAAGGCGCGGGTAGCGCTCTGTCCGGGGGCGAGGTCGCCGAGTGGGCAGGTGACGCTGCCGGGGGCGGTGGTACAGCCGCTGTCGGCGCCGGTGGCCTCGGTACCGCCGGGCAGGGCGGCGGCGGCGGTGACGCCGGTGGCGGTGGCCGGTCCGTGGTTGGTGACGGTCACGGTGTAGTCGATCCGCCCGTCCAGGCCGGGGACGGGCGTGGCCGTGAGCGCCGTCCGCAGGTCGGCGGCGGGCGGGGCCGGGGTGATGGCGATGCTGATCGGGCCGTGCTCCACCGCCTTGGTGGCGGCGACGGTGTTGGTGGCCGTGTCGATCACCGTCACGTCGGAGCCACCCATGTCGGGCACGTACAGGCTGCGGCCGTCGGGGGTGAGCGCCAGCGCTCGGGGACCGTTGCCGACCGGGAGGGTGGAGGTGACGGTGTTGGTGGCGGTGTCGATCACCGAGACGGTGTTGGCGATGCCGTTGGCGACGTAGGCGCGGGCACCGTCGGGGGAGACTGTCACTGCGGTGGGACCGTTGCCGACCGGGACCGTGGTGGTCACGGTGTGGGTGGCGGTGTCGATCACGGAGGCGGTGCCGGACTGGCCGTTGGTGACGTAGGCGTGCCTGCCGTCGGGGGCGAAGGCCAGCGCGGTGGGGGAGTCGCCGACGGCGACGGTCGAGGTGACGGTGTCGGTGGCGGTGTCGATGACCCGCACCGTGTCGTTGACGGGGCTGGTCGCGTACACCTCGGTGCCGGAGGGGCTGACCGTGACGGCGGTCGGGTTGCCGTTGACGGGGATGCTGGCCGACTGCCGGTGGGTGGCCAGGTCGAGGACCTTGACGGACTGTCCGCTGTTGTCGGCGATGTAGGCGTGCTTGCCGTCGGGGGCGATGGCCAGCTGGTAGGGGAAGCTGCCGAAGCCGAAGGTGTCGGTGACGGTGTGGGTGGCCGTGTCGATCACCGAGATCATCTTGTCGTTGCCGTGGGTGACCAGTGCCTGGCTGCCGTCGGGCGTGATGGCCACGCTGGTGGCGCTGCGGCCCAGCGGCACGGTTGTGACGTTCTCCCCTGTCACGGTGTCGATCACCGAGACGCTGTTGCTGTAGTAGTTGACCACGTACGCGGTCGGGTGCGCGGGCCCGGCGGCCTGGGCGGGCCCGGCGGCGGGCGCGGCCGGTGCGGTGACGGCGAGGGCGAGGACCGTCAGCGATCCGATCAGGGCGGCGGACCGGCGGCGGGAGCGTTGTGGTCGGACGGCGGGGGTGCCGGGGCGCACAGGAGCCTCGATTCGTGAGGGTGACGGGCGGTGCCGACCGGCAGGGCGGTGGCCGCGCGGGCACCGGGATGAAGAAGCGCGGCCCACGGTCCTAACGAGCCCGACCCGCGCTGAGTAGTGGTCCCCCGGGCGGTCGTCTGAAGCTCCTCGCCGACACTGATCGCACCGATGTCCAACAAGGTGCGGGCCACCCCGTCGGGATCGCGGACGGCCGCGTACTGCACGGCCTTCATGATCAGGTCGAGACGCTCTTCGTCGCCCGGCCGTACGTCCTGGTCCACGTCTGCCACTTCCCTGGTCACGTCGAAGCTGGGGCTGGCGTCCACTGGCCCCAGCGGAGAACTGGGCGCTGTCACCGTGACGACGAGGACGACGCCTCGGGCTCCTCGGCGTCGTCCTCCTCAGGGGCGTCGTCGTACCAGAAGGACTCGCGCCGGGGATCGGGGCCGGACGCCCACCGGTCGCCACGAGCTGCTTCCGTGACGCCCGCCGGCCGCGTGCGCGGTGCTCGTGTCGGCCGTGGAGACGCGGGGGTGCAGCTCCCGTCCTGGTGGCCCCCCGAGCCGCCAGGACGGGCCTGGCCCTACCCAGCTCACCGCCCCTGCTCGCACCGTCCCCTGAGACCCCCTGGTAGCCGAGGGCCCCGCCTTTTCCTTCCGGAGTACAGCGTGGTGCTGGCCCGGCTAGGTTGATGATCAGTCCGCGCCGGTATGGGTGCGTGGGCCAGGACCGGCTTCCCGCGCTCTGGGTCGAGCCGGACCGCCTACGGGTCTCGGCATCCAGGGGATGCCGAGACCCGCACTCGCTGTCCGCCGGTGGCGTCTGCCGGATCGGGCGTCAAGGGAGGGAGGAGGCGGCGTCGCATTCGCGGCAGGTGACGGCGCGGGGCTGTTTGAGGGCTTCGAGGGTCTGGTCGAGGTCGAGGGGGGTTCCGCCGGGCTGGCATCCGATGACGTGGATCAGGGTCGCTCCGAGATGGCCGGGCCGGTGGGGTAGTTGCTGCACCGTCCACGCCTGCCGACCACCGACGAAAGCAGCGGGCGTGCTGGCCGGACGGGTCGGCACCCCGCTGTAGTCACCACCCTCGAGGGGGCGGACATGGCCGGCTCCCAGCCACACACGGTGCTCGACCGACTCCGGACGACCCACGCTCCCGGTCACCCAGACGGTCACCCCGACCTGGTACTCCCAGCCCGCCGAAGTCCGACGCCGCTCATACAGGGAAGCCCGCAATTCCTGCCCATCGGGCATGACTGCGATCACCCGCGCACCGGCTCCCACCATGTTCCCCCTTTTTCCTTCATCGCCGGATTCTCCTGGCGGGTCCACAGCGTCGCGCTCTCAGCCCCCGCACGGAACGGATCGCGGCGTCGCCGACCAGCCGCGCCGGGCAGCAGATCAGCGTCCGATGTTCCACAACGCGGTAGGCGCGGCCGCGTCCGTGGCGGGTAGAGCTGGTGCGTGCCGGATCCACCAGTGGCGCAGCAGGAGCGGCGGATGGCTGCGCAGTCCGCGGACGGCGGAGAGGTAGCGCAGCCGTTTGGGCTTTGCCCGGCGTTCGTCGAGGTGGAGTGTCAGGGCGCGGACTGTGGCTGGCCGCCCGCACTGGCGAGCTGCGATCGTGTCGCAGGCCAGCTCCTTCCACCAGCCCACGGCACTGCGTGCGGCAAAGAGCAGAGCAATCGTCATCGCGGCGTACGGAAAAGGCAGCAGCCCCGTGCAGGCCACGGTGCTCACGGCGACGCCGGAAGTCAGGAAGAGTTGGTGGACCGAGTCGTTGCGTTGAATGTGGGCGAGCTCGTGCTCCACGATGTAGGCCAGGGCTGGCTGTCCCTCCGGGAAGAACCAGATGAGTCCCAGTTCGATGTGGCCGAGCGTCTTCGAGGTGCGCGCAGAGTTGGCGTCGCCTGCCCAGCCGATGCGGGCACCGGTCACAGCAAGGGTGATGCGGTGCATGTCGTGCGCGGCGACGAAGGCCGCGACCCGGGCTTCGACTTTGCGCATCTGTTCTACCTGAGCCTCCATGTCAGCCTCATGTGGCTCCCACGCCCGGTCCCGGTACATCTCCCACGTCATCTGCTGACGCCACAGATGTATGAACCCGAGTTCCCCCATGGCGGTCAAGCCCAGGCCCGCGTACAGCCCGCCGGCGACCAGTGCGCACATCAAGACGAAGACCACCGTCGCGGTGCCCCGGTAGTGGGCCACGCCGACGACGGTCGTGATGAAGGCGGTGAACCCTGCTGCGCCCCACGGGTGCCACACCCAGTCCCTGACCATGAAGATCACCGTAGCTGCGGCTTCGCGGAGGCGTGGGCCACTTCGTCGGTCCGCAGCCGTCCCCCAGCCCGACCGAAGCGTTCGCCCGTTGGGCCCGTGGCCCGAACGTCAACAACGACGCGGCCCCTACGCCTGCGCGCGAGCGCTGGCACCGTTCCTGTCACTGGCGGCGGAGGTAGGCGCAGTCCGCTGCGAGCTGGGTGAGGAGGTCGCTGTCGGGGACAGGTCGCTGCAGACGGTCGGAGATGTCGCGGAGCGCCTGGCCACGCTCGCCGGAACGTCATTGTGACGGCCGTCGAGCCGGAGACGGACCGGCTGCTGGTCGCGGAGCTGGTGGCCGTGCTGAACGACGCCGAGTACTACAACTCCCGCAAATCCACGACCGACAGCAGGCTGGACTATCTGGAGCGCCAGGCGGCGTTGTCGAGAATGAGGTGCCGCGCTGCTGGCTGACGCCGACTGGCTCACCGATGCCGGCACCGGCGATGGCAGGCTATGCGGGCAGCTCACCGAGCGGGTTCTGCCGCTCAGTGAGCTGCTCTAGCCGCGACCGCGAGCGTCAGTCCACTGCGTATGCCTTCTCTGCGATCATGAAGGGGGCGTCGGCTGGGCCCTTGATGTAGGGGCCGCGCCAGATCATCCGGTGTTCTTGGGTGCTGGGGTACCACTGGCGGACTTTGTGCATGCGTACGGTCCACCGATGGTGGTAGGCGCGGCTCGTGCCTCCTTCGTCTTCGGCTGAGCGCTGTGCGGGGATCTGGTGGGCGAGTCGGATGACGCGCACGTTTGGTTCAGAGAGCGTCCCTCTTGGCCGTGCCTCGTACGTTGGCGTGCCCGACCCGGTGGGGGCTGCGAGGACGGTGATGCCTTGGGTGGCCAGGCGCCAGAACGCGAAGGCGTAGCGGAATGCGAAGTCGTCGTACACGTCGACGATCCGCCCGCCGTCCCACTGGCCCTCCTCGGGCGGCACCGCGTTGTACTCGGCGACTTGGTTCAGGGCCCTGTTCAGACCGCGGTGTTCCTCGGACAGGGCGGCGTGCTGCTCGCTGCTCGCGGTCGAGAGTGCGCTGTCGGCCCGCATCCCGTAGATGCCGTCGGGGACGAGCGGGGGCAGTGGCGATCCTGTGGCACGGGCCTGAGCGACCGCCATACGCCAGGACTCGGGTTGGACGGGTCCGTCGCGGTCCATGAAGCAGGTGAGCTGGACGCCGGGGTACTGGGCGTCAGGAAGCACCTGGTGCTGGGTGATGGGCTGCCAGCCGAAGGCGCGGATGTCGGACAGTGATCCGCCGCGGTTCTCCACGATGACGGGTTCGGGCAGTATCAGCACGCCGGTCGGGATGAGGATGTCGCGGTCCTTGTCGAGGGTTGCGACATCGGCGGGTTCCAGAGTGGAGGCCGCGGCCATGACCGCGGCGTGCGCGGCCGGCGAGATGACGAGCACCTCGGCCCGGTCCAGGAGCTGAAGTATCTGCTGGGTCTGCCATCGTGCCGCTTGGGCCGGGCCAGGAGGCCACGGGGGTTTCCAGCCCTGCTTGCCGATCATCATCGCGAACGCCAGGTTCTCCCGATGCTGCTCGGGCACGTCGCTATGGCCCAGCACTGCCCTCAGCTCCGCCATGCGGTTGCTGATGTTGGACGCCAGCATAGCTCGTACCCACGGGTTGTCCTGCAGCAGCCTTTCGGTGTCCGCCCGGGCCTGATGCGCGGTGCGGGCTGCCTTGGCGGCGTTCCATGTTCCTGCGGTATCGCGGTCGCGCTGCTTCTTGCCTCGGCTGGCCCTGCCCATGCTCTTCTCCTCCTCGATGGGTGCCTACAAGCTGCGCTGCCCGAGGGACCCTGCTCCTGATAGCGGGTTCGGCCGTGGTCTTCACCACTTGTCGGTGAGGGCGTCGAGGGGGTCTTCAACGTGGGTCCGGTTGACGCGGTCAGCCACTGCGATGGCGTCAGTGATCCAGGCACGGGCCCGCAGCCTGCTGCCGAGGTGGGTCGCGAGTGCCGCCGTGATGTCCTTGAGCTGGGCATCGCGGTTGAAGACATCGAGGACAAACTCGGCGAGCGCTTCGAAGTCGCCCTCCTGCGCCTCCTGGACGGCGGAGGACATCGTGGAGCGTATGCGGTAGAGGCCAGCGGCCTCTTTGAGAGCCCGCCAGAAGCGGGCGTCGTCGTGGCCGGGGAGGTCGTTGAGGAGGGCGGCGAGTTGCTGCTCGTCATCCGTCATGGTCATCTCCTTCACGACGGGGCACACCGTCACAAGCCCCGGGTCGGATGCCCGATCCCAGCTCTGTGAGCGCCTCTATGACGACTGTGACGGGGTCCCCGAGGGGTGTCAGGTCGAACCACTCCCCGCGCGCCCTGTACTGCGCGAAGCGCGTGTGCAGGGCGGTCTCGTAGTCACCCTCTGCTTCCAGGAGTGGCAGAAGCCGGGCTGGCTGACCGGTCTGGAGCTGCGCCATCCGGGACTTGAGCGTGACCGTCGTGTGTCCGATCTTCGTGAGCGGGGAGTCCTCCATGCCGACGAGATACGTCCGCCTTGTCCGCTCCGGCCCGCGCGGCGGCGAAGCCGCTGTTCCCGGCGCAGCGGGGAAGGCCTCGTCATCCTCCAACTCCTCCGGGCGCAGCCACCGGATGATCGGTGTGCTCCCGCCCTGGATGGTCAGGGTTTTGCCGATCGGGGTGCCGTCGGCCCGGAATGTGGTCCGCACGATCTGCATCACTCGGACGACGCCTTCATAGCCCAGCGCTTTAAGCTCTGCCTCCGTGGCGTAGCGGGAGGTGACCTCGGTCAGCTCCTTCACAGCCTGGCTCGATTCGAGGTGTGGTAACCCACGGAGAGGGCCGTCAGGCATGGGCCGGGGCGATGGATTCCGAAAGTCCATTGGTCAGTCCGCCAGCCATGCCGAGCCGGGCGTCCTGGATACCCTCCAGCGGGGCAGGCTGTAGCGCGTGACGAGCTTCCACGCGGTGCGCGTCGCATCGTCCACCCACGCGTGGCCGGCTGCGGGCAATCCGTGCACGCCCCGCAGATTCCGGGTGATCGTCTCCTGCGAGATGTACTTGTTGCCGTGGCCCAGGTACTTCAGGACGTGCACAGCGAGGTAGTCGACGTCCCGCCGCCGGCCCTGGCCGGCGAGGATCGGCTCGAGGTCGCTCGCAATCTTCCTGCCGATGCCCGAACTGCCCTCGTCCCAGAACGTGGCCTCGGGCCCGCGAAGGATGTCGATCAGATCGACCAGGTGCGCGAGGTCCGGGTCGTCGGCCAGGGTGATGATGTCGTCCATGGGTCCTCCGCCTGGGGTGAGGCACTGTCCGTCAGCCGGGGAGGTCGCCACAGGCTGACGTCGCAGATCATCAGTTCTGCGGAAGAGGTGCTGCCTCCGACTTCGGGGTGACTGCCCGAATTCCCCCGCGCATTGGCCGAGATCCGCCACTGTCTGCGCCCGCGCGGCACTGCGATAGGGCCTACGCGGGTGCCAAACGATCTTGGACGCCTCACCTGCTGGCCGCGTGGTCGGTCTGTTCGGCCTCCTCCAGGGTCAGGACCTGATGAGGGCCGCCGATGGCCACGCTGTCGAGCTCGTTGTCCCGGGCCAGTGCGCTGTCGTCGTAGTCGTCGCAGATCGGGCCGCCCTCGGCGATGAAGTCGACCCACAGGCCGGGCCAGGCTGGGTGCTGGTCGGTCACGGCATGCCCGCACTGGGCGCAGCTCGCCGCGGGAATGCCGTGGCGGCGCAAGATGGCGACGGCCTCGGCGTCGGTCGCGGCCCGGGGGTCGATCCAGGTCATCGCCTCTCGCAGTGGGGAGAAGCGGAGGGTGGCCTCGTAGTACGAGTTCCACGTGGTGAGCCCGTGTGCAGGGGTCTTGAAGCGGTAGGCGAACCGGGGCACCAGCGCGCCGGCAGCTGGCGGTTCGACTACGGCTTCCACGCCGTCGATTCGGGCGTCGTCGGGCAGGAGTTCCGGCAGGATGCCGGTCATCGTGTCCAGCGCCTGGTCGCGGTCAGCGGGGGCGGAGTTGAACAGGCCGCTCAGCAGGGCATCCCGGGTGCCGTAGGGCACGTAGAGGGTGGTCATGACGACCGGCTCGCCATCTTCCTGGACCACTTGAAGTAACAGCAGTTCGTGCTCGTGGCTCTCCAGCCGCACTTCCCCTTGCCCGCGGGTGATGGCCTCCGCTGCGGCCGTCACGGTGGGGAACGCCCGGTAGAACGTGTCCCATTCAGGGAGGATGTCTCCGGACTCGAGGAGCTTCACGATCTCAGCCGGCACCCCGTCGTACTCACGCTGCTGGCGCCGCTGCTCCGCCGAGGCCTTCTGCCGGCCTACGCGCTTGGCCCGGCTGCTCACGCTCTTCTTCGTACTCGCCATCGGACCACTGTCCTGCATCCCGAGACCACTTGAAGCCTCGTTGAAAAAGTCACACCGCCCTGCCCACTCGGCGGCCGTCCTGGATCCGGTCACGCCGTGGACCGCAATGGAGCGGACCCAGGGAGGATGACCGCGGCCCCCGACCGCTGGGCGCGCTCGGCGCGAGCACGGTGCAAGGCTGCGGCCTCGGTGGCGGTGAACTCGCGGCGCCGCTGCAGGACAGCGCCGTCGATCGGCGACAGCGCGTCGGCCGGTGCAACGTCGGGCTCGGGGAACGCCTGGCGGGACAGCTCCCGCAGTGCACGGTTCTGCCGCTCCGCCGCCTCCGCGATCCCCGTGTCGATCAGGGACGATGCTGCGGCCGCGCGGTGCGCCTCGATCGCACGCCGGTACCCGTCCGGCGGCGTCCGGCGCTCCACCGGAACCGCGGGCAAGCCGGGCGCGGTCGGGGCCGGGGCGGCGGCCCCCGCGGTCGTGGTGGTGCCGGTCTTCACGGGCGCGGGCGCCAGGACGTGCAGGGCGCGGACGCTCGCGCCAGGCACCCTCTCGTTGGCCACCTTGATCAGCTTTGGGGCGCTCCAGCGCAGCTTCGTGCCGATGGCCGGAGCGTCGGGGGCGATGTCCAGACGGCCGGTGTCCGCGTCGAACGCCACGGCCTGGACGCGCCCGGCGAGCTCGGGGACGGCCGCAGCGAGGATGGCGTCGAAGTCGGCGAGGACGGATCCGCCGGCGGCCGGGGCGACCATGGCGCGCTCGGTCATCATCCGGCTGATCGCGCTGCCCAGTCCAAGTGGCTCGCGCCCGTCGCGCCGTACGACGGTGCCGGTGCGCCGCTTGGGCTTCCGGGTGGTGGCGCCGCTCTTCCTCGCCGCTTCCCGGGCCGCGACCAGGGCCTGGCGGGCGAGGTCGATGCCGCTCAGCTCGCCGGTCATGCGATCACCGTCCCGGTGGCGTCGCCATCGAGGGCGCGGGCAGCGAGCTGGGGCAGCCGGTCCGCCCACGGGGCGGCCCCGGCCTGCTCAGTGCGGGCCGCCCGCTGCTCGCGCAGCTGCTCCAGCCGTGCCGCGAGCAGGTACTTGGCCACGCGCTCCCGGGCGGTGTCGGCGGCCTTCGTCGCCGCCGCGACGGCGTACGCGCCGGTCGGGTTGTGCCTGAACCAGTGACGGCCCTGCTCGGTCTTGTATGCCCGCTGGGCCTCGGCTTCGGCCTCCTCGGTGCGGCCCAGCACCGCCAAGGCGGTGTCCTGGTACTCGCCGACGGCCTGCTGCGCGGCCTGGAACGCGGTGAACGCGTACGCGTCCGCAGCCGCCTGTGGATCGGCCTCCAGGTCGGCCACATCGGTGATCTGAAGGAACTCCTGCCACTCAGCGCCGATGCTGTGACCGACGGCTGTACGGGCCCCGGCGACGGCGGCCGCGATGCTGCCCGGGTCGCTCAGGTCGGCGGACCCGGCCGCCGTGAGGAGACCGGCCTCACCGATCAGGGCCTCGGTCTGACGGCGGTGGTCGCACGCCTCGCACAGCCCGGCAGCTCGGCCACGCCCGCAGTCCTCGCACGCCAGCGCCTGGCGTACCGCGTCGGCGGCGGCCGCGACCTGGCGCTCGCGTTCCGCCTGCTCAGCGGCTGACGCCCGGGCCGCCTCGCGCCGGGCCTGCTCCGCGCGGGCCTGCTCCTGGCGCCACGCGAGGTCCTCCGCCTCGATGCCGACCCGCTCGCGCACCCGCTCCTCAAGGACGTCACGGCGCGCGCCGTCGGCCAGGCCGGGCAGCTCCCGGTCGATGTCCGCGCCGATCCGAGCACGCCAGGCCCGGCGAAGGTGGATGACGTTGCCGCAGTTCTCGCAGCCCTCACCCGTGTCGAGCCGGACCCCGTCGTCGCACTTGCGGTGCGAGCAGGCCGACCGCTGGGGCAGACCCCGGCGGATCAGCCACGGGAACGGCTTGTCGACCCGGGCCTCGCCGCCGGTCTCCGCCAGGCGGTCGGTCAGCCGGTCGGCCAAGAGCCGCGGCGCACCCTCCGACGCCACTCCCAGCCCGGCCAGCTGCGCCAGCTCGGTCTTCGCGGCGGCCTCCACCTGATCCTGCTGCCACCCCGACAGCCGCTCCCACAGCCACGCCACCGGCCCCAGGGCTACCCGCAGACAAAGATCAGCCGGAAGGACCACCCACCTCTGCTGCTGCGCCTTTTCCCACCCCGAGACCTGCGGCCGGCCACCAGCGCCAGCCACGGCAGCGCCCTGTCCCACTCGCTCGTCGACCGGGGACTCCTTCAGCTTTTCCCCGCGCAGCGGGCCGTCCTCGGCCACCGGCGACCCGCTCGCGGCAACGCCGGTCTCGCTATCGGCGGGCTGGTCCTCGCGTACGTGCACGCACTCCGGCCGACGGCCTTCAGCCCCACGGCCTTCGCCGGAAAAACCACAAGAGAGCTGCGGAGGAACTACGGAAGTAACCCCAGAAGCGTGGATTGCGTGGAGCTCTGCACCATCGGGACGCTCCCGATCCACCGTCTCCTCGGGGCTCTCAGCACCGCCGATCCCAGACGTACCAAGGGCACCAGCAGTACCGACCGGAGCATGATCTCCGCACGCACCAACAGGACGCGCCGAAAACACGGCAGCGGGCCCCGAAGCAGCCTCCACAGGGGCCAGGGTGCGGCCATACGCGCGGGCCACGGGGAGCAGCATGACCCGGGCCCGGCCGTTCATCCGCGTCGACGTCGTCTTGCGCTGCCGCGCCACGACACCGGCCTTCGTGAGCCGTGCCAAGACCTTGCGGCCCCCCGAGGGCGAGCAGCCCAGCAGCCGGGCCAGCGTCGCCGCCCCCCGGCCCTCCTTCGTCTTCACCGAGCCGCCGCACAGCTGCAGCCAGCCAGAGGCCCTTGTGTTCAGCACCATCAGCAGCAGGCCGAGCCGGTCGGTCGCCGCGCCCTTACCCCGACGGCCGGCCAGCAGCCCCGGCGGCGTCGGCTCCTTGCCCTTCGGCGTCCAGCCGTGACCGAACAACGCCTCACACAGGCGCAGCAGCGTCGCCAGCTCCGCCTTCGTCAGCGCGAGCGGGTGCCCCGCTCCCCCGCCGTGGTGAGCACGCCACAGCGGCATCACCAGGCACTTCAGCCCGGTCGGGTGCCCCTTGCCGTCCCGCACCACCTGCGTGTGCACGCCGTCCGACGTCCGCAGCGGCGGCAGCACCCGATGGTGGACCGTCGACTCCTTCACACCCAGCCACCGACCGAGCTCCGCGGCCCAAGTCGAAGTCAGAAGGTCGTCCTCCTCCCCCTTCGGCGCCCGCGACTTCGCGTACAGCACCACCGCCGCGAGCCGCGCCACGTCCGACTGCCCCGCGACGGACGGATCCGCCAACAGCGCCTGGACCGCGGCGAGCAACCGAAGCCGCATCACGCGACCAAGGCGCAGCGGGTCCTCCGGACCGTCACCGTCCGGCTTCCCCGAGGCCGGCACCGACCGCAACGCGGCCCGCGGCCCCGGAAGCCGAAACCCGGCGACGGAGGGGTCGACGTCGTCCCACGACAGGTGGTCCAGCACGGAGGCCGTCGTGGCGCTCATCGGCCCACCGCCGTGATCGCAGCGGCGGACACGGCGAGGACCGAGGCCATCTTCGTCACCGGGCCGGTGTACACGCCAAGGCGGACACCCCCCTCAGCAGGCAAAACACGCGCTTCGTGATCCATCCGACGACCCTGCACGAGGCAGCCTGTGGACAGAGCCCGCTCAGCCCGAATCACCCCCCGCGCTCCCGCACGGCGGGCAACAACTTCAAATCGCGTCCCGCCAAACGGGACGGCGCCCTCGCGGACACCGCCGTCGACGGAGTTGTGGACGACCTCCGCGAGCCGGTGCACGAGCCGAGCGACGGGTGCCGCGACCGGACCTCGCGAGACCGCTCCGAAAGCCCCGCGCTTGTAGCTTCCTACCGGAAGACCCTCTTCTTGTACGAACCACGCAAGAAGGGATAAGGCGGGCGCGAATCCCGTCACACGGGACGATCGCCGGACCTGAACCGGGGTGAATCGGGCAGAGCCGAGCTGACAGGGGGACACGAGATCGGGCACTATGAAGAGACCAACTTCCATATGCGTGGACCGACCGAGCCCCTAGCGGGGCTGGGCCTATCCGTTCGTGCGGATGTGTGGGTGCCCCCTCCGTGAGGAGAGGGCACCGGACGACGAACCAGAGGCGGGCTTCCTTCCTTATGGCGACTCGGACGGGTGGTGCGGACAGCCCTGTGGGCTGGTCGTGCTGAGTTCCGGTGGCCCTGCCAGGGGCCGGTGGAACAGTGCGGAAGCTCCCTGCCAGGGGAGCGACTGCGGTGAAGCTCGGTCCTGACGGACCGGGTGGAACGACCCGCTTACCAAGGCGGGGCCTTAAGAGAGAAAAACCAGCTCAGTGAGCTGAGGCCTGGAACCGGTGCCAACCGGGACCAGGTAGCCGACCTGATTTGTAAGTGGTCGGCGCTGACGGGCCGCGCGAAGCCGGAGCGGAGTACCAGTCCACTCGTTTGGCGCGCGCGGCCGATGACCTAGGTCATCCCGACCCCCTCGATTTCGAAGGCGGAGTCGGCGAACCCGAAAACGGCCGCAGCCGCGAGATCACCCTTCATCGGATGCCTCCTCGATGGCCGCGGCCGGGTACTTCACGGCGAGCTGCCGAAGGAAGTGCGCGTACGCACGACGGTTCCCACGGTGAGGCTGGGCGCGCCCGGCCTCCCACTGCGCGACCGCGAGTCGCTTGACGCCGATAGCCTCTGCGACTTCGGTCTGGGTGAGGCCGGCGGCGAGCCGGAGCTGCTGCCGGACCTTGAGCGTAGGGAGGGTGCCCTCCTCCACCAGGGCGTCAATTCGCCGCAGCGGATCAGACATCGGGGCCTCCACCATAGAGAAACAGTCCCCAAAACATACATTGGCCGGAAGATCTTCGCTAGCGAGAACGAGCGTGTTGCCGCACGAGATACCGACTGCTCCCACCCGACTCCCCGCCCCTCGCCGATCACCGTTCCGTTTCTGACGTGAGAACGCCCAGGTGGAGCCCCTTGGTGCCCCTGAATCGGAACAGATTTCGAGCGGCGGTTCCGGCGCTCGCCGACTCGCCACCCTGCCGATCCCGCCTGACGGGAGGCTCGTTCGTGAACCGTCCCGCCACGCGGGAAGCAATCCCTGAGAACCCGTCAGCCGGGCCGGGACAGGGTGCTGATCGAGCGGAAGCTGGCCCTTCTGCGGCCGAGCATGGCACGACCCCTTGACCGTGCGGAGGTGACAAGTGCCGGTGACATTCCAGATGTCACCGGCGGTCGTCACTTTGCGCAGCGTTTCAAGGGGCGCACGGTGTGTGCCGTTCACACGAGTCGATCCACGTCGCAGGGGGAGGCGAACGGCGTATGCCGAGTTCCGTCCGGCGTCGGCGAGTTGGAGAAGCGCCGAGTGCAGCAGATGGTGCTTCACGGTTCCTCCTTCGCTGACGTCGTGAGGATCGGAATCTGCAGATCTTCCCAGCGCCCTACGGTGCGAGCTCCGAGGCGGAACGCCGAGCCTGGAGCACGTACGCGTACGCCGTCCCGAGGTGCCCGTACCGGCTGCTGTTGTCTCCCGCGAGGGCCGACGCTGCCGATTCCGCAGCGCGCTCCAACTGGCGAGCGACGGAGGCCGGGACGTCTGCAGCGGCGAAGTCTCGCAGTGCTCCCACTACCTCGGTGAGGCCGGCGCCTTCGGGAAGGCCGTTCGGGCCTTTGACGCCCGCGAGCGCGGGAATCCATCCCGTGGTCGCATCCATGGAGCTGCGGAGTTCTTCCACCAGCTCGGGGGCGGTGAGGCGCTGCTCGTTCATTCGGGGGTCCGTTTCCAGAAGTCCAGAAGGGCCAGCGGCGGCGCCCCGGCGGGACCGGGACGCCGCTCGCGAAGGGGTGTCAGGCGAGTGGAGCGGCGTAGCGCAGCTTCCAGCCCTTCCCCAGAACGTGCTGGGTGACCTCGACAATGCGGCCATCAGCCGTCGCACCGATGTGGTTGATGGTCAGGACCTCAGCGCCCTCCGGCAGACCGAGGCGGGTGGCTTCCTCCGGGGTCGCCTCGCGAAGCTCGATGTCCTCGGTGGCCGCGCCGCCCTGGTCGTACCCGGCTTCCTTCATCCGGCTGATGATGCCCCCGACGCCGGTCTCCACCTGCTCAATGCCCGCGGCCTCCGCGACGTCGGCCGGGATGTACGTGGTGACGAGCTGGATGACGCGCTCACCGTCGAACATCTCGCGAGCCCGCACGACGACGTCACCGTCGACGCCCAGGAGCTCCGCGACATCCGCCGGCGCGGCGGCGCGGCTGACGGTCACCTCCGTGCGGGGGCTGCGGCCGGACCGGCGCAGCTCAGCGTCGAACGCTCCCCGGGCGCCGTTCTCTTCGCGCTGGCCGGTGGTGTACCGGGTCCGCGCGTCGCGCAGGATCACGCCGTTGTCGTCGATTCGGTTGCTAGCCATGTGCTGAATGCTCCTTGCTGGTGTGGTGGTGGATGCTCGATCCGCCCTGGCGCTTGCGACGCCAGCACGGCAGTTCTTGCTACTCAGCCGGTTTCCGGCGAGTCGATGACCCACTCGTACGCGAGCTTCCATTTCGAGCGGGGCAGTACATGGAGGCAGATCTCCACGATCCGACCCTCGGCCGTCAGCCCCTTGTGGGTGATCTCCAGGACCGCCTGTTCAACGGGGATGCCGAGCGCTGCGGCCTCCTCCCCCGAGGGAGATCTGACCTCGATCTCCTCGCGGAGACGTACCTGCCGGAAGCCGGCCTCCGCCATGCGTGACTTGCTGCCGCCGATGCCGGTCTCGTACTCGGCAAGCACGGGACAGGCATCCACGACGTCCGGCGGGAACCAGGACGTCGCCACCTGGACGACCTCCAACGCCTCAGCGTCACCAGGAATGCCGACCGGCATGATGCGCTCGCGTTTCAAAGTCTTCGCACGGTGGTGCATCTCGAAGATGTCGGCGACCTTCTTTGGCGGGACGTCCCGCCCGATCGTGACGATGGCGTCCTTGGGCTCGAGGCCCATGGCCCTCATCTCGGCTTCGAAGGCACCGACGGCGCCGCCGGCCTCGCGCAGCGCGGGCAGGTACCGCTTGGTGCGGTCGGACATCATCTTGCCGATCACCAGGGACACGAAGGTGCCCTTGCCGCGCCGAGAGAAGACGAGGCCTTCGTCCTCCAGGAGTCCGTAGACCTCCCGGGCGGTCTGGTAGGCGATGTCGTGCTGCTTCTGGAGTTGCGGGACGCCGGGCAGGCGGGACCCCGGCGCGAGTATGCGCCGCGCGATCTTGTCCCGGATGTCGGCGGCGATCCGCTCGACCTTTCCGGGCTCTCTCTTCGTCACCATCCCCTGCCCTTTCGATCCCAACGCGGCGAGCGTCTCTCGCTGCCGGTCCGCACAGCATGGCATGTCTAGTTGTTTCTCGAAAGCCGGGCGCGACACGGGCCAGTCTTGGATGCGACGAAACGCCTATGTGTCTAAGTAAAGGCGCAGGTCAGAGCAGTTTTTCTAAACTACTTAGCTAGACAGGTTGACGAACCGCCCGGGAGGGGGCTGTAATCAAGGGGTTCCCGGCGCAGGGCGAGTAGCTGAGCGCAGGGAGTAGCCACCACTTGCGTCACCGCACGACCGTAGGAAGTTGTCCGCCTCGCAAGAGGGGGCCGGGTCGATGGCAAGAGCAAATCCCCGGGTTCTCGATTTCCTGCATGCAGCGCAATGCGCTGTCCGTCCGTCAGGACGCCGGGGTCACCCGTGCGGCCTGGTGGGCGGAGAGAGCACCGCGAAGCACCTACTTCCCTCCCCTTCGCACATGAGGAGATTCGCCATGGCCATCACCGCCGCGATGCCCACCGCCAAGGAACGCCTCCGCCGGACCCGCACGAAGCGGGTCAGCGCCTTACCCCCGCTCAAGCTCTCCAGGCTCCTGCCCTCGCACATCGACCTTCGTGACCCGCTCAAGGCCGTTCTGGTCTGCGGGGACTGCGGAACTTGGGTACCGATCACCGGAATGCAGAGCAAGGTGCAGAAGCTGGTCCCGCACCACACCGGCAAGGCCGGCGTCGCCGACGCGATCCACTGCCGGAGCAGCAACCGGCGGATCGAGTTCGACATGACGATCCCCGAGTGGCGCCAGGCCCTGACCGACGCCGCCACGGATGCCTCCAGTCGCCAAGCCACCACGGTGCTGGCCAAGGCGTTCAGCCCGCAGACCGACCGAACCTTGCGGGCTCGTGCCGAGCGCACCCCCGCCGGGCGCGTCGCCGACTGGGACGCGGTTCAGGCACAGGCCGGCGAGGCCGACGCCGCACGGAAGAAGGTCCCGGACGGGGCGCGCCCGGCTGATGGCCCTGAGGTTCCGCAGCAGCCGGAGCACTTGCAACGTCACGACCAGCGGCAGGCCGAGCTGGGCAAGCAGGCCCGTGACGGCTATCCGGCAGAAGGGGCTCCTGCCCAGCCCGAGTGCGCGCACTGCGGGACCACCGAGCTGAACTTCGTCCGCGCAGCCGCTGCCGGATGGCTCCAGGTCCTCCGCCGGACCCACTGCGGTCGGTGTGCCGGCCGCTTCCCGGTCTGGATGCGCACCCAGTTCTGACTCACACGGAGACGAACGACCACGGCCCCGGCTGCCCCCGCTTCAACAGGGGGCGGCCGGGGCCGTGGCTGCTCGTACGACAGCCAGACGCTGATTCAGGAGTCGAATATGGACGCGTGGGAGAAGCAAGTCGCGAACGTGGCCTCGCTGTTGGTCGGACGGGCATCCGCTCAGGTGGCCCGGCAGAGCGGGGGCCAGTCGCAGGGCAGGTCGCTGGTGGAGCAGCGGGCGGGTCAGCTGATGGCGTTGGCCGCCGAGGGCGATCGGCCGGGGATGGACCGGCTGCTGCGGTCGTGGCCGGAGTCGGGCATCCGGCAGGTGGTGGCGGAGCTCGAACGCCGCTGAGCCTGGACGGTCACCCACGGTCGCCGCTACCCGCTCACGCTGTGGGTGGCGGCGGCCGTGGCTGCTCGTACAGCAGTCAGAAGCGACGAACCCCCGGGCTTAGGCCCCCGGGGGTTCGTCTTTGCAGTCCCCCTCGACGAAAGGGAAGACGCACATGCACAGGATGACATCCACTCAGGCCCGCCGGATGCGGCGCCCGGTGCTCCAGGCCGCGATCGACACCGGCGCCCGCTGCACCAAGGCCGACCCTGACCTCTTCTTCCGGGCCGACGGGGAGCCGCCGGCCACCTGGCAGGCGCAGCGCGCCGAGGCGATCCGCTTCTGCCACGGCTGCCCCGTCCGCACCGTCTGCGAGGAGCTGGCCCTGCGCGACGGCGACGGCAACCCGCGCGTCGACGACCTCGTCCGCGGAGGCCGCTCCGGCTACGAGCTGGTCGCGCTTCGCGAGCTCCAGGCCCAGCGCCTGGCCGCCGCGATCACCGCTGACGCGGCCAGCGACCAGGAGTGGAACAAGCTCGCGGACCTCTCGATGAAGCTGAACAGCGAGGCCGGCAGGATGCCGACCCGCAGCGGTGGCATGCCGCACCAGGCCGTACTCCTGGGGCAGCAGAACGAGCGGATCGCCGAGCTCGCCGCACAGCTGGCTGCGGTGCGCACCGCCCGTCGAGCCCGGACCGGTTGGGAGGTCGCGGCATGACCGCCACCCTGACCCCGCGCGCCGGGAAGATCGACGACATCCGCCGCGAAGAAGAGGACCGCGGCTACGAGCGGGACGAGACCGACTCCCTCCACCAGGTCGGCACCCTGCTGCTCACGATGGCCGAGCGGGACGACGCCCGGATCCCCGACGGACGCCGCGCCCGGCGGACCCTCGCCGAGATGGCCCCCGGCTACGTCCGGCCCCCGCTGCTGGTTTTCAACGTGCCGGTCCGCGCGGCGGACGACGCCTGTGGCCTGTGCGGATGGTGGACCTGCCGCTGCGGTCAGAACGCCGCAGCCCCGCCCCGGCCGCCGAGCATGCCGGGCACGGTCCGGTGAGCGGCTGCGACCACCCGCCGACCCTGGTCACCGTGAACTCCACCGGCGCGGACGGTGAGCCGTACCAGTCGGTCAAGCACGAGCCGTGCTCGTGCGGGACGCCGTCGCAACCGCAGCCCGAGACGGAGTAGCACCCGCGTGCACATACCGGCCGCCCGTACCGCTCAGCACCATGCGGGACGGGCCATCGCCGCGCGCGGCCTGAACCACCCCCTCGCCCAGGCGCTCTTGGCGGCCGCTGTCCTCACCGCGGCCGCCGCCTGGGATGCCGGCCACCGCGTCACCGACATCCACCCGCCTCTCACCAGGGGCGGCAAGACCTGAAGAACAGGGTCCCGCTTGGCGGGCCCGGATGCCGGGTTCTCGCCCGCAGCCCTGGCCCGCTACCCACCGGCCGCCCGCCCTGCGGGATCCCGCCCTTCCACTCGCCTTCGGTCCGGGAGATCCTCGGGCCCGCCCTGCCAGGAGAACTCATGGAGCACAGCACTCAGCTCGACACCACAACGACCATCACCGGCACGGCCCGGCGGATGCCGGAGTCCCTGTGCACGCACCGGCCGACGTGCCCGACCGCCGACAGCCCCGACCGCGAGGCGGCTTGCATCATCGCCGCTCATCCCGAACAGGGCTGGAGCCTGCTCTGCAATTCCGTCCTGGTGTTCGAGGACACGGGTGAGCTGCTCCCCGACGGCCGGATCGTAGCCCCGCACCGGCCCACCGACGCCATCGCCAGCACGCTGCCGCTCCGGCTCGCGGCCGACCACGCGCTCATCGGGGGCGCGATCGGTAGCGGCAAGACCAGCCTGGCCGCGTTCCAGCTGGGCCTGGCCAGTACCTCGCGATCGGCCTGACGGCTGCCTGATCCGCCCGCACCGGCCGCCGAACCTCGGCGGTCGGGTCTGGCGGTGACGGGGAGCCGGGCAGTCCGGACTCGCCGGCCCCGGGCCGGTGTACGCGAAGGAGGAGAGCACGTGACCCAGCCCCAGACGCAGGCCACCCACGAGACAACCAGCTACATCAAGGGCGACCTGGTCCTGTTCCGCGACGTCGAACGGTTCTGGCTCGGTCTCCCGGGCCACACGTTCGTCGGCCGGGTGGTGCGGTCCTGGACGAACGTCCACAGCGGCAAGCTCCTCTACGACCTGGTGGAGCTGAGCGGTAACCGCGCCCGCGCCGGGATCGACCCCGACTACATGCGACCGCTCCCGGCGGCCGATGCGATGCACGACATCGACACCGCGCCGCTGAGCGAGCAGGACACCGGGGCAATGACGCCGGCCGCCGTCGCCTGGCTGCGCCAGCACCTCGGGCAGGACAGCAGCGCGCTGCCCGCCCGGCGCTGACCACCCGCTCCACGCAGACGGCCCTCCAAGTCCCCGGCATTTCAGCTGCCGGGGACTTGGAGGGCCTCGTCCGAGCCTACCGACCTACGCCGATCCGCGGTGGCCTCTTGCACGAGGCGCCGGAGTAAGAGAGGACACCCCGTGGCCAACACCACCGCCCGGCGCAGGCGCAAGCCCGCCCCGGCCCTCAAGCCTCGCGGCACCGGGCGCACCAAGGCGCCCGCCACCGCCGCTTGCATTCCCACCCAGGCCGTCTCCGAGGAGAGCGTGCCGTGGGTGTTCGAGGAAGCAGACCCGGTCCTGGCCGATGCTGCCGACCGCGCCGCCGACCTCCGCGACCAGGCCGCCGAGGACGCCGACCGAATCGTCGCCGCGGGCGAGGCCCAGGCCGCCGAACTCCTCGACGGCGCCCGCACGGAGGCGGCCACCCTCACCGAGGAGGCCACCACCGAGCAGTCCCGCCTCCTGGCCAACGCCACCACGGTTGCCGCCCAGACCCGCACGGACGCCGAAGCCACGGCGGAGCAGCTGCTCGGCGCCGCCCGGGAGCAGGCCAAGGCCCTCACCACCGAGGCGACCGGCAAGGCCGACGAGGTCCTGGCCGCGGCAGCGGCGGCCGCCGACCAGATCCGCGAGGACGCCGCGACCACCGCGGTCGCCGACGCCGACCGGGTCCGTACCGACGCCGCGGCGGACGCCGAGCAGCTGCTCGCCGAAGCGCGCGGAGAGGCCGAGGCCCTCACCACGGCGGCGGCCGGGAAGGCGGAGGAGGTCCTGGCCGACGCGGACCGCCGGGCTCAGGGCGCCATGACATCGGCAGCCGCCGACGGCGAGCGGGTCCGCACGGAGGCCAGCCGGGAGGCGGCGCAGGTCCTCTCCGACGCGAAGGAGAAGCGCACCGGGCTCCTCGCCGAGGCCGAGCGCACCGTCGCCGACATCCGTACACGGGCGGCCAAGGGCGCCGAAGAAGTCCTGGAGCGCGCCCGTGCCGACGCGGACCGGACGCGCGCAAACGCGGACAACCAGGCCGCGCAAGTCCGGGCCGGGGCCGAGAAGACGGCTGCCGGCCTGCGCGCCGACGCCGACCGCGCCCTGGACGACGCCCGCGCTTCGGCAGAGGAGCTGCGCACCGCCACGGACAAGGAGGTCGTCCGGCTGCGGGAGCAGGCCGAGTCGGAGCAGGCAACGGCCCGGGAGGCGGCGGCCAAGGCCACGGTCGACCAGGCCGCTGCCGCGCAGGCCCTGACCGAGGCCGAGCGGATCCTCGAGGCGGCGACGCAGCGCACCGTGCGGCGGGCCCGCCGCCGGGAGATCCGGGCCGAGTCCCGCGCCACCCGGCGCCGGATCCGCGACGAGGCACGGCCCGCCGGCATTGTCCCGCCGCTGTCCGGGCAGGAGCTGCTCCTGGTCGTCGGGATCATCTTGGCGGCCGCGGTCGTCTCCACCCTCGGCCTGCTCTCCTCCTACACCGCGCTCGAGGCCAAGGCCACCGCGTGGGGCTGGGAATGGCCCTGGCTGCTCCCCGTCGGCATCGACGTCGCCATCCCGGCGTTCACCGGCGCCAGCCTGATCCTGATCCGGATGGGGATGGAGCTGCGCTGGATCCGCTGGGTGCCCCGCGTGCTGACGGCAGTGACCGTGTACCTGAACTGGAACGCCTCGGACTCCGCGTCGGGCCGCATCGGCCATGCCGCCCTCACCCTGCTGTGGGTCGTCTTCTCGGAGATCGCCTCCCACGTGTACGCCACGAAGATCGGCGCGGTCACCGGCAAGGTCCGCATGGACACGGTCCGGCGCTCGCGCTGGCTGCTCGCCCCGATCCCGACCGCCCGGCTCCGTCGCCGGATGATCCTGTGGGAGATCCATTCTTACGACGAGGCGCTCACCCGCCTCCAGCAGGAGACCTGGCTGCGAGCGCGGCTGCGCGAGGAGTTCGGTCTGCTGTGGCGTTGGAAGGCGCCGCTGGAGCAGCGGATGGCGCTCAAGCTCGGCTCGGCGCCCGCGGCGCTCGCCGACACGCTCACCCCCGAGGACGCTCACACCGTCGAGCGCGCGGACGTGGGCGCCGACGCTTACCCGGAAGCGGGCGGCGCTCACCCCGAGGTGAGCGCGCTCACCTCCAGCGACGGGGAGGGTGAGCGCGAGCGCCCGGCGCTCACCACGGGCGCTCACCAGGGCGAGCGCGCCGGGGAGGACGACGACGCTCACCGAGCGGAGAGCGTTCGAAGCCGCAGCGAGCAGGGCGCGCTGACCGAGCGCCGCCACGAACGCATCCGGCTCCTCTACACCGAGCTCGGGCGCCGTCCGCAGTGGACGGAGATCCGCGACGCGCTCACGAAGGCAAGCCTGTCCGACGAGCCCGTCTCCCGCCCCACCGCCCAACGCCTGCGCGAGCAGGTCGAAGAAGGCACCCCGAGCGCCCCGGCGAGCGCGAGCGTCAGCGCCGAGGCGAGCATGCCGGTCCACACCTGAGCGCCCGCCCTGCGCTCACCCTCCTGCCGCTCATGGTCGCCACCGGTCCGCGCTCACGCTCGAAAGCGTGAGCGCGGACCGGTGACGGCCACGGCTGGCAGGCCGGACATCCCACTGCACTCCGTTGACACGGACGCGGCCGCCGGAAGCAGCAACAGGCCGCCAGTAGTCCAGGTCCACCGTCCCCCAGCAGGCCCGGTCACCGCACTGGGACCTCCTCTGTCCTCAGCTCCGCCAGAGCCGGCCCGACCGGTCCAGACGGAGCTGTCGCGCCTCACCGAGAGGCGCAATGACGACAAAGAGCACCCGATCCTCCAGGAGGAACCAGCGTGACGCACGACCGTGAACGCGATTACATCGACCAGAGATTCACCAACCTGACCACGGGCGCGGGGTGGGAACAGCCCGCGCCCACCCCCTACGGCCCGCCCGCCAAGACCCCGATGACGAGCCAGACCAAGGCCGTGCTGGCCATGGTCGGACTGGTCATCGTCGGCGGCAGCGCGGTCGGCGTCGCCGCCTACAGCGCCTCCTCCGGACAGGCCGAAGTGAGGGCCCAGGAGCTCGCCCTCCAGGCCCAGCAGCTCGAGGTGGAACGGGCCAAAGCGACCGCCCCCGACGCACAAGCGGAGGAGCGGCGCATGGACGGATTCCAGAAGTGCATCGAGAAGGCCGGCCTCAACAAGGACGTCTGCGCCCAGGCGTTCCCGGCCCCCGGCACCACCACCCTCGGCGGCTCCCGAGGCGCGGCCAATGTCGCTTCCGTATCGGACGCCAACCAGGGCGGCGGATCCGGCATCACCAGCGGTCTCGTCATCGCCGGAGTGGTCGTCGTCGGGATCGGATTCATGGTCCACAAGGCCAACAAGGCAGGTAACGCCACGTAAGTTCCTTCCTTCCTTCCCTCCCGGGCACAAGGCCCGTTCCCGACCTCCTAGAGGCCGTGAACGGGCCTTCCTGTCGGGAGGGAGGGAAGGAAGGAAGTCACAGAAAGTGAGGATCCCGCAGTGACGACCCCGCCTGACCCTCCCCCGATGCCCCCTGATCCGCCCCCGGCCGTGGCCCCCACCGCCCCGCCGGACCCCGCTCCCGCACCGCCCACCGTCCCCGCTCCGGAGCCCCCGCCTGGGGGCGGGATCCTCGCTCCGGTTACGCTCGCGCGCCCCACCCGCGACGCCTCCGGCGGGTCCGCCTCCTACGCCTCGCAGGGGGAGAGCGGAGGGCCGGACGGCAAGCCCGGCAAGGCCGAGAAGAACACGTCGAACCCCGGTATGTGGAAGGGCATCGCGGCCTACATCGCGAACCGTCCGCAGCAGAAGATCTCGGTCCAGCACATGATCAGCGAGATCCGCGGATCGTCCACCGACCGCAAGATCAACCACCAGGTCGCGGAGAAGCGCGGCGCCACCTCCGACACCAAGTCGAACCGCACGGCGACCACCACCCACGCGAGCAAGAGCGACAAGTCCGCCAAGACCGCCGACACCCGCGACGCCAAGACCTCGGCTGCCAGCACCAAGGCTGACAAGAACAACCGTGACGCGAAGACGGCGGACACCCGCAGCGCGACCGACAAGAACAGCCGTGACGCCAAGACCTCCGGGACCAAGAGCTCCACCGACAAGAACAGCAACACCCGTGACGCGAAGACCGGCGACAACCGCAGCACGACGGACAAGAACAGCCGCGACGCCAAGACCGGATCGGACCGTAAGGACCACAACACCCGCCAGCAGTCCGGCAAGACAACCACGGACACCGCGGACCGTACGGCCCGGGACGACAGGAACAGCCGCAAGCCCGGCGACGCCGCCGGGCGGCAGCCCCCGGACGGTCAGCCCGCCGGTGCGAGGACGCCGCCGAAGGCGCCGGCCCCCGGCTCGGCCACAGCGCCCACCCCGGCGAAGGCCGGGGACGACGCTGCGGCGGCCAAGCCGGGCCCGGACCCCACGAAGCCCGGCTCCCCGGCGTCCGGCCCGCAGCCGGCCCCACCCGCATCCGACCCGCGGTCGGCGCCACCCTCGTCCGGCCCGCCGTCACCTGGCTCGTCCGCATCCCCTCCGCCGGCCTCCGGTCCGTCGACACCGACCGGTCCGGCTCCGGCTCCGGTAGCCGGTCCCGCCGGCAAGCCGGGCAAGGTCAAGCCCCGCAAAGGCCCGTACACCGCGCAGCCGGCCCGCGAGGCCGGCTTCAACGCCGGGGCGCAGCAGGCCGCCGTCGACGCGGATACGGCGGCCTGGACGGACGGCTACGCGGATGGTCAGAAGGCCATCCGTGACAAGGCCGCTCAAGACAAGCAGCGGATGGACGCTGCCCGTGACCGCACTACCCGAGGAGTTGTTCCCGTGCCGAGCACGCCCACCGCCCCGCCGGCCTCGCCGACGAGCTCCGAGCCCAAGACGTACGCGCAGGTGGCGGCGACGTACACCGGCGACACCAAGCACACTCACCACCGCGTCCCCCTCGCCCGCGGGGAGATCCTCAACCTGCGGGCCTTCACGAACTTCCTGCACGGCAAGGAGCAGCAGTCCCACCAGATCGCTGACCAGTGCAAGGAGGCCAGGGAGGTTGCGGCGAACCGGGTCAAGGAGATCCAGGAACTGATCGAGACGTGCCAGGACCCGAAGGTCAAGGGCGGCAAGCACCTGATCGCGTCGCTGCAAAAGCTCAAGGAGGCGACCGAGACCCAGGCCAAGGAGGCCGAGAGGCTGTACGCCAACGCGGTGTGCGGGGTCGAGGCGCTGCGGACCTTGAACAAGAACGCGGAGGTTCGCCATGGCGGGGTCTACAAGGCCGTGGCCGACTCCCCCGAGACCAGCCCCGCCGAACGCGCCTTCTACAACCGATAAGGAGAGCATCACCCATGGCAGAGACCACCTACCGCGCACTGCGCGCGAAGGTCCAGAAGTTGGCCTACTCGGTCGCCAGGGACGGCGAGGCGATCCGGCAGGTCGGCCAGCGGGCCGACCAGAATGCCCGGCGCGTGGCCTACGTCGCCGACCAGCTCGCCGCCCTCGAGGTCGACACCCTCACCACCGGTGAGGCCAAGGACGTCTCGAGGATCATGCGCGGAGTGTCCACGGCCGCCATCGCGTCCGCGTCGGCCGCCGACAGCGTGGGCGCCGCCGCGCGGGGCGTCGACGCCCAGGCGCAGAAGTCCCACGGAGCCATCGACGAGCAGGTCGGTGCGATGACCGTCCGCATGGCCCGCGCCTCTTTCTACGAACAGGAGTAGCCGAGCATGTCCGAGATCACCGTGACCCGCCGTCCTCAACTCGCCGACCAGGTCCCCGCGCTGATCTCGGTGATCGCCCCGCCCGCCCTGGGCGCGCTGACCCCGCTCCTGGAGCCCGGGCTCGCCGCGCTGACCGCGGCCGCCACGGTCTGCGGGAGCGCCGCGTTCGCCGCGCACTACGTCGGCCGCGTCCCCGCGAACGTCGTGGCCGCGACGGGGATCGGGGACGTGCTGGCGGCCCAGCGCTCCACTCTGCTGGGCTCCAGCCTCCTGACCTCCATGGCGACCGTGCCGGGCGCGTTCCTCGGCCCCGCCTACGCGGACGCCCTCATGGCCGGGTTCCTCGACCCGGCCAACGTCTCCGGGCTCGTCTCCGCCGCCTGGTGGATGATGTGGGCCGGCCTCACGATCAAGCTCCGCCCCGCCCTCGCCGCCCGCAAGGTCCGCATCAGCGCCCCCACCCCCGAGGCCGGCCCGGTCGCTGCCGCGGGGCCGGGCGGGCTCTACAAGGTGTGGTCCGACCACATCTCCTGCGAGGGCGGCGCGCACCCCGGCCAGCACCTCGTCGGCGTGAGCGACACCGGGGACCGGTGGGAGGGCATCATCGAGGCCCCCCAGGGCCGGACGGTGAACGTCTCCGCCGAGGCCATCGGCTCCGCCTACCGGGTCCCCGCCGAGTGGATCAGCTTCGCAGCCGGGCACCACCCCGGCGAGCAGTACGTCACGGTGCGCCGCACACCGCCTGCGGAACTGGATCCCACCACGATGGAAGGGATGTGGGCCCGCCTGGTCCGGCCCACCGTCATGCCGGGCACCCACCTCAAGGACGCCCAGGTGGACCCGGCGACCGGAGGCTGGGTGGCCTGGGTCGTCGCCGACGAGGACAAGGCCGCGCTCCCCGTTCCCGACCGGACGCAACTGGTGGGTGCGCTGCGCTCATCCATGACCCTGGTTGACTACCAGCCCAACAAGTCCGACCCCCGCAAGGCGAAGATCCACATCATGGAGAAGAACCCGCTGGAGGACGGCGTGCCGTTCCCCGGCCCGCTGGTGCTGACACCGTCCCCGGGCGGCTACATCTCCATCGGGCGCGGCGTCTCCGGCCGCCCCGCCCGCCTCCAGCTCTTCGACCCCGTCCTCGGCGCGCAGCACGTGTTCATCGCCGGGGTCACCGGCTCTGGCAAGGGCGGCGCCGTCCAGATCATCGCGCTCGCCGGACACCTCGCCGGGATGGCGATCATCTACGCCGACCCCAAGGGCAGCTCCAACCCCGACGTTGAGACCATGGCCGCCTACGCCGCGACCGGCGAGGACGCGATCAAGTCCCTGCGCCTGTCCTACGCCGTCCTGCGGCACCGGATCGCGGAGTCGGCGCGCCTGGGGCGCAAGAACTTCAAGGCGACCGACGCCTGCCCGTGGGTCATGACGGTCGTCGACGAGACCCACATGATCACCGACACGGCCACGGAGACCGGCAAGGAGGCGGTGTTCATCCTGGACAAGCTTGCCTCGCTCGGCCGCAACCTCGGCATGACGCTGCTGATCGTCAACCAGGCCGTCAACGCCGCGAAGCTCGGCGGTGACACCGCGATCCGCACCAACGTCATCCAAGGCGGAGCGATGATCATGCTTCGCACCGACTCCGCCCAGTCGAACCTGGTGACCGTCGAGGGTTTCGAGGGAATCGACCCGGGGGCGATCCCCGCCGCCTGGAACATCGAGGACGAGCCCCTCGTCTGGTCCGACGACCTGCCCATCAACGACCCCGCCCGCACCTTCGGCCTCGGCTACGTCGGCTCCCCCGGCGAACCCGTCCAGATGATGCGGACCTGGATCCTGGAATCCGCCGCCCCCTACATCCGCCACGACGCCATCGCCTGGCCCCGCGACTTCACGGGATGGGACGACCGGTACGAGATCGCCGACACCCCCGTGAACGGCGACGGCGAGACCGACTCCGACACCAGCTCCGGCTGGGGCAGCGCCGGATACGCTCCCCCGCCCGGCGGCGGCTTCAAGGCACCGCCGGAGCCCGCCGCGGACGTCGCCGTCCTGGACTGCCTCGACGACGCCGTCGGCGTGGCCATGCCCAAGGCCACGATCCTGGCCCTCACCGGCCTCAACGAGAAGACGCTCTCCAACACCCTGACCGACCTCGTCAAGAAGGGAGCCATCGAACGCGTCAAGAACGGCGTCTACCGCAAGAACCCGTAGAAGGGAGCCAGGAATGACGATCGGAAACCTCCGCCAGCCCGCGCCCCCCAGGCCGGTGTCCCCCCGCCCGGATGCCCGAGCCGTACAGGGCCTGATCGGGCAGGTCGAAGCGGTGTACACGACCGGCCCGACCGGCCCGACGGGCTTCCCGGAGCCCAGCGTCCGCCACACCCTGCGCACCGCACGGGAGCTGATCATCCGCTACGGCTGGACCCGCGGAACCCTCTGCGACCGACACGGCCTGTGCCTCCTCGGGGCGATTCAGGCCGCCGCCCTCGCCTACGACCCGACCGTGTGGGCGAGGGAGGTCCGGGCCACCGAGCTCCAGCTCATGCACACCCTCAACACCACCAATCCCGACGACCTCCCCCGCTTCAACAACCGCCAGACGTGGGCCGGCCCGGTCCTTGACCTCCTTCTCCGCGCCACACGCTGACGCCAAGCCCAGGTAACCCCTGGGCACCGGCCCACCTGCTGCGGTTTCATGAAGCCATGGAACCGACCGAGGACGAGGACATCGAGTTCGAAGCGCCCTGCAACTGCGGCGCCCTCGGCGACCACCCGCGCAACCCCAACTGCGCCCACACCGGGCAGGTTCAGATCGAACTGACCGGTGGCCGCTCCGCCTGCCTCGAAGCCCTCGGCGTACTCCGCGCCCACTACCACGTGTTCCCCGAGCACGAGTGGCAGGACCCCAACAGCGAGGAATGGGTTTTCCAGCTCAGCGCTGTCCGAGACCCCTGGCGGCCCCTCGTGCCTCACCGGCCCTTCACCACAGAGCCAGAGCCCACCCCGGAAGACGCCGTGCTCGCCTGCCTCCACGACGCGCTCGGCCTGGAAATGGATGAGAACGCGATCGGCGCCCTCGCCAACCTCCATGGCGAAACCCTCTCCACCACCCTGACCGCCCTGGTCAAGGTCGGCAAGATCGAACACGTCCGGCCCGGCTACTACCGCAAGAACTCGTAGCCCCCCCAGCCCTACCTGCCCCGCCCAGCGCCCCGCCCGGAGAACCTTCCCGGCGGGGCGTCGCACTGTCCTGCCCGAAACCCCAGTCACCAGGAGACACCGCCCGTGCGCCGCTACGCCTACCGCTGCATCGTCTGCCGCACCACCAGCCCCGTCGTCCACCAGCTCGAAGACCTGGCCGCCGAGGGCGCGGCCCACCGCCTCGCCCTCCACGGCGGGCACATACCCGACGCCGAAGCCGCCGGACAGATCGACCGCCTCGGCCGCTGGTACGCCGCCCTGGGCCCGCTGATCGCGATGCACGCGCGCATCGCCGACGGGCTCAGCGACCTCCGCGACCCCAATGGCATGGGCCACCCCTTCTGGGCCTCCGCCAGCGCCACCCTCATCCTCGGCAGCGCGGCCGCCCTCATCTTCGGCGTCATCTCCGCCGCCCTCTGACCCCATTCCGACCGCCCCGCCTGGCCACCGGCCCTGGCCGCCCCGCACCCGGGGCGGCCGGCTGCCGGTGACCTGGGCAGGCCGACCGGCCTCAGCCCAACCCCCGCACCCGCCACCCCGACCCGGGGTCGGCGGGCGCCCCCGCACGTGCCAGCCACCGCCTCGACTTGGAGGGTCCATCGTGATCACCCCCCGGCCGCGCCGCAGGATCGGCCGCCCGCGCCCCACCATCCCCGGCCCCCGCCACCCGCTCCCCCAGCGCCGCCCGCCCGGTACCTGGAGCCGGTGATGGCCGACCAGGACGAGGACCTGGCCGACGTCGACCCCTACGCCCCCGCTGAACCCGAGACCACGATCCCGGTGTTCAAGCGACTGTGCGCGCCGTCGGGTTACGCGACCAAACGCCAACTGCGGGCGATGGGGCTCCGCCCCGGCGGACAGGAACCGGTCGCCGAGGTCGAGACCCGCGGCCCCAAGAACGGCCTGCTGTACGAGATCGCGAAGGCCCGCCCGGTACGGCCGATGACCCTCGCCAAGGAGTACGCACTCGACAAGGCGATGGCCGCCCGGCAGACCTGTGGCACCTGCGACCGGCGGTACTTCTTCGTGCTCCCGACGTCCCTGGCCAGCTGCCTGGAGTGCCACGACGGCACACCGGCCGATCCCGCCAGCTACACCGCTCCCCCGGCCGCGCACCGGCTGGCCGCGTGAACGCATCTCGCCCCGGCCGGATCGGCCGGGGCGAGATCACGGGCGCCGCAGCATCGGCAAGAGGCCGGCGCCCTGCTCCCTCACCCTTTCGAGATCAGGAGAACCCCCAGCATGACGCATCACCGCCCCGCCCTGTTCGCCGCCGTCCTCGGCCTGGGCCGCGCCGCCTCCAACATCGGCGACCACTGGATCCAGAACGACCACTGCGCCCGGGTCAAGGCCGCCACCGACGCCAAGCCGGTCCTGATGCCCGCCGCCAACCCGGACGCCGAGCCGGTCGCGCACGGCACCCGCGACGGGATCAAGGCATGCGCCTGGCACTGCCTGACCTACACCGCCACCCAGGCCCTCGTGGTCGGGGTCGGCGCCCGGGTCCTGGGCATCCGGCTGCACCCCGGCGCCGCCGCGGCCGCGCTCGCCCTGTCGGGCATCACCCACTACATCGCGGATCGCCGCGTTCCCGGCGGCGTCCTTGAGCAGCTCGCGACCACCACCGGCAAGGGCAACTTCTTCCGCCTCGCCGACCACGGCCTCAACGGCGCCTACGCCCTCGACTCCGCCTGGCACCACGGCTGGGAGACCGCCGCCGCACTCATCGCCACGACCAAGGCGACCAGCCGATGACCGACCACTCCCACGCAGTGCCGGACACGGACTCCACCCGAGCGGGCCTCCGCCACGGTCCGGTGCCGTTCTTCGGCGAGGCCGGGACCGGCAGTTGCCGTCACGGCGACGGCTACCACGAGCGGCACACCGGGGCCGCGGACCAGGACCTGCTGATCTGCCTCGACAACCCGATCGGCGACCACTGCCAGGGCTGCCTGCACACCGACGGCGAACTCACGCTCTGGACGCACTGCCCGCACCTGCGTCGTGCTCCCCACGCCCCCGACTCGCATGGAGACCGCTCATGAACACAACCACCTCCGTCTATCCGGAGATGCCCGAGCACAGCCTGGTCGTACTCATCGGACCTAGCGGAGCTGGGAAGTCCACGCTTGCGGGCACCTGGCCCGCCTCGCAGGTGCTGTCCCTGGACGCGCTGCGCGAGGTCGTCAGCGACGACCCGGGTAACCAGGACGCGACCGGCGACGCCGTTGCCGCCCTCCACCTGCTCCTGGAGGCGAGGATGCGCCGACGCCTCTTCACCGTCATCGACGCAACCAGCGTCACGCCCGCGACCAGGGCCCCGTTGGTCGCCGCCGCCAAGCGCCACAACATGCCCGCCATCGCGGTCATGGTCTCCACCCCGGCCTCCGTGTGCGTGGAACGGCAGGGCCCGCGGCCGGCCAACCGGACCGTCCCGGACAACACCGTCCGCGCGCAGCACCAGGCGATGGTCCGCTCCCACCCGAAGCTCCTCGCGGAGGGATTCAACGAGGTCGTCTTCTCCGACAGCCTCTGCCAGCTGCTCCCGTTCCTGCAGCGCCTGGGCGACGCCCGCAACACTGATCTCGGGCTGGACGGCAGCGCCGGCCTGGGCCAGATGCTCCTCGTGCGCCGCGTGTTCGGTGAGGAGATCCTGCCGCTGTGGCGCTGGAGGCCCGGCTCGATGGCCGCCGGCGGAGACCGGGTCGCCGAGATCCGCCTCGGCCAGCAGTACCTCACCCTCGCCCTGCGCACGGACGTCGACGGCGAGGGCGACATCGGGTTCGACGTGAGGGTGCCCTGCCCCCACGACAACGAATGCACCGGACGGGCCTGGGCGCCCGCCTACAGCATCACCTGCCTCGCCCGCGCACTCGCCGGGCAGTTGGACGACAGCGAAGACATCGTCTGCTCGGTTCACGGCGCCTTCGACGGCGCGGGCCAAGAGCTCGACGAGCACGACGGCATCGCGATCCGCGAGAGCGCCGGGAGCGCGCGGTGAACTTCCTCCAGGACAGCAGGGAGCCTGGCAGGAGCGACTGGGAACTGGCCCGCCTCGCGGTTCACCTGCGCGGCTTCGCCGCCTACGCCGACGACCCGCAGGCCGACGCCGCGCGGAGCCTCGGCGAGGCGTTCACGGCCGACGAGCTCCGTCGGGCCGACGACTTCCTGGAAGCCGGCCGTCAGGACACCGACCACCTTGCCGCAGTCGAAGCCCGGCTTGGCGAGGACGTGATCGGCGATAAGGCGTGGCTCGTGCAGCAGCTCACGACGGCATGGGCGCGGCTCGACGAGCTGCGGGACAGGATCGACACCGGCGGCAGCCTCATGGCCAACACCCACATCGCCAGCGCCATCGACTACATCCGCGGGTCCCGGCCGTGAGCCGCGCCGCCGACGGCCCGCACCCGCACCTACCGCTCAACCGACACAGCCACCCGCCCGACCGAGAGGTGAGCATGACCGAGACCGAGACCATCCGACACACTGCCGACGTAGTGGCCCTCACCCCCGCCCGCCACGTCCTCTTGATCAAGCGCGGATGGCCGCCCTACGAAGGCGCCTGGGCCCTGCCCGGCGGCTGGGTCGACCCCGGCGAAACGATCCACGCGGCCGCCGCCCGCGAACTCGGCGAGGAAGCCGGCGTCCACGTGAACGCGGGCGACCTCCACCAGCTCGGCGTCTGGGACCAGCCCAACCGCGACCCCCGCGGCCACTACATCACCACCGCCTACATGATCATCGTCCCCGAGGGCACCCCGATCACCGCTGGCGACGACGCCCGCGACGCCCGCTGGTGGCCCCTGAACGCCCTACCGGAGCTCGCCTTCGACCACGCCGACATCATCAACGCGGCCGTGACCCACGCCCCCTGACGCAGCACACCCGAAGCGCCGCGCACGACCCTCCCGGCCGCGCGCGGCGCTTCGCTGTTCCCGCTCGCTCCTCACCCGCGAACGTCGACCGGACCAAGGAGTCCGCCATGAAGACCTGCGTTTTCTGCGACATCGCCGCCGGCCAGGCCCCGGCCGTCATCCTCCGCCAGTGGCCCGACGCCCTCGCGATCCGCCCCCGCAGCGGCGGCGTGAACAACGGGCACGTCATCGTCATCCCGCGCGTCCATGCCGAGGACGCCGGAACCAACCCGGACGTGACCGCCGCGGTGATGCACCGGGCCGCCGAGCTGATGACCAACCTTCCGGCCGCGAACCTGATCACGTCGAAGGGGGCCGCGGCGACCCAGAGCGTCCAGCACCTCCACGTCCACGTGGTGCCCCGCGAGGCCGGCGACGGCCTGCCCCTGCCCTGGACCCCGCAGCACGCCGCCCGCGCCGCCGACGCGCAGAACGGAGCCACCCCATGAACGGCCCCACCACCCTGGTCACGGCCCGCGAGCCCATCCCCTCCACAGGCCCGTCCGTCTTCCTCGCCGGACCCACCCCGGACACGAGCAACCCCGTCCCGTCCTGGAGGCCCGACGCCCTGCGCGCGCTCGCCGAGCAGTGGACCCGCCCCCAGACGCTGACCGTCCTGAGCCCCGAATCCCGCAACGGCGACCGCGCGGACCGCTACGAGACCCAGGTCGACTGGGAGACCAACGCCCGCGCCCAGGCCACGGCGATCCTCTTCTGGATCCCCCGCGACCTCAAAACGCTGCCGGCCATGACCACCAACGTCGAGTTCGGCCTCGACGTCGGCACGGGCAGGGCGGTGCTGGGATGCCCGCCCAACTGCCCCAACCCCGAGCGCAACCGCTACCTGATCTACGTGGCACGCCGCCACAACGTTCCGGTGCGCGAGACCCTCACCGACACGGTGACCGCAGCCCTCGCCCTCGTCCACACCACCTACCCCGAACAGGAGAAGCCCCGATGAACCGTCGCCTGTCCCGCCGCCGCTGCGCCACCGCGCCCGGCACCGTCCTCGGCCCCGAGGACCGGGTCGTCGTCGACGCGTTCCGCGCGATGCTTGCAGCCCTGCGCACCCCCGAACCCTGGACGCCCGGCTGCGGCCAGGACGTCGCCGTCCGGGTCGGCGCCTACATCGAACGGGCCCACCCCAGGCCCGGCGACGACCACGGACCCGACCTGATCGCCGTTGCCCTGGTCCACCCCTACACCCCGCACGCCGCCGCCTACCTCCACGGCCGCCAGCTCGGCTACACCAACCGCGGCTGGCTCCGCTGCGAAACCGCCGGGATCCTGGGCCTCTGGCAGCCGGCCTACACGGCGCTCTCCCACGCAGCAGCGGGCAGCGAGCTTCCCGACGACGTAGGCATGGCCCCGGCCCACTACGGCGTCGACATCGAAGTACGATAGCCCGACGGATCCGGCTTCACCGTGCTCCGCCTGGGTCCGTACACCCAGAGCCGACATGCCTCCCGCGACGCAGACCGCCTCAAGATCGAGCTGGAAGGACGGGCGGCCACTGCCGTCCCTGGGCTCATGACCACCGCAACCACCGCGCCGTTCGACGTCGACAACCACGAGCACTACAGCGACCCGTACCGGGCGGACACCGCCGTGCTCCTGAGCGCAGCCCTTAAGAGCGTGAGTACCTGACAACGACGCCCGGACCCCGCGCCCCGGCAGGCTGACGTACAGGCCCGGCTTCTCCGCAGCCATCTGCGGGGGAACCGGGCTTTTGTGCGTTTCAGGGCCCTGCGGCGAGTCCGTCTCCCTACAGAGGGCAGCATCGCTTTGCTGTCCCTGTGAACGACAGCATCCTGATGCAATACCCTTACGAACTTGCCGACCTGATGCGCGAACGATTCGGTCCGCCAAAATATCGTGCGCGGCCCGAGCGGTACATCGCGGCGGACTCCCTCACCCACGCACTGAGTCGGCTCCTCACGGAAGCCGACTTCGCTGCCTTCCTCCAAGCGGCACTCGATGCAGAGCGCGACAGCCGCCGGAGAGCGCACTGGTCGTGCACACCCGTATTCGTTGACCACTTTGGCCGTGCACTGCGCAACAGCTCTGTCGAAGTCGAAGCCCTCGCCGGCGGGGAAGAGGCATGGCACATCATGCTCACCCTCCACCGCATCCTGGTGCCGGACCTGCTCCGCCCGTACCTATGCTGCGCCCGTGAAGCCTTGGAGAACACTGTGGAGATGACCCGCCGCGTGCCCACCGGTGTCTAGCGGACACCAGCACCACCGCAGCTGAGACCGTTGTGTCGCAGCGGCCGCTTGACGCGGACCTACGATGTTTACCCGGTAAACATGTGCCGGCCGCGCTGGCTGTCCCCCGGAGGCATCGCTGGCGTGGTGAGGCAGGCACGAGAACGGGTCCCAACCGTGGGGTGGGACCCGGGTACTCGTCGGCGAGTGCGCCGCATGTTTACCTGGTAAACATGCGCTCTGCTCGGCTCTAGGAGTCAGCCATGAGCAACAGGGTGAGCTCCTCGCGGTGCTCGGAGGACATGTGCTCTCGTAGCTGCTCGTTGAACCACTTCGGATCCGTCCACGGCAGGTCAGGCACGCCCGCAGAGTCCCCGGCGATGTTTACCTGGTAAACATCGCCGGACGGCGGCTTGGGGGCTGCCTCAGGCGCGCCCTTCGGCTGGGCCGGCAACGCAACCGCAGGGGCGGGTCCGGCTGCGGCCTTTCCGTCGCGGCGGGCGCGGGGCTTCGGCGCCGGCTTCTCGACGTTCAGCACGCGGTTCGCCTCGGCGTGCTGCTGTGCTGCCGGTAGCCCGCCGATGCGACGACCTTCACGGACCGGGAGCTGGCCAGTGTCCACCTTCTGCTGAAGGTCATCCGGCAGCTTGAGCAGGGTAAGCCGCTGGGACACCCAGCCCGCGGTCTTCCCAAGGCGCCTAGCCACTGCCAGCTGCGTTCCGTGGACCGAGAGCAGTTCCTGGATTGCCTTCGCCTGGTCCAGCGGGGGCACGTCCACGCGGTGGACGTTGGCGATCAGTGCCGCCTCCAGAATGTCGGCCGCGGTGGCCGCGAGGGCATCGTTGACGTCGATGCGGAGCTCGGTGAGGCCGGCCTCGTGTGCGGCGGCCAGGCGCCGGTTGCCGTCGATGACGACGTACTCGGCGTCGCCGAGCTGTTCCGCCTGGTCGCCATGGACTGCGAGGAACGCCGCCGTGCGCACGACGGCAATGGGCTGGAGCTGTCCACGTTCCCTTAGCGAAGCCGCGGTCTCGCCGATTTCCGTGAGCTCGTCGCGAGGGTTGAACGGGTTGTGCGCGAGGACGGACAGGGCCACTGCCGCAGGCGGCCGCTTACCCTCGCCTGCCATGATCTGCTGCCGGGTACGAATCCGGCGCGGGGAAGGCTTGGCCTCCGAGCCATCTTCGTTGATGTCGAATCCGCGAGTGACTCGCTGGGACGTCGTCATACGGCAAGCTCCTTCGCCAAATCGCGCATCGCCTGCGCATGTTCGCTGTCCGGGGCGTACTCAAGGAGCGGGATCTCTCCGTCAGCCGCCTCGCGGCCCTCCTTCAGATCGCCGATGACGGCGAGGACCGAGGGCGAGCTACTCCTCTCCCACTGGTCCTTGTTCTCCTTGACCAACTTCCCGCGGCGGCTGTCGTACGCGTTGACGACGAGGCCGAGATAGTCGATCTGGATCCTCCCCTTACGGCAGAGATCTTCCTTCTGCGCCTTCAGCAGCTTGAAGGCGCGGTGGGATGCCTTGTTGGCCCAGACAGGGGTGATGAGGCCGGATCGATCGGCGAGTTCACCGTCGCGACGCCGCACGTAGTACAGGGCGGTGTCCATGTTCAGGCCGAGGCTGGGGGGACCGTCGATAATGATCACGTCGTAGTCCTCCTCCAACGGCTCCAGAGCCCGCTCCAGCGCGGCCTCGCTGAACGAGACCTTCGAGAGCGAGACGTCGCGGAGGAAGGCATCGTCCGAAGCCGGCAGAAGATGCAGCCGCTCCCCAAAGCGCTGCTGGTCCAAGGCAACGAGCAACTCGCGGATATCGCCCTTCGCACTGCCGTCCATGTGCATCAGGAGCGTCTCGACGTCGTCCTCGTACATCACGTCCTCGAAGCCCAACTCAGCCGTGAGGTGACCCTGCGGGTCGTAGTCGACGAGTAGGACTCGCTTGCCAGCCTCGGCCAAGGCCTGCGCCATACCTGACGAAATGAACGTCTTACCCACTCCACCCTTCTGGTTGGCCACTATCACCCTGGCCACGGGCTGCGCGTGAAGAGGCGCCGTGGGGGAGGGGTGGTGCTCCAGCCACAGCGTGACGGCCTGGGCAAGGCCCTGGATGTAGGTGACGCCCCGCTCACCACAGGTGGCCTTGAAGTTCTCGGGCTCGCCGGGCGGCAGGAAGGTTCCCCAAGTCTTGGCCTTGGCCGTGTCCACCTCGGGCAGATCGGACGCCAGGTACCACGCCTTGATGGCGTGCTCGGTGGCGTCCTGGATGTCCATGCCGTGCTCGAAAGCCCGGATCTTGAGGAGTCTGCGCAGCTGAGGAGTGAGGGAAGTGATTAGTTTCTCTCGCCCCCCGCTCTGGGTTGGGATGCTCATGCCGCCGAATATTACTAGGTGAACGCTGATGTCATGGAAGCGACGCCTCCGAATTCGCCTAACTCCGTGACGACTTCGAGACGCGAGCACACCAGCCCGGCCTCCCGCGAGGTTCCAGAACCCGTGGTCGGGAAGCCGCAGAAGGCGTACGCTCGAACGGTGACGTGCGGTCCGACTCGCTGTCTGGATGCGCGGAACTCGCGCTAGCTCTCGCACCGTTGTGTGAGGGTGTGACGACCGCGTTGGCAGTCAAGGTCTCTAACGAGACCAGACCGTGGGGCCTGCGGCCGGCCCCGGGCAGGGCCTGAGGAACGCCTACGGGCGACCCTCTCAAAAGCTCGGCTCTCAAGGCATAGCCAGGCCGCGCCCGCAGGCCCTCTGCCTGTATTTGCCGAGTTCAATGCCCGGCGCCGATGCCCTTCCAGCCGTTCCCGAGCCCACGGCGCCGCGGCCGCGATGTCGCGGCGGCGGGTACCAAGCGGGTGTTCAGCGCGGCAGTCACTTCCCCGGCCGCCGCCGGGGAGAGCCCGGCGGTGACCTGTTCGGAGGGGAGGACCCGGGCGTACGTTCCGGGCCCGTACGCGGCCAGGGCCCCCGCGAGGGCGGCCGCCGCCGTCTCGGCCGGCCCCGCGCCCCACCGGGGTTCGTCCTCGGCTGCGGGTGTCTGGCGGGGGAGTGCGCGGCGGGCGGCGAGGAGCACGGCGAGGGCCTGGGCGTGCGCCGCGTCCAGGGTGACGGTCAGCAGGGCGGGGCCGAGCTGGTGGACCCGGTGCCCGGTGAGGCTGTGCGCGGCGAGAGCTCGCCGTAGGCCGGTGCTCAGCACCGCCGGGTCCTCCACGCGGTCCGTTCGGCCGGAGGGCGGGACTGGGGCCGGGGTGTGCTCGACGCGTTCGCGGAGTGCGGCGACGGCGGCGGGGACGACCTCCAGGAGCTCGGCGGCCTCCGGGCTGAGATTGGCCAGCGCCCCGGCGAGGACCTCCAGTGCGGTGGCCGCGTCCTCGATGGCGCCCGTGCTCCACTGCTCAGGTCCGGCGGCGTCGGCGAGTGCGCATACTGCGATCACCGCGTTCTCGGCCAGCGGGTCCAGGGAGGTGGAGTGCTTCATGTTCCGCCCAACGAGTCGGCCAGTCCGTGGTGCTGGCACCTCATGATCGGCTGTGCCGTCCGCTTCGACGGCATCCGGCGGTCAGGGTCCGGTGAGGATTGAGTGGGTGCCGATGCGGCGCCAGATCACGTGCGGGGTGCCGGGACGCAGCTCCGGCCCGTACTCCCACGTCGCGCGGCCAGCCGGGCCGGAGCCCATGGACCAGGTGAGCTCGTAGATGCCGGAGACGCGCTGGACACGCTTGACGCGGAGACCAACGCGGAAGCGGCCGGTGCGCAGGTCCTCGACGAAGGCCGCCACGGTCTGGCGGAAGCGGCGACGCTGCTCGGGAGTAAGACGGTCCAGGTCGGCGGCGAAGCGGGGCAGGGCCTCGTACGTGGGCACGGTGAACTCCTCCAGGAAGCACGAAGCCCCCGGCCGGTGGCCGGGGGCGAGGGTGGCTGTTCGTGTTGAAGGGCGTCGGTGACGTCGTCTGCTCAGCGGTGTCGGTTGGTTCGGGCTGTCGTGCGGTGGGGTGTGCTCGATGAGGCTCGATTGGGTTGGAGCGGGTCTCCGTGCGTGGGACGTTGGCCATGGCGCAGTAATCGCACGGTCCGTGTCAGTTCTCGTAGCGGTCGCGCATCTTGTCGGCCCACTGCTGTGCGCGAGTCATGTCGCTGGTGCAGCTGGTGCAGTGGGGCACCGTGTTGATCCGGATGGGGTACGCGGTGTTCGCCGAGCGGACGACGGCGGTGGTGCGCAGCGTGAGAGGGAGGCTGCACAGCGGGCAGAGGTCTCCGTGGAGCGAGTTGCTTGTCATGGGGCGGACTGTGCACACGTGCACGGGCTACCGTCTCGGGCTGCCGGGGCATCCCGCCCGGCGGGCGCCACGGGCAAAGAGTTGGTGATGGCTTCCCGCCCGGCGGGACGGGGGCCTGATCGCCCTTTCTCGCAGGTCACGGGCGGGGTTCCCTGGCCCGGTGATGAGCATGTCGAAGGTCGAACCGGGGAACGGATGGCGCTACCTCTTCCGCGGCGTAATGGTCGGCGACGGCCACCGCCCGGCCGGTACGCCGCTGCGCGCCGCCCAGGACAAGGCCGGTGTCCCACCCGGCGTCTGGAAGGGCCGGGGCCTGCCCGCGGTCGGCCTCACCGCCGGGGACGTGGTGACCGAGCGGCCGGCCGAGCTCCTCCTCGGGGAAGGCCGGCATCCCGGCGCCGACCGGATCGAGCGCGAGCGCCTGGAGGCGGGCGACACCCCGGCGAAGGCACGGCGGGCAACGGTGCTGGGCCGCCCGATCGAGCACAACCAGTCGCCCGAGACCGAGAAGGCGAAAGAGCGGACGCCCTGGCTGGCGATGGACCTGGTGTTCCGGCCCTCGTCGACCGTGCACATCGCGTGGGCGCTGGGGGACGACGAGACCCGCCGGGTGCTGGAGCTGTGCCAGGACATCGCCCGGGACAAGACGCTGGCGTGGCTCGAGGACGCGGTGGCACAGATCCGCTGGAAGAGCGGTGGCAAGCAGCGCAAGCCGATCCGGGACGGACTGATCGTCGCGGTGTTCCGGCACTACGAGTCCCGGGCGGCCGAGACGCGGCCGCTCCTGCACGACCACGCGGTCATCTCGATCCGCGCCCGGCGCCCGGACGCAGCAGGGACGTGGGGCAACCTGTCGGCCGACTCAATGCTCGCCAACATCGTCGCTGCCGACACCCTCTACACCCTCCGCTTCATGGAGGAGGTCACCGCCCGGCTCGGGTGGGCGTGGGAGATGCGCGAGGTGACTCCCGGCCGCCGCCCGGTCATGGAGATCGCCGGGATCGACCAGCGGCTCATCGGCTGGCAGTCCACCCGCCGCCAGCAGATCGAGGACGCCCTCCCCGTCCTGGTGGCCAAGTACGAGGAACGGCAGGGACACGCACCGGGGGAGCGGGCCGCCTACGCACTGGCCTGCCAGGCCGCCGACCAGACCCGCTCACCCAAGCGCACGGCACTGCTGTCGCTGACCGAGCTGCGCGCACGGTGGCGGGCCTCAGCCGTCGTCGCGTTCGGCGCCTGCACCGTCTACCGGCTCGCCGAGCGGGCCCGAGCCGCCGCCGAAGCGATCTGGGCCCGGGTCCGCCCGGTCGTCGACGTCGCCCTGGCGGCCGTCGACGTCACCGCCGTGGTGTTCGTGATGCGCGGCGCGTTCAAACGGCACCACCTCCTCGCCGAAGCCCGACGCCACCTCGCCTACGCCCTGCGCGGCCGCCGACACCGGCCCGGCCTGGACGAGCAGATCGTCCAGGCCGCCGCCGACGACTACACCCGCCCCGTCGGCCGGGGCCGGATGATGACCGCCGACCTGCACGCCCTGTACCCACACGACACCGAGGACCAGGCCGTGCTGCGCGCGCTGACCCGCAAGCGCTCCGCCGCACCGTACGAGCGGGCCCGTCTCGCCTCCGGAGCGCTGACCGCCCGCGTCCATGCGCTGCGCCGCGCGGATCGCCTGAACTCCCGGCCCCGGCCGCACACCGTCACCGTGCCGACCACGCCGAACCCTCGCCCCGGGCGGAGGGCCGGCCGGGAATTGGAGCCGATGACGGACGTCGCCGCGGTGGAGCTGACCAGCAGGACGCTGGAGGCCGCCGCGGCCGAGATAGCCGCCCGGCTCAAAGCCGGCGTCCAGGAACGAGCCGCCGCCCGGCGCTCCTCTCTCAAGTCCGCGGCGGCCCTGCCGCCGAGCGCCCACCAGCCTGTCCGGCCCGCGCCGGGCCGGACACCACCCACCGGAGGAGTCGCATGACCACCACGCCGCCCGCGGACCCGAGGATCGAAGCCGTCGCCGCCCGGTTGAAGGAGGCCGCACAGAAGCGCGCCGAGGCGTACGCGCCTCCGACGGACTGGCAGCCGATCTGGAAGCGGCCCCGGACACCGAAGTCGGATGCGGACAAGAAGAAGGAGCTGCGCAAGCAGCGGCGGCGGCTCTGAGGTTCCCCCGAGATGCGGGAAGTGGTGGCAGGGGGTCAGATGGGTCTCGTGAGAGGAACCCGGACGATGTCCGCACCGAGGAAGTATCCGTT